>NZ_JPMX01000009.1 GCF_000761485.1 Modestobacter caceresii
AGGACGCCGAGGCCGCCGCCGCCCAGGTGCAGGCCGAGGCGGACCGCGTCGCGGCCGAGGCGGCCGCGGCGGCCGCCGCCGAGGCGGCCCGGCCCAAGGCCGTGCTGCCCGTGCAGGGGCGGCTCACCAGCCAGTTCGGTTCGCGCTGGGGCACGCTGCACGCGGGCATCGACTTCGCCGCGCCGTTGGGCACCCCCGAGTACGCGGTGATGGACGGCGTCGTCCTCCGCGCCGGCGCGGCCAGTGGCTTCGGGCTGGCGGTCTACGTCCAGCACGCGAACGGCGACGTCTCTGTCTACGGCCACATGCAGGAGATCCTGGTCGAGGAGGGGCAGACCGTGCGGGCGGGCGACACCATCGCGCTGCTCGGCAACGAGGGGCAGTCCACCGGTCCGCACCTGCACTTCGAGGTGCACGCCGGCGGCCTCGACGGGCCCCGGATCGACCCCCTCCCGTGGCTGCGCGAGCGCGGCGTCGCGCTCTGATCGAGGACCTCGTCGTCCTCCCGCCCCTGCGAGGGGGCCGGCCTGGCGTTCCTGGCTGACATGCGGCATCGTGCATGTCAGAACGCGAGGCGACGGAGGGGACGGCGATGGGTCACGACCACGGTGCGGGGCACGGCTCCGGCACCACGGCCGCCGGGCACCGCGGCCGGCTGGCCGTCGTCCTGGTCCTCACCGGCTCGGTCTTCGTCCTGGAGCTGGTCGGCGCGCTGATCTCGGGCTCACTGGCCCTCCTCGCCGACGCCGCCCACATGGCCACCGACGCGCTCGGCATCGGCATGGCCCTCGGTGCGGTCACCCTCGCCCAGCGCCCCGCCCGTGGTCGGCGGACCTTCGGCTGGCAGCGCATGGAGGTCCTCGCCGCCGTCGGCAACGGTCTGCTCCTGCTCGTCGTCGGCGGGTACGTGCTGGTCGAGGCGATCCGCCGGATCGGCGACCCACCCGACATCGACTCCGGCTGGATGCTCGGCGTCGCCCTGGTCGGGCTGGCGGTCAACGTCGGCTCGCTCGCCCTGCTCCGCTCCGGCCAGCGCGAGTCGCTGAACACCCGGGGCGCCTACCTCGAGGTGGTCGGTGACGCGCTGGGCTCCGTCGCCGTGATCGTCGCCGCCGTCGTCATCGCCACGACCGGCTGGACCGGGGCCGACGTCGTCGCCTCCCTCGCGGTCGGCGCGCTGGTCCTGCCCCGCGCCTGGTCGCTGCTGCGGGAGGCGCTGGACGTGCTGCTCGAGGCGGCCCCCAAGGGAGTCGACCTGGAGCAGGTGCGCGACCACGTGCTCGGCGTCCACGGCGTCCTGGGCGTGCACGACCTGCACGCCTGGACCATCACCTCGGGTCTGCCGGTGCTCTCCGCGCACGTCGTCGTCAGTGACGAGGCGCTGGCCGACGGGCACGGCGGCCGCGTGCTCGATGCACTCTGCAGCTGCCTGGGCGACCACTTCGACCTGGAGCACTGCACCTTCCAGCTCGAGTCGCCCGGGCACCGGAACCACGAAGCGCCCGTCCACGACTGAGGGAGCGGGGCGGGCTGGGACGATGCCCCCGTGTCCGTCTCCCTGGTGATCACCGCCGACACCCACGTGCCCAAGCGGGCCCGTGACCTGCCCGAACCGCTGTGGCAGCAGATCGAGGCGGCCGACGTCGTCGTCCACGCCGGCGACTGGGTGGACGTGGCCCTGCTCGACGAGCTGGAGCGGCGGTCGCGGCGGCTGGTGGGGGTGTACGGCAACAACGACCACGGGGTGCTGCGGGACCGGCTCCCGGAGGTGGTCCGGGTCGAGTTCGACGGCGTCCGGTTCGCGGTGGTGCACGAGACCGGGGACGCCAAGGGCCGGGAGCAGCGCTGCGCGGCCGCCTTCCCGGACGTCGACGTCCTGGTGTTCGGGCACAGCCACATCCCCTGGGACACGACCGCACCCACCGGGCTGCGGCTGCTCAACCCCGGGTCGCCCACCGACCGGCGCCGCCAGCCGTTCGCCACGTTCCTCACGGCCACGGCCGATGCCGGGCAGCTGCGGGACGTGGTGCTGCACCGGCTGCCCGTGCGACCGCCGCGCCGGTGAGCCCGCCCCCGCTCCCACCGGCCGCGGTCGCCCTGCTCGCGTGCCCGGTCTGCGGCCAGCAGCTCGCCGCTGACCGGGATGGTCTCCGGTGCACCGCCGGGCACGCCTTCGACCGGGCGCGGCAGGGCCACGTCACGCTCCTCCCACCGGGCGGCAGCCCGCACGAGGGTGACTCCGCGGCCATGGTGGGGGACCGGGCGGACTTCCTGGCCGCCGGCCACTACGCCGGCATCACCGCGGCGCTGGCCGACGCCGCCCTCGCCGGGCCGCCGCCGCGGACGCTGCTCGACTCGGGCGGCGGCACCGGAGCGCACCTCGCCGGCGTGCTGGACCGGGCGCCCGCCGCCGTCGGGGTGGTGCTCGACGCCTCCCGCTACGCCGCCCGCCGGGCCGCCCGTGCCCACCCCCGCGCGATGGCCGTGGTGGCCGACTCCTGGGCGCGCTGGCCGGTCCGGGCCGGGTCCGTCGACCGGGTGCTCGTCGTGTTCGCCCCGCGCAACGGCGCGGAGACCGCCCGGGTGCTGACCCCGGACGGCCGGTTGGTCGTCGTCACCCCGGCCGCGGACCACCTGGCCGAGCTCGTCGGCCCGCTGGGGCTGCTGCACGTCGACCCGGCCAAGGCCGACCGGCTGGCCGCCACGCTCGAGCCGCACCTGTGCCCGGCCGGGACGGCGGGCCATCGATCGGTGCTGGAGCTGGACCACCTCGCGGTGCGCACGCTCGTCGGGATGGGCCCGCACGCCCGGCACCTCGCGGCGGGGGAGCTGGCCGCCCGGGTGGCCACGCTGCCGGAGCCGGTCGCGGTCACGGTGGCGGTCGACGTCGGCAGCTGGACACGCGCCTGAGCGCACGCCCGGACGCGCCCAGGGCCCGGACGCGCCGGGGGCCCGGACGTGCGGCCGGGCCCTCGGGGAGCCTGCTGGTGACCGCTGCGGGGCGGGCGGGTCAGCGGGTGACGCGACGCTGCTTGCCGGTGGCGGCGACGTAGACCGCCAGGACGAGGATCGCGCCCAGGATCGACGCCCACCAGCCGCCGAGGTCGAACTCCAGGCCGTCGCCCTGGACGAGGCTGAACACAAGGTTGCCCACCACCGAGCCGATGAGGCCCAGCACGAGGGTGGCGATGAGGCCGAGGTCCTGCTTGCCCGGGACCACGGCACGGGCGATCAGACCGGCGACGAAGCCGATCAGGACGGTCAAGAGGATCCCACCGATGTCCACGGGCGACCTCCGGTGCACGACGGTCGAGCCGTCTCGCGCTGGTCCGTCCAGCGCAAGATCAACGATTCCCCGGCCCGGACGTGACCAAACTCCCGAGCCGCTGCATCGCCCGTCGGTCGTGCGCCCGGGCATGGCCCGACAGCCCCTCGTACCGCGTCCATATGCACTTCCGCCGGCGCCCGGCCAGGCCCCCGGGGGAGCGGGTCGGGACGCGCCGCACCGACTCCTGCTCCCGCCGCGTCGGCCGTGACGTGACGGTCTAAGCTCCGACCGTGACGATCGCACCCGCCCCGATCGTGAGCCGGCCGAGCCCGGCCCACGAGGCCGAGAAGGGATCGCGGCTCCTCGGTCTGCTGCGCACCACCGACCACAAGACCATCGGCCTGATGTACACGACGGTGTCGTTCATCTGGTTCTTCGTCGGTGGCTTCATGGCGCTGCTGATGCGCGGTGAGCTGGCCCGCCCCGAGCTCCAGTTCCTCTCGCCCGAGCAGTACAACCAGCTGGTCACCATGCACGGCACGGTGATGCTGCTGTTCTTCGCGACACCGATGTTCTTCGCCTTCGCGAACCTGATCATGCCGCTGCAGCTGGGCGCGCCCGACGTCGCCTTCCCGCGACTGAACGCCTTCTCCTTCTGGCTGTTCTTCTTCGGGTCCTCGATCGCCGTCTCCGGCTTCCTCACCCCGGGTGGCGCCGCCGACTTCGGCTGGTACGCCTACGTGCCGCTGTCGACCGGCGTGCACAGCCCCGGCGCCGGTGCCGACCTGTGGATCGCGGGCCTGGCGGTCAGTGGTCTCGGCACGATCCTCGGTGGCGTCAACTTCATCGCCACGATCGTCTGCCTCAGGGCGCCGGGCCTGACGATGTTCCGGATGTCCATCTTCACCTGGGCGTCGCTGGTCACCAGCATCCTGATCCTGCTCGCCTTCCCGATCCTGACCGCCGCGCTGTTCGCGCTGCTGGCCGACCGGCACCTCGGTGCGCAGGTCTACTCGCCGGAGAACGGCGGGCCGTTGCTGTGGCAGCACCTGTTCTGGTTCTTCGGGCATCCAGAGGTCTACATCATCGCGTTGCCGTTCTTCGGCATCATCAGCGAGGTCATCCCGGTCTTCAGCCGCAAGCCGCTGTTCGGCTACAAGGGCATGGTCTTCGCGCTCATCGCGATCACCGCCTTGTCGCTGGCGGTCTGGGCGCACCACATGTTCGCCACCGGCGCGGTGCTGCTGCCGTTCTTCGCCTTCCTGACGTACCTGATCGCAGTTCCGACCGGGATCAAGTTCTTCAACTGGATCGGCACGATGTGGCGCGGCCAGATCACCTTCGAGACGCCGATGCTGTTCTCGATCGGCTTCCTGATCACCTTCCTGCTCGGTGGTCTGACCGGTGTCCTGCTGGCCAGCCCGCCGCTGGACTGGCACGTCAACGACAGCTACTTCGTCGTGGCCCACTTCCACTACGTCGTCTTCGGCACCGTGGTGTTCGCCGCCTACGCCGGTCTGTACTTCTGGTTCCCGAAGATGTGCGGCCGGATGATGGACGAGAAGATCGGCAAGCTGCACTTCTGGCTGACCTTCATCGGCTTCCACGCCACGTTCCTCATCCAGCACTGGCTGGGCAACGCCGGCATGCCGCGCCGGTACGTCGACTACCTCGCGACCGACGGCGGTGGCTCCTTCACCACGATGCACACGATCTCCACCATCGGGTCGTTCATCCTCGGCGCCTCGGTGATCCCCTTCGTCTACAACGTCGTGAAGTCGTGGAAGCACGGCCGACTGGCGCTGCGCGACGACCCCTGGGGTCACGGCAACTCGCTGGAGTGGGCGACCTCGTCGCCTCCGCCGCGGCACAACTTCGTCGAGATCCCCCGGATCCGGTCGGAGCGCCCCGCGTTCGAGCTGCACTACCCGCACCTGCGGGACCGCCTGGAGATGGAGGCGCACGCCGGCAAGGGGCACCAGCCCTACGCCAGCGAGGCCGGTCTCACCGGCGGCGCCCGCCAGGGAGCCGACGACAAGGACCCGACCTGAGCAAGGCCTCCTGAGAGGGACGCGCAGACGCCCCGTCAGCCGATCGGCTGACGGGGCGTCCGTGCGTCCGGGGCCGGCGACCGTCGGGCAGGGCGCGGTCGGAGGGCGATCACCGGTCCGGCACGATGACCGCGTGACCGACCGCGCCGCCGCCCCAGCGCCGACCGACCCGACCGCTGCACCGCCGACGTCCGACGGTGCCCTGCTGACCGTGACCGGCAGCGACCGGCCGGGGGTGACCGCGGCGCTGTTCGCCGCGCTCGCCCAGGTCGGCCCGCACCCGGTCGAGGTCCTCGACGTCGAACAGGTCGTGGTGCACGGCCAGCTGGTGCTGGGCGTCGTCGTCGGGAGCCCGGAGAGCGGGTCCGTCGGGTCCCTGGCCGACCGCCTGCGCGCCGCCGTCGCCGAGGTGGCGTCCCGGACCGGCGTCGCGGTGAGCGTCCAGCCCACCGCGGCCGGCAGCGCCCGGCAGGAGCGCACCGCCCGCCACCACGTCATCGTGCTCGGCCGCCCCGTCCCGCCTGCTGCGGTCGCCGGCGCCGCACGCGCCATCGCCGGGGTGGGCGGCAACATCGAGGCGATCCGCCGGCTGTCGGACTACCCGGTCACCAGCTTCGAGCTGACCGTCTCCGGTGCCGCGTCCA
The DNA here is from genome assembly GCF_000761485.1 of Modestobacter caceresii. Taxonomy (GTDB): domain Bacteria; phylum Actinomycetota; class Actinomycetes; order Mycobacteriales; family Geodermatophilaceae; genus Modestobacter; species Modestobacter caceresii. The sequence goes on from NZ_JPMX01000009.1 coordinate 5,964, forward strand.
CCGAGCTGCGCACGGCGCTGGCCACGGTCGCCGCCGAGACCGGCACCGACATCGCCGTGGAGCAGGTCGGGCTGGCCCGGCGCGGCAAGCGGCTGATCGTGCTGGACGTCGACTCCACCCTGGTGCGCGGCGAGGTGATCGACGAGCTGGCCGCCCGGGCCGGCCGGGCCGCCGAGGTCGCCCGGATCACCGCGGCGGCGATGAACGGCGAACTCGACTTCGAGGAGTCCCTCCGGGCGCGGGTGGCGGTGCTGGCCGGGCTGCCGGTGGACGTGCTGGACGAGGTCCGCGCGCACCTGGTCCTCACCCCGGGCGCCCGCACCCTGATCCGCACGCTGCAGCGGCTGGGGTTCCGTTGCGGCATCGTCAGCGGCGGGTTCACCCAGATCACCGACCCGCTCGCCGCGGAGCTCGGGCTGGACTTCGCCGCCGCGAACACCCTCGAGGTGGCCGACGGCCGGCTCACCGGTGGGCTCGTCGGCGAGGTCGTCGACCGGGCGGGCAAGGCGCGGGCGCTGGCCCGCTTCGCGGCGCAGCACGGCGTCCCGCTGGACCAGACCGTCGCGGTGGGCGACGGCGCCAACGACCTCGACATGCTCAACGCCGCCGGGCTGGGCATCGCCTTCAACGCCAAGCCGTTCGTGCGCGACCAGGCGCACGCCGCGTTGAACCAGCCCTACCTCGACGCCGTCCTCCAGGTCCTCGGCTTCACCCGCGACGAGGTGCTGGACGCCAGCTGAACGGAAGGCAGCTCAGCGGCTCCGCGCGAGTCGGGCACGGCTGCTGACCGCGGTGTCGTCCGTCAGGACGACGATGTGCTGAGCTCCACGCCGGCGGTGCGGAGCTGCTCCAGGGCCGCCTCGGTGGTGGCCGGTGAGACGCCGGCGGTGAGGTGCAGCAGCACCCGGGTGGCGAACCCGGCGCCGACCCCGTCCAGCGCGGTGGCCCGGACGCAGTGGTCGGTGGCGATGCCGACGACGTCGATCGCGTCGACACCGTGGGCCCGCAGCCAGTCGGCCAGCGGCTGCCCGTCGAAGGAGCCCTCGAAGCCGGAGTAGGCGGCTTCGTACTCGCCCTTGTCGAAGACCGCCTCGATCGGCCGCCGGTCCAGGTCGGAGTGCAGCTCGACCCCGGACGTGCCGACGACGCAGTGCGCGGGCCAGGTCTCCAGGTAGTCGGGCTGCTCGGCGAAGTGACCGCCCGGGTCGACGTGGTGGTCCCGGGTGGCGACGACGTGCGCGTAGTCGGTCGCGGCGGCGTGGGCGCTGATCGCCCGGGCGACGGCGGTGCCGCCGTCGACGGCGAGGCTCCCGCCCTCGCAGAAGTCGTTCTGCACGTCCACGATCACCAGGGCACGGGTCATGACCCCATCCTGCCCCGGCGACGACCTCCGCCGGGGCGGGGCCCTCGGCTACCCGGTGACGGTGTCGATCGCCGGCTCGCCCCGGGACAGCGACCACGCCTCGGTCGGCAGGGCGCCGCGCGCCTGGACGTGCAGGTCCCGGGCAGCGGCCAGCGAGCCGGCGGGGGATCGGGGATCGACGAGCTCGCCGCCGCGGACCAGCGGCCGGATCAGGTCGCGGTCGTGCTCCTGGGCGGGGACCGGTGCCGCGCTGACCACCTCGGCGGTCGCCGTCCCGGCGGCGTCGTGCCGCCGGACGGCGTGCTTGCGGCCGCCCACCGAGCGCTTGCCCACGGAGTTCTTGGCCACCGGCACCCCGTCCCGGGCCACGAGCTTGTAGACCATCCCGACGGTGGGCGAGCCGGAGCCGGTCACCAGTGAGGTGCCCACCCCGTAGCCGTCGACCGGGGCGGCCGCCAGGGCGGCGATCGCGTACTCGTCGAGGTCGCTGGTGACGATGACCCGGGTGGCCGTCGCGCCCAGGGAGTCCAGCAGCTCGCGGGCGCGGGTCGCCTCGATGGCGAGGTCACCGGAGTCCAGGCGGACGGCGCCGAGCTCCGGGCCGGCCACCTCGACCGCCGTCCGGATGCCCTGCTCGGTGTCGTAGGTGTCGACCAGCAGCGTCGTCCCGACGCCCAGGGTGTCCAGCTGCGCGCGGAACGCCGCCGCCTCGTCGTCGTGCAGCAGGGTGAACGCGTGGGCGCTGGTGCCGGTCGTGGGGATGCCGTAGCGGGCGCCGGCGGCCAGGTTCGACGTGGCCGAGAAGCCGACCAGGGCCGCGGCCCGCGCCGCGGCGACGGCGGCCTCCTCGTGTGTGCGCCGGGAGCCCATCTCGATGCACGGGCGGCCACAGGCGGCGCCGACCATCCGAGCACCGGCGGCGGCGATGGCGCTGTCGTGGTTGAGCATCGACAGGACCAGGGTCTCCAGCAGCACGGCCTGGCCGAACGGGGCCCGCACGGTGAGCACCGGCGAGCCGGGGAAGTAGAGGTCGCCCTCGGCGTAGCCGTCGACGTCCCCGGTGAACCGGAAGCCGGCCAGGTGCTCCAGCAGTCGTGGGTCGTCCACGCCCTGCTGCCGGAGCGCGTCCAGCTCGGCGTCCCCGAAGCGGAAGTCGGTCAGCGCCTCCAGGAACCGGCCGGTCCCGGCGAGCACCCCGTACCGCCGGCCGTGCGGCAGCCGGCGGGCGAAGACCTCGAAGACGCAGTCCCGGTCGGCGGTGCCGTCGGCCAGGGCGGCGGCCAGCATGGTCAGCTCGTAGCGGTCGGTGAGCATCGCGGGGCTGAGCGGCGGGCTCTGCGGCATGGAGCAGCACGATAGGTGCCCACCGACTGCGTCGCTGGAGGCGGTCGTCCTAGAGTGCTCACGTGGCCGGACCGCTCGCGCCCGAACGGGTGTCGGAGACGTCGACGGGGGAGGAGTCCGCCCTCGACCGCCCCTGGGTCACCGTCGTCTGGGACGACCCGGTCAACCTGATGACCTACGTGACGTTCGTGCTCCAGGAGCTGTTCGGGTACGACGAGGCGACCGCGACGGAGCTCATGCTGCAGGTGCACAACGAGGGCAAGGCGATCGTCAGCTCCGGTCCGCGGGAGCGGATGGAGCACGACACCAACCGGCTGCACGCCTACGGGCTGTGGGCCACGTACCAGCGGGACGCATGAAGCCGTTCCGCCGCAAGGGCGACGAGCTGGTGGCACGGCTGGTCGACGCCGAGGCCGACATCGTGGGCCTGCTGCTGGACCAGCTGGAGCAGCTGCTGTCCGCCGACCCGGCCGACTCCGGTGGCGACCCGGTGCTGGAGCGCCTGCTGCCCAGCGGTCACGCCAGCGACCCGCAGCTGGCCGCCGAGTACCGCGACCTGACCGAGGCCGGGCTGCGCAGCGGCAAGGCCGACGACCTGGCGATGGTCCGGGCCACCGTGCCGCCCGGCGGTGGCGAGGTGCGGCTGGACGCCGAGCAGGCGCGCGCCTGGCTGCGCACGACCAACGACCTCCGGCTGGCGATGGGCACCCGGCTGGGCATCACCGCGGAGACCGAGCCCCCGGAGATCGACGCCACGGGCGAGGGGGCCGACGACGAGAACTCGCAGCTGGCCGTCTACTACTGGCTCACCGCCGTGCAGGGGTCGTTGATCGACGCCTTGGCCGCTGGTCGAGGCGACCGACGGTGAGCAGCACCAGGATGGCGACGAGCAGGTCGGCGACGAAGAACACGTAGACCAGGCTGTGCACGTCGACGTCCTGCACGAGCGCCCCGATGCAGGACAGCAGGGTGATGCCGGACAGGGCGGCCAGCAGCACCAGCCCGATGAGCCGGCCGAGCACCACGAGCACCAGCTCCACCCGGTCGGTCCGCTGGTCGGTGGCGCGGCCACTGCGGTGGAGCAGCCGGGCCGAGCCGATGGCCAGGGCCGGCAGCGCGACCAGGACGACGCCGATCACCATGAGAACCTCGATCACCACGGTCGGCGACGTTATCGGTCGGACACGTCCGCGACGCAATCCGTTCCCGCGGCGGTCACCCGTTCCGGCGCCCGTCCGGGGCGGGGAGGACGCCGGCCGGTGGCGCTGCCTAGACTGGCCCTGTGCTGCGCATCGACCGCGCGACCTACGACGCCATCGTGGCCCACGCCCGGGAAGACCACCCGGACGAGGCCTGTGGCGTCGTCGCCGGCCCCGAGGACAGTGACCGGCCCGAGCGCTTCATCCCGATGCTCAACGCGGCCCGCTCGCCGACGTTCTACGAGTTCGACAGCGCCGACCTGCTGAAGCTGTACCGCGACATGGACGACCGGGACGAGGTGCCCGTGGTCATCTACCACTCGCACACCGCCACCGAGGCCCGCCCCTCGCGCACCGACATCAGCTACGCCTCCGAGCCCGAGGCGCACTACGTGCTGGTCTCCACCCGCGAGCACGGTGCCCGCACCGGCCTGGCCGGTGACGAGGTCGAGTTCCGCAGCTTCCGGATCGTCGACGGCGAGGTGCGCGAGGAGGACGTCGAGGTCGTCGAGTCCTACCTGTTCGGCCACTCGCCGACCACCGTCGTCTACGACTGAGCCGCAGCTCACCCCGCGGCCGGCGGAATCGCCGGCCGCACACCGGCGTTCCCCCGAGCAGTCGTTCCTGCGCGCCCTGCGCGACCCCTGTCACCCCGCGAGAAGGAGTTCCCCCATGGCCATCGAGGTCCGCATCCCGACCATCCTGCGCACCCACACCGGCGGCAACAAGACCGTCCAGGGCAACGGGGACACGCTCGGCGCGCTGGTCGACGACATCGACAGCCAGCACCCCGGCATCAAGGGCCGTCTGGTCACCGACGAGGGCAAGCTGCACCGCTTCGTGAACGTCTACGTCAACGACGAGGACGTGCGCTTCACCGGTGCGCTCGACACCTCCGTCAAGGACGGCGACTCGGTCACGATCCTCCCCGCCGTCGCCGGCGGCTGCTGACCCGGAGCCTCCCCGCCCGGTACCGCCACTCCAGGAGACCCGCCATGGCCCGCTTCGCCTCCCTCGTCGACTCGCTCGGCAACACCCCGCTGGTGGGGCTGCCGGCGCTGTCGCCCACCCCGGACGTCCGGCTGTGGGCAAAGCTCGAGGACCACAACCCCACCGGTTCGATCAAGGACCGGGCCGCCATCGCCATGATCGAGGCGGCGGAGAAGGAGGGCCGGCTGCAGCCGGGCAGCACGATCTTGGAGCCCACCAGCGGCAACACCGGCATCTCGCTGGCCATGGTCGCCCGGCAGCGCGGCTACCAGCTGATCTGCGTGATGCCGGAGAACACCTCGATCGAGCGGCGTCAGCTGCTGGAGATGTACGGCGCGCGGATCATCAGCTCCCCGGCCGCCGGGGGCAGCAACCAGGCCGTCGCCGTGGCCAAGGGGCTGGCCGCCGAGCACGACGACTGGGTGATGCTCTACCAGTACGGCAACCCGGCCAACGCCGAGGCGCACTACACCGGCACCGGTCCGGAGATCCTGGCCGACATGCCCTCGATCACCCACTTCGTGGCGGGGCTGGGCACCACCGGCACGCTGATGGGCGTCTCCCGGTACCTGCGGGAGAAGAAGCCCGACGTCCAGGTGATCGCCGCCGAGCCGCGCTACGGCGAGCTGGTCTACGGCCTGCGCAACATCGACGAGGGGTTCATCCCCGAGCTCTACGACGCCGACCTGCTGGACTCCCGGTTCTCCGTCGGGCCGGACGACGCGATCCACCGCACCCGGCAGCTCGTCGAGCGCGAGGGCATCTTCGCCGGCATCTCGACCGGGGCGATCCTGCACGCAGCACTCGGGGTCGCCGACAAGGAGGTCGCGGCCGGTCGCAAGGCCGACATCGTCTTCATCGTCTGCGACGGCGGGTGGAAGTACCTGTCGACCGGGGCCTACGCCGGCACGCTCGAGGAGGCCAGCGCCGCGCTCGAAGGGCAGCTCTGGGCATGAGCGGGCTGCTGCTCCCGGCGCGGGGGCTGTTGTTCGACAACGACGGGGTGCTGGTCGACTCCGAGCCCAGCGTGGTGCGCTCCTGGTCCCGCTGGGCGGTCGACTCCGGGCTGGACACGGCCGAGGTGCTGGCCGCGGTGCCCGGCCGGCGGGCTGCCGACACGGTGGCGGTGTTCGTCAAGCCCGAGGACGTCGAGCGGTCGACCGCCCTGATCACCCGCTACGAGCTGGAGGACGTCGCCGGCACGCTCGCCGTCCCCGGCGTCGTGGACCTCATCGCGCAGCTCGACGACGTCCCCTGGGCCGTGGTGACCTCCGGCGTGCGTGAGCTGGCCACCGCGCGGCTGCGGGCCGCCGGTGTCCCGGTGCCCGAGGTCGTGGTGACCGCCGAGGACGTCGTGGCGGGCAAGCCCCACCCCGAGCCGTACCTGACCGGGGCGAGCCGGCTCGGCGTCCCCCCGGGCGAGGTGATCGTGCTCGAGGACAGCCCGAGCGGGGTCAGCGCGGGGCTGGCGGCCGGCGCCACCGTGCTGGGCATCGGTCGGACGGCGCTGGCCAGCGATGCGCCCGCCGTCGTCGGGGACCTGACCGGCGCCCGCTGGACCGGGGACGGGCTGCTGGTCCCGGACGCGGCGCTGCTGCGTCGACGCTGACCGGGGCCCGGGTCGTGACCGCCGTCTCGGCCCGGCCGCGAGGGGATGTCCGACCGGGCCGTTAGCCTGGCTGCCGACATGAGCACTGCGACATCGGGAGCCGACGCCCCCATCGGGATCTTCGACTCCGGGGTCGGTGGGCTCACCGTGGCCCGCGCCGTCCTCGACCAGCTGCCGCACGAGGCGATCCGCTACCTCGGCGACACCGCGCACAGCCCGTACGGCCCCCGGCCGATCGCCGACGTCCGACGGCACTCGCTCGCGGCCATGGACCAGCTGGTCGCCGACGGCGTCAAGATGCTCGTCATCGCCTGCAACTCCGCCAGCGCCGCCTGCCTGGGCGACGCACGGGAGCGCTACGACGTCCCGGTGGTGGAGGTGGTGCTCCCTGCGGTCCGCCGGGCGACCGCCGCGACGCGGAACGGGCGGGTGGGCGTCATCGCCACCCAGGCCACCGTCCGGAGCGGCGCGTACGAGGACGCCTTCGCCGCCGCCCCCCAGCTGAGCGTCACCAGCGCCGCCTGCCCCAGCTTCGTCGACTTCGTCGAGCGCGGGATCACCAGCGGCCGGCAGCTCGTCGGGCTGGCGCAGTCCTACCTGGACCCGCTGCTGGGGGCCGGGGTCGACACCGTCGTGCTCGGCTGCACGCACTATCCGTTGCTCACCGGCGTGCTGTCGCTGGTGCTGGGCGAGGAGGTCACGCTGGTGTCCAGCGCGGAGGAGACGGCCAAGGACGTGTACCGGGTGCTGACCCGGACCGACCTGCTGCGCGACCCCGAGGGCCCGCCGCCGGTGCACCGGTTCCTCGCCACCGGCGACCCCGAGCCCTTCGCCCGGCTCGGCCGACGGTTCCTGGGCCCCGAGGTCGACGCCGTCCTGCGTGCGGGTGCGGAGGCCGGGGCATGAGGCTGACCGTCGTCGGCTGCTCCGGCAGCGCACCGGGCCCGTCCTCGCCCGCCTCGTGCTACCTGGTGGAGCACGAGGAGTTCGCGTTGCTGCTGGACCTGGGCAACGGGTCCTTCGGCGCCCTGCAGGGGCTCATCGACCCCGGTCGGGTCGACGCCGTCTACCTCAGCCATCTGCACGCCGACCACTGCCTGGACGCGGCGCCCTTCATCGTGTGGCACCGCTACTCGGGCCGCTCCGACGGCCGTGCCGTGCCGCTGTACGCACCGGTCGGCGCCGACCGCCGGCTCGCGGCCGCCTACGACGCCGACGGCGGGCCGATCGACGACGTCTTCGACGTCACCCCGGTCGGCCCGGGCAGCTGGTCGATCGGGCCGTTCCAGGTGCGGACGGTGCGGACGGCCCACCCGGTCGAGTGCTACGCCGTGCGGTTGACCGCCGGTGGCCGGTCGCTGGTCTACACCGGTGACACCGGCCCGTCGGACGCCGTCGTCGAGCTGGCCCGGGGGGCGGACGTGCTGCTGGCCGAGGCCGCCTACCCCGACGTCCCCGACCTGCCTCCCGGGCTGCACCTGACCGGCCGGCAGGCCGGCGAGCACGCCGCCGCCGCCGGGGTCGGCCGGCTGCTCGTCACGCACGTGCCCGCCTGGGTGGACGCCGAGGCGCAGTTGGCCGACGCGCGATCGGTCTTCCCGGCCGCCGAGCTCGCCCGGCACGCCGCCGTCCACGACATCTAAGCGGGGGGTCCGTCCTCCGTTCGCGTCGTGCCCGGAACGGGGACCAGCTCCAGGACCGGGTCAGGAGAGCGCGGCGCCGTCGCGGGACTGCACCAGGGCCACGACCTCGGCGGCGGTCATGCCGCTGGGCAGCAGCGACCCGGTCATCGCATGGGCGCCCATCGCGCTGACCCGGGCGAGCACGTCCAGCGAGGTGACGTCGGCGACGATCGTGTGCACCCGCACCTCCTGGGTTGCACGGGCGATGCCAGCGAGCACCTGCAGTGCCCGGTCCAGGCCCGTCGTGGCGGCGAGCGAGCCGAGCGACACGACGACGGCGTCGAGCGGCACCCGCGCCAGCAGCCCCCACAGGGACGAGCCCATGCCGTAGTCGGTCAGCGCGAGCCGCACACCCGTGTCGTGCACGGCACGCAGGGCCGGCAACACGTCGGCGGAGGCGCTCTGCAGCAGTTCCTCGGTGAAGGTCAGCGTCAGCCGGTGCGCCGGCAGTCCGGCCGCGGTGAGGGCGTCGGCGACGTCCTCGCCGAGTGTGGACGCGTCCCCGATGTCCGCGGTCAGGGGGATGCCGACGTTCAGGTCCACCCCGGTCGCCGCCACCCGGCAGCCCTGTTCGAGCACCCACCGACGCAGCGGGCGCTGGGCACCCTGCCGTCCGGCGGCGGCCAACACCTCGGCCGCGGCCAGCGTGCCGAGTGCGGGGTGCTCCCAGCGCAGCTGCGCCTGCACACCGAGGGGCCGACCGCTGACGACGTGGCTGAGGGCGTCGAAGCGCACCTGCACCTGCCCCTCGGCCACGCCCTGCAGCACGTCGCCGGGGCCCGTCGCCGGTCCGTCGGCACTGGCGGACCGCCAGCAGCCCTTGCCCGCGGCCTTGGCGGCCCGAAGGGCGTCGTCCGCCTCGCGCAGCGCGATCGGCCCGGAGCCCGGGGTCAGCCGGGCGATCCCGACGCTGGTGCCCAGCAGCAGGGTCTGCTGGCCGACCCGGTAGGGCTGGGACAGTGCCGTGACGAGCCGCTGTGCCGTCTCCGCACCGGCGTGCAGGTCGCCGGTGAGGACGAGGGCGAACTCGTCGCCACCGAGTCGGGCTGCCAGGTCGCCGGCCCGGACCAGGCGTTGCAGTCGGCGGGCGACCTCGACGAGCACGAGGTCACCCGCCTCGTGGCCGGAGCCGTCGTTGACCGCCTTGAAGCCGTCGAGGTCCAGCAGGAGCAGGCAACGCGCGCCGTCCGCACCGGCGTCCAGGGCACTGGCCAGCTGCGCGCGGTTGGGCAGGCCGGTGAGGTGGTCGGTGAACGCCAGCCGCTCGAGCTCACGCTCCCGGACGTGGTGGTCGGTCGCGTCACGCAGGTGCAGGACCTGGCGGTCTGCCTGCGGGCGGCGCAGCACGGTGGCCTCCACCTGTGCCGTGGGCCGTTCGGGGACCGGGCGCAGGGCGAACCGGATGACCCGCGGTGCGTCGTCGCCGTCCCGGAGCAGCGTCTCGACCCGCGGCCGGTCGGCCGGGTCGACCAGCTCCAGCAGGTCGACGTCGTCGTCACTGCCGGTCGGCAGGCCGAGCAGCGCACGTGCGGCGCGGGAGGCCACGACCAGTCGCAGGTCGGCGTCGAGGATGGCCACCTCGTCGGAGACCACGGACACGAGCTCGCGGACGTCGGCGTCGCGTCGGATGAGGTCGGCGTCGAGGTTCTCGCGCTCCTGGTAGCGCCAGATGGTGCGCGCCAGCATCAGCAGGACGACCACCGCCGTCGCCCCGATCGACCAGGTGGTGGGTGCCCGGCCCAGGAGGAGGCCGACCAGCAGGGACACCGGCAGCGCGGTCAGCGCGGCCACCGTGAGCACCGCGCCGGGCAGGAACACCTGAGGCGTGCGGTCGCGGGGATGGACCAGCGGTCCGTCCGGGGACCTGGTGGTCGTCAGGACGGCCACCAGCACGGCTGCCAGCGTGGCGGCGTCGGCGACGAGCTCCCACCACCGGGTCCGGGACACCAGGGCGAGGGCGAGCGAGCTCGCGCTGAGTGCGAACAGCGACGTGGTCAGCAACTGGGCCGCGACCGCCCGGCGCAGTGCGGTCGCCGCGACGGTGCACAGACCTGCAGCCCCGCCCACGGCGAGGGCGGCGTAGAAGGCGAAGCCGGCGATCACGTCGGGCACGACTCCGGTGAGCGAGGTGCTCTCCTGCGCCGGCCGGCTGACGAACTCGGCGGCGGGCACGGACAGGCTCAGCGCGGCCGCAGCGGCGGTCACCAGGCTCATCGACCAACGTGTGCGGCTGGCTTGACTGGCCAGCAGGGCGCACACGACGAGCGGCACCCCGGCAGCCAGTGCGACCAGCAGGTCGGCCGCGCCCCGACGGCCGTAGCCCTCTCCCACGGACAGGCCGGTGAGCAGGTTGGCCACGAGGAGGAGGAGACCGCCGAGGCCGGCGATCCGGGCGGTCAGCAGTGCTCGACCGGACTTGGCGTGGGCTGCGGGCGTGCCGCACCACAGCGCCAGGCCGGTGACCAGGGCGAGCACCAGGTTGTCCCACTGACGGCCGGTGCCCTCCATGCCGGAGAGCGGCACGGTGACGGCGAGCCCGACGAGACCGACGGCGCCGATGGCGACCAGCTGTCGGCGCACGGCAGTCGGGGCGCGACGGCCGTCGAGCGACCGGTCGACGGAGTCGTGCAGAGGGGAGCCCACCAGGAGGACGTCGGCACGGGTGCGGTGCGGGGCGAGGTCGGGAACGTGCGAGCTCATCCGGTCGAGGCAGACGGCGCGACCGCTTGCCCGCGCGGCCGGGGACGGGCACGGTGACCCGGTGGCCAGCAGCGACGAGGAACGGGACGGCGTCCGGCTGAGCAGCCTGGACTCCCCGCTGGGCGACGGGCTCGAGGTGACCAAGCGCGACCTGGTCGACCACCTCGACGCCTTCGCCGACCGGCTCGTCCCGCTGCTCGCCGGGCGGCCGCTGACCGTCAAGCGGGTGCGGCCCGGAGCAGCTCCGTTCATCCAGCGGGACGTGCCCAAGGGCGCGCCGGAGTGGGTGCGGACGGTGGCCACCTGGTCCGACCGCGCTCACCGCGAGGTGCACCAGGTGCTGGTCGAGGACCGCCGCACCCTGCTGTGGCTGGCCAACCAGCGCGCCGTGGAGTACCACGTGCCGTTCAGCCGGGTGGGGGAGGAGCAGCCGACCGGGCTGGTGCTCGACCTCGACCCGCCCGACGGCGCGCCGTTCGACGTGGTCGTGCGCACGGCCCGGCTGTGCCGCCGCGCGCTCGCCGAGGCCGGCCTGACGGCGGCGGTGAAGACGAGCGGGTCGACGGGGGTGCACGTCGTCGTCCCGGTGCACGGCTCACCGGCCGAGGACGTCGCCGCTGCCACCCGCGCCCTGGCGGCCCGGGCCGAGCGCCTCGACCCCGAGCTGGCGACCACCGCCTACGTGGTGGCCGAGCGGGGTGGCCGGGTGTTCGTCGACTCGACCCGCTCGGGCCGGGGCACGGTGGCGGCGGCCTACAGCCCGCGGGTGCGGCCCGGTCTGCCGGTCTCGGCGCCGGTGGGCTGGGACGAGCTGGACGACGTCCGGCCGGGGGACGTCACCGTGCGCACCGCGCGGGAGCGGGTCGGGGACGGCGACCCGTGGGCGGCGGCGCTGCCGGAGCCGCAGCAGTTGCCCGCCGACCTGGTCGCCGAGGGGCACACCATCCCGGTCGCCCGGGTGGCCGCGATGCACGAGGGCAAGCGGCGCGCCCGCGCGAAGGCGGCCGAGGCCGAGCAGTGAACGCCGGGCTCGCGGGGCAGGTGCCGGGCTCGCCCTGCAGGACGAGCCCGGCGACCGGGGCGCGAGCCCGGCGGTCATGCGCGGATCAGCTGGTCTGCACCTCGCGGCCGTCCTCGCCCCACATGGTGTGGAAGTTGCCCTCGCGGTCGGTGCGCCGGTAGGTGTGGGCGCCGAAGAGGTCGCGCAGGCCCTGGATCAGCGCGGCGGGCAGCCGCTCGGCGCGCAGCCCGTCGTAGTAGGCCAGCGCGCTGGCGAAGCCGGGCACCGGCACCCCGTGCCGGGCCGCCCCCGCCACGATCTGCCGCCAGCTCTCCTGACCCTCGCTGACCGCGCCGCGGAAGTAGTCGTTGGTCAGCAGCGTGGTGACGTCGGGCTCGTCGGTGAAGACCTGGCTGATCCGGTCCAGGAAGCGCGCCCGGATGATGCAGCCCCCGCGCCAGATCTTGGCCAGTGCGGCCCGGTCGATGTCCCAGCCGTGCTGGTCGGCGCCCTGGGTGATCTGGTCGAACCCCTGGGCGTAGGCCACCACCTTCGAGGCGTACAGCGCCTGGCGCACCGACTCGATGAAGGCGTCCTTGTCGGCGACCTGCTCGTCCCACTCGCGGTCGGGCCCCGGCAGCACCCGCTGCGCGGCCTGCCGCTGCTCGCGGTGCCCGGACAGCGCCCGGGCGAAGACCGCCTCCGCGATGCCGCTGACCGGCACCCCCAGGTCCAGCGCCGACTGCACCGTCCAGCGACCGGTGCCCTTCTGCTCGGCCTCGTCCAGCACGATGTCGACGAACGGCCCACCGGTCTCGGCGTCGGTGTGCCGCAGCACCTGCGCGGTGATCTCGATCAGGTAGCTCTCGAGGTCGCCCTCGTTCCAGCTGGCGAAGACGTCACCGATCTCGGCCGGCGTCAGCTCCAGCCCCTGGCGCAGCAGGTCGTAGGCCTCGGCGATGAGCTGCATGTCGGCGTACTCGATGCCGTTGTGCACCATCTTCACGAAGTGGCCGGCGCCGCTGGCCCCGATGTGCGTGCAGCACGGCTCGCCGTCGACGACGGCGGCGATCGACTCCAGCAGCGGGCCGACCAGCGCGTAGGCCTCCTTCGAGCCGCCGGGCATGATGCTCGGCCCGTTGAGCGCACCCTCCTCACCACCGCTGATGCCGGTGCCCATGAAGTGCAGGCCCCGGGCGGTGAGCGCCTCGGTGCGGCGGATCGTGTCGGTGAACAGGGCGTTGCCGCCGTCCATCAGCACGTCGCCCTCGTCCAGCAGCGGGGCGATCTCCTCGATGACGCCGTCGGTGGCCGCGCCCGCCTGCACCATGACGATGATCTTGCGCGGGCGCTGCAGCGCGCCGACGAACTCCGCCATCGACCCGGTCGGCACGAAGTCGCCCTCGCTGCCGTACTGCTCGACGAGGGCGTCGGTGCGCCCCCTGCTGCGGTTGTGCAGCACCACCTGGTGGCCGTGCCGGGCGAGGTTGCGGGCGAGGTTGGCGCCCATGACCGCGAGCCCGGTGACGCCGATCTGATCACTCATGCCACGACCCTGCCCGAGCGGAGCCCGGCTGACCAGCGCCGTCCCAGCCCCTGGACAACCGACCCGGAGCAGGTGAGGCGGGCTCAGGCGATGCCGAGGTCCCGCATCAGCTTCGCCACGTGCCCGGTGGCCTTCACGTTGTAGGCGGCCTTCTCGATCCGGCCGTCCGCGTCGACGACGAAGGTCGACCGGATGACCCCGACGACCTCCTTGCCGTACAGCTTCTTCGGGCCGTAGGCGCCGTAGGCCGTCAGCACCTGCTTCTCCGGGTCGGAGACCAGCGTGATCGACAGCTCCTCCTGCTCCCGGAACCGGCTCAGCTTCTCCGGGACGTCGGGGGAGACGCCGATGATGTCGAGCCCGGCCTCGGCCAGGTCCCCGGCCGCGGCGGTGAAGTCGACGGCCTGGGTGGTGCAGCCCGGGGTGAGGGCGGCCGGGTAGCAGTACACGATGACCCGCCGACCCCGGAAGGACGACAGCGCGACGGGTGTGCCGTCGGCGTCCGGGAGGGTGAACTCCGGCGCCGGGTCACCGGGCGCGAGGCGGACGGGGGCCGTGTCGATGCCGGGCTCGGTCATGGGGGGATCGTGCCGCACCCGACCGGCGGTGCCCAACCCGGCTTGCCCTCAGCCGGCCAGGAAGCTGAACCGCACGTGCCGTGAGGGGTTGTCGACGTTGGTGTCGACGAAGCAGATGCGCTGCCAGGTGCCCAAGGTCATCCGCCCCTCGAGCACCGGCACGGTGGCGTGCGGGGGGACGAATGCCGGCAGCACGTGGTCACGGCCGTGCCCGGGAGCGCCGTGCCGGTGCCGCCAGCGGTCGTCGCGGGGGAGCAGCTCGTCGAGCTGGGCGAGCAGGTCGTCGTCGCTGCCGGCGCCGGTCTCGATGATCGCGATCCCCGCCGTGGCGTGCGGCACGAAGACCTGCAGCAGGCCGTCGCCCTCGCCGCGGACGAACTCGGCGCACTCGTCGGTGAGGTCGACGACGGACGGGACACCTCCGGTGCGCACCGCGCGCAGCTCTGATCGCATGCGCACACGATGACATCGGCCGGCTCGGCCCGGCGACCGGGCGCCGGGCCGAGCCGGGACGCTCAGTCCGCGTCGACCTCGCGGAAGAAGTCCAGCAGCACGGTGGCCAGCGGGTCCGGCGCCTCCAGGGCCACGTGGTGGCCGACGCCGTCCAGCACGACGGAGCGGACGTCGCCGGCGACGACCTGGGCCAGGGTGGTCGCGGTGAACTCGCCCGCCCCGGCGCCCACGGCGAGAGCGGGGACGTCGAGCGGGTGGGCGGCGGCCAGCGCGGCGATCTCCGCGCCCTCACGCAGCATCGACCGGTAGAGGCCGCTGGCACCGCGGAAGCCGCCGGGCTGGGCGTAGGTGCGCACGAACTCGTCGAGGTCGGCGTCGGTGACCGCGCCCGGCGTCGCGGTCAGCGCCGCGAAGAACCCGCCGATGACCTCGCGTTCCCGGCCGGTCAGCAGCAGCTCGGGCACCCCGGGTGCGGCCAGGACGCCGATGTGCCAGCTGCCCCCGCGCGTCACGTCGGCGAACGCCTCCAGGCCGAAGCCCGGCAGCCCCATCTCGATGGCGGTGAGGCTGCGCACGTCCGCCGGGTGGGTGGCCGCGAGCCGGAGGACGGTCGCCCCGCTGATGTCCTGCCCCACCAGGTGCACCGGCCCGACGCCGAGCTGGGCGATGAGCTGGTGCAGGTCCTCGGCGGCGGTGGCGCTGTCGGGCTCGCCCGGCCCGTGGGCGGACTCACCGAAGCCGCGCAGGTCGACCGCGAGCACGCGGTGCCCGGCCGCCAGCGGAGGGATGACCCGGGAGAAGGCCCACCAGCTCTCGGGGAAGCCGTGGACCAGCAGGACGGGGGACCCGTCGGCGCCGGCCTGGACGTGGTGCAGCCGGGTGCCGTTGACGGCCGAGTGGTGGTGGGTGACGCCGGGAGGGTGGCGGGCGCTGTGGTCATGACGGGCTCCTTGATGGCCAACCAGGTTGTCGGTCAGCGTAGACAACATGGTTGTCCATGTCCACCGGCTGGCTACCATCGCCGGGTGTCCCGATCCGGTGCCGACCTGGCGCTCCTGCTGCTGGGTGGCTTCCGTGCGCTGGTCGACGAGGCGCAGGCCGAGCTGGGCCGGCGCGGCTACGAGGACGTGCGACCGGTGCACGACTTCGCCATCCGGGCCATCGCCGCAGGCGCGGACAGCGCGTCCGAGCTGGGCCGGCGCCTGTCGGTGTCGAAGCAGGCGGCGGCGAAGACGATCGCGGTGCTGCAGGAGCGCGGGTACGTCGGCCGGGACGTCGACCCCGACGACGCGCGCCGCAAACGGCTGCAGGTGACCGAGCGCGGGTTCACGATGCTGCGCGAGGGCGAGGAGGTCTTCGACGAGCTCCGGGACCGCTGGGCTCGGCAGATCGGCGCCGAGCAGCTCGCCGAGCTCGAGCGCCGGCTGACCGACCTGGTCGGGCCCGCTCCGGTGCGGCTGGACGCCCCGGGCTGGATCGCCACCCAGGACCTGGCGGAGCCGGACCGCGGGTAGGTCGCGCCGCCGCCCTCACTACCCTCGGTGCCCGTGACCCGCCCCGACGGCCGCGCGGCCGACCAGCTCCGCCCGGTGACCATCACCCGCAACTGGCTCGACCACGCCGAGGGCTCGGTGCTCGTCGAGTTCGGGCGCACGCGCGTGCTCTGCGCGGCCAGCGTCACCGAGGGCGTGCCCCGCTGGCGCCGCGGCTCGGGGCTGGGCTGGGTCACCGCCGAGTACTCGATGCTCCCGCGGGCCACCCACACCCGCAGCGACCGCGAGTCGGTCAAGGGCAAGGTCGGCGGCCGCACCCACGAGATCAGCCGGCTCATCGGCCGCTCCCTGCGGGCCAGCATCGACCTGGCCGCGCTGGGGGAGAACAGCATCGCGCTGGACTGCGACGTCCTGCAGGCCGACGGCGGCACCCGCACCGCAGCGATCACCGGCGCCTACGTGGCCCTCGCCGACGCGGTGAGCTGGCTCGGGGAGCGCGGCAAGCTGGCCAGCGCGACCCCGCTGCCGAACTCGGTGGCCGCGGTCAGCGTGGGCGTCATCGACGGCGAGCCGCGGCTCGACCTCGCCTACGAGGAGGACGTCACCGCCGGCACCGACATGAACGTCGTGTGCACCGGCACCGGCGGCTTCGTCGAGGTGCAGGGGACGGCGGAGGGCGCCGTCTTCGACCGGGCCACCCTCGACGAGCTGCTCGACCTGGCCGTCGCCGGCTGCGCGGAGCTGACCCTGGCCCAGCGGGTGGCGTTGTCGGCGTGACCCAGCTGCTGCTCGCCACCCGCAACGCCGGCAAGCTCGCCGAGCTGCAGCGGCTGCTGGCCACCGCCGTCCCCGGGGTCGAGGTGCTCGGCCTGCGCGACGTCGAGGAGTACCCCGAGGCGCCGGAGACCGGGGCGACGTTCGAGGAGAACGCGCTGCTCAAGGCGCGGGAGGCGGTCCGGTACACCGGGCTGCCCGCGGTCGCCGACGACTCCGGGCTGACCGTCGACGCGCTCAACGGGATGCCGGGGATCCTGTCCGCCCGGTGGTCCGGCCGGCACGGGGACGACCCGGCCAACACCGCCCTGCTCCTCGGGCAGCTGGCCGACGTGCCGGACGAGCGGCGCGGCGCGGCGTTCGTCTGCGCCGCCGCGCTGGTCACGCCCGACGGCGGCGAGCACGTGCTGGAGCGGCGCTGGCGGGGCACGGTCGTCCGGGAGCCGCGGGGCGGCAACGGGTTCGGCTACGACCCGGTGTTCGTGCCGGCGGGCCTGACGGTCACGTCGGCGGAGCTGGAGCCGGCGGAGAAGGACGCGATCAGCCACCGGGGGCAGGCGTTCGCCGCGCTGCTGCCGGTCATCGGCGAGGTGCTCGGCGGCCGCTGACCGGTCAGCGGCGCTGCATCCAGTCGATGAACCACAGCGAGAACGCCGCCAGCAGCGGGTGGAACGCCAGCACCAGGAACGCTGCGAGCACCCGGTCGGTGCGCCAGTAGTTGCGCAGCCGCACGCCACGGCTCCAGCCGCGGCTGCGGTCGACGCTCAGCGCCCGCTGGGCGACCGCGGCCTCCTCCTCCGCGGTGAGCGGGCGGGAGTGTGCCGCCTGCCAGGCCTCGACCCGGGCCCAGCCGGGGGCGACCCCGCACCCCAGGGCCAGCAGGGCTGCGCCGCCGAGCAGTGGCAGCAGGGCGTCCGGTTCCAGCACGACCAGGCCGGCGGCGGCCGCTCCGGCGGCGAAGCCGGCGACGGTGACGGCGCCGAGGCAGAAGACCAGCCCGAACGCGACGATCAGGACCAGGTAGCCGGGCAGCAGCACGTCGTGCAGTGACCGGTCGGTGGCGAGCAGGACGACCGCCTCGACCCCGAGCACGAGCGCGCAGGTCAGCAGCACCCGGCGCATCGGCACCCGGGGCGGTCCGGCTGCGGTGGCCAGCCGCATCCGCGACTCGGCGTGGCTCTCCGCCTCGGCGGGTGAGGCGTCCGGGCGCAGGACGGCCAGCGGGTCGGCGGCGGTCATGCCCGGTCCTCCGGCGAGGTGTCCGGTGCGGGGGGTGGCACAGGGACGGCGTGCGGGTCCATCAGCCGGACGACGTCCCGTGCGGCCTGGGTCGTCGCCGTGACCTGCATCGTCGTCGTGGTCTGGGCCGGCGCGGGGCGCTCCGTGGCCGGGCCGTCGTCCATGCTCGGCACGTCCTCGACCTGCAGGTGGCTGGACAGTCCGTGGTTCGTCTTCTCCCAGTAGAACGGGTTGACCAGGAGCTGCCACAGCGCCTTGTACGAGGCGATCGAGTGCAGCAGCCAGTAGAGCGGGGAGAGCAGCGCGAACGGCACCAGGCCGTACGTGCGCCGCTTGAAGCCGGCCAGCAGCGACAGGTAGATGATCACGCCGTTGCCGAACAGCAGGTTGGCGAGACTGACCTGGACCAGCCACTCGGGCAGGGCAGGGGTGAGGGCCCCGGGCCACAGCAGCTCGACCGCCAGCATCGCGTAGAGCCACGGGGCGGCCAGGAACATCAGCGGGGTGCCGCCGATGAGCAGCGCGAAGCCCGCCGTCTGCCGCGGGCCGACGCTGCGCAGCAGCCGCCACGGGTGCCGGGTGTGCACCAGGACCGTCTGCATGTAGCCCTTGATCCAGCGGCTGCGCTGCCGGATCCAGTTGCCGACGGCCATGTTGGCCTCCTCGTACGTCGTGGAGTTGACGACGGCGACGCGGTGGCCGCGGGCGGAGGCGCGGATGCCGAGATCGGCGTCCTCGGTGACGTTGTAGGGATCCCAGCCACCGAGGTCGCGCAGCATGTCGGTGCGGAAGTGGTTGCTGGTGCCGCCCAGCGGGATGGGCAGGCGCAGCTTGTCCAGGCCGGCCAGGGTGTAGTCGAACCAGGAGGAGTACTCCAGGGTGAACATGCGGGTGAGCAGGTTCTCCCGGGCGTTGAAGTAGTTCAGCGCCGCCTGCACGCAGACCAGGTCGTCGCCGCCCTTGCGGAAGGCGATGAGCGACTTCTTCAGCTGGTCGGCGTCGGGGCGGTCCTCGGCGTCGTAGATGACCACGTACTCGCCGCGGGCGAAGGCCAGCCCGACGTTGCAGGCGCGCGGTTTGGTCTTCGGCAGCGAGTGCGGGACGACGACGATGCGGACGATGTCCGGCGGTGCGGCGGCCAGCGCGGCCGCCAGCGTCTCCGGGTCGTCTTCCTCCAGCAGGA
Organism: Modestobacter caceresii; assembly: GCF_000761485.1. Taxonomy (GTDB): domain Bacteria; phylum Actinomycetota; class Actinomycetes; order Mycobacteriales; family Geodermatophilaceae; genus Modestobacter; species Modestobacter caceresii. The sequence continues at coordinate 25,117 of NZ_JPMX01000009.1, forward strand.
GCAGGATCTCCAGCTTCTCCCGGGGCCAGTCCAGGTCGGCCAGGTTGCGCATCAGCAGCCCGACGATCCCCGCCTCCTTGTAGACCGGGACCAGGATCGTGTAGACGGGCAGCTCGGCGTCCTGCAGCGCGGCGACCTCGGCGGCGGTGACCTGCTCGACGGTCTCCCAGGCGGTGCCCACCGTGCTGATCAGGGCCTTGGTGCCGACGGCGAGGGCGACGGCGGCGTTCACCGTGCCGACCAGCACCAGCATGGTCAGCGAGGGGTCGAGCACCAGCCCGGTCACGGTGGCGAGGAACAGCGCAACGGCTGCGGCGACCTGCGGCCAGACGAACACCGTGGACGCCGACTCGTCGGGGCGGCGCTCGGCCAGCGCGTTCACCGCGTCGTGGACCAGCTCGTCCCGCCACACGGTGCGCAGCGCCCGCTGCACGTCCCAGTCGGTGGTGACCACCTGGCGCACCCGCGGGATGCCGGTGCGCTGCACGACCACCTCGGCGATGTGCGCCGACGGGCGGCCGGCGGTGGCGACGACGACCTGGGGCAGACCGTCGCCGTCCTCCTCGACGCGCAGCGGCACCCAGGTCTCGCGGGCGAGCATCGCGGCGGGGAAGCGCCGGGCCAGCTCCTCGTCGACATCGACCGGGTCGACGAACGCCAGGTCGGCGCCCCACACCGCGGCCAGGCCGACGTAGAGCTCGCGCCGGGTCACCCAGCCCCTGGCCAGGACGACGGAGCCCAGCGGCGCGCCCACCCGTTCGTGCTGCGCCAGGGCCTCGGCCAACTGCTCCTCGGTGAGCACGCCTTGCTCGACCAGGACGGTGCCGAGCCGCTCCGGCGCGGCGTGCCGGCCACCGGCACGGCTCGATGCCGGGCTGGGAGTGGCGCCACGGGGCGCGGAGACCTTCACCCCGTGGTGGTCGGCACCTGCGCCGTCCAGCTGTGCCCGGCCGGGGGAGGGGTCACCCGACCGGGTGAGCCGGCGACCCGGCTCGCCGACGCCCGCGGGTCACCAGGGTTGCTCGGCCAGCACGGCATCGCCCCGTCCGACCAGGGCGAACGGGTGCGCGGCCCGCTCGGTGGCCCAGGCGTCCTGCCAGCCGCTCCCCTCGGTGTCGCCGTGGTAGAGGCCCACGGGGGAGTGCTCGACGTCGTCGAGTGATCTCGAGGGCGGTTCGACCGGCTCGGTGGCCGACCGGAAGGCGAGGTCGAGGTGTGCACCCGAGTCGCCGCTGTGGTCCCACAGCCGCACCCCGATGACGTCGCTGGCCGGTCGCCCGTACGTCCGCAGGTGGTCCGGGGTGACCCCGGTGCCCCACGGGTTGCCGGCCAGGAACCAGTCCGCGCCGCCCCAGCCCACGGCGAGCATCCGTTCCTCGAACAGCTCGAGCCCGTCGACCCCGCCGAGCGCCTCCGCCGGGGCGGCGTCCAGCACGAACCCCATCGAGATCGAGACGTCGCAGGTCGAACGGTGGGTGTCGTGGGTCTTCCAGTCGTCCGTACCGGCGGAGCAGCGGGTGTCCACCCGGGTGCCGAGCGGCCCGCCCGCACCGAGCTGGTCGGCGGCCACCGTCATGCCCTCGGTGACCCGGGCGACGATGCGCTCGCGGTCGCCGGCGAGCGGCTCCTCGGTGGGGTCCAGCAGCTCGGGGTCACCGCACCCGGTCAGCAGGGCCAGCACCGCCAGCGCCGCGGCTCGCGTCCGCCCCCGGTGCCGCATCGCCGGCCTCCGCTCCGGCGCGCCCCCGCGGCGCGCCTCACCGGGCATCCTGCCGGTCTCCGGCGCGGTGTGGCGGGACGTCGTTACGGTCGTGCCCCAGCGGCCGCGCCGGGCGACCGGAGGAGTGGGGGAGGGCCCGATGGCGGACCTGGAGGCGCTGCGCCGGTTCGGGTTGGTGCTGGAGATGGCCGAGGCGGCCGGGGACGGCGACTGGCGGGCCTGGACGGCGGTGCTGGGCGGCCTGGACGAGGACACCCGCGCGGACGTCGTCCGGCAGTCGTCGCTGGTGATCGCCATGCTCTGCGAGCGGGAGGCCGAGCGGCGTGGCGTCACCCGAGACCAGTTCCTGGCCCAGTTCCGCGCCGAGGTGATGGACTCCCTCGGCTGATCGCAGGCGTGCCACGCCGTGCGGGCGGGCACGGCAGGTGCATGCGGATCACGGTGGACGACGTCCGGACGCTGACCTTCGACGACGGGACGCCGGTGACGGCCGCATCCGCGATCGCGCCGCTGGGCGAGGGCTGGCTGGTCGCCCCGGACGACTCGACGATCGCCGCCTGGGTGCGGCCGGGCGGGGTGACCCCGGTGCGCGTGCTGCCGCCGGTCGAGGGGCTGGACCACTTCAGCGAGCCGGCGGGCACCAAGCACCTCAAGCCCGACCTGGAGGTGGCCTGCCCGGCCGAGGTGGACGGGGAGCCGGCCGTCCTGCTGCTGGGGTCGGGGTCGACGCCCCGGCGGATGCGCGGGGTGCTCGTGCGGCTGGTGGACGGCGAACCGGTCGTGCAGGCCGGCGAGCTCGGTCCGCTCTACGCCGCGGTCGGGCGGCTGCTGGCGGTGCCGGCGGAGCAGCTGAACCTGGAGGGGGCCAGCCGGCACGGCGACACCGTCCGCTGGTTCCACCGGGGCAACCTCGCCGCCGGGGCGGGGCCGGCCAGCGTCGACGTGCCGCTGGCCGACCTGGTCGCCGCCGTGCTGGGCCGGGCCGGCGCCGATGAGGTAGCGGTGTCGGCGCCCCGGTCCTACGACCTGGGCCGGGTGGCCGGTGTGGGGCTGGCGGTCACCGACGCGATCGCGCTGCCCGACGGGCGGACCCTGCTCTCCGCGGCCGCGGAGGACACCCCGAACGCGGTCGACGACGGGCCGGTCGTCGCCGCGGCCCTCGCGCTGGTCGACGGCGAGACGGTGCTCGACATCGCGGCGGTGCCCGAGGTCGAGGGCCGCGTGCACAAGGTGGAGGGGCTGGCGCTGCGCGAGGTGGAGGACGCCCGGGTGCACGTGCTGGCCGTGGTGGACGACGACGTCCCGGGTGCGCCGTCGGTGCAGCTGGAGCTGCGGGTCGAGTTCAGCTGAGCCCTCCCGGCCCGGGCGCGGCCGGGTCGGCTCCCTCCGCGCGGCGTCCCTCCAGGAAGTAGGCGCCCAGCGCCCCGGCCAGGGTCGCGAACACGGCGACGGAGTAGACGGCCAGGGCCACCTCCAGGAAACGGGCGAGACCGTGGTCGGTGTCCAGCAACGCACCGGTGATGGTGGCCATGGCCGCGTCGTGCAGTGCGGGGCCGTAGGTGTCGTAGGCCCCCACGACGTAGAGCAGCTGGCTGCTGCCGAGGACGACGACGCCGGTCACCGCGGCGAGCCACCCGATCCGGTTGGTGAGCAGCCGGCCGGCCGACCGGGAGCCGCGGATGGCGGCGGACAGCACGCCGCCGACGCGGGCGGTCCGCAGCAGGGTGAGGGCGCGGGCGAAGCGGAGGAACGGCAGCGCCAGGAAGATCAGCTGCCACCAGTTGCGCAGCCAGAAGCGGCGCTGGCTGGGCGCCCGGACCGCGCGGAAGACGAACTCGCTGACGAAGACCGCCCAGCAGATCCAGCCGAGGACGCTCAGCGTCGTCACCAGCCAGGGTTCCCGGGCCAGGGCCTGCCCCAGGACGATGAGCACGAACACCAGGCCGAGCACGCCCATCGGCCGGTCGAGCTTCGTGGCCAGCCCCTCCGTCTCGACCGAGGGGTCGGCGGGGGGCCGGCGGATCGTGCCCGTGTGGCGCATGGAACAGCCCCTACCCACCTGCTGCCGGGGGTCGCACCTCGGTGTCCGGCACCCCGACGGCTCGCGGGGAACGAGGCCGCTCGGCCCTCCCGACGTGGGGGCGTTCAGCTGAGCGTCGGCGGCGCGCTCACCGGACCGGATCGAGCATGCGATCGAAGACGGCGCCAGTGCCCTGAGCCTGTACGTACTTGCCTGCCACGTCGACGGCCCAGTCCTGCCGTGACCACGTCGTCGGGCGGTAGAGGCCCAGCGCGGTGTTGAGGAGGACGTCACCCACGTAGACGAGAGCGAACACGGAGTTGACGGCCTTCTGGCCGCGCAGCCCCCGGAAGGCGGCGACGCCGTAGGCCGCGCCCCACATGGTCCCGAGCGCGAAGTGCGTGACGTGGTTCAGGCGTCGGCGGCCTCTCCGTGTCGTGGGACGGGCCGGGGTGACCTTCTCGGCGAAGTCAGCCGGGGCATGGCTCTCGTCCCGCTTGGTGAGGGGCATCTCCACGAACTCCTGGAAGGCCGTCATCACGACGGTCCCGCCCACGCCCGCGACGACGCCGCGTCCGATCATGCTCGGCATCGAAGGCCGTTGTGTCCGCATGCACGGCGCGTACCCGGCTGAGCCCCAGACACACGGACTGTCATCGGGAGCGGGGGAGCCCCGGACACCGTCCGGGTGATCCGCGTGCTCGCACGGCCCGTCCGGGCCAGGAGGCGTCCCTGTGCGGGAGAGGGGAGTCGAACCCCTACGCCCGAAGGCACCAGATCCTAAGTCTGGCGTGGCTGCCGTTACACCACTCCCGCGTTGGGGGCAGTGTAGGAGCCTCCCGTTCGGCCGCGGTCGGACCGATCTGGCAGGCTGTCGCCGTGCCGAGGACCCCCGAGCAGATCCAGCAGGAGATCGACGCCGCCCGCGAGTCCCTGGGGGCGACCCTGGACGAACTGGCGTTCCGCACGAACCCGCAGCGCCTGGCCGACCAGGGGAAGGCGAAGGTGCAGGAGTTCCTGCAGAGCCCGCCCGGGATCGCGATCGTCAGCGTGGTCGGCCTGACCGTGACCTTCGTCGTGACCCGGAAGATCGTCCGTCGCGTCCGGCACACCGACCGCCGGCGCAAGGTCGACGTCACCTACCGCCGGGTGCGCTGACCCGGGCGTCGCGACCGGCTGGTCGCCGCGCAGGCGCACACTCGGCGGCGTGTACCCACCGCCCCGTGACCCCGTCGGACCCGGCCAGGAGTCGGTCTGGAGCTACCCGCGCCCGCCGTCGGCCGAGGTGACCGGACGACGCCTCGAGCTCACCCTCGGTGGTCAGGTGATCGCCCGCACCGACCGGGCCGTGCGGGTCTGCGAGACCAGCCACCCGCCGGTCTTCTACGTCCCCCGGGACGACGTGGCGGCCGGCGTCCTGGAGCGGGGCGCCGGCTCGTCGTGGTGCGAGTTCAAGGGCATGGCCACCTACTGGGACGCCGTCGTCGACGGTGTGCGCCACCCGTCGATCGCCTGGTCCTACGAACAGCCGACGGCCGGCTACGAGCAGCTGCGCGGCGCGCTCGCCTTCTACCCCAGCCGGCTGGACGCCGCGACCGTCGACGGCGAGCCGGTGCGCGCCCAGGCCGGTGACTTCTACGGCGGCTGGGTCACCGACGAGGTGGTCGGCCCGTTCAAGGGGGAGCCCGGCACGCGCGGGTGGTGAAGGGGTACCCCCTGGGGGTATGCTGAACGGCATGACGGGCTACGCCGGCGACAAGGACCAGGTGCTCGCGCGCCTCAAGCGGGTCGAGGGCCAGGTCCGCGGCATCGCGCGGATGGTCGAGGACGACACGTACTGCATCGACGTCCTCACCCAGGTCTCCGCGGCCACCAAGGCACTCCAGGCGGTCGCGCTCGGCCTGCTCGACGACCACCTGGGCCACTGCGTCCGTGACGCGGTGGCCAGCAGCGCCGACGACGACGGTGCCGCCGCCGACGCGAAGATCGCCGAGGCCTCGGCCGCCATCGCCCGGCTCGTCCGTTCCTGATCAGCTCCCTGACCCCGCTCCCGAGGAGAGAACCACCGTGCAGACCCTGGACTTCACCGTCACCGGCATGACCTGCCAGCACTGCGTCGCCTCCGTCACCGAGGAGGTCAACGAGCTCTCCGGCGTGCAGGAGGTCGTCGTCGACCTGGCCACCGGCCGGCTGCGCGTCGTCGGCGACGTCACCACCGACCAGGTGCAGGCCGCCGTGTCCGAGGCCGGCGACTACACCGCCCAGCCGGCATGAGCGCGGGGCCCCAGGCGGAGCCGTCTGCAGCCGGGGGCCCGGCCGGCGAGGGCCCGGTTGCTGAGGACGAAGTCCGCCTCGACATCACCGGCATGACCTGCGCGAGCTGTGCGAACCGGATCGAGCGCAAGCTCAACAAGCTCGACGGCGTGCAGGCCAGCGTCAACTACGCCACCGAGGCCGCGACCGTCCGGTTCGACCCGGCCCGGGTCGACCCCGACCAGCTGGTGGCCACCGTCGCGGCCGCCGGCTACTCCGCCGCGCTGCCGGCGCCGCCGGTCACCGAGGACGACGCCGGGGCCCCGGACGAGGTGGCCCGGACGCCGGAGGCCGCGCTGCGGCAGCGGCTGCTGGTCAGTGCCGCGCTCACGCTGCCGGTGCTGGTGCTGTCCATGGTCCCGGCGCTGCAGTTCGACAACTGGCAGTGGCTCGCGCTCACCCTGGCCAGCCCGGTCGCGGTCTGGGGTGCGTGGCCGTTCCACCGCGCCGCGGTGGTCAACGCCCGGCACGGGGCCAGCACCATGGACACCCTGGTCTCGATCGGGATCAGCGCCGCGTACCTCTGGTCGCTGTGGGCGCTGTTCCTCGGCGACGCGGGGATGCCCGGCATGCGCATGGAGTTCACGCTCCTCCCCGAACGGGGCGCCGGCACGCACGAGATCTACCTGGAGGTCGCGGCGGCGGTCACGGTCTTCCTGCTGGCCGGCCGCTGGGCGGAGGCGCGGGCCAAGCGCCGCTCCGGTGCCGCGCTGACCGCGCTGCTCGAGCTGGGGGCCAAGGACGCCGCCGTGCTGCGGGACGGGCGCGAGGTGCGGGTACCGATCGGCCAGCTCGTCGTCGGCGACCGGTTCGTCGTCCGGCCGGGGGAGAAGGTCGCCACCGACGGTGTCGTCGTCAGCGGCAGCTCCGCGGTCGACCTGTCGATGCTGACCGGCGAGAGCGTGCCGGTCGAGGTCTCCGCCGAAGACCGGGTCACCGGTGCGACGGTCAACGTCGGCGGCCGGCTGGTCGTCGAGGCGACCCGCGTGGGCACCGACACGACGCTGGCCCAGCTCGGCCGGCTGGTCACCCAGGCGCAGAGCGGCAAGGCGCCGGTGCAGCGGCTGGCCGACCGGGTCTCGGCGGTCTTCGTCCCCGTCGTCCTGGTCATCGCGGTGGCCACGCTGGTCACCTGGCTGCTCGTGACCGGCGACGTCACGGCGGCCTTCACGGCCGCGGTCGCCGTGCTCGTCATCGCCTGCCCGTGCGCGCTGGGCCTCGCCACGCCGACCGCCCTGCTGGTCGGCACCGGTCGTGGCGCCCAGCTCGGCGTGCTGATCAAGGGTCCCGAGGTGCTGGAGAGCACCCGCCGGGTGGACACCGTGCTGCTGGACAAGACCGGCACCGTCACCACCGGGCAGATGAGCCTGGTGGAGGTGGCCGGGCACCCGGAGACGCTGCGGCTGGCGGCCGCGGTGGAGGCCGGCTCCGAGCACCCGATCGCCCGGGCGATCGTCGCCGCCGCCGGTGAGCTCCCCGAGGTCGAGGGCTTCGCCAGTCAGCAGGGGATCGGCGTGCAGGGGCGGGTGGACGGTCGGGACGTCGTCGTCGGGCGGGCATCGGCGATGCCCGGCCCGGTACCGGCCGACCTGGCCGCGGTGGTCGAGCGGGCCCAGCAGGCCGGGCAGACCGCCGTCCTGGTCGCCGTGGACGGCGCGGTCACCGGGGTCTGCGTCGTCGCCGACACCGTGAAGCCCACCAGTGCGGCGGCGATCGCACGGCTGCGGGAGCTGGGGCTCGCGCCGGTGCTGCTCACCGGTGACAACGCCGGTGCCGCCGCCGCGGTGGCCCGCTCGGTCGGGCTGGACCCCGACCGGGGCGAGGTCGTCGCCGGGGTGTTGCCCGCGGGCAAGGTCGATGTCGTCCGGGAACTGCAGGCCCAGGGCCGGGTGGTCGCCATGGTCGGCGACGGCGTCAACGACGCACCCGCGCTGGCCCAGGCCGACCTCGGGCTGGCGATGGGCTCGGGCACCGACGTCGCCATCGAGGCCAGCGACCTGACCCTGGTGCGGGCCGACCTGGACGCCGCGGTCGACGCCGTCCGGCTGTCCCGACGGACCCTCGCGGTGATCAAGGGCAACCTGTTCTGGGCCTTCGCCTACAACGTCGCGCTGGTGCCGCTGGCCGCCCTGGGGTTCCTCAACCCGCTGCTGGCCGGGTTGGCGATGGCGGCGTCCTCGGTGCTGGTGGTCACCAACAGCCTGCGGCTGCGGGCCTTCCGGTCCAGCGCGCCGGCGGCCTGAGGCTGCCGGCGCGGCTCAGGCGGCGCGGCGGGCGGAGACCAGCGGCAGGACGACGTCGGTCAGCACCTCGTCGGCGAAGTCGGTCGACACCGGCTCCCCGCCGAAGAGCCAGCGCTGCAGGATCGGCGAGCTCGCCGTCGTGGCCACGGCGGTGCCCAGCGCCGCCGGCTGGACCTCGCCGCGGGCCTCGGCACGCTCCCAGACCTGGCGGAACGTCGAGCTCCAGACCTCCATCGGGCCGCTGTGGAAGGCCTCGCGCAGCTCCGGCTCGTGCGGCAGCGCCGACAGCAGCGACAGCGTGGCCGCACCGAGCGGTCCGTTGACCGCATCGACCAGCCAGTGCAGCAGGAGCCGGAGGTCGCCCTCGAGCGAACCGGTGTCGGGCGGCTCGATCGACTTCTCGCTCAGCTCGGCGACGGCGTCGGCGACCAGCTCGGACTTGGTCCGCCAGCGGCGGTAGATCGTGGCCTTGCCGACACCGGCGGCCGAGGCGACGGCGTCCATCGTCAGGGCCGCATAGCCCGACTCGGCCAGCACCCGCAGGATCGCTTGCCGGATGGCCCCGTCGCGGGAGGGATCACGCGGCCTCCCGCCGCGACTGGGGCGTGCACCATCGGCGGGAGACAGGGGAGGCACACCTGGGACACTAGTCGAGTTGATCTTCCGCGGCGTGTGACCTCCCCCGTGCTGGGGACGGGCAGGACCCGGCCCGCGCGCCTGCGTGTTCGAGGGGTCACCGTCGGTCATCCTGCAGCGGTGAACGAGCCTGTGGACGTCGTTCGTCCCTCCTGGGAGACCCCCCAGCGTGCCCGCCGGCTGCAGCTGGCCAGCACGCTCAGCCACGTGCTGCCCAGCATCTCCCGGATCGCCGGGGCGATGGGGCTGCGGATCGGCACCGCCCCCGGACTCCTGGACATCGTGGACGACGAGGGCGGCCGGCGGATCGACCGGCTCTTCCAGCGGCTGGCCCGGGAGCTCACCGCTGCCGAGACCGAAGCGGTCCGGGTGACCACCGACCCACCCAGCGACGGCGTCGCCCTGGCCACCCGGCTGCTCACCGCACCCACGCTCGCCGTCGAGCTGGCCCGCCGCGGGGTGACCGTGGAGATGGCGCTGCTCACCGACGCCGAGCTCTGGCCGGTCTACCAGCCGATCATGTCCCTGGCGACCGGCGGCATGGTCGGCCACGAGGCGCTGCTGCGCGGCCGGGTCGACGGGCGCGAGGTCGGCGGCGGCGACCTGTTCTTCCTCGCCGAGCGGGCCGGCTGGCTGCGTCGGCTGGACCGGGTGGCCCGGGAGGCCGCCATCCGCGGCGCGGCCGGGTGGCTGGGCAGCGCGGACCTCTACGTGAACTCCGACCCGGCGGCGGTGCACCGGCCCTCGGTGTGTCTGGCCAGCACCGAGCGGGCGGTGCACGACAGCGGCATCGACCTCCGGCAGCTGGTGTTCGAGGTCGTCGCCTCGCACGCGGTGATCGACCACGAGCACCTGCTCTCGGTGCTCGAACACCACCGGTCGCTGGGCTGGCGGGTGGCGCTGGACGACGTCGGCGTCGGCTGGTCCAGCCTGGCGCTGGTGAGCGTGGTGCGCCCCGACGTCGTCAAGCTCAGCAAGACCCTCGTCTCCCGGCTGCAGGAACCCGGTGCCCAGGCCATCGCCCGGGCGCTCACCGAGCTGACCCACCTGCAGGGCGGGGTCGTGGTGGCCGAGGGCATCGAGTCCGAGCGGATCGCCGACCAGGCACGGGCCGTGGGGGCCGACCTGGGTCAGGGCTGGCTGTTCGGCCGCCCGGTGCGCCCCGAGCCCGAGGCCGAACCGGAGCTCGCCTTCGCCTAGGGGCAGCCGGTGTTCCAGCCGGTCAGTGCCTGCCACTCGTGGTCGAACCCGAGCGTGCCGTACCGGCCCGTGGCGAGGGGGAGCAGTGCGCCCTGCTCCGGGCCGAAGCCGATCCAGCGGGCGGCCAGGACCCGCAGCACGTGGCCGTGCGCCACGAGGGCGACGTCCCCGTCGGCCAGCAGCGGGCGGGCCTTCTCCAGTACCCGGTCGACCCGTTCGGCCACCTGCGCCAGCGTCTCGCCCGGGGTCTCGCCGGGGACCGTGCCGTCGTGCCACAGCGACCAGGAGTGGCCGACGCGCTCGCTGATCTCCGGCGTCGTCAGCCCCTCCCAGCCGCCGTAGTCGACCTCGACGAGGTCCGGCTCCAGCTGGGCGTCGATGCCGCCCTCGAACAGCCCGGCGAGCTCGGCGGTGTGCCGGGCCCGGACCAGCGGGCTGACGAAGGCGTGCGTGATCTCCCGCTGACCGAGCACCGGGCGCAGCCGTCGGCCGTCGTCCTCGCCGTGCGGCAACAGCGGCAGGTCGGTCAGGCCGGTGTGCTGCCCGCTCGCGCTCCACTCGGTCTGCCCGTGCCGGACGACCACCAGCTCACCCACGACGTTCCTCCCCTGCGGGGACCGGTACCGGTCCCGCCTCGGTTGCTGCCTCGGTCCGGCCACCGGCGGACGCCGTGCCGGCCACGGCCATGACGACCACTGACCCCAGGATGACCAGCAGCGGCGCGCTCCAACCACTGCTCGCCTCGTGCACGGTGCCGATCACCAGGGGGCCGGTCGCGGCCACGACGTAACCGCCACCCTGCACCATCGCCGAGAGACGGCGGTTCTCGGTCAGGTCCCGGGACCGGCGGACGATCGCGATGAAGACGACGGTGATGCCGCCGCCCTGGGCGATCCCGGCCAGCGAGCACCACAGGGCCCACAGCGACGGGGCGGTCAGCAGCCCCAGCGGCAGCGCCGCCCAGACGACGGTGACCGCCAGCAGCACCATGGACGGGCGCTTCCACCAGGCCACCAGTGCCGGGACGGCGAAGGCGCCGACCACGGCGAACACCTGGAACAACGCGGAGCTGGCCCCGGCCGCCGCCCGGGTCATCCCGTTCACGTCGGCCAGCAGGGTGGGCAGCCACGCGGTCGCCCCGTAGTAGCTGAACGCCTGGCCGGCGAAGGCCAGCGTGAGGCCCCAGGCCGCCGGCTGCCGCCAGACCGAGCGGCCGGGCGCGACCGGTGCCGGCGGAGGCGGCGCGGTGCCCGCCGCCTCGGCCGCGGCGGCGCGGGCGACCTGCTGGCGCAGTGCGGCGGTCCAGACGGTGGCGGCGACGACGACCAGGAGCCCCCAGGCGGCCAGCGCGACCTGCCAGCCGACCAGGTCGGCGAGTGGGGCGGTGAGGGCGGAGGTGAGCGTGGAGCCGATGTTGAGCGCCGCCGTGTAGGCGGCGGTGACCACGTTGGTGGCGCCGGGGAAGTCGCGGCCGATGACGACCGGGACGACGACGTTGCCGACGGTGATGGCCAGGCCGATGACGACGGTGCCCGCGATCGCAGCGGTGGGGCTGCCCAGCGAGCGCAGCAGCGTGCCGGCGAGCACCCCGGCCATCGAGACGACGACCGCGCGGTGGACCCCGGTGCGGGCGATGAGCAGCGACGCCAGCGGAGCGGCCAGCCCGAAGCAGAGCACCGGGATGCTGGTCAGCAGCCCGATCGTGCCGGTGGAGACCCCCAGGTCGGCCCGCATGGCGTCGACCACGGGGGCGATCGCCACCAGCGGCCCGCGCAGGTTCAGTGCGACCAGCACCACCCCGGCCAGCAGGAGGAGCGGCACGGCGGTCGCCCCGGCCCGCCCTCTGGGTCGCGCCAGGCCACCTCGTTGCACCGGTCCACCTTCCTCCAGCGGTCGGTGCCGGTCGACGGCGGGGGACGGCGGGTGGCGCCGGTCACAGTCCACGGAGTCGGGAAGGGGCGGCCAACGAGACACCTTGTGCACAACAGGACCCGCCGGCACGGCCGCGGGCGCCGGACACCCGATGCGCAGGAGGACCCATGACCACCGCCACCACCCCGCTCACCTTCGACCTCGGTGGGGACCTGACCGTCCACCGCCTCGGCTACGGCGCCATGCAGCTGACCGGCCCCGGCGTCTGGGACCAGCCGGCCGACCGCCCGGGCGCGATCGAGGTCGTGCGGGCCGCGATCGAGGCGGGGGTCGACTTCATCGACACCGCCGACTCCTACGGTCCGCAGGTCAGCGAGCAGATCATCGCCGAGGCCGCGTTCCCGTACCCCGACGGGCTGGTCATCGGCACCAAGGCGGGCCTGACCCGCACCGGCCCCGGCGTGTGGCCGGTCTGTGGTCGCCCCGAGTACCTCACCCAGCAGGTCGAGCTCTCGCTGCGCAACCTCAAGGTCGACCGGATCGACCTCATCCAGCTGCACCGGATCGACCCGCAGGTGCCGCTGGCCGACCAGCTCGGCGCCTTCGCCGACCTCAAGGAGCGGGGCAAGGTGCGCCACATCGGCGTCTCCGAGGTCTCCGTCGACGAGCTGGAGCAGGCTCGCGAGATCACCGAGATCGTCAGCGTGCAGAACCTGTACAACCTGACCAACCGGCAGTCCCAGGACGTGCTGGAGTACGCCGAGGCCGAGGGCATCGCCTTCATCCCGTGGTTCCCGATCGCCACCGGTGACCTGGCCAAGCCCGACAGCCCGGTCGCGGCGGTGGCGGAGGAGCTCGGCGCCACCCCGTCGCAGGTCGCGCTGGCCTGGCTGCTGCAGAAGTCCCCGGTGATCCTGCCGATCCCGGGCACCAAGTCGGTCGACCACCTGACCGAGAACCTCGGCGCGGCCCAGCTCACCCTCTCCGCCGACGAGATGGCCCGCCTGGACGCCCTGGCCTGACGAAGGACCCCCGGTCGCGCTGTGCGCGGCCGGGGGTTCAGCATGTCCGGCATGGACGCCGATGTCTTCCGCCAGGTCAAGGACGCCGTTCGCCAGCTGGTGCGGGAGGTGGTGGTGCCCCGCGAGGAGGAGATCGACCTCGACGACCGGATCCCCGACGAGCTGCGCAGCGCCGCCGGGGAGATGGGGCTCTTCGGCTACGCGTTGCCCGAGGAGCACGGCGGCCTCGGCGTCACCATGAGCGAGGACGTCCAGCTGGCCTTCGAGTTCGGCTACACGACCCCGGCGTTCCGGTCGCTGTTCGGCACGAACAACGGCATCGCCGGACAGGTGATCGCCAAGTTCGGCAACGACGAGCAGCAGAAGGCGTACCTGCCCCGGCTGGCGGCCGGTGAGCTGATCGGCTCCTTCGCGCTCACCGAGGCCGAGGCCGGCTCCGACCCGGCCGGGCTGCGCACCACCGCCCGCCGGGACGGCGACGGGTGGGTGATCAGCGGCGGGAAGCGCTACATCACCAACGCGCCGATCGCCGACCTCTTCGTCGTCTTCGCGCGCACCGATCCGGCCGAGCGCGGTGGCCGGGGGATCTCCACCTTCGTCGTGGACGCGACCGCCCCCGGGGTCACCGTCGGCCCGAAGGACAAGAAGATGGGCCAGTCCGGCGCGTGGACCGCCGAGGTGTTCTTCGACGACGCCCGGATCGACGCCGGTGCGCTGATCGGCGAGGAGGGCCGCGGCTACGCCAAGGCGCTGACCGTGCTCTCCCGCGGCCGGCTGCACATCGCCGCGCTGTGCGTGGGGATGGCGCAGCGGGTGCTCGACGAGTCGGTCGCCTACGCCGCCACCGCGAAACAGGGCGGGGCGCCGATCGGCCGGTTCCAGCTGGTGCAGGCGATGCTCGCCGACATGCACACCGAGCTGCTGGCCGCCCGCAGCATGGTCGTCGACGTCGCCGCGCGGTACGACTCGGGCGAGGACACCTCCGTCGGGCCCTCGGCGGCGAAGCTCTTCTGCAGCGAGATGGTCGGCCGGGCCACCGACCGCGCCGTGCAGGTGCACGGCGGGCTGGGCTACCTGCGGACGACACCGGTCGAGCGCTTCTACCGGGACGCCCGGCTGTACCGGCTCTACGAGGGCACCAGCGAGGTGCAGAAGGTGATCATCGGCAACGCGCTGCTCCGCGCCGCCGGCATGCCCCGCAGCTGACGGAGGACGTCCAGCTAGGCGGGCGTGTGCTCGGTGCCGGGGTGCAGCAGCGGGCCGGCGTGACCCTGCCCGCTGCTCAGCGCGGCCACGAACTCGCGCAGCAGGTCGCCGCCGTTGTGCCTGGCCCGCCAGTCCAGCTCGATGCGGGCCCTGGTGGTGTCCAACGGTGGCACCCCCATCCCCAGGTCCAGCCAGCCGGGCTCGATCTGCAGCAGGCGGGCGAGGAACGCCGCCTGCATGCCGGTGCGGAGCACGACCGCCGGCACCGGCACCCGCCGCGCGCCCAGCGCGCCGGCCAGCCCGTCGGCGTCGAAGTTGGGCGGGGCCGTGAGGTTGAACGCGCCCGGTGCCCGGCGGTCGATGATCCGGGAGATCGCGTCGGCGACGTCGTCGGCGTGCACGAACCCGAGGTGCAGGGAGCTGGGCAGCGGCAGGGGGAGCAGCTTGGCCACCGCGCCCGGCAGGGCCCGCGCGGCCGGGAAGAAGACCGGGCCGAGGAAGTACCGGCCGATCTCGCTGGCCGCGTCGGGTTGCAGCACCAGCGTCGGGCGGGTCACCGAGACGGTGACGTCGGGGTGCGCTGCGTCGAAGTCCCGCACGAACTGCTCGCACTGCACCTTCTGCCGGCTGTACTGGGAGCTGGGGACGCCAGTGGCGGGCCAGTCCTCGCCGACCGGGTGGGTCTGCGGGCCGGCGGCGTACGTGCCGATCGAGGACATGTGCACCACGTGCCGGACGCCGGCGGCACCGGCGGCGGCGAGCACCCGGCGGGTGCCCTCGATGTTGACGGCGTGCAGCACGTCGGGCTCCCGGTCCGGGGTCAGCGCCCAGGCCAGGTGCACGACGACGTCGACGCCGTCGAGGAACTCGGCCAGCACCGGCTCGCTGTCCGGGGAGCCCAGGTCGGCGCGGAACCACCGCACTCCTGCGTAGGGCTCGGTCTCCGGTGGGCGGCGGCGGGCCAGCCCGCGCACCTCGGCCACGCCGGTGTCGGCGAGGGCGCGCAGCAGCGCCGTCCCCACGTTGCCGCTCGCGCCGGTGATCGCGACGGTCATGCCCGGGAGGAGTCCGCTGTTCAGCTCAGCCATGCCCCGGGCGCTACCCGCGCGACCCCGTCGTCACCCGTCGCCGGTCGAGCGGGCCCGGGAGGGCGCGGTCGGTCCTCCGGGTGGAGCCGCACCGCGATCAGGGCGACGTCGTCGGTGACGTTCGCGGGCACGAGCCGGGCCAGCAGGGTGTCGCACAGCTCGTCCACCGGCCGCTGACCCAGGTCGGCGACCGCCGCCTGCAGCTCGGCCAGCCCCTCGTCGAGGTCCGCGCCGCGCCGTTCGATGAGGCCGTCGGTGTACAGCAGCAGGGTGGCGTCGTCCGGGAGCGCCGCCTCGTGACCGGCGCGGACGACGTCGGCCGAGACGCCGAGCATCAGGTCGGGCCGGGTGTTGAGCACCGTGCTCGTGCCGTCGGGGGCCAGCAGCAGCGGCGGGGGGTGGCCGGCGCTGGCCCAGCGCAGCAGGCGGGTCGCACTGCCCGGCAGGTCGGGCCGCCGCTCGATCCGGGCCAGCAGCGCGGTGGCGAGGGTGCTCACGTCCAGGCCGAGCGCGGTCCGCTCGGCCCGGCGCAGGACCGCGGGGAGGTCACCGCCGTCGTCGTAGGCCAGGGCGCGCATCAGCCCGCGCCACTGGCCCATCGCCGCGGCCGCGCGGCTGTCGTGCCCGACGACGTCGCCGATCACCAGGACCGTGGACCCGTCGTGCTGCAGGAACGCGTCGTACCAGTCGCCGCCGACCTGGGCGCCGTGCTCGGCCGGCTGGTACCGGACGACGACGTGCAGGTGGTCCGGCTCCGGTGGCGGGGTGAGCAGCGCCTGCTGGAGCCGGTCGGACAGCGCCCGCTCCTGGGCCGCCTGCTCCTCGAGCCGGCGCAGCTCGGCGGCCTGTTCGGCGGCGGCCCGCCGGTCGGTGAGGTCGCGGAAGGAGACCACCACACCGGTGACGGCGCCGTCCTCGATCGTGGGGACGGCGACCAGCTCGACCGGCACCGGGGTGCCGTCACTGCGCCAGAACACCTCGTCGTCGGCGACCACGGGGACGCCGGTGCGCAGCGCCTGCCAGGTGGGGCACTCCTCGCGGGGGTAGGGGGAGCCGTCGCGGCGGTGGCGGTGGATCAGCGCGTGCTGCTCACCGCCGAGCTGCTCCTCCCGGCTGTGGCCGGTGATCCGGATGGCCGCGGGGTTGACGAACTCGACCCGGCCCTCGGTGTCCAGCCCGTAGATGCCGTCGGCGGTGTTGGCCAGCACCTTCTCCGACAGCTCGAGCGCCCGGGACAGCTGCGCCTCCACCGTGCGGAGGTGGGCGAGGTCGGCCGAGCGGGCCGCGTCCAGCCGGCGCAGCGCCTCGGCCTCCTCCTGCGCGGCGGTGGCCTGAGCGGCGGTGCGGGCGGCGGCCAGCCGGTCGGTGACGTCCGTGCCGTTGGGCAGGAGGTAGGCGGTCCCGGTGGCCTGGTCCTGGACCAGCTGCAGGGTCAGGTCCAGCGTCCGCTCGCTGCCGTCGGCCTGGAACCAGGGGGTCTGCGCGCGCACCGGGGCGCCGCCGGCCGCCACCTCGGCGCACCAGGCGCGGACCCGGTCGGCCACCGCGACGCTCCCGCTCCACCAGCCGGTGGCCCAGAACGGCCGGCCGATCTCCTCGGCCGGGGTCAGCCCACTGCCCTCGAACGCCTGCCGGTTGGCGGCGAGCAGGGTGCCGTCGGTGCGGCAGATCGCGAGCAGGGCGAGGCTCGTGTCGTCCAGGGCGTGGAACCAGGCCGGCGCGCCGCCCACGGCGACAGCGCCGTCGGCCGGTGGGCTGGGCTGGGGGATGTCGATCTCGGGCTCCTGGCTCGGGTGCGGGGTGCGGCTGTCGGCTGCTGCTCGGGACGAGCATGCCGGGGCCCACCGACGAACGGTGCGGACGGGGCCGGTCAGCGGCGCGGCGCCCCGGCCGTGCGCACGTGTGCGGTGACGAGCTCCGCGGTCCGCTCGGCGGCGAGTTCGGGGATCCAGTGGCCGACGTCCTCGAGCACCTCCAGCGCGTACGGGGCGGCGACGAACTCCGCGGTCGCCTCGGTCGCGGTCCGGCCCAGGAAGGGGTCCCGGGCGCCCCAGAGGTGCAGGGTGGGCACGCGCACCGTGCCCACCGGGGCGCCGCCGGCCAGTGGCAGCGCCCGGTACCAGTTCAACGCGGCGGTGAGCGCGCCCGGCTCGCGCATCCGCTCGACGTACCGGTCCACCAGCTCGGCCGGCAGCCCGCCCTGGCCGAGCGTCCGGCGCAGCACCGCGCCGCGGCCGGCCAGCAGCACCGCCTCCGGGACGGCGGGCAGCTGGAAGAACCCGACGTAGGCCGACCGCACCCCCTGGTCGCTGTGGCCCAGCGCCTGGCTCATCGCCGCGGGATGTGGCACCGACAGGGCGGTCAGCGTGCGCACCCGCCAGGGGTGCCAGGCCGCCAGCGCCCAGGCCGCGATCCCGCCCCAGTCGTGGCCGACGACGTGCGCGCTGGTCAGGCCGGCGGCGTCCAGCATCGCCAGGACGTCATCGACGACCGTCCGCAGCCGGTAGGCCGAACGCCCGCTCGGCCGGGCACCGGGGGAGTACCCGCGCTGGTCCGGGGCGAGCGTGCGCAGTCCGGCCGAGTGCAGGGCCGGGCTCAGCCGGTCGAAGGCGCCGGCGTCCTGCGGGAACCCGTGCAGCAGCACGACGGGCTCGCCGTCGGTCGGCCCGGAGTCGCGGACGTCGAAGACGAGGTCGCCGTTCCGGAAGGTGTCCATGCCCGACTCACTGCCCGCTCCGCCCGCGGCTCACGCGGGAACCGTCTCAGGAGGCGTCCGGGTCGATCAGCGCCAGACCGGAGGCCGGGTCGTGCCGGCGCTGCAGGTGGCTCGCGCCGGTGGTGACCACCACCTTGAGGGTCGGGCGGGTCACGGCACGGAGCAGGTGCCCGCCGACGGTCGACCCGTCCCGCCGGCCGCACACCACGTGCGTGTGCACCTGCCAGCCGCCCTCGCCGTCCCGGGTGATGTCGCCTGCCAGGGTCAGCACCTCCACCTGGTCGGGCACCGGGATCTCGGCGTACTCCTGCTCGTCGAGGTCGTAGTACCCGACCGTCGCCGAGGAGAAGGCGCCGATGCCGGTGAAGGAGCTGCCCGGCAGGTCCTGCTGCTCGGCCCAGCCGGTGAGCCCGTCCACGACCTCGTCGCCGGTGTCGAAGACGACGGCGTGCTGTCGGGGCGGGCCGTCGGTGAGCAGCGTCGTCCGCATCCGGGTCAGCTGCCCAGGCGGGCCTTGAGCATGACCTTGCCCTGCTCACCGCCCTTGCGGCTCTCGTGCTGCGCCTTGCGGAAGAACTCCGCCAGCTCGGAGTCGCCCGCGCGCTCGGCGTCCTGGACGTAGGTCTCCAGGCGGAGCGCGTTGTCCAGGCTGGCCTGGGTGAACCAGAGGAGGTTGTAGTCCTTGTCAGCGGTGCCGGTGACGTCGCCGGCTTCGTGGGTGCTCATGGCGTGGTCCTCCGTTCCGTGTGCGATCTGGACCACTTTCCCCTACCCCACGACTCCCGCCCAAACATCCGGACGGGCTCCGTGGCAGCCGGCCCGATCCCGGGCCGGCCGTCGTTTTCGTGCCCGGGTCAGGGGTAGCCGATCAGGGGACGATGAAGTCGACGCGAGGGGATCTCGCCATGAGTCGCACTGTCGCTGACGTCCTGCTGGAACGACTGCACGAGTGGGACGTGGAGAAGGTCTTCGCCTATCCGGGGGACGGGATCAACGGGATCCTGGCGTCCTTCGGCAAGCAGGACCACCTGCAGTTCATCCAGTCCCGGCACGAGGAGATGTCCGCCTTCGAGGCGGTCGGCTACGCCAAGTTCACCGGCCGCGTCGGGGTCTGCCTGGCCACCTCCGGCCCGGGCGCCATCCACCTGTTGAACGGCCTGTACGACGCGAAGCTCGACCACGTGCCGGTCGTCGCGATCGTCGGGCAGACCGACCGCAGCGCCATGGGCGGGTCCTACCAGCAGGAGGTGGACCTGCTGTCGCTGTTCAAGGACGTCGCCCACCACTACGTGCACGTGGTGAACGTGCCCGAGCAGCTGCCCAACGTCCTGGACCGGGCCATGCGGACAGCGGCGGCCGAGCACGCGCCGACGGCGATCATCATCCCGGCCGACGTCCAGGAGCTGGACTACAGCCCACCGACGCACGAGCACAAGATGGTGCCCTCGGGCGGGGTGCACACCTCCATGCCGCAGGTGACCCCGGACGACCCCTCGATCCGCGCCGCCGCCGACCTGCTCAACGCAGGGGACAAGGTGGCGATGCTCGTCGGGCAGGGTGCCCGGGGTGCCCGCGCCGAGGTGGTCGAGGTCGCCGACCTGCTCGGTGCCGGGGTGGCCAAGGCGCTGCTGGGGAAGGACGTGCTCCCCGACGACCTGCCGTTCGTCACCGGGTCGATCGGGCTGCTGGGCACGCGCCCCACCTGGGACATGATGAAGGACTGCGACACCCTGCTGACCGTGGGGTCGAACCTGCCCTACAGCGAGTTCTTCCCCGAGTACGACCAGGCCCGCGCCGTGCAGATCGACCACGACGCGAAGTACATCGGGATGCGCTACCCCTACGAGCTCAACCTCGTCGGCGACGCGGCGGCCACGCTGCGCGCGCTGGTCCCGCTGCTGGAGCGCAAGCAGGACCGGTCCTGGCGGGAGGGCATCGAGGACGACGTCCGGCGGTGGTGGGAGACCATCCACATGCGGGCGATGACCGACGCCGACCCGGTCAACCCGATGCGGCTGTTCTGGGAGCTCAACGACCGCTTGCCCGGCAACGCGATCCTCACCGCGGACTCCGGGTCGGCGGCGAACTGGTACGCCCGGCACCTCCGGTTCGGCCCGGGCAACCGCGGCTCGCTGTCGGGCACCCTGGCCACCATGGGCCCGGCCGTGCCCTACGGGATCGGCGCCAAGTTCGGCCACCCCGACCGGCCGGTCATCGCCTTCGCCGGGGACGGCGCGATGCAGATGAACGGCCTGGCCGAGCTGATCACCATCTCCCGCTACTGGCAGGAGTGGACCGACCCGCGGCTGGTCGTGGCGGTGCTGCACAACAACGACCTCAACCAGGTGACCTGGGAGATGCGGGCCATGGGCGGGGAGCCCAAGCTGGCGGAGTCGCAGACCCTCCCGGACATCTCCTACGCGGCCTTCGCCGCCGGGCTGGGGTTCGAGGCGATCACGGTCGACGACCCCGAGCAGGTCGGCCCGGCCTGGGACCGCGCGCTGGCAGCCGGGAAGCCGGCGGTCATCGACGTGCTGTGCGACGCGGACGTCCCGCCGATCCCGCCGCACGCCACGCTCGACCAGATGACCGAGACGGCCAAGTCGCTGTTCAAGGGTGACGAGAACGCCTGGGGAGTGGTCAAGCAGGGCGCCAAGACCAAGATCCAGGAGTTCCTGCCGCACCGGAGCTGAGCCGTGGCCACCACCGATCTCCCCGATCCGCGCACCCTGTGGCCGAGGCCCGCCGGGAGCACGGCGCCCGGTTGCCGGACTTCGCGGCGATGTGCGGCGCCGGGCGGTTCGAGCGCCGGCTCTTCGACGGCGTCGTCGAGCCGGTGCACGGTCGTGTCCGGCCGCCGGGTGACGCGCCCGGTCTCGGGCTGACGGTGCGCACCGAGGACGTCGAGGACCTCCGCATCGGCTGACCGAGGTCACCGGTGCGGTCCGGCGCCCGCGGTCCGCGGGCGCCGTCACCAGAGGAACGAGGAGGAACGATGCAGGAACACGAGTTCGTGTCCGCCGTGCAGCAGTCCGCCCGCATCCCCGACCACGAGCACGCCGTGCAGGCGATCCGGGCGACCCTCATGGTGCTGGGCCAGCGGTTGTCCACCGAGGCGGCCGACCTGGCGGCGCAGTTGCCGGGTGAGCTGGCCGACGCAGTCCCGACGGACGGGTCGGTCGAGCGGTTCGACCTGGCGGAGTTCTACCGCCGGGTGGCCGAAGCGGAGGGCCAGGGCTGTACCCCCGAGCAGGCGCGTCAGCACGCCCGCGCGGTCACCGCAGCGCTGCGGGAGGCGGTGGGGGCGGAGTACCTGCGCGTGCTCGACCAGCTGCCCGCCGACTACGGCGACCTGACGCACACGGAGAACGCCCAGCACTGACCGGGCAGCCCCCGTCGGCGGCCTGGCTCACCGCCCGCTGCGGGCTCGGTTCACGCAGCGGGGACGATGGCCGGCGCCGACTCGGGCAGCACGTGGGAGAAGACCGACGTCGGTTCCCCGGCCTGGTCCCGGACCACCGAGACGCGCACCAGCACCGGCACCTCGGTGCCGTCGGCGTGCCGAAAGCGGGTGGAGAGCTCGGTGACGCCGATGAACTCGGTGAACAGCGCACCGACCGCCGCCTGGCCGTCGCCCGGGGTCAGGTCCTGGACGCGGCGGGCGGCGAGCGCCTCGGTCGTGCTCCCGAGCAGCGCCGCGAACGCCTTGTTCACCCGTACCAGCGAGCCGTCCATCCGGGTCAGGGTCATGCCGATCGGGGCGTCGTCGAAGGCGTGCCGGAACATCAGCTCGCTGTCGGCCAGGTCGCGCCGCGCCTCGACCGTGGCGGTCACGTCCCGGGAGACCGAGAGCACCTCGCGCACGGTGCCGTCGTCGGCGGCCAGCCGCCGGGTGTCGCTCTCCAGCCAGCGGACGCTGCCGTCCCGGTGCAGCACCCGGTGCACCCCGAGGCCGACGCTGTACCGGGCGGCGAGCTCCCGGTCCGTGCGGACCCGTGCGAGGTCGTCGGGGTGGAAGAAGTCGGCGACGGACCTGCCGACCAGCTCCTGCGGCAGCCAGCCGAGGATCGGCCCGCTGCTGGCCGAGGCGTAGGTGATGACCCGCTCCGGGGTGGTCACCAGGACCAGTTCGTCGTTGCCGCCCAGCGGCAGCACGGCGTCGCTGGCCAGCGGTTCGGCCAGGGTGCGGGAGGTGAGCAGTCCGGCGAGCCGGGGCGAGGCCGGCTCAGGGCGGCCGAACAGCCAGCCCTGCGCCGAGTCGCAGCCCATCGAGACCAGCTGCTGGGCCTGCTCGGCGGTCTCGACGCCCTCGGCGCAGACCCGGCGGCCCAGGCTGTGCGCCGCCTCGATGACCAGCCGGACCAGCACCGCGTCGGCGGTGTCACTGGCCACCCGCTCGATGAACGAGCGGTCGATCTTGACCAGGTGGACCGGCAGGGCGCGCAGCAGCGTCAGCGCGGAGTGCCCGGCGCCGAAGTCGTCCAGGGCCAGCCGCACGCCCAGGTCGCGCACCTGGCTCAGCCGCGCCGCGGTGGCGGTCAGGTCGGTGATCGCCGCGGTCTCGGTGATCTCCAGGCACAGCCGGTCCGGGGCCAGCCCGCTGTCGGCCAGCGCCCGGGTCACGTCGTCGATGAAGCCCCGCTGGGCCAGTTGCACCGGGGAGACGTTGACGGCGACGGTCGGGGGCACCCCGGAGGGGCCGGCCGGCCACGAAGCGGCCTCCCGGCAGGCGGTCTGCAGCACCCAGCGCCCCAGGTCGACGACCAGGCCGGTCCGCTCGGCGAGCGGGATGAACTGGTCGGGGGCCACCCGGCCCAGCTCGTCGTCCTCCCAGCGGGCCAGCGCCTCCACCCCGGTCACCTGGCCGGAGGGCAGCGTGACGACCGGCTGGTAGTGCAGGGACAGCGAGCGCGACTCGATGGCCAGCCGCAGCCGCCGCTCCATCCGGTGCCGGGCGCGCACCGCGTCGGTGATCTCGGCGTCCTCCAACAGCGCGGTGTCGAAGTGGGCCACCCGGCCCCGGCCCAGCGACTTGGCCCGGAACATCGCCAGGTCGGCCCGGTGCAGCAGCTCGTCCGGCGAGCGCACCTCCATCGAGCAGCTGGCCACCCCGACGCTCGCCCCGAGGCTGGCCAGCTGTTCGGCGTCCCGGTGGGCGCCGCGCGGGAGGACGACGAACGGCGCCGCCGCGGTCAGCACGATCCGCTCCGCCAGCGCGGTGCTCTGCGCGGTGGTCAGCGCCGGCGTCAGCAGGGCGAACTCGTCGCCGCTGAGCCGGACCACCAGGTCCTCGCTGCGGGCGACGGTGCGCAGCCGATGCGCGAACTCGGTCAGCACGTCGTCACCGGCCGCGTGGCCGAGATGGTCGTTGACGTCCTTGAACCGGTCCAGGTCGATGACGAACAGCACGGCGGAGGACCCCGGGCAGACGGCCTGCCGCAGCCGCTCGAGCAGGAACAGCCGGTTCGGCAGCCCGGTGAGAGGGTCGTGCAGGGCCTGGTGGGCGTACTCCTGGGCGAGCTGTTCGAAGACGGCGGTCACCGGGGCGACGCCCAGCCGGCCGTCGGGCCAGGAGACCAGCACGCCGTCGAGCAGGTCCTCGCCGCCGGAGCGCCGGTGGATGACGGCCGCGGCCGCGCGGGCGACGGGGCAGTCGGCGGGATACCGCAGCGTCTCCGGTGGTGCGGCGTCCCGCACCCGGCGGCGCTGCTGCAACAGCCGGCCGTAGCCCAACCGGCCGGTCATGGACAGCTCGAACCACGATCGGCTGACCAGCACCGGGTCACCGGGCCCGTCGACGACGACCCAGCGGAGGGAGGCATCGCGCCGGAACAGCGCGTCGACCGAGGCCATCGTCGCGCCCCCGGGCACCCGGTGGACGGGCTGCGCGAGCTCACGGAGGGTGCCGCCGGCGTCGGTGCGGGCCAGGTCGGCGGAGAGCGCGACCTGGAGGGCTCCGTCGGGGAGGGCGACGGTCGCCGTCGTGGTGCTGCTCATCCGTGCTGGTCCTCTCGGGTCGCCGGCCATGGTGACGCCCAAGAGTCTGCAGACGATCGCTGTGCGTGACGACGCCCTCTCACCCATCCGAGTCGATCTTGATCGTCGGTCCTCTGCGCGCGATGGGCCCGCGTCGGGGATCATGGGGGCGTGGTGGCATCCCCGACGGCAGAGCTGATCGTGCTGGTCGACGAGGACGGGGCGGCGATCGGCACCATGCCGAAGCCGTTGGTGCACACAGGCGAGACGCCGTTGCACCGCGCGTTCTCCGCCTACCTCTTCGCCGACGACGGCCGGCTGCTGGTCACCCGCAGAGCGGCGGAGAAGGCCACCTTCCCGGGGATGTGGACCAACACGGTCTGCGGGCACCCGGGGCCGGGTGAGGACGACCTGCAGGCGATCGCCCGACGCGCCCGGTACGAGCTCGGGCTCGACGTGGCCGATCTGCGCCCGGCGCTGCCCTCCTACCGCTACCGGGCCGAGTTCCGGGGTGTCGTGGAGAACGAGATCTGTCCGGTCTACGTCGGCCGGTTCACCGGCACGCCGGCACCCGAGCCCAGCGAGGTGGGGGAGTGGGAGGTGCTGGACTGGCACACCTTCCGCGCCCGGCAGGAGACCCAGCAGTACGACGCCTGGTCGCCCTGGTGTCGCGAGCAGGCGCGCCTCATCGAGGCCGCCGGACTGCTCCCCGTCGCCGGGTGACCGCGACGCCCACGCTGCGCAGCCCCTCTCCGGAGACCCGGCCCGTGCGAGCGGGGGTGAGCCTCCGGAGAGGGGCTGTCAGCAGGCGTTGACGACCAGGCGGACGGTGCAGCCGTCGCCGGAGTCGTCGGCCGGCGACGCGGTCAGGCTGTCGACCGAGCGGCGGGCCAGCCACAGGCCCATCCCGCCGACCCCCATGTCCCCGTGCGCCGGCCCGTAGCCCACCAGCGGGTCGTCGAAGGCCGTGCCCCGGTCGGTGACCGCGCACAGCAGCCGCTCGGGCGTGCACCACAGCCGCACGTCGACCGGGGGCACGCCGTGCTCGGAGGCGTTCGCGGTGACCTCGTCGATGGCCAGCACGAAGTCCTGCGCGGCGTCCGCGGACAGGGCGCTGTCGGCCAGCACCCGGTTCAGTGCCCGGCGCAGCGCCCGCATGTCCTCGAGGTCGACCATGGCCAGCGTGGGCTCGGTCTCCTCCAGCGGGTCGGGGACGGTGGCGCGCAGCACCTCGCGGAGGAGCTCGTCGGGCGCCCGGAAGTCCGGGCTGCGGACCACGCCCTCCTCGGTCAACAGCCATGGGTGGGTGGCCCGGGCGATGGCGTCGACGTCCGGGCCGCCCTCGACCGGCGGACCGAGCAGGCAGATGTGGTCGACCGGGCGCTCGGCGAGCACGTGGTTCACCAGGGCCTCGGTCTGCAGCCACACCGCCGGATCGGCGTCCGGTCCGCCGGGCCCGGTCACCAGGTGCAGGCGGCGGCCCGCCCCCGGGGCGCACTCGTCGACCAGCCCGGCGATCGCCGCGAGGACGGCCGGTGGCCGGCCGTCGACCGGCTGGGTCGGGGCGACGTGCACGTCCCCGGCCTCCCGCAGTGCGGTCACCAGCGCACTCGCCACCTTCTCGGGGCAGGCGATCACCACCGGCTCCCCGGCGGCCAGGGCCTGCCGGAGCACCGGGGCCACCACCCGGGTCAGGTCCTCGCCCGGCTGGAGCACGTGCCCCACGTGCCGGTACCCCTGGTGTTCGACTCCCTGGTGTTCGACTCCCTGGTGTTCGACCCGCTGGTGCTGGGACGTCTGGTGCTCTTCGTCGCGCTGCGTCACGGGTCACCTCCTCGTCGTCTTCTCCGACTCAGCCCCCAGTGCCCGGAGACGGTGATCGGGACACATCGATGCCTGCGGGACACACAGCGGCCGCTCAGGGTTTCGACCGGTGTGCGTCGGGTCAGCGACCAGGAGTGGGCGCAGAGGAGCAGGGGAGCCCCATCCAGGCCGAGGAACGCCCCGGTTGCCCCAAGCGGATGGTCTTCGGGCCCTGCGGCGGGGTGCGCGGCGACGGCGGCTGTGAGCTGGCGCCGCATCCCTGCGTCTTCCTGGCCCCGCCCTTGCCACGCTGGACCGACCCGACCCCGTCGGCGCCGCTGCCTCCGCCGGGCGGCTTGCTGGACCGGGCGCGGACCGGCCCGGTCGTCCTCACCGACCTCACGGTGCGCCCGTTCGACCCGGCCTCGGTGCGGGCCGTCGTGGCCGCGCTGGCGCCGGTCAGCGACGGACTGCTGGTCGGGGAGCACCAGAACCGGCCCGACCTCCCGCCCACGCTGATGGCCCAGGAGGTGCTGGCCGCCGGCGGCCGGCCGTGGACGACGCTGGCCTGCCGGGACCGCAACCGCGTGGTGCTGGAGCAGGAGCTCGCGGGCCTGGCCGCGGTGGGGGTCGACGGGGTGCTCTGCGTGACCGGCGACGGCCGCGGTCCGGGCGTGCGGCCCGGCGTCAGCTCGGTGTTCGACCTCGACGGCACCCGGCTTGCCGCGCTGGCTGCTGCGGCCGGGCTGACCGCGGCGGTGCCGGAGTCCCCGGACGCGCCGCCGGTGCCGCTGCGCCCGCAGCGAGTGGCCGAGAAGGAGCGCGCCGGCGCCCGGCTGTGCGTGCTCAACCACGTGGCCGGCCCGGCCCGGCTCGCCGCCTTCACCGCCGCCGCCCGGGCGGCGGGGGCGACCCTGCCGTTCCTCGCCTCGGTCGCCGTCTACACCGACGAGCGCTCGGCGCGGGTGCTCCAGGCCTTCCCCGGCCTGCACCTCGACGACGCGGCCGTCGAGCGGGTGCTCGCCGCCCCCGACCCGGTGGCCGCCGGCATCGAGGCCGCGGTCGGGGAGGCCCGGGCCCTGCTCGCCGTGCCGGGCGTGGTGGGGGTCAACCTGTCCGGGCTGGCGTCGGCCGGCGGACCGGCCGCGGCCGCAGCAGTCAAGGCCGAGGTGGCCACCAGGATCCGGGAGGGCACGTGAGCGAGATCGCCAGCGAGGCGATGGAGTCGGAGTTCGGCACGGTGGCCGGCTGGACCGAGGAGGCGGTGCGCGCGCTCGGGCCGGAGCACGCCGTGCCGGCCGGCTGTCGGGGCAGCGGCAGTGAAGGTGCGCTGCGCTGGCTCGCCGACACGCTGGCCCTCCGCGCCGGGGACCGGGTGCTCGACGCCGGTGCCGGGGTCGGCGGGCCGGCCGGCTGGCTGGCCGCCGACCGGGGGGTGCGAGCGGTCTGCGTCGAGCCGATGGCCGAGGCGGTGCACGCCAGCCGCGCGCTGTTCGGGCTGCCGTCGGTGGTGGCGCTGTCCCAGGCGCTGCCGCTCGCCGACGCCTCCTTCGACGCCGCCTGGACCCTCGGCGTGCTCTGCACCACCGAGGAGAAGCCGGCGATGCTCGCCGAGCTGGCCCGCGTGCTGGTGCCCGGCGGCCGGCTCGGACTGCTGGTGTTCGTGGCCGAGGCGCCGCTGCCGCCGCCGCTGCCGGAGGGCAACAGCTTCCCGAGCCCCGCGGAGGTCGACGCCCTGCTGGCCCAGGCAGGCTTCGCGGTCACCGGCACCGCGGATGCCGATCTCGGCGACAGCCCGCCGGAGTGGCAGCGGCGGGCCGACGCGGTCGAGGCCGAGGTCCGGCGCCGGCACGGGGACCACCCGGCGTGGGCGCAGGCGGAGGAACAGTCCGGCCGGGTCGGCCGGCTGCTGGGCTCCGGCGCGTTGCGGCCCCGGCTGCTCACCGCCGTCCGCAGCGGACCGACCGCCAGCGTCGATCAGGTGACCTGATCGATGACTGTCCCCCCGCACCAACGCTGGTGCGGGGGGACAGCCGGTGATCAGGTCACCTGATCACTGCTGGGCACATGCGCGGGGCCCGCGGTGTTCACCAGGGCGTGCACGCAGACGTGGTGGTGATCGGGGCCGGCCAGGCCGGGTTGGCGGCGGGGCATGCGCTGCGGCGGGCCGGTGCGGACTTCGCCGTCCTCGACGGGAACGCCGGGCCGGGCGGCGCCTGGCAGCACCGCTGGCCCTCCCTGCGGCTGGGCGCGGCCCACCGGATCCACCCGCTGCCCGGCCTGCCCCTGCCCGCTGCCGACCCCGCGGCACCGGCCAGCGAGGTGGTCGCCGACTACTTCGCCGACTACGAGCAGCGCTTCGACCTGCCAGTCCACCGGCCGGTCGCCGTCCGGTCGGTGCGGCGCACCGCCGAGGGGTTCGCGCTGGACACCAGCGCAGGCGAGTGGACGGCGCAGGGGCTGGTCAACGCCACCGGCACCTGGACCCGGCCGTTCTGGCCGGCCTATCCCGGGCGTGAGCTGTTCGGGGGTCGCCAGCTGCACGCCGCCGACTACCGCGGTGCCGAGGAGTTCCGCGGCCGGCACGTGGTCGTCGTCGGCGGCGGGACGTCGGCGGTGCAGCAGCTGATCGAGATCAGCGCGGTCGCCGACACCACCTGGGTCACCCGGCGCGAGCCGGTCTGGCGCAGCGGCGGGTTCGACGAGGACGCCGGCCGGGCCGCGGTGGCGCTGGTCGATCAGCGCGTGCGCGCCGGGCTGCCCCCGGGCAGCGTCGTCGGCGTGACCGGGCTGGTCGAGACCGACGCGGTGCTCGCCGCCCGGGCCCGGGGTGTGCTGGACCGGCTGCCGGTCTTCGACCGGCTCACCGCCGACGGGGTGGTCTGGGACGGAGACCCGGGTCGCTTCGTGCCGGCGGACGTCGTCCTGTGGGCCACCGGCTTCCGGCCGGCGCTGGAGCACCTGGCGCCGCTGCACCTGCGGGGCCCCGGCGGGGGCTCCGCGATGGACGGCACCCGGGTGGTCGCCGAACCCCGGCTGCACCTGGTCGGCTACGGGCCCTCGGCGAGCACGATCGGGGCCAACCGGTCCGGCCCGAGCGCGGTGCGGGAGCTGCTCCGCACGTTGGGGGGCGATGTCGCGGCCTGAACAGATCTTGCCGAAGAGAGCAGGGCGGTCCGTCACCCATTGGGACTACAGATAGTCATTGCACGACTACGCTTCCGTACTGTTCGGGGCGAGGGCACCTCGAGCACCGGCATCCACGCCGATGACGTCCCCAGCGCACCGCGAGTCCGACCCCCGCGTCGGAGACAGGAGCGCCGACGTGGCGTCGGTCCCCAGCACACTCCCCAGCCCCACCCGCCGGACACGTCGTGACCCGTTCCGGTCGGTCGGCGTGCGGCGCACCACCCTCTGCGGCGTCGCGATGGTGGCCGCCTCGTCCCTCGTCCTCGTCAGTGCAGGCAGCGCCCAGGCAGCGCCAGCGGCGACCGCGGTGCCGCTGGGCACCGCCGAGCCGTTCGCCGTGCTGTCCGGATCGTCGTTCTCGAACACCGGGCCCACCGTGATCGCCGGGGACATCGGCGCGTCCGACCCCTCGATGGTCGGCACCGCCTCGATCACCCTCACCGGCACCAACCACGGCAACGACAGCGTCACCGCCAGCGCGAACGCCGCCCTGACCAACGCCCTGGTGTCGGCCGCCGGCCAGGGGCCCGGTGACACCATCTCGGCCGACCTGGCCGGACAGACGCTCACCCCCGGCATCTACACCTCGGCGTCGGCGCTCAGCATCGCCGGCCCCACGCCGCTGGTCCTGGACGGCCAGGGCGACCCGAACGCTGTCTTCCTCTTCCAGGCCGGTTCCACTCTCATCACCCAGCCGGGCACGTCGGTCAGCCTCATCAACGGGGCGACCGCGTGCAACGTGTTCTGGCAGGTCGGCAGCTCGACCACGCTGGGCGTCAACTCGGTCTTCCGCGGCGTCGTCCTGACGCTCACGGACACCACGATGAACACCGGCGCGACGCTGGAGGGCTCGGTGCTCTCCAGCGGCGCGGTGAGCCTGGACAGCAACACGATCATCCGGCCGGCCTGTGCGACGCCCCCCACGACGCCGCCCACGACAACGCCGCCCACCGCGACACCGACCGCCACACCGACCGACACCCCCGAACCCACCGCGACGCCGACCGGCACCCCGGCCGCCGCGACCCCGACCGGCACCCCGGACCGGCCCACCACCTACGGCCAGGTCGGCCGGGTGCCGGTCGGCTCGGTGGACACCGGTGACGGCAGCAACCCCCGGGAGTCGACGTCGACCACGCCGTGACCTCCGGCCGCGCGGCCGGAGTACGCCGGCGACCGGTTCAGCTCCGCCTGGTCGGCCTGGCCGCGCTGTTCGCCCTCGGGGCGACCGGTTGCGCCGATGGGACGCCGACCGCGCCCGCAGCCGGGTCGTCGGTCACCTCGACGCCGACCGCTGCCGCTCCGGTTCAGCCCGCCGTGCTGGCGGCGTCCGTCCCGGTCCGGGTGCAGATCCCGGCCATCGGGGTGGACTCGGAGCTGATGGACCTCGGCCTGCAGGCCGACGGCACGATGGAGGTACCGGCCGGCGGTTTCCCGGCCGGCTGGTACACCGGGGCGCCGACGCCCGGCGAGCGGGGGCCGGCGGTACTGGCCGGCCACGTCGACTGGGGCGGGGCACCGGGGGTCTTCGCCGAGCTGCGCGACGTGGTGCCCGGCGACGAGATCACCGTGTCCCGCGCTGACGGGAGCACGGCCGTGTTCGCCGTGCAGGAGGTCGGGCAGTACGACAAGGACGACTTCCCGACCGCCGCCGTGTACGGCGACATCGACCACGCCGGACTGCGGGTGATCACCTGCGGAGGGGTGTTCGACGAGCTGGCCGGCAGCTACCTGGACAACACCGTCGTCTTCGCGGACCTGGTACCGCCCGCCTGACCGGCGGGGGTCAGGCGGGGCGGCCCTGCGGGTTGAGCCGCACGGCGACGAGCGCGACGTCGTCGTCCGCGCGGTCGGGCAGCATCCGGGCCAGCAGCTGGTCGGCCAGCTCGCCGACCGGTGCCTGCCACACCTGGCCGAACTCCTCGCGCAACCGCTCCACCCCGAGGTCGAACAGCTGGTCCCGGCGCTCGACCAGACCGTCGGTGTAGAGCAGCACGGTCGACCCGCGGAGGATGGTCCGGACGTGGTCCTGGCGCTGGGCCGTGGGTTCCACGCCGAGCAGCAGGTCCGCGCGGGCGCCGTCGAACACCTCGATCTGCCCGTCGGGGCCGGCGACCACCGGGGGCAGGTGCCCGGCGTTGGCCCAGCGCAGCCGGGTGACCCCGCGCTCGACCTCCTCGTCGGTCTGCTCCAGCCGGGCGACCAGCACCGACGCCATCGTCCTCAGCTGCAGGCCGGCCATGGCACGGTCGAGTCGCTGGAGCACTCCGGCGGGGCTGTCGTCGCTGTCGTAGGCGATCCCGCGCGTCAGCCCCCGCAGCTGGCCCATGCTCGCCGCCGCCTCGGTGTCATGGCCGACGACGTCGCCGATCACCAGCATGGTCGAGCCGTCGGGCTGCTCGAAGACGTCGTACCAGTCGCCGCCCACCTGCGCGTCCCGGGCGGCCGGCACGTACCGCACCGCGACCTCGAGGTGGTCGGGGGACGGCGGTTCCGACAGCAGGCTGCGCTGCAGGGTCAGGGCGCTGCGGGCCACCCGCCGGGAGCGGGCGTACAGCGCCTCCAGCAGGTGGGTGCGCAGCTCGCCGGCCTCGGCCAGCTCCGCCGGCGTCCACGGATCGGCGCGGTCCCGGACGGTCTCCCGCCACCGGTCGAACGACTTGCGTGGCGAGAGCCGGACCGTGTCGCCCTCCCGCTCGGCGATCGCCTTGTTGTGCGGATCGCCACCCCAGTCGACCGACTGCACCTGCTCGCCGCGGGTCCAGATCACGTACTGCCCCTCGGGCAGCGGCAGGGCCAGCACGCCACAGACCAGCTCGGCCGGGATGTCCAGCTGGGGGGCGACCAGGGGCAGCTGCTCGGTGCTGACGACGTCGTCGGCCTGCTGCCCGGCCCAGCGCGCCAGCGCAGCGGCCACCTCGGGGGACAACGGGACGCCGGCGCTGCCGGTGTGCCCCTGCAGGTTCACCACCACCGAGGAGGCCGGAACGACGTCGAGCAGCCCCGGGCGGCCGAGCACCGTCTCCGACAGCGGCCGTTCCTCGTCCAGCGCCGCAGCGGTGAGCCACGCCATCGTCGACCGGACCCGCAGTGCCCGGCGGTGCTCCTCGTCCTCGGCGCGGTCGACCAGCCGGAGCGAGAGCGTGGAGCCGAGGAACTCCGCCGCCGCACGGGTGGCGTAGGGCGGGGCGTGGGTGCCGGAGTAGTGGTGGCAGGCGATGAGCCCCCACAGCTTCTCCCCGCGCAGCAGCGAGATCGACATCGAGGCGCGCACGCCCATGTTCTTCAGGTACTCGCAGTGGATCGGCGAGACGCTGCGGAGCGTGGAGTACGTGAGGTCCAGCGGCTGGCCCGTCGCAGGCAGGTCGACCGGCTCCAGCGGCGACGGCGTGTAGCCGACGTCGTTGATCAGCCGGATCCAGTTCTTCTCGTACAGCGCGCGGGCCTGGGCGGGGATGTCCGAGGCCGGGTAGTGCAGCCCGAGGAACGAGTTCAGCTCAGGGAGCTTCGCCTCGGCGACGACCTCGCCGTTGTAGTCGGCGTCGTAGCGGTAGACCATCACCCGGTCGAACCCGGTGAGCCCACGCACCGCCTCAGCGGTGATGTCGTACAGGGCCTGCAGCGAGCCTGCCCGGTTGAGCTCGGCGACCGTCCCGCGCACCGCCTGGTAGGTGTTCGGGAAGGAGAACGGGCGCGGCCCGTAGGCCGACTCCAGCTCGATGACCAGCGTGCTCGCCGACGGGGTGACCGCCTGGCCGCTGACCGGCAGGGTGGCCCGGGTGCCGGGGAGCGTGCTGCCGTCGGCGGCGTGGGTCGCCCGGTGCAGGAGTGCGTCGACCGGACGGGGCGTGCCGTCGCCCTCCAGCACGAGCTCGACCGGGTTGCGCTCGCGCAGGTCACCGAAGGCGCTGGCCGACCGGGCGATCGCCTCGGCCGGCGCGAGCCCGACGACGTCGGCGAGGGGACGGCCCAGGGCGTCGTCCCAGGCCACGCCGACGACGTCGGCCAGGTTGCGGGACACCTGACGGACCACCATGTCCGGCTCGCTGACCGCCAGCAGCACCCCGCGGGGCTGGATGCTGCCGGGCACGTGGATCGGCTCGCGCTCGCAGTTGCTCAGGTCGACCGGCTCGCCGGGCGCCAGCCAGGGGCCGGTTTGCAGTTGGTCGGTCATGCGGGGGCCCCGTTCGTCGCCGGAGTGGAGGCCCGCCGGGTCTCGACGGCCCGCTGCTCGACCGCCGCACCGGGGTGCAGGCGGCGCAGCACGTCGGCGTCGTCCCTGGACCGGGCAGACGCTCGTCGTGCTGACGTCATCAGCCCGCCGAGCTTAGGTCACCGGAGCGGCGGGGGAGGTGCGGCGGGTTCGTCGCTGTGAGCCGCGCTGAGCGCACGCCCAGGTGCAGCAGCAGCCGGTCGGCGCCGTCGGCGAGGTCGAGCCCGGTCAGCTCGGAGATCCGGCCGAGCCGGTAGTAGAGCGTCTGGCGGTGGATGCACAGTTGCGCCGCCGCGCGCTGCGGGCTGCCGGCGCAGTCCAGCCACACCTCGGCGGTGCCGGTGAGCACCGGGTCGGCCAGCAGGCGGGCCAGTGCGGGGTCCGGCCCGGGCAGCGCGGCCACCTGCCGCCACGGCCCGAGCTCGGACCAGGACGCCGCCGGGGCGAGCCGGGGGTCGACGGCGGCGACCCGTGCCGCGGTGCGCGCCTCGTGCCACTGGGCGGACAGCTCCAGGCAGCCGCGCCGTGGAGCGGCGACGCCGGCCGTGCTGCCGGGAGGGAGCTGGGCGAGCGCAGCCGCACTCAGCGCACCGGCCGGACGGGCGTCGGCGTCCCCGGGCAGCGGCAGCAGCACCGCCACCGCGACGGCGGGCCCGCCGCCGGAGGGGAGGACCGCGCTGACCGCCCCGGCTCCGGGCGGCGTCCAGCCGGTGGGCAGCCCCGGCGGAGCCGGGTGCAGCGCCACCAGCGCCACCGCCGTCCGGTCGCCCCCAAGGGCGTCGGTCAGCTCCCGCAGCGCCCGCCCGGGGGCGTTGCCAGTGAGTGCGGCGCGCAACGCCGCCGACAGGTCGGCGGTGCCGGGCCGGCCCTCCGCGAGCAGCCGGCCGGCCTCGGCGGCCAGCGCCACCGCCTCGGCCAGGCCCGGGGCGTCCGGGTACTCGACGTCGGTGCGGCCTTCGTCGAGCAGCCAGAGGTACCCCTGCAACCGCCCGCCCGCGCGCACCGGCAGGCACAGCCGGGTCAGGATGCCGGCCGCCGGGTCGGCCGGCACCCGCAGCGGGGCCAGGGCGTCGGCGATGCCGAACTCCTCGAACCGGTGACGCACCTCCGCCGTCGACCCCCGACCGAGGATCGACCGCGCCCGGACGGCATCCATCATGGCGCCTGAGCCGCCGGCCGCCGCGCTCGCCGGCTCGTCGTGCGCGCAGAACGCGAGCATCGTGAAGTCGCGGTCCTCCAGCGTCGCCGGGGCGGCGAGCAGGTGGGAGACCTCGTCCACCAGGTCCTGCAGTTCGTCGCGCACCGGGACCTCCTCTCGCCGTCTCAGACGATCGTACGAGGGTTCCTCGGCGAGTCCGGACATCTGTCGCTGGTGCGCGGTGGGTCGGCGTCCCTAGCGTTCGGGGCACCGCACCACCACGCTGAACACCGCCCCGTCGGAGGCGCCCCGTGCTCACCCAGAAGGCACTCCTCGCCGCCGCCCGCCGTCCCGGGCTCCGCCGCGTGGTCACCGGCACGCCCGTCACCCGCCGGGTGGTGGAGCGCTTCGTCGCCGGGGAGTCCCTCCCCGAGGCGATCGAGGTCGTGCAGGCACTGTCCGCCGACGGCCTGGCGGTCACCCTCGACCACCTGGGCGAGGACGTGACCGACCGCAGCGAGGCCCGGCGTACCCGCGATGCCTACCTGGCCGCGCTGGAGAGCCTGGCGCCGCTGGGCCTGAGCCGGGCCGCCGAGGTCTCGGTGAAGCTGTCCGCCTTCGGCCAGGCGCTGCCGGTGGGCGGGCACGACCTGGCGCTGGAGCTGGTGCGCCCGGTCGTCGAGGCCGCCACGGCGTTGGGCACCACGGTGACCCTGGACATGGAGGACTCCCGCACGGTCGACGCCACCCTCGCCGTCCTGGCCGAGCTGCGGCGCGAGCACCCGGGCACCGGTGCGGTGCTCCAGGCGATGCTGCACCGCACCGAGGACGACGCCCGCGCCCTCGCCGTCCCCGGGTCGCGGGTGCGGCTGGTCAAGGGCGCCTACCAGGAGCCGGCCTCGGTCGCGTACCAGGAGAAGGCGGACGTCGACGCCGCCTACGGCCGCTGCCTGGAGACGCTGGTCCGCGGACCCGGCTACCCGATGGCCGGCACCCACGACCCACGGTTCGTCCAGCAGAAGCTGGACCTGGTCGCCGAGACCGGCCGCTCGTCCGACAGCTACGAGTTCCAGATGCTCTACGGCATCCGCCCCGACGAGCAGACCCGCCTGGCCGCCGAGGGGCACACCGTCCGGGCCTACGTGCCCTACGGCGCCGACTGGTACGGCTACTTCATGCGCCGCCTCGCCGAGCGCCCGGCCAACCTGCAGTTCTTCCTCCGCTCCCTCGCCACCAAGTCCTGATCCGCCCCACCAAGATGGCCATTTTGGTGCCATCCGTCTCCTGAGGAGCACCCCATGGACGCCGTCACCCAGGTCCCCGCGCCGCGCAACGAGCCGGTCGGCGACTACGCCCCCGGCTCGCCGGAGCGGGCCGCGCTCCAGCAGCGGCTCACCGAGCTCGCCGCCTCGCCGGTCGAGCTGACCGCCACGATCGGCGGGCAGCAGAAGACGGCCGGCGGTGCGGCCTTCGACGTCGTCGCCCCGCACCGGCACGCCCAGGTGCTCGGGACGTCGGCCGCCGCCACCGCCGCCGACGCGCAGGAGGCGGTGCGCTGCGCCAAGGACGCCGCCCCCGGCTGGTCGGAGCTGTCCTTCGACGACCGGGCCGCGGTGTTCCTCAAGGCCGCCGACCTGCTGGCCGGGCCGTGGCGGCAGACGCTCAACGCCGCCACGATGCTCGGGCAGAGCAAGACGGCGTTCCAGGCCGAGATCGACTCCGCCTGCGAGCTGATCGACTTCTGGCGCTACAACGTGCACTTCGCCCGCCAGGTGCTGGCCGAGCAGCCGGTCTCCGGCCCGGGCGTCTGGAACCGCGTCGACCACCGCCCCCTGGAGGGCTTCGTCTACGCTGTCACCCCGTTCAACTTCACCGCCATCGCCGGCAACCTGCCGACCGCACCGGCCCTGATGGGCAACACGGTGATCTGGAAGCCCGCCCCCACCCAGCAGTTCGCCGCGCACTTCCTGATGCGGCTGCTCGAGGCCGCCGGTCTGCCGCCGGGCGTGATCAACATGCTGCCGGGTGACGGGGTCGCCGTCTCCGACGTGGTCCTCGCCGACCGCGACCTGGCCGGCATCCACTTCACCGGCTCGACCCCGGTGTTCCAGCACCTGTGGCGCACGGTGGGGGAGAACATCGCCGGCTACCGCGGCTACCCGCGGATCGTGGGGGAGACCGGCGGCAAGGACTTCATCGTCGCCCACCCCTCCGCCGACCCCGACGTGCTGCGCACCGCGATGATCCGCGGCTCCTTCGAGTACCAGGGCCAGAAGTGCTCGGCGGCCTCGCGGGCCTACGTGCCCCGCAGCCTCTGGAGCCGGATCCGCGACGACCTGATCGGCACCGTCGAGGAGATCCCGATGGGCGACGTCACCGACTTCTCCAACTTCATGGGCGCGGTCATCGACCGGAAGTCGTTCACCAAGCTGTCGAAGGTGCTCGAGTCGGCCAAGGACGACGACGCGCTCACCGTCGTCGCCGGCGGGACGGCGGACGACAGCGAGGGCTTCTTCGTGCGGCCGACCGTCATCGAGGGCACCGATCCCGAGCACGACGTCTTCACCACCGAGTACTTCGGCCCGGTGCTCGCGGTGCACGTCTACGACGACGCCGACTACGACACCGTGCTCACCCAGATGGAGTCGGTGGCGCCCTACGCGCTGACCGGCGCGGTCATCGCCCAGGACCGGACGGCGATCGCCCACGCGCAGCGCTTCCTGCGGCACGCGGCCGGCAACTTCTACGTCAACGACAAGCCCACCGGCGCCGTCGTCGGCCAGCAGCCCTTCGGCGGTGGCCGCGGCTCGGGCACCAACGACAAGGCCGGCGCGGCGCAGAACCTGCTGCGCTGGACCAGCACCCGGTCGCTCAAGGAGACGTTCGTCCCGGCGACCGACCACCGCTACCCGCACATGGGGTAGCAGCCGCGGCGAGCTCAGCGGGGGAGCGGGATCTTCCGCTCGTCGCAGAGCTCGGAGAGCATCTCGCCGACCGTCTCCTCCACCGAGCCCTCACCGGGGACGACGGCGCCAGGCTCGTCGTCGCCCAGCGGCTGCAGGGTGTCCAGCTGGCTGCGCAGCAGGCTCGGCGGCATGTAGTGCCCCTTGCGCTGGGCGAGCCGCTCGGTGAGCACCTCCTCGGAGGTGTCGGCGTGCGCGAACCACACCGAGGGGTGTCCGTCGCAGAGCAGGTCGCGGTAGCTGCGCTTGAGCGCGGAGCAGGTGAGGATGAACGACGTCCCGGCGGCCTCGTGCTCGCCGATCAGCTCGGCCATGCGGCGCAGCCACGGCCAGCGGTCCTCGTCGTCCAGCGGGGTGCCACTGCGCATCTTCTCGACGTTCTCCGGCGGGTGCAGGTCGTCGCCCTCGATGAACTCCCACTGCAGGCGGCGGGCGAGCTCGTTCGCGACGGTCGACTTGCCGGAGCCGGAGACCCCCATGACGACGATCGAGGTGGTCGCCGGGATGCTGTCCGTGGTTTCCATGCCCCGACCGTATTGAGTCGAGGGAGGAGTTGGGAACCGGGACGGAGGCACGGGACATGACGACGACGGAACGACGGTCCTCGCTGTGGCGCCTTCCGGCCGTCCGCTCCCTGTTCGCGCTCAACGCCCTCGGGTTCCTCAGCTACTCGCTGCTGCTGTCGGCGCTGCCCGCGCACGCCGCCGCGCTGGGCGCCGGGCTCACCGCCGCCGGCTCGGTGACCACGGTGTTCCTGGTGGCCACCGTGCTGGCCCAGACGGCGGTGCCGGCCCTGGTCGCCCGGCTGGGCATCGCCCCGGTGCTGGCGGGAGGGCTGATCGCGCTGGGGGCGCCGTCCCCGCTGTACCTGCTGGCCGACGACGTGCGCTGGTTCGCCGTCGTCTCGGTGGTGCGCGGGGTGGGGTTCGCGGTGCTCACCGTGCTCGGCTCGACGATCGCCGCGCAGGCGGTGCCGCCCGAGCGGCGCGGTGAGTCGATCGGCATCTACGGGCTGGCGATCTCGGTGCCGACGCTCGCGGCGGTGCCGGGTGGGACGGCGCTCACCCTGGCCGGTCACTTCCCGTGGGTCGCCGCGATGGCGGCCGCCCCGGTGCTCGCCCTGGTGTTCGTGCCGGGGCTGGTGCGCGCGCTCGGCCCGCCGGAGGTGTCCGCCCCGGATGGGTCGCGTGCGGCAGTGTGGGCCGCGGCCGCGCCGTCGCTGGTGCTGCTGGTGGTGACCCTGGCCGGCGGCGGGCTGGTCACCTTCCTGCCGATCGAGCTGCCCGACGGCGCGCTGGCGGTGGTGGCGCTGCTGGTGTTCGGGGTCAGCACCGCACTGTGCCGGTGGGGCGCCGGGGTGCTGGTCGACCGGCTGGGGGCGCGGGTGCTGTTGCCGGCCACGCTGGCCAGCGGGGTCGCCGGGATGCTCCTGGTGGCGCTGGGGCTGCGGACCGCCGGCGTCGGTGGGGCCGCGGCCGTGCTGGCCGGGGCCTTCGCGCTCGGAGTCGCCTACGGCGCGGTGCAGAACCTGACGCTGGTGCTCGCCCTGGCCCGGGCCGGCGCGGGGCAGACCACGACGGTCAGCGCCGTGTGGAACGCCTGCTACGACAGCGGCACCGCGATCGGTGCGCTGGCAGTGGGGGCGGTCGCCGCGCAGGTCGGGCTCTCGCTGAGCTACGTGTTCGTGGCGGTGCTGCTCGCGTTGGCACTGCCGCTGGCGGTCACGCTGCCCCGCGCGCTGCGCGCCACGAACTGAGCGCGCTGCGCGCCACGAACTGAGCGCGCTGCGCGCCACGAACTGAGCCGGCCGGCTGAGCTCAGCCGGCGGACGCCTGGTCGCCCAGCCGCTGCCGCGCGGCCTCGGCCAGCCGCTCCACCGTCTGCACCTCGGCGGCGGCCTCCCGCAGCCAGGTGCGCAGCCCGTCGACGTCGAACCGGTTGCGGTCACGCACCTGGCCGAGCAGCACCTGCCGGGCGCTGGACTGGGCGCGCATCGCGGTGGGCAGGGTGCGGCCGATGCGGCGGGCCCGGGTGGTGAGGCCGGCGCCGAGGAAGACCAGCTCGCGGACGTCGGACAGCCCGGCGAGGAGCGCCTCGGCGTCCTCGGGCCGGCCGTCGGCCAGCAGCTGCAGGTACTCGTCGGCGCGGCGGGCGCCGGTGTCGGCGGGGTTCTCAGACGGTGCGGTCACCCCTCCACTCTCCCTCAGCGGCCGGACCAGTGCGGCGGGCGCTTCTCCAGGTAGGCCGCGATCCCCTCGCGCCGGTCCTCGCTCAGGTAGGGGTTCGGGCCGACGTCCAGCCGCAGCGCCGCGGCCAGCGGCAGCTCGAGCCCCTTGACCGCGGTCTCCTTCATCCGGCGCACCGAGAGCGGGGCGTTGGCCGCGATCCGGTCGGCGAGGGCCAGGGCGGCCGGCAGCACCTCCTCGACCGGGACGACGCGGTTCACCAGGCCCCATCGGGCGGCGTCCTCACCGGTCACGTACTCGCCGGTGAAGAGCATCTCCAGTGCGATGCCGGTCGGGATGCGCTTGGGCAGCACGACGGACCCGTAGTTGGCGCCCATGCCAATCGTCGCCTCCGGCAGGCCGAGCTTGATCCCGGGCGCGGCGATCCGGATGTCACAGGCCAGGGCCAGTTCGAAGCCGCCGGCGACCGCGTGCCCGGCGAGGGCGGCGATGACCGGCACGTACGTCTCGCCGAGCACCTCGAACAGGGTGCGGCCGGGGCGGTTCATCGGCGGCCGGAAGGGCTCACCGCGCTGGTCACGCTCCCGGATCTCCTTGAGGTCGAACCCGGCGCAGAACGCCGGCCCCTTGCCGGTGAGCACGACGGCCCGGACGTCGGCGTCCTCGGCGCAGACGAGCAGCTCGTCGACGAGGTCGGCCTGCAGCGCCGAGGACAGCGCGTTGCGCCGCTCGGGCCGGTCGAGGGTCAGCACGCGGACGTGCCCCCGGGTCTCGGTGGTCAGGCCCGACTCGCGGCGCTGCGGTTCGCTCATGGCCGCGATCCTGCCTGCACCCGTCGGGCCCGGCAGGTCAGGCGGAGGGGAGCTCGCCGGTCTGCACGAACTGCTCCGCGATGTCGCGGACCTTCCGGTTGGTCTCCATCGACAACTCGGCCAGTACGGAGAACGCCCGGTCGGCCGGCCACTTGTACCGCTCCATCAGGATGCCCTTGGCCTGGTCGATGACCGCCCGGGAGTCCAGCGCCGCGCGCAGGTGCTCGGCGCGCCCGACGGCGGTCTCGTAGAGGTACATGTTCGACACCGGGACCACGGCGTAGGCCGCGAACCGGGCCGCGGTCCGACGGGTCTGCTCGTCCAGTGGCTGGGAGGTGCGCGCGTAGACGTTCAGCCCGCCGTTGATCAGCTCCTGCGGCGGCAGCGGGAAGGACAGCACCCCGCGGCACCCGCGCTCGGCAGCGGCCTGCGGGAACGCGCTCCACCGCTGCTCCGCGGCGGTGTCCAGCAGCTCGACCACCTCACCCGTCGTCGCAGCCTCCAGGCAGGGCCCGGAGCCCTGCGCGTACTGCACGAGGTCCAGGTCGCGGGCGAGTGGGTCGCTCGCGGCAACGGTCGACGAACGGCCGTCGGTGACGATGGTGACCGAGGTGGCGGGGTCGCCGGGGAGCACCCGGGCGGCCAGGTCGGCGACCCGTTGCAGCACCGACTCCAGGGAGTGCTCGGCGAACGACATGCGGCCCAGCTCGTCGAAGGCGAGCTGGACCAGGTCGGCGTCGGGGTCAGGGGTGGGGCGAGTCAACGTCGTACTCCGGCGGCAGGTGGCACCGGACAGCTGCATGCGCCGGCGGGGAGACGGGCTTCGGGAGATCACCGAGGACCCGCTGAGGACGGGGTCGACGACCCCGCTGCCGCACGCCGGCTGTGTGACGTTGTGGCACCGGGAGCATAGCCGGGGCCGGCGGACAGGTCGGGCGGCGTGCGAACCGTGTCGATCATGCTCCGGCGCGTACCGTGATCAGTGGTGTCGTGACGCGGCACCGACGTGCGTCAGCCAGCGGCGTGCGCGCGAGCGGGGCCTCAGCGCGGGGCCCTCGCCGAGGTCGCCATCCCCGGTGCTCCACAGACCGGAGGTCGACCTGTCCATCTCTGACGGACCCCTGAGCCGTGACGCCACCGACGCGCTCGCCCGCCTGGGCAACCTGGCGCTGCGGGACCACTCGATGGAGTCGGTGCTCCAGACCGTCGCCGACCTGGTCAAGCAGGTGCTGCCGGGCGAGATCGAGGCCTCGATCTCGCTGCTGGTCAACGGCAAGGCGACGACCACGGTCTACACCGGTCAGCTCGCCCTGGACCTGGACGAGAACCAGTACGGCCGCGGCTACGGCCCCTGCCTGCACGCCGCCTCGACCGGTGAGCTGGTCGAGATCCCGGATGCGCGCGTCGACGACCGCTGGCCGGACTACTGCCGAGCCGCGTGGCAGCGGGGCAGCGGCAGCTCGCTGTCGGTGCCGCTCCCGATCCAGGAGCAGGTGGCCGGAGCGTTGAACATCTACGCGCGTGCACCTCGTGCCTTCGACGAGGAGGCCCGGTCGGCCGCCGAGCGGTTCGCCCCGTACGCCGCAGTCGCGGTGGCCACCATGTACGCCTACCAGAGCACCCGGGAGCTGGCGGAGAACCTGCAGATCGCCCTGGAGTCCCGGGCGGTGATCGACCAGGCCAAGGGCATCCTGATGGAGCGGTACAAGCTGACCGCCGACCAGGCGTTCCAGGCCATGGCGGCGGTCTCCATGCGGCGCAACCGCAAGGTGCGGGACATCGCCGAGACGCTCGTCCGGACGGGGGAGTTCCAGCCCGACGGCCCGGCGGCCGGCTGAGCGTCCTCGGCCTGCGATCGGGTTGGGCCACGACGCGCACGGGCAGAACCCGGGCAGGGGCCGTCTGCGTGCCGGCACACAGAGGACCCCAGGCTCGGTGGTCGAGACGACGGCCACCGGGCCGCCCCATCCGCGGACGGCGCCCGGGCCGAACACCCTCCGGCTGGGTCGTCCCCCTGACCCAGGGTCGGCGCGGCCGCCCGGACCAGGCGGGGACGCGCAGGGCATGGACCGGCCGTCCGGGGGACCTGTCAGGCTCCGGACGTGCCTCCGTCGACCGTCCTGCGGCCGGCCACGCCGGACGAAGCCGGCCGGCTCACCGAGTTGGCGCTGCGCAGCAAGGCCCACTGGGGTCACCCGGCCGACTTCCTGGCGGCCTGCCGCGCCGACCTCACCGTCGACGAAGCCGCCTGCGACGGTGTCTCCGTGCGCGTCGCCGAGTGCGGCGGCCAGGTGCTCGGCTTCTGGCGCCTGGCGCCCACTGACGACCCGGTGCGGGGCGAGCTGACCAACCTGTTCGTCGACCCGCGGGCGATCGGCAGCGGCGTCGGACGGCTGCTGGCGACCGACGCCGTGGCGCACGCCCGGGCCCGCGGCTGGCGCACGCTGGAACTCGACGCCGACCCGCACGCCGAGGCCTTCTACCGGCACCTCGGCGCAGTACGGATCGGTTCCTCGCCGAGCACGGCGTCACCAGGCCGCTCCCTGCCGCGGATGTCGCTGGCCGTCACCGCACGCCACCACGTCATCTGTGGGGCGCTGGTCCGGGACGGCCGGGTCCTCCTGGGGCACCGGACGGCGGGCCGTCGCTGGTACCCCGACGTGTGGGACCTGCCCGGCGGGCACGTGGAGGACGGCGAGAGCGAGCTCGCCGCGCTCCGCCGTGAACTGCAAGAGGAGGTGGGCGTGCAGGTGACGGGCATCGACCCCGAGCCGGTCGCGCGGCTGCTCGACGAGGACCTCCAGCTGGCGGTGTGGCTCGTGCGCCACTGGACGGGGGAGCCGGTGAACCGCTGCCCGGAGGAGCACGACGACCTGCGCTGGGTCAGGCCCGACGAACTCCCGGGACTCAGGCTGGCGGACGCCCGGTACGTCGACCTGCTCGGCGGGCTGTTCACGGACGAGAGGTGACGGCAGTGTCCGCGGAGCCCGCAGCCCACCGCCGATGACCGAACTGGGCGGGGAAGAGCGTCACGAGGTGCTCGACCGGCTAGGGACGACGGCCGATCCGGGTCAACGTCCACAGGGCGCATCGGCGGCAGATGAACACCCCTGGGGTGTCCCCCAACTCGTGCACTGCCGAGTGCGGGAGCTGTCGCCCGCAACAGCCACAGTGCACCTGCTCCGCACCCGGCGGCGCCTGGCGCCTGAGCAGCTTCACGTCAAGACCGACATCAGGTCGTCGACAGTCGGACACCCAGCCAAGCCGTCCTTGGTGGCGTACACCCGACAGGAGAGACCAACGGGACTGTCCTGTCGCAGGAACGGGTCGCGACCGTCGACCAGGATGGTCGGCGATCCTCGGAACTGGACCGCTTCGGCTTCAGCTGCAGTGGTGACCTGTCGGTGCTCGACCACCACGTCGTCATGACCCGTGGCGACCAGCGCTGCCCGGAGCCGCGCGTCGGCCTCCTGCCAGTTGGGACAGCCGCCGAAGTAGACGAGTGTCACGTTCATGTCAGCATCCTCGCGCAGTCCGTCCGGCCGTGGGCGCACGAGTGAGTCGACGTCGACTCGGCCAGGGTGCAGCGGCTCATCCGTGCGTCGGCAGGAGGGCCGCGCCCGACGAGACCGGGGAGTCAGCGGGGAATCCAGCCGTCAGAGACGACGAAGCGGCGACGTCCGTGGACATCGCCGCTGGTCATGGGAGTGTGTGGTGCGCCATCAGGGACTCGAACCCCGAACCCGCTGATTAAGAGTCAG
The DNA here is from genome assembly GCF_000761485.1 of Modestobacter caceresii. GTDB lineage: Bacteria > Actinomycetota > Actinomycetes > Mycobacteriales > Geodermatophilaceae > Modestobacter > Modestobacter caceresii. The sequence goes on from NZ_JPMX01000009.1 coordinate 69,194, forward strand.
CGCAGCGACGTGCCGCGGAGTGATGCGTCGTGAGTCGCCGTGACATTTTCGCTGGTCAGCGGGCTGCGTTCGTGTCGGTCGGTACCGACCCCGATGGCGCACTTTCGGCCGGTTCGCGCCCACAGTGCGCCCACGATGGCGGTTCTGGCGTACCGGTGGCGGATGGTGTCGCGACGACACGAACCCGTACCCGCGCGGAGTGCGTGGCAGCGGCCGGCCAGGCCCTGGCCGACGCGATCGCCCGCCGGGACTCGCTGGACCCCCGCGCGGCAGCACTTGAGGCCTACGAGCCGGGCGGCCCCACGGTCGCCGAGATCGAGGCGCTGATCCGCCACCAGCGCGGCGAGGCCCCCACAGACACGTCTCCGCCGACCGGCTGAGACGAAGCGGGCCCGACAAGAGGTTGCCGCCTCCGGCCGGGCCCTCGATCCCACCCCCAGGAGGGCGAGGACCGTGAGCACCAACGCTACCGAGACCCACCGACAGAAGCGTCACCCCAACGAGGTGGCCTGCCCCACCTGGTGCGCGAGGCACCAGGACGTCGACGCCGGCACCCCGGATGCCTTCCGGGTCCACCGCAGCCGCACGCGCCGCACGGCGGGCTACCAGGTGCAGCTCCAACGCGTCGACGACGACCAGGCCGGGCGCACCGTGGTGCTGCTTGACGACACCGAGCTGACCGCCAAGCAGGCTCAGGCGCTGGCGGAGGTGCTGCAGGCCGCAGCGGGCGACGCTCGATGACCACCACGCTGAGCGAGGGGGCGCAGGAGGCGCGGGAGCTGTACGAGGGAGGGCTGTCGCTGCGCCAGGTCGGGGCGCTGCTGGGCATATCGCACACGCGGGTACATGCGCGGTTGCAGGCGGAAGGGGTACCGATGCGCGCAGCGGCGCCGCGGCGGAGGCACCTGCAGCTGGTGACCGCCCCGCCGCCCCGGCCGGCTCCGCTGGTGGTGCCGCCGGAGCGGGCAGCGATGGCGTTCACGGCTGATCGCGGCTGGCACCTGGTGCAGGCCCCGCCAGCGTGGATGCTGGAGATGCTTTCCGAGCTGGACTGAGACGGCCCTGAGCCCCTTGCCGCGCGGTCGGCAGGGGGCTCAGTGCTGTCGATGGGCGCCGCTACGGTCAGCGGCAGACCGTGACCACCAGGGGCACGGCAGATGAAGGAGCGACATGGCCGTCCAGGACCAGGACCAGGACGAGAGCGACTACAAGCGCGTCCCCGTGTACTACGTGGTGGACGCTGACGGGGCCCGTGCCGTGCACGGCGGCTTCGAAGAGGTCAAGGCGATAGACCCGATGCCGCAGCCGGTTCTCCTGGTGACCACGCCGGATCGCCTCGACTTCTGGTTCGCCGCCGTCACCCGGCCTGGGAGCGATCAGAAGACCAACGTGAGCTTCCGCATCACCGACGCAGGTCTCCTCACGGTGCAGACGCGCGACGAGCGGGTCCTGGTGGCCTACGCACCGAACGGCTGGCTCGACATGTCGACCGTGTTCGCCGGGGTGAGCGCGAGCCCGCCCAGCTAGCGCGCGCCGAGCTGTTCACGGGCCGGCTGTGCCCGAAGTTCCGGTGAGTGACGGAACGCAAGAGGCCCCCACCCTGACCGGGTGGGGGCCTCTGTGCTGTGCGGTCACGTCGTGACGTAGGCGGCGTACCCGCGGCGGAACACCGGCAGGGCCCGCACCCGGCACTGCTTGCGCAGGTCGCACATGGTGCCGGTGGCCGATCCGCCGGTCCAGCCGGTCACCTCGGCGAGCTCGAGCGCGGTCAGCCCGCGGTCGCCCTGCTCGGTGACCAGCTGGGCGGCCCGGTCCCGCTTCGTCATGGCCGGCGGCGGCTCCGGTGCCGGGCGGTCACGGCGCACCCGGGCCGGGCGGCGACGCCCGTCGTGAGAGGAGACAGTGGCATCGGGGTCGAACGGCACCACGGCGGCGACGTCACCGGCGACCGTGGCCGGGGCGACGTTCAGCCCGGCGGCCATCGCCCGCTGCGGCATCCCGCGGGCAGCCCACGCGGCCACGGCCTCCCGGCGCTCGTCGACCGGCAGCCGCAGGGTGGCCAGCTCGGGGAGCTCGGCGTCCACGTAGGCCTGCCAGGTGTCGTACCCGAGTGGTTCCCACGCCCGGCCTTCCCAGGCCTGCACGACCAGGTCGAGGACGTTGGCGAGCTTGGCGCGGATGCGCTGGGTGAGCTTGCGGGCACCGGCCTCGGTGAGGATGCACGGTGCTCGACCGTCCAGGACGGCGCTCACAGCAGCAGCTCGGCGATCGACGCGGACGCGGTGGCGATGAAGAGCACGAGCGCGCCGCACCAGCGGCCCGACATGGCCTCGACGAGCGACGGCGGGCGGGTCACAGCAGGCCCCGGGCGTGCTGCTGGCCGAGCTGCACGGTGGCGGCGCGAGCCGCGGCGGCGAGCTTCCCGCCGGCGCAGGCGACGTAGTCCAGGGCGGCGTCGTGGTCGACGAGCACCAGGAGGTCGGGGTCGTCGAGCTGGGCGGCGGACAGCCGCTCCAGGGCGTAGACGGCGCCGTTGGCGTCCTGGACGACGACGGCGGTGCGGAGGTAGGTCGCGGCCTCGAGCATCGCCGCGGTGACCTTCGGGGCGGGGAGGGTGAGCAGCTTCATGCTCACCCTATCGGCGGCTCCCTACCTCACCTTGAGCAGAAAACTGCTCAGATGTTCGGCAGGTTGAGGAGGTCGACCACCGGCACCTCGAGGGCGGCGCTGACCTTCTGCACGTCGTCGAGGTCGAACGCAGTCCGACCGGCGAGCTTGTCCACGACGCTGCGCTGAGAGATGCCCGTTCGGCGGGACAGCTCCCGGCCGGACCAGCCGCGCTCCTCGAGTCGCCGACGCACCTCGGCCGCGACGGCGGCGGACAGCTCCTCGGGCACGACGTCACGCTACCGACTGCTCAGAATCGAGCAGACGAGACCGGCCTACGTCTGCTGCCCCTGCAGCTGCGATGGCTCCACCTTCAGGCCCCCCGAGCCGGACACCATGCGGGCCTGGATCTCCACCGACAGGCCCGCCATGTGGTCGCCGGGCACCGGCCCGGGCCCGAACAGGTACTCGGTCACCGCCGCCGGGTCCGTGATGACGGTCGACCCGAGCTGCTGCCCGTTGACCATCACCCGCAGCTGCCCCGACGCGCCGGCGGCGGTGTGTGCCGCCCACACGCGGGCGAACAGGCTCGGCTGCTGCTTGGGGAGCTTCGCCCGGAACAGCGTGCTCCACTCGGTCGAGGTGGTCGACAGCCAGTCGGCGTCACGGGCCCGGTAGAACGGCGTCCCAAGGTACGGGCGGGCGAGGCCCTGACCCGAGTCGGTGTCGTCGGCGAACACGGTGTTCCCGGTGCGGTCCCGCCAGGACAGCGCCTGGTTGAGGGTGCCGTCCTGGTCGGGGAAGGCGTCGTACAGGTCGAGGACGTTGGTGCCGTCTGCGCGCTTGACGATCCACACCTGCTGCCGTTCACCGTTGCCGAGGGTGTCACCGCTCGGACCGAGGTAGAACAGCGTGACCCCGCCGGTGGCCTTGGACAGCAGCCGCAGGAACCCGCCCTTGATCGTGAGCCCGCCGTCGGAGATCGACGAGTTCCGCAGGAACCCGGAGCGGGCGAACTTGCGCACCTCCTGCTCGGCGATCTGCCTGATCCGATCGGCCAGCCCGGGCGGGGTACCTGCATCGACTCCCATCAGAAGCTCCCTGTCCGCAGCTTGATGGCGAGCTCGTTGGCCAGGTCCCGGGGCGTGCCCTCGATGAGGTTCACGTTCTCGACGTTCAGCAGGGTGTCGACGCCGCCCGCAGTAGCCCGGGCAGCGGAGGCCCCGGCCCGGCCTCCGTCAGCCAAGCCTTGGCCGCCGGGCACGATGATCCGTGCGGTGCCCGCGTTCACAGCGGCCATCGCCCGGTCCCCGTACTGGCCGGCGGATCGGGCCTTGATGACCCACTCGTCGTCAGACAGGGCCAGGGGCAGCCCGCTGTAGGTGAGCGCCGGGATGCTGTCGGAGATCGGGGTGCCCGGCCCGTCGAGTCGCCCACCCGCAGAGAACCCGCGGGCAGTCCTGGAGCACGAAGCTCTTGAGGGTGCCGAAGTGGCCGGCGATGACGGCGACGGTGCGCCGGTCGATGGTGCCGTCGATGAGTGGTTCGGGTTCGGGGAGTTGTGCGAGGGCGCCGCGGGTGAGGATGCGGTCGCGGAGGGGCGGCCGGCCGGGCACGGGGGTGAGGCCGGGTGCCGGCTCACCGGCGGGATCTGGCGGCAGTGGGATGTCCTGGCCGGCGTAGGGGTCCCGCGACCATGGGTTCTGGGCGGCAGAGGTCACCGGTCAACGTCCGCGCAGGTGACGATGCGTCGCTCACGCCACTCGGCCCAGGACATGACGTCGTCGGCCCGGTCGGCGGGCACCATCCAGCGCCCGTGGTCCCGGAGGCGTTCGGTGATGCCGACGGCGTCGAGGAGCGCGGTGATGTCGGGCCCGTCGAGCCAGGCGCTGAAGCGGCCGACCTCGACGTGGAGGGTGCGGGGACTGGGTCGTGCGGCTGCGGCTCGGCGGTCCTGGCGGACGCACCAGTCGGGCAGGAAGGTGATGCCGGCGGCTCGGCGTTCGGCGCGGCGCTGCTCGAGGTGGGCCCATGCTTCGGGGATCCAGTGGGGGTGGTCTTGGCGCGCTATGGTCATCGTGGCTGCTCCAGTTGCGTGGGGCTGTCGGTGGCGGGTGGCGGCCGGTCCCACGCCCGGGACCGGTGCCCCTGTCGTTCAGGGCAGGGCGCGTAGAGCGGCGGGGTGCTTGGCGCCGGCCGGTTCGCCGTCGGGCTGCACGCCGAGGAGCTCCCGCAGGTGCGCGGTGACCACGCGATAGCGGTGGCCGACCTTCAGCACGGCGACGGGGAACTCCCCGCGGCGGGCCAGCTCGTACGAGGCGGTGCGGCCCATGCCGAGCGCGGAGCCGGCGGTGACCAGGTCGACGACCACGGGAAGGTCGCGCACCTCGTCAGCGGTCCAGGTGCGCATCACGCGCTTCGCCGATCCGACCGCAGGACGTCCCGCAGCTCGGCCTCGTCGAACCGCAGCTGCCGCCCGACGCGGTAGGTCGGCAACTCGTCCGCGGCCACCAGGCGGTAGAGGCTCCGTTCCGAGATGCCCAGGAACCGGGCGGCGCCGGGCACGTCGAGGAGTTGGCTTCCGAGCTCGGGCATCGCGACTCCTGTAACTACCTGACTTGACGGTCAGTCCTCAGAGTTACAGCGGTGTCACTACTTGTCAACCCTGGCAAGTCCTGTCATGCTGTGTCATGACGAGAGGGGTGCCGGTGCGCATCGAAGAGGTCATCGGGCAGAACGTTCGGTCCCGCCGCGAGGAGCTGGAGATGACGCAGGAAGAGCTCGGCCGGCGGGTCGGCGGGCTCCTCGGGCGGGAGTGGCCGCGTCAGACGGTCTTCACCGCGGAGAAGGGTGGCCGGAGCTTCACGGCCGCCGAGTTGGTGGCCTTCGCCTTCGTCCTCGACGTGAGCATCGAGCGGCTCTTCCGACTCCCGCTCGGTGAGCGAGCCATCCAGCTGGCCACCGGGGTGGGACTCGATCACGCAGCCCTTCGCCAGTCGGCGGAGGACGGCGGGCCGGTCCAGCAGAAGCTCGAGGAGATGCGGCAGACGTTGCGCACGCTGTTCGACGCGAACGCCGAGGCCGGAAAGGCGCAGCGGTGGACAGATGACGCCGTGCGGAAGCTGAACGAGCAGATGCAGGACGCACTCAACAGCGCGGGTGCCGCGAGCGAGGACGGCGAGCAGTCGTGAAGGGCTCGACGTTCCGCCGGTGCGGCTGCCGCGACGAGGCCGGCAAGCTGCTGCAGGCCTGCCCGCGGCTCGGCAAGGAGCGCGGGCACGGCTCTTGGTACTACCGGGCTGACGTCGGCCGGGACGGCTCCACCGGCCGACGTCGGGAGCAGCGCAAGGGTGGGTTCCCGACGAAGGCTGCCGCTGACGCCGCGCTGGCCCAGGTGCTGGCGGCCGTCTCCACGGGCGAGCATCGGCACGACGGCCGCCAGACCGTCGGCGCCTTCCTCACCACCTGGCTCGCGGACCGCATCAGCGACGGCCTGCGCCCTTCCTCGGCCGCCATGTACCGGCTCTACGTCGAGCGCGACATGATCCCGGCCCTGGGGCACCTCCGGCTCGGTGATCTGCGCCCCGGTCACGTGGAGCGGATGCTGCGCGACATGCGTGCCGCCGGCCGCGGCGCGACCACCATCCGGCGCACGCACGCCGTGCTGCGATCCGCCCTCACCTCGGCGCGGAAGGCACGCCTGGTGCCCTACAACGCGGCCACTGACGCCGAGCTGCCGAACGTCCAGCCGGCCAAGGTGCGCCCCTGGGAAGCCGACGAGCTCGCCACCTTCCTCGACCACTCCGCCAGCCACCGCCTAGGCGGCCTGTACGAGGTCATGGCGTTCACCGGCCTGCGCCGCGGGGAGGCCTGTGCGCTGCGTTGGGCCGACGTCGACTTCGAGCGCGGCTTCATCACCGTCCGTTCGCAGCTCGTCGAGGTCCGCGGCCAGGTCATGGAGGGCAAGCCCAAGACCCGCTCCGGTGAGGACCGTCGGGTCGACATCGGGCAGCGCACCATCGGCGCCCTGATGGCCCACCGGTTCGCGCAGGACGCCGAGCGCCTGCAGTGGGGGAGTGGCTACACCGACGGCGGCCGGGTGTTCGCCCGGGAGGACGGCACCGACCTGTCCCCGGGGCAGGTCACCAAGACCTTCCAGCGGCTCGCTGAGGCAGCCGGGCTGCGGCAGGTTCGTCTCCACGACCTGCGGCACGGCGCCGCGTCGCTGATGCTCGCCGGCGGCGTCGACGTGGCCGTGGTGTCCAAGCGAATGGGGCACTCGTCGGTGCGCCTGACGGTCGACACCTACAGCCACCTGCTGGAGGGCGTTGGCCGTGGAGCGGCTGACGCTGCTGAGGCGATGGTGCGCCCCCGGGCGACCGCTCCGGCACCCGATGCGCCCACATCGCGCCCACAGGCCCCCGTGAACGACGAAGCGGCTCCGTCCCGGAGGACGAAGCCGCTGGTCGATCGTGGTGCGCCATCAGGGACTCGAACCCCGAACCCGCTGATTAAGAGTCAGCTGCTCTGCCAATTGAGCTAATGGCGCGTGTCGCTCGACGTGGTCGAGCAACAGGAGAGGACTCTACACGCCGATCCTGCTCCACCGTCCGATGGGGTCGGGTCATCCACGTCACGGGTTGCGGCGCACAAGGAACTGTCAGCAGGAGCGTGGAGACTGGGCGACGGTGTCGAACGCCTGCCGGGAGGGCCCCGGTCGGCGCGCACCGGACAGGGGGCAGGTCTTCGTGGGTCCGCAAGCAGGCGAGACGGATCGCTGCACTGCTCATCGCCGCGTTGCTCGCCGTGCTGGCGGCCTGCTCGGGGTCGTCGTCCGAGGCCGCGCCGGACGACACGGCCGGGTCGCCGACGACCGCACCCTCCGCGCCCGCCGTGGTGACGCTGAGCCTGGCCGACGGCGCCGCCGACGTCCCACCGACCACCCCGCTGGAGGTCACGGTCACCGGTGGTGAGCTGGGCGACGTCACCGTCGCGGACGCCACCGGCGCCGAGCTGGCCGGCAGTCTCGAGCCCCGGGCGGGCGACCCGTCCACCGCCGTGTGGACGCCGGAGGGCGAGCTGGACTACGGCACGAGCTACACGGTCACCGCCACGGCCGCCAACGCCGCCGCCGACGAGCGCACCGCCACCTCGACCTTCACCACGGTGACCCCGGAGACGCTGTCCACCCCGGGCATCGGCCCGCTGGACGGGACCACCGTCGGCGTCGGCATGCCGATCCGGGTCTTCTTCGACGAGCCGGTCGCCGACCAGGCCGCCGTGGAGAGCCACCTCCTCGTCACCAGCAGCACGCCAACCGACGGGGTGTGGAACTGGGTGCGCGACGACGAGGTGCACTTCCGGCCCTCCACCTACTGGCCGGCCGACACCCAGGTGACGCTGGAGGCCGACCTGTACGGGGTCGACTTCGGCGAGGGCGTCTGGGGCGAGAAGGACCGCACCATCTCCTTCAGCGTCGGGGAGCAGCACGTCTCCGTCGCCGACGCCGCGGCGCACACGTTGAGCGTCTACGACAGCGGTCAGCTCGTGCAGACCTTCCCGATGAGCGCCGGCAGCACGGAGAACCCGACGCACAACGGGCCGCACGTCGTCCTCGAGAAGTTCGCCGACATCACGATGGACTCCTCGACGTTCGGCCTGGCCGTCGACGCACCCGGCGGCTACCGCACCGACGTCGAGTACGCGACGCGGATCTCCAACAACGGCGAGTTCGTGCACGCCGCCCCGTGGTCGGTCGCCGACCAGGGCTCGCGGAACGTGAGCCACGGCTGCCTCAACCTCTCCACCGAGAACGCGAAGTGGTTCTACGACTTCGCCCGACCCGGTGACGTCGTCGAGGTCGTCAACTCGATCGGCGGCACGCTGACCGCCGCCGACGGCGACATCTACGACTGGGCCATCCCGTGGGAGCAGTGGACGGCGGGCAGCGCACTGTCCTGACCGGCCCGTGGCATCCGGCCGGCGTCCCTGCGGGCGTCGGTCGGGTCAGTGCCACACGTCGGGTTCCGGTTCCGGCGTGCGACCGGCGGTCAGCCGCGTGACCAGCGACTCGGCGACCCGGTAGACCGCCAGCGCCAGCGCGATCACCGCCGCCGGCGGGACGACGATCGGAGCGCCCAGCACCGACAGGGCCAGCACCCGCGGGGCGTCGCGCCACCAGCCCGCCCGGCGCACCGGGTTCGCCAGCGCCCCCCAGCGCACGCCGCACCACATCAGCCAGCGGCGCAGCGGCGGCACCCCGAGCTCACGCATCACCCGCCGGAAGACCCCGTCGGCGTCCCGGGCGGAGACCAGCCCGCCAGGCACCGCGACGTCGGTCAGCCAGTCGTGCAGGACGGCGGCCGGGGTGTAGCGCCCGGAGCGCGGGAACAGCCACACCACGACGCGGGGGACCGACGCGAAGTCGGTCCGGAAACCGGGCGGGACGACGAAGGTCTCCCGCTCGCCGCGGTAGACCAGGGGCGCCAGCACCTCCCACGAGGAGTCGGTGGCCCGGCGCACGGTGAGGGCGAGGGAGTCGAAGGGCACCGGTGCTGAGTCCCCCCGGCCGCCGTCCCCGACACCTGCCTCCGCTCCCCCCGGCCGGCGCCGGATGATGAGGTGGCCGGGTGACACCAGCGAGGAGCCCGGCGGACCCACCGGGCGAGCACGGCAGGAGGGTCCGGTGAGCCGGTGGCTGTGGCTGGGCGGGGCGATCGTCGTCGAGGTCGTCGCGACCCTCTCCCTGCGGGCCGCCACCGAGCAGCCGCTCTGGTACGTGTCCGTGGTCGTCGGCTACCTCGCCTCGTTCCTCCTCCTGGCCGGTGTCCTGCGCCGGGGGATGGCCATCGGTGTCGCCTACGGCATCTGGGGCGCCAGCGGGGTGATGCTCACGGCCGTCGCCGCGGCCTTCCTGTTCGACGAGGCGCTGACCCCGCTCATGGGCCTCGGCTTCGCGGTCATCGTCGTCGGGGTGCTGCTCGTCGAGTTCGGGTCCCACCGGGCCGAGGGCGCACCCGAGCGGGTGGGGGACGTCCGATGACCTGGCTGTTCCTCGCGGCGGCGATCGGCTGCGAGGTCGGCGCAACCATGTCGCTGCGCGCCTCGGACGGCCTGCGCGACAAGCGCTGGGTCCCGCTGATCGCCGGGGGCTACCTGGCCTGCTTCTACTTGCTCACCCTCGCGCTGCGGGAGGGCTTGGCCATCGGTGTCGCCTACGGCATCTGGGCCGCCGGCGGTGTCGCCCTCACCGCCGTGATCGCGCACCTCGCCTTCCGCGACCCGCTCACCCGGACGATGGGGACCGGCATCGCACTCATCGCGGTGGGCGTCCTGCTCGTGGAGCTCGGCGCCCACTGAGCTAACTGTCCTTTGCATCGTCCATTGTGGTTATCATCGCCGCATGACGATGCTGGACGGTGGCGCTGCCATGGCGTCGGTGGGAGATGGTGGGGCCGCGGTCGACAAGTCCGCTGCACTGACTGCGGCGGCGTGCATGTTCCGCAGCCTGGGCGACCCGGCCCGGCTGGCGATCGTGCGGCACCTGACCCTCGGCGAGCACAAGGTCGTGGAGCTGACCGAGCACCTGGGCCTGGCCCAGTCCACCGTGTCGGCGCATCTGTCCTGCCTGCGCGACTGTGGGCTGGTCACCTCCCGGCCGCAGGGTCGTGCCTCGATGTGGTCGCTGACGGCCGCCCCGCAGTTGCTGCAGCTGCTGGCCGCTGCTGAACAGCTGCTGGCCGTCACCGGCGACGCGGTCGCGCTGTGCCCCACCTACGGCCAGCGCAGCCGGTCGTGACAGCCGTTGCGCTCGTCCTCTACGTCGTCGCACTGGTCGTGCTGTTCGGCGTGCGGTCGTGGGTCCAGCACCGGCGCACCGGCTCGGCCGGCTTCCACGGCATCTCCGGCACCCCCGCCCGAGCCGGGTGGTGGGGCGGTGTGATGTTCGTGGTCGCGCTTGTGCTCGGCGTGGCCGGCCCGCTGCTCGCCGTCCTCGGCGTGGTCGACGCCCGTCCGCCGGTCGCGGTCCAGGTCCTCGGACTGGTGCTGGCGTCGGCCGGGTTCGCCGCGACGCTGGCCGGCCAGAGCGGCATGGGTGATGCGTGGCGGGTCGGCGTCGACCCGGCAGAGCGGACCGAACTGGTCACCGGCGGGGTGTTCGCCCAGGTCCGCAACCCGGTCTTCGCGGCGATGGTCACCGCCCAGACAGGTGTCGTACTGATGGTCCCCTCGCCGGTCAGCGTGGCGGCGCTGGTCGCGGCGGTCGAGCTGCAGGTGCGCGCGGTCGAGGAGCCGTACCTGCGTGCCGTGCACGGCGGGGTCTACACCGACTACGCCGCCAGGACCGGCCGCTTCATGCCCGGCATCGGCCGACTCGCCCGCACCTCGCCCACGCAGGGGGTCCCCGCGTGACCGGCCGGGCGAGCGCCCTGACCGAGGCCGAGACCGAACGGCTGACCCGCCGCGGGCTGCGCCTGGCGCAGTTCACCGTCGTCTACAACGTCGCCGAGGGCGCCGTCGCGATCACCGCCGGCCTGCTCGCCGGGCTGGTGTCCCTGGTGGGCTTCGGGGTCGACTCCGGCATCGAGTCCCTCGCCGCCGTCCTCGTGGGGCTGCGGCTGTCGGCCCGGCTGCGGCACGGCAGCACCGACGAGCGCAAGGAGCGTCGGGCGCTGAAGGCCGTGGCGGTCACCTTCTTCCTCCTGGCCGCGTACGTGCTGATCGAGGGTGTCCGCAGCCTGCTCGGCGACGAGGAGCCCGACACCTCCGCCGTCGGGCTCGTCCTGCTGGCCGCCTCGATCGTGGTCATGCCACTGCTGGCCAGGGCGAAGCGCCGGGTCGGGCTGGCGCTCGGCGGTGACCCGCTGGTCCTCGCCGACGCGGCCGAGACCCGGATCTGCGTGCTGTTGAGCATCTCCACCCTGGCCGGGCTCGGGCTCTATGCGCTCACCGGGGCCGCCTGGCTCGACCCGGTCGCCGGCTTCGTCATCGCGGCCTTCGCCGTCCACGAGGGCAGGGAGGCGTGGGAGGGCGAACTCGTTGAGGACGACGACGAGGACTGAGCGGCCTCAAGACTCCCGGTACCACTCGGTGAAGGTCTCCCCGTCGTCGGTGGAGGCCAGGACCGCACCCTCGACGGCGACGTAGACGTCCTGCCCGTCCACGGTCAGTGCCTCCGGCGGGCCACCGGCACTGCCTCGCTCGGTCCACGTCCGCCCCCCGTCGGTGCTGCCGAACACCGTTCCGTCGGGGGCGACGCCCACCGCAGAGCCGCCGTCGGCGGCGATGTCCACCAGGACCAGCAGGGGTGCGTCCGGGACGGCGGTGAAGGTGCCCCCGGCGTCCTCGCTCACCACCAGACCGGCCTCGGTCGTGGCGAGCACCCGCTGCGGATCAGCCGGGTCGGCGGCCAGGTCGGCGATCCGCATGCTCCCGCGGTCGGCCCACTCCAGACCGTCCTCGCTGACCAGCAGCCGGCTGCCGCTGTAGCCGTAGACGACGCCGCCGGCAGCGTCCAGCGCGTGGAAGTCGGCCTCCCCGGCCAGCGACAGCGTCTCCCAGGTCTCCCCGCCGTCGGTGCTCTCGAGCAGGCCCAGGTCGGCCGGGCCCTCCTGCCCCTCGCCGGGGTGGCCGCTGGCCAGGTAGCGCTCCGGGCCGACGACGGTGAAGCCCATGAAGTCCTGCACCCGGTCGGCGATGCGGGTCAGCTCCCCGTCCGGGGAGATGCGCACCAGCCCGTGGTGCGTCCCGGCGTACAGGGCGTCGTCGGCCGGGTCGATGCCCAGCCCGTGCACGTGCTCGAGGGTCACGTCGTCCGGGTGGGCGTGGGTGCCGTCGTCGTGGCTCTGCGCCTCACCGTCGGCTGCGACCTGGTCTCCGGCAGAGGGGTCGGTGCCGCACCCGGCGAGGAGCAGTGCTCCGGCCGCGGCGGCACCGACCAGCAGCCGCCGCCGTGCACGCGTGGCGGCCTCGGGGACGGATCGAGCGGCTCGGGACGGTGACATGAGCTCCCCACAGAGACCAGACGGGCGTACGTCTCCACACAGCATCCGCCGCCGGCCGGGCCGGCGACGCCGAGACGGACGGAGGCCCCGGTCAGCGAACTGACCAGGGCCTCCGGGTGGGGTGAGTGACGGGACTTGAACCCGCGACATCCAGGATCACAACCTGGCGCTCTACCAGCTGAGCTACACCCACCATGCACACCGGGCGGCTGGCGAGAGCCGGCCCGGTGGACGAGCACACGATACCGGAGGCGGTCAGCTCTCCGACGAGGCCGGGGTCGCGGCCGGCTCGGGGTCGACCGCGAGCAGCGGCGCGAAGGCCGCCACGACGTCGGTGGCCGCCGCCTGGGCCTGGTCGCTGCTGGGGCCCGGCTCGGGCACGAAGAGGGTCTGCCGGTAGTACGCCAGCTCCCGGATCGACTCCAGGATGTCGGCCAGCGCCCGGTGGGCCAGGCCCTTGGGCGGCTGGGCGAAGTAGACCCGGGGGAACCAGCGGCGGCCGAGCTCCTTGATCGAGGAGACGTCGATCATCCGGTAGTGCAGGTGGTCGTCGAGCTCGGGCATGTCCCGGGCCAGGAAGCCGCGGTCGGTGCCGATCGAGTTGCCGCACAGCGGGGCGGTGCGGCGTTCGGGCACGAACCGCTTCACGTAGGCGAGCACCAGGGCCTGGGCCTCCTCGAGGGTGACCGTCGAGGCGCGCACCTCCTCGGTGAGCCCGGACTTGGCGTGCATCTCGGTGACCACGTCGGCCATCCCGGCCAGGTCGGCGTCCTCGGCGTGGATGATCACGTCCAGGCCGGGGTCGAGCACGTTCAGCTGGGAGTCGGTGACCACGACCGCGACCTCGATGAGCTTGTCGCTGGCCAGGTCGAGCCCGGTCATCTCACAGTCGATCCAGACCAGGTTGTTCGCTGCGCTGTCGGCCACGGCCGCGACCCTACGCACCGCCCGGCGGACCACCGGCCACACCCGCCCCACCGCCACCGGTCCGCTCCGGCAATGGGGTCTCCCGGCCATCTCCCGCCGCTACAGTCCGGGCTCCTGCACCGACCTCGCGGAGCCGCTCGTGTCCTCCAGCACCTTCCTCACCCCGCGCTCCGACACGTTGGCGCCGGCACCTGCCTCGCCGGGCGCCGCGTTCCGGCACCCGGTCGCGCTCCTGCGTTGGCTCTGGCAGGCCTACCTGACCCCCGGCCGCCCCGGCCGGCCCACCAGCCAGGACGAGCTGCGCTGGATCTACACGGCCTGGCTGGCTGCGTTCGCGCTGAAGATGCTCGGCTCCTCCTGGGACGTCTCCTGGCACTTCAAGTGGCTGCGCGACGACCTGGCCCCGCCGCACCTGCTCAACTCGGCCGGCACCGTGCTCGTCGTCGCCCTCGTCGTCTTCCACAGCTACAGCGGCTACGGCGTCGACCGGCGGGCGCTGCAGCTGATGCAGGCCGGCATCGGCACCTTCCTGGTCGCCGTCCCGATCGACGTCCTCAACCACCGCATCAACGGGCTGGACATCACCAGCTGGAGCCCCAGCCACGCGCTGCTGTACGTGGGGACGGCGATCATGCTCGCCGGTGCCATCCGGGGCTGGTGGCTCTACGCGGCACCCGGCCGGCTGCGCGACCTGGTGTCGCTGGGGTTGTGGCTGTTCTTCGTGGAGAACGTGCTCTTCCCCAACCAGCACCAGGAGTACGGGGTGCTGTCCCTGGCCGACTACCGGGCCGGCCGCACCACCGCCGAACCGCAACTGCTCGACTTCGCCGCCTCCCAGGGGCAGACCCCGATCCAGTTCATGCTCCCGGTGCCCGCCTGGGTGCACCCGGCCTGGTTGGTCTGCGCCGGGCTGCTCGCCCTGGTGGTGGCCCGCAGGACCGTCGGCCTGCGCTGGACGGCGACGACCCTGGCCGGGGTGTACCTGGCCTACCGGGCGGTGACCGGGCTGCTGCTGGACGCCACAGGTTTCCCGCCCTCGGTCCTGCCGCTGATGCTGCTGGCCGGCGCGGTCCTCGTCGACCTGGCCGTGCTGGCCCGGGTCCCGGGCTGGCTGGCAGGCCTGGCCGTCACCGGGGGAGTGGCCGGCGCGGCGATGGTCCAGTCGACGCTCGACGTCATCCCGCCGTGGGACTGGTCGGCCCTGCCCGTGGTGGCCGTCGGCCTCGCCGTGCTCTGGGGCGCCCTGGGCCTGCTGACCGGGAGCTCCTGGTGCGCCCGCTGGCAGGCGCCGGTGGAGCCGGGCCGCCCCTCGGCCCGGGACACGCCGGTCACCGTGGCGGAGGGCGGCGCGTCCTCGCGCTGAGCCCGGGACGGGCCGGTCGATGACGTAACGTCGAACCGGTCCGTCGCCCAGCCGCTGCGGCGCCCGCCGCGGCCGCACCCGTCCCGCCGCGCCCCGCTGCCTCCCTGGAGAGTCCGTGCTGATCCTCACGCCGACGCCGCTGCAGACAGCGGCCGAGCGTGCGTTCTTCGCCGAACTCGCCGGGTGGGACACCGGCAGCGGTGTGCGCGGTGCGGTGATGGCCTCGCTGCCCGTCGTCGAGGGCCCGATGCAGCGCCGGCAGTCCGACGCGGTGCTGTTCGTGCCCGAGGGCGTCGCCGTCGTCCGGGTGGTCGAGGTGGAGCGCCAGTCCGGCGTCGTCACCGCGTCACCCGAGGGCGCCTGGACCATCGGTCCCGGCGACGGGCCCGTTGAGGTGCTCCAGCTGGCCGGTGGGGGCTCCAACCCGCTCGACGGCCTGATGCGGTCGGGCATGCACGCCGCGTTGACGCTGCGCCAGGCCGGGATCGAGCCGGGGCGGATCGCCCGGCTCACCGTCCTCACCGGCTCGGTGACCGGGCTGCTGCCGGCCGACGGCGACCTCGGCGAGGGCGACCAGGTCGCCCTCCTGGACCCGGGCTCGCTGCAGCTCGGGGTCGCCCGCGCGGCCCGGCACGCGGGCACGGACAACCCCCGGCTGTGGACGACGGCCGACGTCCGGGCCGGCATCGAGGCCCTCGGCATGGCCGGCCGGATCCCCACGGTCGAGGAGCTCAACGGCGAGGGGTTCCCCTACTCGCCCTACGTGCTGCGCCGCCCGGACCTGCTGACCCCGGCCGCGCTGAACGCCGCACCCCGCCGCACCACCGTCGCCGCGCCGACGTCCGCACCGGCGGACGGGTCGAGGCGCGGCAACGGCGAGGCCGGGCCGCTGGTCGACCCGGCCGCCGCGGCCCGGATCGCCGCCGCCGCCGTGGAGGCGCAGGAGGCCGCCGAGCGGAGGGACGTCGCGCCGCAGTCCGCCGCCGTCCCGCCCGCGGAGGCGGCTCCCTCGGACCGCCGGCCGCCGGGTCGTCCTGGCGACACCATGGCGCTGGTCCACGAGCCGGCCGAGGCCCCGGCGGACGACACCGGTGGGCTGGGTGGGCTCTTCGGTGCCCCCGGCGCCGCGGCGCCCGTCACGGAGCCCGCGCCACAGCGGCTGCGCGAGCTCCCGCCGGAGCTCCGCCCCCGTCCGCAGGTCCGGCCCGCCGTGCCGGCGGCGGGCAGCACCTCGACCACCGCCCGGGGCGACTCCTCCCGTGGCAGGCAGGTCCTGCTGGTGCTGGCGGCGCTGGCAGTGGTGGCGCTGCTCGTCGTCGTGGGCGTCCTGGCGCTCGGCGGCGACGACGGCGACGGCGACGCGGGGGCGACGACGGCGGGCGCGACCACCGGCGCAGCACCCGCCACGTCGGCGGCCCCGGGCCCCGTCGTCGGCGCCACCGCGGTCGTCAACGGCACCACCTTCACGCTGCGCGTGATCGAGGAGAACGCGACCTGCAACGGGCACTCCTACGACGCCGTCGCCGGGTTCTTCGCCAACAACGACTGCACCGACCTGGACCGGGCGCTGTGGTCGGCCGAGGTCGAGGGCCTGCCCGCCGTCGTCTCGGTGGCCCGGGTGACCATGCCCGACCCGGCGAGCGCGCAGGCGCTCCGGTCGCTGGCCGACACCGACGGCAGCGGCAACGTCAGCGACCTGCTGCGCGAAGGCGCGAGCTACGAGGGCGCTCCCGAGCGGCTCTCCGGCGCGCAGTACGCCAGCAGCCAGCAGGGCGCCACGGTCACCATCGTGGAGACCTCGTGGGCCGGGGGCGAGCGGGGCGCCACCTCGGCGCTGGACGCCCTGGCCAGCGCCGGGCTCTCGCTGCCCGGCGACGAGGTCGACGCCAACTGAAGGAGGAGGGGGTCCTCCGTCAGGCGAGGGCGGCGGCCATCGCCATCTCGGCCAGCAACCCGGCCATCGCCGGGCGAGCGACCCGGCCTGCGCTGTGCGGCGTGGAGTTGATCAGCCCGAAGAGCGCGTGTGCCCGAGCGCGGCAGGCCGCCGTCGAGGCCTCGGGGTGGAGCCGGGCCAGCACGGCGACCCACTCCTCGACGTAGCGCCGCTGCAGCTGCCGCACCTGGCGGGCGTCCCGGTCGGTCAGCGCGCCCAGGTCGCGGTCCTGCACCGTGATCAGCGCGGGGTTGTCCAGTGCGAAGTCGACCTGGAACTCCACCAGGGCGCGCAGCTGGTCGACCGGTGACGCCCCGGCCGCCGCGACCCGTTCGGTGCCGCCGGCCAGCAGCCGCTCGCTGATCCGGAGCAGCATCTCGGCCAGCATCGCGTCCTTGCTGGCGAAGTGCCGGTAGATCGCCGGGCCGGTCACGCCCACCGCGGCGCCCACGTCGTCGACGCCGACCGCGCGCGAGCCCCGTTCGGCGAAGAGCTGGGCGGCCGCGCGGAGGATCTGCTCCCGGCGGGAGGGGTTGGCCGCGTCGCTGTGCAGGGCGCTGTCCTGCTGGGACGTCACGGGCCTCAGGTTAATCGCCGTTCACACTGGACCGGCGCTGTGAACCGTGGTTAACCTCACTCCCGTGGACGCACCGGTGCTGCCCAGTGCCCCGTCGGCCGACCCGGCGGCGGCCGGCAACGGGGCGCACCATGCCGGCCTGGCCGCAGAGCTGGCCGACCAGCTGGCCCGGGTGGCGCTCGGCGGTGGGGAGCGTGCCCGCCAGCGGCACACCGACCGCGGCAAGCTGCTGCCCCGCGAGCGGGTCGACGCGCTGCTCGACCCCGGGAGCCCGTTCCTGGAGCTGTCGCCGCTGGCCGCGCACGGCCTCTACGACGACGAGGCGCCGGCCGCCGGGATCATCACCGGCGTCGGGCGGGTGGCCGGGCGCGAGGTGGTCGTCGTCGCCAACGACGCCACCGTCAAGGGCGGCACCTACTACCCGATGACGGTGAAGAAGCACCTGCGAGCGCAGGAGGTCGCGGCACAGAACCGGCTGCCCTGCATCTACCTGGTCGACTCCGGCGGGGCCTTCCTGCCGCTGCAGGACGAGGTCTTCCCCGACCGCGACCACTTCGGCCGGATCTTCTTCAACCAGGCGAACCTGTCCAAGGCCGGGATCCCGCAGATCGCCGCCGTCCTCGGTTCGTGCACCGCCGGCGGCGCCTACGTGCCGGCGATGAGCGACGAGGCGGTCATCGTCCGCGGCCAGGGGACGATCTTCCTGGGCGGCCCCCCGCTGGTGAAGGCGGCGACGGGGGAGGAGGTCAGCGCCGAGGACCTGGGCGGCGGCGACCTGCACTCCCGGGTCAGCGGGGTCACCGACCACCTGGCCGAGGACGACGCGCACGCGCTGCAGATCGTCCGGCAGATCGTCGGCACCCTCGGCCCGCGCGAGCCCCGGCCCTGGGACGTCGAGCCGGTCGAGGAGCCCGCGTACCCGGCGGAGAGCCTGTACGACGTCGTCCCGGTCGACACCCGCACGCCCTACGACGTCCGCGAGGTGATCGCCCGGCTGGTCGACGGCAGCCGGTTCGCCGAGTTCAAGCCGCTGTACGGGCCGACGCTGGTCACCGGCTTCGCCCGGCTGCACGGCCACCCGGTCGGGATCATCGCCAACAACGGCGTCCTGTTCGGTGAGTCCGCGCTCAAGGGCGCGCACTTCATCGAGCTGTGCGACCGCCGGAAGACCCCACTGCTGTTCCTGCAGAACATCTCCGGCTTCATGGTCGGCCGCGACTACGAGGCCGGCGGCATCGCCAAGCACGGCGCGAAGATGGTCACCGCCGTGGCCTGCGCGCGGGTGCCCAAGCTGACCGTCGTCATCGGTGGCTCGTTCGGTGCGGGCAACTACTCGATGTGCGGCCGGGCGTACTCGCCCCGGTTCCTGTTCACCTGGCCCAACGCCCGCATCTCGGTGATGGGCGGGGAGCAGGCGGCCAGCGTGCTGGCGCAGGTGCGCCGGGACCGGCTGGGGGACGACTGGAGCGCCGAGGACGAGGAGGCGTTCAAGGCGCCGATCCGTGCCCGCTACGAGGAGCAGGGCCACCCGTACCACGCCACGGCCCGGCTCTGGGACGACGGCGTCATCGACCCCGCCCAGACCCGCACCGTGCTCGGGCTCGCGCTCTCCGCGTGCGCCAACGCCCCCCTCGAGGAGGTCGGCTATGGCGTCTTCCGGATGTGAGCGGTCGCCCTGGTCCCACCAAAATGGCCATTTTGGTGGGACCGGAGCGGGGTCAGTTGGTGGCGCCGGCGATCGCGGGGGCCATCGGGTCGGTGCCCTCGGGCTTGACCTCGCGCAGCACGTAGTCCTCGATCTGCTCCACGTCGTGGGCCGAGCGGCGGACGACGGCGAGCAGGTCGCTCATCTTGCTGACCTCCTCGACCTGCTCCTTGATGAACCACTGCATGAACTGGTCGGAGGCGAAGTCGTTGTGCTGCCGGGCGACCGCGGTGAGCTGGTTGATCTGCTCGGTGACCCGCTTCTCCTGCTCCAGGGCCAGGGCGACCGGCGCGACGACGTCGGAGAACTCGGTGATCGGGGCCGCGATGCCGGGCATCTTCACCGGCGCGTCGGCGTCGAGCAGGTAGCGGACCATCATCATCGCGTGGTCGCGCTCCTCGCCGGCCTGGTCGAAGAACAGCTGCGCGGTCTGCGGCATGGTCAGCTCGTCGAAGTAGATGGCGCAGGCGACGTACTGCTGGTGGGCGGCGAACTCGTGGCCGATCTGGGCGTTGAGCAGGTCGATGAAGGCATCGGCGGCCATCGGGACTCCTGTAGGTCGCTGGGTGACGTCCCTCGAACGGTATCGGGCGACACGCCGCTGCCGTGGACGGGTCAGCAAGGCATGGCTAACCTCACCGCGTGGGGAAGCCGGCCAAGATGCCCAAGAAGAAGTGCTGCGTCGACAAGCCGCGGTGCGGTCGCTGTCCGCTGCGTGCGCTCGCCGAGGGGACGCTCCCGCCCGGCTACACCGTCAAGAAGCGCCGGCTGGTCAAGACCACCAAGGCCGACGTCGTCCTCGCGAAGAGCAGCCGCAAGGCAGCCTGACCCCACCCGGGGCCGACGTCGCGACTCCAGCCCCTCCCGCGGGGGGTGGTGAGGCGTGTTCGAGACCGTCCTGGTCGCCAACCGCGGTGAGATCGCCGTCCGGGTCATCCGGACGCTGCGGGCGATGGGCATCCGCTCGGTCGCGGTGCACAGCGAGGCCGACGCCGGCGCGCTGCACACCCGGCTGGCCGACGTCGCCGTGCCGATCGGGCCCGCCCCGGCCGCGCTGAGCTACCTGTCCATCGAGCGGGTGCTGGACGCCGCCCGGCGCACCGGCGCGCAGGCCGTGCACCCTGGCTACGGCTTCCTCTCCGAGAACGTGGACTTCGCCCGCGCCTGCGAGAAGGCCGGGATCGTCTTCATCGGCCCGCCGGTCGCCGCCATCGAGGCGATGGGCGACAAGATCCGGGCCAAGCAGACCGTCGCCGCCGCCGGGGTGCCGGTCGTGCCGGGCCGCACCGAGCCGGGCATGGACGACGCCGCGGTCGCCCGGGCCGCGGTCGAGGTCGGCTTCCCGGTGCTGCTCAAGCCCAGCGCCGGTGGCGGGGGCAAGGGCATGCGGGTGGTGCGCGACCCGGCCGAGCTGGCCGAGCAGATCGCCGGTGCCCGCCGCGAGGCCCGCAGCTCCTTCGGCGACGACACGCTGCTGGTCGAGCGGTACCTCGGGCACTCCCGGCACATCGAGGTGCAGGTCTTCGGCGACGAGCACGGCACCGTGGTCCACCTGGGCGAGCGGGAGTGCAGCCTGCAGCGCCGGCACCAGAAGGTGATCGAGGAGGCGCCGTCCCCGTTGCTGTCCCCGGCCCAGCGGCAGGCGATGGGCGCGGCGGCGGTCGAGGCAGCCCGGGCGGTCGGCTACACCGGCGCCGGGACGGTCGAGTTCATCGTCGACGCCGACTCCCCGCAGGACTTCTTCTTCCTGGAGATGAACACCCGGCTGCAGGTCGAGCACCCGGTCACCGAGTGCGTCACCGGGCTGGACCTGGTGGAGCTGCAGCTGCGGGTGGCGGCCGGGGGGCGGCTGCCGATCGGGCAGGACGACGTCCGGCTGACCGGCCACGCGATCGAGGCCCGGGTCTACGCCGAGGACCCGGCGCGCGGGTTCCTGCCGCAGGCCGGGGAGGTCGTCGGGCTGGTCGAGCCGACCGGCGCCGGCGTCCGCGTGGACAGCTCGCTGCGGGTCGGCGGCGTCATCGGCACCGACTACGACCCGATGCTGGCCAAGGTGATCGCCTGGGGCCCGGACCGGGAGACCGCCCGCGCGCGGCTGGTCACCGCCCTCGGCGACACCGCCGTCCTGGGCGTGGCCACCAACACCGGCTTCCTGCGGGACCTGCTGACCGACCCCGACGTCGTCGCCGGCCGGCTGGACACCGGGCTGATCGAGCGCCGCGGCGAGGCGCTGACCGGTGCCCGGCCGATCCCCCCGCACGTCCACGCCGCGGCGGCGCTGGCGCTGCTGGCCGAGGTCGAGCCCCGGGGCACAGCGGTCGACCCCTGGGCGGACACCTCGGGCTGGCGGCTCGGCGAGCCGGCCTGGACGGTGCGCCGGCTGCAGGCACCCGGCGCCGATCCGGTGACGGTCCGGGTGCGCGGCCGGTCGACGGCCGCCCAGGTGCGCGTCGGGGACGGCGAGCCGATGACCGCCCGGGTCGACCGGGACGGCGACCTGCTCGGCGTGACCCTCGACGACGTCACCACCCGCTACACGGTGGTGCACGCCGGGGGCACGGTCTGGCTCGCCGGGGACGGGCACGCGGTCGGGCTGCGCGAGCACGAGCGGCTCGCCACGGCCGGGACGGCAGCCGGGTCCGACGGTGCGGTGACCGCGCCGATGCCCGGCACGGTCACGGTCGTTCAGGTGTCCCTCGGGGACCAGGTGGAGGCGGGAACCCCGCTGCTGGTCGTCGAGGCGATGAAGATGGAGCACGTGCTGACCGCCCCGCTCGCGGGGACGGTCACCGAGCTCCCGGTGACGGCCGGCCAGTCGGTCCGGCTGGACGAGCGGGTGGCCGTGGTGACCCCACCGGCGCCCGGCGAGGAGGAGTGACCGTGCTGGACTACCGGCTCGACGAGGAGACCGAGGCGCTGCGGAAGGTGGTCCGCGAGTTCGCCGTGGAGGTCATCGCACCGCAGATCGGCGGGTTCTACGAGCGCGACGAGTTCCCCACCGACATCGTGCGGCAGATGGGCGAGCTGGGGCTGTTCGGCCTGCCGTTCCCCGAGGAGTACGGCGGCTCCGGCGGCGACTACTTCACCCTCTGCGTGGCGCTGGAGGAGCTGGCCCGGGTCGACAGCTCGGTGGCGATCACCCTGGAGGCCGGGGTGTCGCTGGGCGCCATGCCGATCTACCGGTTCGGCACCGAGGAGCAGAAGCAGCAGTGGCTGCCCCGGCTCTGCGCCGGTGAGGCGCTGGGCGCCTTCGGGCTCACCGAGGCCGGTGGCGGTTCCGATGCCGGGGCCACGAAGACCACCGCCCGGCTCGAGGACGGCGAGTGGGTGATCAACGGCTCGAAGGCGTTCATCACCAACTCCGGCACCGAGATCACCGACCTGGTCATCGTCACCGCGGTCACCGGCACCAAGCCCGACGGCGGCAAGGAGACCTCCACGATCATCGTGCCGTCGGGCACCCCGGGCTTCGCCGTCGGCAAGCGGTACGCGAAGGTCGGCTGGAACGCCTCGGACACCCGCGAGCTCTCCTTCAGCGACTGCCGGGTGCCCGCGGAGAACCTGGTGGGGGAGCGGGGGCGGGGGTACGCCCAGTTCCTGTCGATCCTGGACGAGGGGCGGATCGCCATCTCCGCGCTGGCCGTGGGGCTGGCGCAGGGGTGCGTCGACGAGTCGGTCAAGTACGCCGGGGAGCGGGAGGCGTTCGGGCAGCCGATCGGCCGCAACCAGGCGGTGCAGTTCATGATCGCCGACATGGAGGTGCGGGCCTCGACCGCGCGGCTGGCCTACTACCGGGCGGCGGAGAAGATGCTGCGCGGCGAGCCGTTCAAGCGGGAGGCCTCGATCGCCAAGCTGTACAGCTCGGAGATGGCGATGGAGAACGCCCGCTACGCCACCCAGGTGCACGGCGGATACGGGTTCATGACCGAGTTCCCGGTCGGCCGGTTCTACCGCGACGCCAAGATCCTGGAGATCGGCGAGGGGACGAGCGAGGTGCAGCGGATGCTCATCGCCCGCTCCCTCGGCCTCGGCTGAGGCCAGTCGCCGGTCGAGTGTGCAGTTCCGGTCGTCCGCTGCGGCGTGTCTGCGCGGTTCGGCGACCGGAACTGCACACTCACGGGCGTGTGAACTCCTCCGGGCCGCAGGCTCAGCCGACGGGGGCCGGGCGGCGGCCGCGCTGCACGACCAGCACCCCGACCACCGCCACCAGGACGCCGATCACCGGCGGGATGCCCCAGGCGGCCTCGTTGCTCGCCCAGGCAGCGATCGAGGCCACCACGTAGACGCCGATGTTGCGCCACTCGACGCTCGGCAGCAGGGCGGTGGCACCGGACATGCCGTTCCGCCAGCGGGCCAGGAAGTCGCCGATCACCACGCCGCCGAGCGGGGGGATCAGGATGCCCAGCCACACCAGGTAGTCGATCAGGTTGTCGTAGATGCCGGTGACGGCCAGCAGCGTGCCCAGCACGACACCGCCCACCACGAACGGCTTCTTCGACCGGGAGTCGGCGATCTCGGCGCCGGCGACGCCGAAGTTGTAGGCGGTGTTGTCGTTGGTCGTCCAGAGGTTGGCCACCAGGAAGACCAGCCCCCAGCCGACCAGGCCGAGCTGGTAGAGCACCAGCACGAAGTCGCCCTCACCGAACGCCACGGCGCCGACCGCGCCGAAGCCGAGCATCAGCAGCTCGCCGACGAGAAAGGCGACCAGGCAGGCCCAGAAGCCCGCCGACGGGGTGCGCGCGAAGCGGGTCCAGTTGGGCGCCTGGGTGCCGCCGGAGGCGAAGGTGCCGACGACGATCGTCACCGCGACCGCGACGGTCATCGTCTCGCTGGGCACGATCGCCGTCAGCCCGCTCCAGCCCCCGACCTCCTCCAGCGACCGCCAGGTCACCCATCCGGCGAGCGCCAGCAGCAGCGGCACCGAGACCAGCGACAGCGCGTACATCCCCTTGTAGCCGAAGTACGCCGTCGCGCCCATGACCGCACCGCCGACCAGCATCAGCGCCACCTCCGGCCCGCGGCCGTCCCAGCCGAGTGCGCTGGCGGTGAGCTGGGCGAGGGTGGCGACGGTGACGCCGTACCAGCCGATCTGGGTGCCGCCGAGGAGCAGGGAGGCGAGCTTCGCGCCGCGCGTGCCGAGCGTGTAGCGGCACATCATCACCGTGGTCAGCCCGGTGCGGGCGCCGATGCCGCCGATCGCGCCGACGTAGACGCCCAGCACGGCGCTGCCCAGCAGCAGCACCCAGATCAGGCTGGTGGCGGAGAAGGCCGCCCCGATCTGCGCGCCGGCCAGCATCGTCGGGGTGAAGAAGGTGAACCCGAGCAGCACGATGGACAGCGAGAACAGCGACCGCCGTGCCGACGCGGGCACCGGGTCGATCGGGTAGTCGGGGTCGACGACGGCAGCCGGGGACTCCGCGTGCCGGCTGGTGCTGGCGCTCATCGGGCTGCCTCTGCACCGGTGGGCGCGGACGGTACTGCGACGTCCTCGCCGATGTCCTCGTTCCACAGCGCCGGCTGGGCGGCGATGAAGTCGGTCATCAGGTCGATGCACCCCGGGTCGTCGAGGACGACGACCTCCACGCCGTGCTCGGCGAGCCAGTCGTGCCCGCCGCTGAACGTGCGCGACTCCCCGACGACGAGCCGGGTGATGCCGAACTGGCGCACCAGCCCGCTGCAGTACCAGCAGGGGGACAGCGTGGTCACCATCGTGGTGCCGCGGTAGGAGGGGCGTCGGCCGGCGGCCCGGAACGCCGCCGTCTCGGCGTGGACGGACGGGTCGTCGTCCTGCACCCGTCGGTTGTGGCCGCGGCCCCACACGGTGCCGTCCGGGCCGATCAGCGCTGCACCGATCGGCACCCCGCCGGTGGCCAGGCCGGTCCGGGCCTCCGCCAGGGCCACCTCCAGCCACGCGCGGTCCTGGTCCGGTGACTGGGACGTCGTCATGCGGGTCTCCTCGTGTGGGCGCTCGCTCGCGTACCTGCGGGCTGGTCCTCCGCAGGGTCCGCCGTGCGGCGAGGGGTGGGCAATGGGCCGGATGTCAGGGATCGTCTGGTCGATCCCTGACGACCTGTCCGACCGAGAGGACGCCTGTGGCGCTGACGCTGGCCGAGTTCCTGCTCCTGCCCTCGGTGCAGCAGGCCAGGCCGGAGGTGGCCGTCCCGCCCGCTCAGCTGGGCGCCACCGTCCGCTGGGTCCACTCCAGCGAGATCTACGAGATCGGCCCCCTGCTGTCGGCCGGCGACCTGCTGCTCACCACCGGACTCGGCCTGGCCGGGGTGGACGCCGGCGCCCGACGGCACTGGGTCCGCGAGCTGGCGGCCCAGCGGGTGTCGGCGGTGGCCATGGAGCTGGGCCGGTCGCTGCCGGACCTGCCGGGCGAGATCCTCGACGAGGCCACCCGGCACGGCCTGCCGCTGTACGTGTTGCGCCAGGTCGTGCCCTTCATCCGCATCTCCGAGGAGGCCAACGGCGCGATCCTGCACGCGGACGCGCCCCGGCTGCGGCTGGCCGACCAGGTGGTGCACGAGGTGCACGCGGCGCTGGCCGCCGGCGGCGGGACCCCCGCTGTGGTGTCCTGCGCCGCTGCCGTGACCGGGGGCCCCGCCGCACTCGTCACCCGGTCGGGGCAGGTGGTGGCCGCCGCGGGGCTGCGGGACCAGCGGGCGACCGAACGGCTGCTCCGCCGGCCCGCGGCGAGCTCGCCGGTCCGCATCTGGGACGTCGACTGGGGGTCGGTCCTGCTGGGGCCCGGCCCCGGCAGCGACCTGCCCGGGCTGCGGGTGCTGGCGGCGCGTCTGGCGAGTGTGGCGGCAGTGGCGGTCGGGCAGTCGGGAACGGGGACGCCCGGCGACCTCGCGGCGCCGCTGCTCGCCGACCTGCTCGCCGACGCCGTCCCCGGGGTCCGAGAGCTGCTGGTCCGCGCCGGGCTGGCGCGCTTCCACCCGTCGCCGGATGCGCGGGTGCTCGGCATCGCCGCGTCCGCACCCGACCCCCGGCAGGTGCTGGCGACGTGGGCCCACGTCGCGTCGACCCACGACCTGGAGCTGCTCGCCGACCGGGTCCGCGGGGAGGCCGTGGGGCTCGTCGCGGTCCCTGCCGCCCCGGACCGACCCGACCCGGCCGGGTGGCTGGCGAGCGTCCTCCCCTCTGCCGGGGCGGTCACCACCGTCGGCCCGGAGGTCCCGGTGGCCGACGCCGGCCGTTCCCTGCGGGAGGCGCACGACGCCCTGCCGGTGGCCACGCTGCTCGGACGGGGGACCGCGGTCACCCGCGACCTGACCCTGCTCCGGCTGCTGGGCCGGCTGGACGACCGGGCGCTGGCCCTCCTGGTGGACGACGCGCTGTCGCCGTTGCTGGCCTGGGACGCCGCGCACGGCAGCGACCTGGTGCAGACCCTCGCCGTCCTCCTGCGGCACGGGGGCAGCAGGACCCGCACAGCCGATGCGCTGCACGTGCAGCGGCAGTCGCTCTACCTGCGGCTGGCCCGGATCGAGGCACTGCTGGGTCGCCCCGTCGACGATCCGACGTCCCACGAGCACCTGGTCGTGGCCACCAGTGCCCGGGCGCTGCTCGACGCCCGGGCAGGGCAGCAGCGCTCGCGGCACCGCCGGCTGGGCGGTTGACCCCGTCCGGGAGCCGACCGGGTCCACCTGCCGTCGCGGTTCCGGTACGTCTCCGAGCCGGAGAAGATGATCTAGACGCTTCACGTCCGGCTGGTCCGGCGTACACAGCGCGGACACCGAGCGGCCACAGCCGCTCGACAGCGTGCGGGAGCGGTGGGCCCCCCCCACCGCCCCAGCACAGTCGAAGGACGTCCCCATGCACCTGCTCAGCCCACGGCCCGCACACCGCGGCGCCACCCCCGCCCGGACGGCGTGCCTGCGGGCCGTCGCCGGGGTCGGTGTGGCCGCCACGGTCGCCGGTCTCGCCACCGCCGGTGGCCTGGTCACCGCCGGCCCGGCGGCGGCCGCGCCCGTCGAGACCGCGGCCGTCGAGACCGCTGCCACCGAGCCGGCCTCCCGGTTCACCCTCGCCGTCCTGCCGGACACGCAGTTCTACTCCCGGTACGCCGAGTCGGAGTTCGAGCGGCCCGACCGCTACGGCGACGGCAACAACCCCTTCGCCGCCCAGACCGAGTGGCTCGCCGAGCACGCCGACGAGCTGCGCATCCCGTTCGTCGCCCACCTCGGCGACGTCGTCGACCAGGTGAACACCGAGGGCGAGTGGCGCACCGCCGACGCCGCCATGCAGACCCTGGACGACGCCGACCTGCCGTACTCGGTGCTGGCCGGCAACCACGACGTCCGGAACAGCTCGAGCAACCACTACGACGACCAGTACGACCTGGCCCGGGAGCCCTTCCTGCGCTGGTTCGGGCCTGACCGGGCGGCCGAGCAGTCGACCTACGGCGGCAGCGACCCGACGGGGATGAACCAGTACCACGTGTTCGAGGCCGAGGGTCAGCAGTTCATGGTGCTGGCGCTGTCCTGGCGGGCGTCCGACGCCACCCTGCGCTGGGCCGACGAGGTGATGGCGCAGCACCCGACCCTGCCGGTCATCCTCACCTCGCACGACATCATCGGCATCCAGGACGACGGGGTCTCCCCGCAGGAGACCGGCTACGGCCTGCGGCTCTGGGACCAGCTCATCAAGGGCAACGACCAGATCTTCATGACCCTGAACGGCCACTTCCACGGCGCCACCCGGCTGACCAAGCAGAACGACTTCGGTCACCCGGTGACCCAGGTCCTGATGGACTACCAGATGGCCTACGAGGGCGGGAACGGCTACCTCGGCCTGTTCGAGTTCGACCTCACCAACGACACCATCTCGGCGCAGACCGCCTCGCCGTGGGTGGTCGCCAAGCCGCAGGAGAAGCTGACCTCCTACGACCAGGCCTTCCTCGAGGGCCCCAACGAGCAGTTCACCCTGGACATCGACTTCTCCGAGCGGTTCGCCGGGTTCAACCCCGGGTTCACCGCCGGCTCCGCCGACGAGCCCTCGCTGACCCAGGCGGCGCGCGACATCCTGCTCGACGGCTTCGTCAGCCCCGACCCGGTCACCACCGCGCTGCCGGGCTCGACGGCGGACTACCCGCAGGTCGAGGGGACGCTCGCGCACTGGCGGATGAACGGGCTGCGCGGGGTGGTCGCCCAGGGCGGCGTCATCCGCGACGTCGAGGGCAACAACCGCAACAACCTCATGCGCGTGCCGATCAGCCGGTCCGGCTCGCCGACCGCTCAGCTCCGGGACGTCAACTTCTCCCAGGAGGCGCACCCGTACTCCTCGGACGGAGCCGCGGTCTGCTTCACCAACGCCAGCAAGCAGACCGACCGGTACAGCTACCTGACCACCCGCGCGGACGCGCCGGTGAACCTGGCGGCGCTCGAGAACGGCTACACGATCGAGACGTTCCTCCAGATCGACGAGAGCTGGACCCAGTCCGACAACGCGTGGATGAAGGCGATCGTGCGCTCGGGCAACCGCTCGCAGATCGGCGTGCCGCAGACCCGCTGGGACTGGACGGCGTCCCCGGTGGCCCTGGGCCTGTCCAACCTCAAGGAGTTCCAGTGGACCGAGGTGCCGATCGACACCGCCAAGGGTGACCGCACCTCGTGGTCGGGCGAGATCATGGTCGACACGTGGGCGCACGTGGCCCTGGTGAACGACCCGGCGACGGCCACCACGACGATGTACGTCGACGGTGCCCCGGTGCTGCGCAACGCCTCGAACACCGTGGGCCACGGGCTGGACGAGGCGATGCCGTGGATCTTCGGTGCGGACTGGGTCGACGACCAGGCCACCAACGGCTGGAACGGCTGCATCGGTGAGACCCGCGTGGTCGACCACCCGATCGGCCGGGACGAGTGGCTGACCGCTCGGGCCGACATCGAGGGCCTCACTGTCACCTTGCCGGCGGTGGACGCGACGACGTCGCCGGCGGTCACGGCCACGGGCACCGGCACCCCCGGCGCCACCGTCACGGTGACGGCCGGCATCACCCGCACGGTCGTCGTGGGCAAGGACGGCGTCTGGCGGGCGGCCATGGGCACGCTGCGCCCGGGCACGTACGAGCTGACCGCCCAGCAGTCGCTGGGTGAGCGGTCCGCCGACCCGGTGAGCGTGCCCTTCCGCGTGGCCCGCTGACCTGATCGCACGTCGCCCGCTCCCTCGACCTGCGTCGGGGGAGCGGGCGATGCCGTTCCTCAGCCGGTGACGTCGATGAGCACCTTGCCGACGGCGCCGTCCTGCACCGCCTGGTGGGCGGCGGCGGTCTCGGACAGCGGGTGGACGTGCAGCGGCAGCCCGGCGTCCGCGCCGACCCGGACCGCGCCGTCGAGCACCGCGGCGTTGACGTCCTCCACGGCGATGTCCTTGGCCCGGGCGGGCTCGGTGTAGACGAGCACGAACTGCCAGCGGGCGTTGGGGACCATCTGGGCGCGCACCGGGATGGTCACCTCGGCGCCACCGTCGTCGGCGTACATGGCGACCGCGCCGTGCAGGGCGATCACCTGGGCATCGGTGGCGGCGTTCTGCGCGGCGGAGACCTCGACGACGGAGTCGACGCCCTTCGGCGCGATCTTGCGGACCTCGGTGACGACGTCCTGCCGCTTGTAGTCGATGACGTGGTCGGCGCCGGCCTTCGCGGCCAGCTGTGCCTTCGCCGGGGAGCTGACCGTGGCGATGACGGTGGCCTCGGCCCAGCGGGCGAGCTGGATGGCGGCGTTGCCAACCGCGCCGGCGCCGCCCTGCACCAGCACGGTGCGGCCGTTGAGCGAGCCGGGGGCGAGTCGGTCGGGGAGTGACTCCGCGACGGTGAGGCAGCGGTGTGCGGTGAGGAACGGGATGCCGAGGGCGGCGCCCAGTTCGAAGGAGGGGTCGGCGCCCAGGAGCACGGTCTGCCGGGCCGGGACGACGGTGTACTCCGCCGCCGTGCCGTGCGGCCGCTGCCACGCGGCTTCCCAGACCCACACCCGCTCGCCGACGAGCACGGGGTCGACGCCCTCGCCGACCGCGTCGATCGTGCCGGCGCCGTCCTGGTTGGGCACCTGGCCGCCGGGGCCGGGCTGGGCGGTGCTGCGGGTCTTCCAGTCGGTGGGGTTCACGCCGGAGAAGGCCAGGTGCACCCGCACCTCACCGGGGCCGGGGTCGGGGGTGGGGCGGTCGACGAGCTGCAGGACGTCAGGGCCGCCGGGCTGGGTGTAGGTGATGGCTCGCACGAGCCGCTCCTACCCGTCAGCTGTGCGCTGACGCCTGTCGGCTCCTCTGCAGGGTCCCGCCGCGAGCCTGCGAGCGGTGGGGGGCAGAGGGGTCCTTCTTCAGCTGGCGCGGCGGCGGAGGCGACGACGCTCGCGCTCGGAGAGGCCGCCCCAGATGCCGAAGCGCTCGTCCATGGTCAGGGCGTACTCCAGGCACTCGGCGCGGACCTCGCAGCCGGTGCAGATCTTCTTGGCCTCCCGGGTCGAGCCGCCCTTCTCCGGGAAGAACGCCTCCGGGTCGGTCTCGGCGCACAGGGCGCGCTCCTGCCAGCTCTGGTCCTCGGTGTCCATGCCCGGGAAGCCGGCGTCATAGACGTCGGCCATGCCCAGCACGTCCTGGCCGTAGGTGACCGGCGCCGCCTCAGCAGCAGCAGTCCGGTAGTCGCTCATCCACGTCACGTCAGCCATCACGATGCGTCCCCCTGCGTCTCGTTCCGGCGTGCCGCGGATGCGGTTGCCGTTTCGTCACCGTCGGTGACTTCGAGAGGAATTACACGGGGGTCATTCCAGGGCGTCAAATGTCGGGGATGTGACGTCGGACCCCACGGGTCACAGCCGTCCCGTGGACCTCACGAGCATGTGGAGATCGGCCCGACACGCCGTGTCCAGGGTCAGGTTCTGCCCACCGGGACCGAACGGTTCGTCCAGATCGAGAACGGCCGTCGGCGCTGGATCTGGACGTTCCGGACCCGCGATGTCCACCCGGTGGTCGAGATCAGAACCGGGCGAGCTCCGCTGCGAGCGGCCCCAGCCCCAGCGGCCCGAGGTCGAGGACGGCGCGGTGCCAGGCCTTGAGGTCGAAGTCCGCGCCGGCGCGCTGCTCGGCCTGGGCGCGGCAGGTCAGGAACACCCGCTCGCCGACCTTGTAGGACGGCGCCTGACCCGGCCAGCCCAGGTAGCGGTGCAGCTCGTCGACCCGCATCGCGTCCTCCATGTCCACGTGCGTGCGGAGGAACGCCAGCGCGACGTCGTAGGTCCAGCGGTCACCGACGGCCCGGCCGGGCGGGATGGGCAGGTCCAGGTGGACGCCGATGTCCAGGACCACCCGGGCGGCCCGCAGCTCCTGGGCGTCGAGCATGCCCAGCCGGTCGCCGGGGTCGTCGAGGAAGCCCAGCTCGCCCATCAGCCGCTCGGAGTACAGCGCCCAGCCCTCACCGTGCCCCGAGCACCAGCAGAGCAGCCGCTGCCAGCGGTTGAGCAGGGCGGCGTTGTAGACGGTCTGCCCGATCTGCAGGTGGTGGCCGGGCACGCCCTCGTGGAAGACCGTGGTCGTCTCGCGCCAGGTGGTCATGTCGGTGACGCCGTCGGGCAGCGACCACCACATCCGACCGGGGCGGCTGAAGTCCTCGGTCGGGCCGGTGTAGTAGACGCCCTCGCCGGAGGTGGGGGTGAGCCGGCCCTCGACCCGCTTCACCGGGTCGGGGATGTCGAAGTGCACGCCGTCCAGCGCCGCCATCGCCCGGTCGGCCGTGTCCTGCAGCCAGGCCTGCAACGCCTCGCGCCCGCGAACCCGCCGGGCCGGGTCGGCGTCCAGCACGGCCATCGCCTCGGCGATGCCCTTCCCGGGGGCGATCTGCTCGGCGACCGCCCGCTTCTCGGCGACGACCCGGGCCAGCTCGGCCCAGCCCCAGGCGTAGGTCTCCTCCAGGTCGAGGTCCACGCCGGTGAACAGGCGGGACTCCAGCGCGTACCGCTCGCGGCCGACGCCGTCGGCCTGTGGTGCGCGGGGGAGGAGCTCGCGCTCGACCGTGTCGGCGAAGTCGAGCAGCGCGGTGTGCACCCTCTCCACCGCCCGGTCGAGGTCGGCGCGCAACGCGTGGCCCACCGGCGCCCGGCCGGTGAACCCCGCGTAGAAGCTGGGCTGCCCGCCGGCACCGGCCCACCGGCGGGCGATGCCGGCGGCCAGCCGCACCTGCCGGACGGCGGAGAGCCGGCCCTCGTCGGCGGCGTCGGTCAGCCCGGCCACGTAGCCGGCGAGCGCCTCGGGGATCCCGGCGATCCGCCGGGCGATGACCGCCCAGTCCTCCTCGGTGTCGGTGGGCATCAGGTCGAACGTGGTGCGGAAGTCCTGGAGCGGGCTCTCCATGCTGTTGAGCGCAGCCTGCGTCCAGCCGGCGTCGTGCAGCGCCAGCTCGGCGCCGAGACGCTCGAGCATCGCGCTGCGGGCGACGTCGTCCCGCCGGTCGACCGGCTCGATCCGCTCCACCTCGGCGACGGTGCGGCGCAGCAGGTCGGCGCTGGCCGCGTGCCCGGCGGGGGTCAGGTCGGGCCAGCGGTCGTCGTGCCCGGGGACGCCGATGTAGGTCGCCACGGTCGGCTGGTCGGCGGCGTAGGCGTCGACGAAGCGGTCGGCCAGCAGGTCGAGGGGGGACGGCGGACGCACCGGCTCGGTCACGCCGCGGACGCTAGCCGCGGACAGGCACGGCTGCAGGGGGATCAGTCGTCGGCACCGCCGCCCTGCGGCGTCAACGAGGGCAGGGCCACCACGATCGCCTCCTGGCTGCTGCGGGCGATCAGCACCACGGCCTCCTCGTCGCTGAGGTTCTCCTCGCGGTGCGGCGTGTACGGGGGCACGAAGACGTAGTCGCCCGGGCCGGTCTGCAGCCGCACCTCCTCGCCGTGCTCGGCGAAGACGAACACCGGGTGGCCGCGCAGCACGTGGATCGCGGTCTCCGAGTCGCCGTGGTGGTGGTCGCCGGAGCCGGTGTGCGGAGGCACGCGCGTCTCGCCCATCCACAGCCGCTGCGAACCGACCGTCGTGGCTGAGATCGCCTCCCGCCGC
The DNA here is from genome assembly GCF_000761485.1 of Modestobacter caceresii. Lineage (GTDB taxonomy): Bacteria > Actinomycetota > Actinomycetes > Mycobacteriales > Geodermatophilaceae > Modestobacter > Modestobacter caceresii. The sequence goes on from NZ_JPMX01000009.1 coordinate 102,353, forward strand.
GACATGCCGGCGGTCTGTGCCGTCTCCGCGGACAGCTCGCCGGCGCGGACGTGCCGCAGCGGCTGGTGCCAGTCGTCGGGGCAGTTCTGCGGTGGGGCCACGGTGCTCCTCCAGTGGTTCGGGACGTCGAGGTCATCTTCGCCGATCGCGCACCCAGGTGGTCGGTCCCCGACGCGTGGATCCACCGATCGACGGGGTAGGGGGTGGGCCAGAGCACGTCCTGCTACGGAGGAGGAACGGCGATGACCACGAAGGTCGAAGAGTCCATCCAGGTCGACGTCCCGGTGCGCACCGCGTACGACCAGTGGACGCAGTTCGAGGACTTCCCACACTTCATGGGCGGGGTCAAGGAGGTCCAGCAGCGCGGTGACCAGCGGCTGCACTGGGTGGCCGAGATCGCCGGGGTGAAGCGGGAGTGGGACGCCGCCATCCTGGAGCAGATCCCCGACCAGAAGATCGCCTGGGCCGCGACGGGAGGCGCGACCAACGCCGGCGCCGTCCGCTTCGAGCCTGCCGGTCCGGCGTCGACGATCGTCCACCTGACCCTGGAGTACGAGCCCGAGGGCGTGGTGGAGCAGGCCGGCGACAAGCTCGGCATCGTGGGCCGGCAGGTGAAGTCGGACCTGGAGAAGTTCAAGGCCCTGATCGAGGACGAGGGCTACGCGAGCGGTGCGTGGCGCGGGTCCGTCCGGCCCGGGATGGGGGCCGGCACACCCGGCGTCGAGGAAGCGGCGTCCTCTCGTGGGGACAGCGGCAAGGCCGGCGTCTCGGCGAAGACCGTGGTCGCCGGTGTCGCTGCGGTCGCCGCTGCCGGGGCGGCCGTGGCCGCCTCGAAGAGCGGGTCGGGCGACGAGTCGCAGACCGAGTCGCAGCCCGCGCAGCCGCGCGAGGTGCCTGCCGCGCCGCCGGTGGTCCCGGCGCAGCCGGTGACCGGTGTCGAGCAGCCGCCGGCGGCCGACGTGCGGGACGAGGTGCTGGTCGAGCAGCCGGACGCCGGTGCCCGCGTCACCCCGGCGGCCGAGGACGGCACGTCGACCGGACGTGACGACGGCGAGGAGCCGATGGTCCGCGGCGGCAGCCCCCGCTGACCCGGACGGTGGGGGGAGGGGTCGCACCGACCCTCCCCCCATCCACCGGACAGCGCCTCGAGGGCACGCCGATGCCCTCTTGACACAGCCCTGCACCTCGTCGACCCTCCCGGTGACCCGCGTCACGTGACACGTGTCACCTACTCAACGACGAGGACCCGCATGGCATCTCCCAGCGCCCTTGCCCGCCCGCCGTCCCCACCACGCCGGCGATCGCCCGCCCGTGGCCGCCACCTCGGTGGCCTGCTGACCCTGGCCCTGCCACTGGCGTTCCTCGCCGTCCCGGCGACCGCGAGCGCCGCGCCACCCGGCGATGGGCCGGGCGGGGGGCCGGGCGGAGGTGTGGCCGACCTCGGCCCGAACGTCACCGTCTTCGACCCGAGCATGCCGGTCGAGCAGATCCAGGCCACGCTCGACGCCACCTACGCCCAGCAGGTCGACAACGAGATGGGCACCGAGCGCTACGCCTACCTCTTCGAGCCGGGCACCTACGGCACCGACAGCGACCCGCTGCAGATCAAGGTCGGCTACTACACGGAGATCTCGGGGCTGGGCGCCTCGCCGTCCGACGTGGTGATCAACGGCAAGGTCGAGACCTACAACCGCTGCCTCGCCCCGGACAACTGCATCGCGCTGAACAACTTCTGGCGCACCGTCTCGAACCTGACGATCCAGGTCAACGGCACCGGGCAGGACGGCTGCCGGGCGCCGACGAACTTCTGGGCCGTCTCCCAGGCGGTGTCCATGCGCCGGGTCCAGGTGCAGGGGGGCGACCTCTCGCTGATGGACTACTGCACCGCGGGGCCGCAGTACGCCAGCGGCGGGTTCATCGCCGACTCGACCGCCGGCACCGTCATCAACGGCTCGCAGCAGCAGTGGTACACCCGGAACAGCGTGATCGCCGAGTGGACCAACGGCGTGTGGAACCAGGTCTTCTCCGGCGTCGAGGGCGCTCCGGCCGACGCCACGTTCCCCGACCCGCCGTACACCACGCTGGAGACCACCCCGGTCAGCCGGGAGAAGCCGTTCCTGTTCCTGGACGAGCGCGGCCGCTACGCCGTCCGGGTGCCGGACGCCCAGCGCGACACCCGCGGGGTGAGCTGGGACGACGGGATGACCGCCGGGCGCACCATCCCGCTGTCGGAGTTCCTGGTCGTCACCCCGGACACCGGGTTCGGGCGGATCAACGCGCAACTCGCCCGGGGCGGGCACCTGCTGTTCACCCCCGGGGTCTACGACGTCGCGCACAGCCTCGAGGTCAAGCAGGCGGACACCGTCGTCCTGGGCATCGGGCACGCGACGCTCACCGCCACCCGCGGGGTCACCCCGCTGGAGGTCGAGGACGTGCCGGGCGTGGTCGTCGCCGGGCTCACCATCGACGCCGGGAGCCAGCTGTCCCCGGTGCTGCTGCAGGTGGGGGACGGCAAGGGCCGGTCCCGGTCCGACGCGGCGGACCCGACGACGCTGTCCGACGTCTACTTCCGGGTCGGCGGCCCGCACGTCGGGAAGGCCGACGTCGCCCTGCAGGTGAACAGCGACCACGTGCTCATCGACCACACCTGGGTGTGGCGCGCCGACCACGGGGTCGAGGACTTCACCGCCGGAGTCAACGGCGACACCGACCGCTGGGGGACCAACGTCGGACGCAACGGCGTGGTCGTCAACGGCGACGACGTCACCGCCACCGGCCTCTTCGTCGAGCACTTCCAGCAGCACAACACCATCTGGAACGGCGAACGCGGCCGGGTCGTGCTGTACCAGAACGAGATCCCCTACGACCCGCCGTCGCAGGCCGACTGGCAGGAGCCGGACGGCACGCTCGGCTGGGCCGGCTACAAGGTCGGTGACCACGTCCGGCAGCACCGGCTGGACGGCGGTGGGGTCTACGGCTACCAGCGCAACGCCGAACCCGGCATCACCACCGAGACGGGGTTCGAGGTGCCGGTCACGTCGGGCGTGCAGCTGCACCACGTCATGACCGTCCACCTGGACGGCATCGGCGTGATCGAGAACGTGGTCAACGACGTGGGGGGCCGGTCGGACGCCAGCACCCAGGGCACGCCGCAGTACGTCGTGGACTACCCGGGCTGACCCGTCGCCGGCGGGCCGGGGCGTCGTGCCCCGGCCCGCCGGTCACGCCGAGCCC
>NZ_JPMX01000010.1 GCF_000761485.1 Modestobacter caceresii
CGTCTACGCCGACGCCCTCACCGGGCCCCTTGGCACACCACCTTGGTGGACGCCACTCAGGGCGAACGGGTCGAGGTCATCGGTGAGCGCACCGAGACCTCGTCGACCTGGGTCAACCCGGACGGGACGCTGACGACCGGACAGGCGCAGGCGCCGATCTGGGTGCGGACCGGCGACGGAGACGGGACGACGTCATCGGACTGGGTCGAGGTCGATCTGACCCTGGAGGTGCAGCCCGAGGGGACCGTCGCTCCGAAGGCCCATCCCGCTCATCTCGAACTGGCAGGCGGCGGGACGCCCGCGGACGGCGAACTCCTGTCCATGTCCGGTGAGGCTGGGGAGTCCGTCGGTCTCGCCTGGACGCAGCAGCTGCCCACCCCGCGCTTGGAGGGGCCCCGGGCGGTCTACCCGGAAGTCCAGCCCGGGGTCGATCTGGTGGTCGAGGCCACGCGCAGCGGCTACGAGCAGTACTACGTGCTCACGGAGCGGCCGGAGCCAGGACGGGTGCCGGACCTCTCGCTGACGGTCATCGGTGAGGGCGTCACGGCGACGGAGACCGATGACGGGGGAGTCGCCTTCACGGGGGACACCGGTGAGGTCGTGGGATCCAGCGGCGCTCCCCAGGTGTGGGACGCAGGCGTCGATGGAGAGCGCCTGCACCCCATCACGGAGCCGTGGACGGAGGAAGACGACCAGCCGCTCACCGCCCTCGCGCCCCTGCCGGACTGGGGAGCTGAGGAGGCGGCCGAGGAGCGGCCGAGCGAGCCGACCACCGCAGGCGACGCCCAGACCCTGGTCGACCTCGGTACACCGGGAGAGCCGCCGGCCTTGCCGAGTGGCAGCGAGACCGAGGTCACCGACGCCCCGGGGCAGGTCGACTCCCCGGCGTCGGCTGATGCCGGCGGCAGCACCACGCTGGTGCTGACTGATGCCGCAGTGGTCACCTCTCCGCACTCCGTGGAGGTCGCACTCACCCCGGACACGGCTTTCCTGGCGGACGCAGAGACCCAGTACCCGGTGGTCGTGGACCCGGAGTACCGCTGGGAGTGGGGATTCGACACCTGGGTGCAAACCGGGTTCAGCAGCGACCAGTCCGGCAGTACGGAACTGCGGCTCGGCACCTACGACGGAGGCGCCACCGTCGCGCGGTCGTTCATGAACTTCGACCTCTCGGGCATCCGCAACAAGACGATCCTGCAGGCCAGCCTCAACCTGTACGAATGGCACGCGTGGTCGTGCCAGGCGCGCAACTGGGAGGTCTGGGACACCGCCCCAGCCACCACCGCCGCACGCATCAACGCCCAGCCGGGCTGGTTCAACCGACAGAGCACCTCGGGCCAGACCAAGGGCGGTAACGGCTGTGATGACGGCTGGGTGGCAGCGGATCTGACCAAACTCGTGCAGACGTGGTCCAGCACCGGTTACACCACGGTGGGCGTGGGGGTGAAGGCGGAGAACGAACGGGACTCCTACGGCTGGAAGAAGTTCAACTCGGCCGAGGCGGGTTGGGGCGTCCCCACGCTGTACGTCAACTGGAACACCCCACCCGGTCCGTCCGACGGACTCGCCGTCAGCAACACGGTGAACAAGGACGGCAGGTGGACGTCGTCCGTCACGCCTCGCCTGTCGGGCACCGTCCACGACGCCGATGGGTCCACCAACGCGTTGTTCGAGCTGTGGCGGGTCGGTGGGCAGGTCATCTGGAGTCAGTGGGTCAACAACGTGCGGGACGGCCAGGTCGCCTTTGTCGACGTCCCACCGGGTGTGTTGGCGGACGGGGGTTCCTACTCGTTCCTGCTGCACACCCATGACGGTCTCCAATGGAACACCGCGACGTCGGCGTGGGCCGACTTCCGGGTCGACACGGCAGCACCGGGCGCGCCCCCGATCACGTCGACGGACTATCCGAGCGACGGCACGTGGCACAAGTCCGAGTACTCCGCGGGGATGTTCACCGCGACGCTGAAGACGTCTGATCCCAGCCTGGTCGGCTTCGAGTGGGGCCTGGACCAGGCGCCCGGACGGCGCTCACCCCTGCAACCGGCAACGTCACCACGTTCTCGGTGACCCCGACCACCAACGGGGTGCACGTCCTGCAGGTCCGCTCCGTGGACAGGGCCGGCAACCGGTCGTCCATCGTCAAGTACGCCTTCAACGTGGGCCGAGCGGGCCTGACCTCTCCTGTCGAGGGCAGCCAGGTGGTGCGCCGGGTCAAGCTCTCGGTCACGGGCGAGCAGGTGTTCGAGTACGTCAAGTTCGCCTACCGCCGGGGCCCCGACGCTGCGACGAGCCAGGACATCGCGCTGGCTGACCTGACCCGGGCGAACGGCACCCCCCTCTCCGCGCCCTGGACCAAGATCAGCGATCTGGGCGACTACGCCAGCTGGGACGTGAGTTCGACGCTCGGCCATGTCCCTGGTCCCGTCCAGGTACAGGCGATCGTCTCCGCCGATGCCGATGGAGCCGGCGCCTACAAGTCGGCCTGGGTCACCGTGACCGTGTCGCCCGATGCAGACGACGCGGCGACGACGGAGATCGGGCCCGGGTCGGCCAACCTGCTGACCGGCGACTACACCTTGTCGAGCACCGATGTCGACGAGTTCGGCTTGGCACTCGGCCGCGCGGCCTCCTCGCGGGACCCCCGGTCCGGCTTCGAGCCCCAGCAGGAGCTGCTGTCAGCAGCGCAGGAGACCATCGCTAGCGTCAGCGGTCTGAGCAGCAACGGCGTCACCCACGCACGGGTGACCGGGCGGGGGCACGGCGGTTCAGAACCCACGAAGTCGGTGCTGGACTCCTTGCGGCTGGTGACGGACGGCAGCACGGCGGATTCGTTCGTGGAGATCGCGCCCGCCAACGGGCAGCTACGCCCCGGTGCCACATACCGCGCGGACGCGTGGATCTACGTTCCTGGATCGACCGGTCTCGCCCCGGTGTCGCCACGTGGGCTGCGGGTGGTCGGTTTCTACCTGGATGCCAACAACGTCTATCGCGAGGTCCGCTCCAACGCACCCGTCAAGACCGACACCTGGCAGCAGCTGTCGGTGGACATGGAGGTCCCGGCCGACGCAAAGGGGGCACCGTTCTTCCGGTTGTACAGCGGCTTCGGGACCTCCGGCGTCGAGGTGTTCTACGACGACGTGTCCGTGCGCGAGATCTGGGCTCCGCTGGGGCCCCAGTGGAGCCTGGGCACGGCCGACGCAGCAGCGGACACCGGTTACACGCGCATCAGCCAGCCGCAGCCGGACGTGGCCACGTTGCACCTGTCCGGCGGCGGTGAGGTCTGGTTCACGGCTTCCGGCGACGGCCGGTGGTGGCCGGAGCCCGGTGCCGAGTCGCTGACCCTGACGTCCGTCGACGCGAGTACATGGCGGGTCACCGAGCTCGACGGGACCGTCAGCGAGTTCGTCCGCCAGGCCGCAGCGACCGACTGGAGCCTCGCGACCACGTCCCCGCCTGCGTCGGCCGGCCAGACACGGCTCTTGTACGGCAACGTGAACGGGCGGCTGCGGCTCACCCGTCTGATCGCCCCGATCGAGCCTGGGGTCGACGGCTAGCCGGTCAACAAGACGGCGTGTACCACCGCAGTGCCCGCGGCCGGGTGCGAGGTGATGCAGCTGGTCTACGTCGGTGACCCAGGTGCACCGGGTGCTCCCGCCACTGCGACGGCGTTCGGCAACCACGCCGACCGCCTGGTCGAGGTGAAGCTGTGGTCGACCGCCCCGGGTGCCGCCGTCACGGATGCGGTCAGCGCAGTCCGGTACGCGTATGACGACAAGGGGCGGCTCCGAGAGGTCTGGGACCCGCGGATCACTCCGGCACTGAAGACGGCATACGACTACGACCCTGACGGGCGCGTCGTCCAGCTCGGCAGTCCGGGGGAGCTGCCCTGGAAGTTCCGCTACGGCACCGGCGGAGCCAACTCGACCGTGGGCAACGGCGATCTGGTCGACCGCAGTTCCGGGCGGCTGCTCAGCGTCTCCCGTGCCTCGCTGCAGCCGGGGACCCTCGACGAGGTCGGTCCGGACACCACCAGCACTGTCGTCTACGCCGTCCCGACCACCCGTTCCGCCGGCGGCCCGTACGACCTGAACCCGGCCGCCTTGGCCACCTGGGCGCAGACCCGCGGGCCGACCGATGCCACAGCCGTGTTCGGGCCGGAGGACGTCCCCTCGGTCACGACCGCCTCGGCCACCACGCCGGGGAAGGACGGCTACCGAGCCGCCACGGTCCACTACCTCGACGCCTCTGGACGCGAGGTCAACACGGCGTCTCCGGCGGGTGCCGACGCGCCGGTGGCCGGCTTCATCGACACCTCCGAGCACGACCGTTTCGGCAACGTCGTCCGCTCGCTCGACGCCACCAACCGGCTGCTGTCGCTCGGGTTGCTCCCGTCAGCGGCAACGGACCTCGCCGCGCTGAACCTCACCCAGGCCGACACCGCGACGCGGGCGATGGCCCTCTCGTCGCTGTCCACCTACGGGCCTGAAGGGCTCGACCTCCTGCGTAGTCGTGGCCCACTGCTGCGGCTGGCGATCGGCAACGACCCGAACGACGTGCGGTTGGTGCACGACCTCAGCACCTACGTCTACGACGAGGGAAAGCCGGACGGCGCCGCATATCACCTGACGACCACCGAGACCGAGGGCGTGCTGATCGCCGGCACGGTGCCGGAGCAACTGGCCGACGTCGTGGTCACCAAGAACGTGTACGACCCGATCGACGGCAAGCCGGCTCGCGAGGGCACCTCCGGCTGGGTGCACAAGCAGCCCACCCAGGTGATCGTCGACGCCGGCCCTGGTGGCGCCAACGTCACCGCGAAGGTGCGGTACGACGCACAGGGTCGCGCCGTGGAGTCCCGTAAGGCCGGGTCCACCGGCACGGACGCCGGGACGACGCTCACCGTCTACTACTCGGCTGCTGCCAATGCGCAGTTCCCCGAGTGCGGCGGCAAGCCTGGCATCGCTGGGTTGGCGTGCCGCACCTGCAGCGCCGGCCCCGCCACCGGGCAGGACGCCGGCCGGATGGCGACGCAGCTACCGGTCAAGACGGTCAGCTACAACCGTTACGGCTCGATCGCTTCGGTCACCGAGTCCGCTGCCGGCCCGGTGAACGGCGCGTCCGTCACCCAGTCCCGCACAACCACCACGGCCTACGACGATGCCGACCGCGTGGTCTCGGTCGAGATCGCCGGCACCGGGATGAGCGCCCCGGCGCTGGGCAAGACGGTCAGCACCTACGACCCGACCAACGGCGACGTGGTGCGGATGTCCACGACGAAGCCCGACGGCTCGGTCAGCAAGGTGGAGAAGACCTTCGACCGGCTCGGCCGGATGACCCGGTACGCCGACGCCGCCGGTGGTGTGACCACCAGCGTCTTCGATCGGTTCGGCAAGCCGACCAAGGTCAGCGACAGCATCGGGACGACGACGTCCTTCACCTACGATCGGTCGATCGAGCCCCGCGGGTTCGTCACGTCGGTGCAGGACTCGGTGGCCGGCACCCTCTCGGCGGTCTACGGGCCCGACGGTCAGCTGACCAGCCAGTCGCTCCCTGGCGGGTGCGCTTGGACGTGGGGTACGACGCCAACCAGTCGCCGGTCACCCGCACGTACAAGCGGGCCAGTGACGACGTCGTCATCGCCACGTCGTCGGTGGTGGAGAACGGGGCCGGGCAGTGGATCAGCTCCACGACGTCCGCATCGACCAAGAACTACGCCTACGACCGGCTCGGTCGACTGACCGATGTCCGGGACACCACCCTGGGCGCCGGCGTCTGCACGGCCCGGCAGTACGGCTACAACGAGCGGGCCGAACGGACGTCGCTGCGTACCGCGGTGTCACCGACGTCGGCATGCGCGGACCCGGCGTCTCCGGAGGCCGCGGCGGTCACCTACGCCTACGACACCGCCGACCGCCTGGTCACCGAGTCGGTCAACGGTGGGGCATGGGTCTACGACCCGCTGGGCCGGATCACCGGCGCCCCGGTGCGGGGCAGCCCGGGCGCGCGGGTGGCCAACACCTTCTACGCCAACGACCTGGTCGCCTCGCAGACGATCGAGGGGGTGGCCCGGCAGACCTGGTCGCTGGACCCGCTGCAGCGCTTCTCCTCCTACACGTCCGAGTCCTGGGCCGCGGGTGCGGACGGGGTGCCGGCCTGGCAGCAGGCGGTCACCAAGGTCAACCACTACGACTCGGACTCGGACTCCCCGGCGTGGATCGCCGAGGACGCCTCGCTGCCCGATGCGATCACCCGATTCGTCGACGGGCTGGACGGCAACCTGGCGGTGCAGACCGGCAAGTCCGGTGCCCGGGTGCTGCAGCTGATCGACCTGCACGGCGACGTGATGACCACCGTCCCGATCCGGGACGGCGAGGGCGCCGCGGACTGGACCGGGCTGCGGCACCAGGCGGCGGACGAGTTCGGCAACGCCACCGACCTGACCACCGGTGCGGCGGTGGTCACGAACGGGGCGGCGCCGGGTAAGGACGGCCGCTACGGCTGGTTGGGTGGCAAGCAGCGATCGGCTGACGCGCTGGCCGGTGTGCTGCTCATGGGGGTGCGGCTCTACGACCCGGGGACGGGTCGGTTCTGGTCGGTCGACCCCATCCCCGGTGGCAATGCCACCGCTTACGACTACTGCACCGCTGACCCGGTCAACTGCACAGACCTGGATGGACGCTGGTCCTGGAAGGGGGTGCTGAAAAAGGTCGCCATCGTCGCCGAAGTTGCGTCCATGATCCCGGGGCCGGTCGGCTCGATAGCGGCCGGCATCTCCGCTGGCGCATACGCTGCGGCCGGCAACAGGAAGATGGCGATCGCTATGGGGATCGCGGTCGGTGCCGCCTTCGTGGGAGGTGGGGCCGCAATCGCGGTGTTAAAGTACGGTAAGCGAGCCACCGAGACCGCCGGACGCATTAACAAGTCAGCCAAGCGAGCTTATGCCAAAAAGCTGTCAGTCAGCTTGAACTCTGGTAGAGCGAGCGTTTTCAAGACGGTGGCGTCAGGACGCTGGCGGTACGACTTAGTTGGACGTGGGCATCGAGGAGTGGCCACGCCGCACAAGACGTTCGCAACAAGAAATAGTCGAGACCCCAGCGGATTTGATTCCGGTCGTGCGAGTCGTATTGCCAAGCCGATGACATGGCGGGACCTAGTCGGCGCCAGGAAGCAACTGAAGAAGCATGGACCAACTCCCAAGAGGAAGCGATGATAATGAGTCAAAGTCCTACCTTCGTTGGGATGCACCCCTGGCCGGAGAGTCAGGAAATTGTTGGCATCGTGACAGGCCCCAGCGCCGTGCACGTCGATCTGGACGACGAATACTCCGTGCAGGGGTTCTGTCGTGACTACGTGGACAGGGCCCTAGTGATCCGTTTCGCATCTCGAGGGGGTTCGACCGTCGCAAAGGAGGCCGCTTTAACCTTCGACTCGGTTGAGAACTTCACAGTCGAGCATGTCAATGAGCCAGCCGAGGAAGCGGACTCGTTCTACGGAGCCGCGTGGCAATCGGTCGGTGACAGGGCGAGCTTTCGAGTCGCTATCGGGCTCGCCATTCTCTGGTTCAACGCATCAGGTGCGTCGTGGTCGACCAGGGAGTAGCAGTAGATCTGAAAATGTCTCACCATCCTCAGGACGGCAGAATCGGCCGGCGCGTCAGTCCAAAGGATCGTTTCTGTTGTCTGACGTATTGCCGCTGTCGGCGAGCTGTCCGCCTTGGCGGCGCTCAATGCTGTGTCGATTGAGGTACAGATGGCGCGGCTGTTCAAAGCCCACGTCTACGGCTTGGGCTACTGGGTAGGTCGGGTGGGCCGGTGCCGCGTTGGGGGCGTTGGCCGCCAAGCGCGGGAAACTGGACAGTGGCTCGACTGGACCGCTAGCCCTGAAGCGGCCCCGTACCTACCCGGCGGCTGCTGGCGGTCGTGTGGAGATCGGCGGATTCACCTCTTGTTGTTGCTTCGGTATCGACGGACCGGAGCTCTGGTCGCCGCCAAAGAGCGGCGAACCCTTGGGGTCACTGGAGCATGCTCGACACGGCAGGCAAGCTGCGATGAGAAGTTGACTCGATCGAACTGGTGCCTCGACTTCCTGCGCTCGACCCCAACCGCCAGCGGTTAGGAGACACGCCCTAGGGGCGCGTTCTCGGCTGAGCGCTCGAACCCCTGCGCCTGATCAGCGAGCCGGAGGTCGGCGGGGGAGTGCGGTCGTATGCTGGCACTCGGTCCGCGCGAGTGCCAGGCACCTGCCCTGGGCAGCCACCGCCGACCACGTCGATCCGGTACGGGAGGTGTCAGCCGTGGCGCACGACGACCGGCGCCTGCGGGTGCTGCGGGCGATCGTCCAGGACTACGTCTCCACCAACGACCCGGTGGGGAGCAAGGCCCTGGCCGCCCGCTACGACCTCGGGGTGAGCCCAGCCACGATCCGCAACGACATGGCGGTGCTGGAGGAGGAGGGCTACATCACCCAGCCGCACACCAGTGCCGGCCGGGTGCCCACCGACAAGGGCTACCGCTTCTTCGTCGACCGGCTCAGCGCGATCAAGCCGCTGTCGGCCGCCGAGCGCAAGGCGATCGAGAAGTTCCTCGACGGCGCCGTCGACCTGCACGACGTGCTGGGCCGCAGCGTCCGGCTGCTGGCCCAGCTGACCCGCCAGGTCGCCGTCGTCCAGTACCCGACGCTGGCGCGCAGCGCCGTCCGGCACCTGGAGCTGGTGCCGCTGTCGACGTCCCGGCTGCTGATGGTGCTGATCACCGACACCGGCCGGGTCGAGCAGCGCGTGGTGGAGGTGCCGGTCGACACCGAGGCCGACACGGTCGCCGAGCTGCGCACCCTGCTCAACGCCGCCTTCACCGGCGCGAAGCTGGGCGAGGCCAGCGACAAGGTCGGCGACCTGGTCGACGCCTCCGCGCCGCACCTGCGCCCGCTGGTCGCCGCGGTGAGCGCGACGCTGCTGGAGACGCTGGTCGAGCCCTCGGAGGACCGGCTGGTCATCGGCGGGACGGCGAACCTCGCGCAGGGCAGCGCGCTGGACTTCCCCGGCACCTTCCGCCCGCTGCTGGAGGCGCTGGAAGAACAGGTGGTCGTCCTGCGGTTGATGGCCGAGGTGGGGCCCAGCACGGTGACGGTGAGCATCGGTGAGGAGAACGAGCACGAGGCGCTGACCGCCGCGTCGTTCGTCTCCGTGGGCTACGGGTCCGGCGACCAGGCGCTCGGTGGCCTGGGTGTCGTCGGCCCCACCCGGATGGACTACGCAGGGAACATCGCCGCGGTACGAGCCGTGGCCCGCTACGTCGGCCACCTGTTGGCCGAGAGCTGAGGACTGAGAACGCTTCATGGCAACCGACTACTACGGCGTGCTGGGCCTTGCCCAGGGAGCCAGCGACACCGAGATCAAGCGCGCCTACCGCAAGATGGCCCGCGACCTGCACCCCGACGTCAACCCGGAACCGGGCGCGAAGGAGAAGTTCGGGGAGGTCAGCCGGGCCTACGAGGCGCTGACCGACCCGGAGAAGCGGCGGATCATCGACCTGGGTGGTGACCCCTACGACACCAACGGCGGCCGGGGGGGCAGCCCCTTCGGCAACGCCGCGGGCTTCGGCGGGCTCGGCGACATCATGGACGCCTTCTTCGGCGGGGGCGCCGGCCGCGGGCCGCGGGGCCGCACCCGCGAGGGCGAGGACGCGCTGATCCGAGTCGACCTGGACCTCGACGAGACCGTCTTCGGCACCACGACGGAGGTCACCGTCGACACCGCGATCCTCTGCGACGCCTGCACCGGTGCCGGCACCGCCCCCGGCACGCACCCGGAGACCTGCTCCACCTGCAACGGCCGCGGCGAGGTGCAGAGCGTGCAGCGCTCCTTCCTCGGCCAGGTCATCGCCAGCCGCCCGTGCCCCACCTGCCAGGCCACCGGCCAGGTCATCCCCAACCCGTGCCCCAAGTGCGCCGGTGACGGGCGGGTGCGCTCCCGCCGCACCATCCCGGTCAAGGTCCCGGCCGGCGTCGAGGACGGCATGCGCATCCGGCTGGCCGGTTACGGCGAGGTCGGCCCCGGCGGCGGCCCCGCCGGTGACCTGTACGTCGAGGTGCGTGAGCGCCCGCACGACGTGTTCACCCGCGACGGCGAGGACCTGCACTGCCGGGTCACCCTGCCGATGACCGCGGCGGCGCTGGGCACCACGCTCAAGCTCGAGACCCTCGACGGCAACGAGGACCTCACCATCAAGGCCGGCACCCAGTCCGGCACCGTGCTCACGCTGCGGGCACACGGCGCCCCGCGGCTGCGCGGCACCGGCCGGGGCAACCTGCTCGTGCACCTCGACGTGCAGACGCCCACCCGGATCGACGGCCGTCAGCAGGAGCTGCTGCGCGAGCTCGCCGGGCTGCGCGGTGAGGACCTCACCGACGGCAACAGCGCGAACCACGGTGGCCTGTTCACCCGGGTGCGCGACGCCTTCAACGGCCGATGAGTCAGGCCCCGGACGCACTCGCAGCCGACGGCGCCCCCCTCTTCCTGCTCGACGAGCTGCCGGACGGCGACGTCCTCACCGTGGACGGCGCCGAGGGTCGGCACGCCGTCGACGTGCTGCGGCTCGGCGCCGGTGAGCGGGTGCGGGTGAGTGACGGGCAGGGGCTGCTGGTCGAGGGCTCCGTGCTCGCGGCCGCGGGGTCGGCGTTGCAGGTCCAGGTGCTCGCCCGGCACGACGTCCCCGCGCCGCAGCCGGAGTTCGTGCTGGTGCAGGCGCTGCCCAAGGGCGACCGGGGTCCGCTCGCCGTCGACCTGGCCACCGAGCTGGGCGTCGACCGGATCGTGCCGTGGACCGCAGCCCGCTGCGTCACCCGGTGGCGGGACGACCGGATCGACAAGGGCCTGGCCAAGTGGCGCTCGGCCGCCCGGGCCGCGACCAAGCAGGCACGCCGGCCGCGGGTGCCCGAGGTGACCGAGCCGATGAGCACCCGCCAGGTCTGCGGCATGCTCGCCGACGTCGACCTGGCCCTGGTGCTGCACGAGCAGGCCCGCCAGCCGTTCGCGCAGCTCGAGGTGCCGGCGACCGGGTCGATCGCCGTCATCGTCGGCCCCGAGGGCGGGCTGACCGACGGCGAGGTGGTCGCCTTCCGGGCGGCCGGCGCGCAGTCGGTGCGCCTGGGCGCCGAGGTGCTGCGGACGTCGACCGCCGGCGCCGCCGTGCTCGCCGCCCTGTCCGCCCGCACCCGCTGGCGGTAGCGGGCGTGTCGATCATCGGCGAATGGCTGCTCGACACGCCGAAGTGGGCAGCCGAACGCCGATGATCAACTCCTGAGGGCGGAGCGGGCGCGGGCGCTGACCAGGTCGACCGCGGCGGTCAGCAGCACGAGTGCCACCAGCACGGTGGTCACCGCGCCCCAGTCGAAGGCGGCCACCCGGCTGGCCAGCAGGGCTCCCAGCCCGCCCGCGCCCAGCAGCCCGACCAGCACGGTGTCCCGGATGGCCACCTCCCAGCGGTACAGCGCGAACGCCAGCAGCGGCCCGGTCGCCGCCGGGAGCACCCCGTACAGCCAGCCACCCACCGGCCCGGCACCCAGCGCGGTGAGCGCCGCCCGGGGCCGCGGGTCCAGCTCCTCGGTCGCCTCCGCCGCCAGCCGCCCCAGCACGCCGAGCGTGTAGACACCGAGCGCCAGCGCCCCGGGGAGGATCCCGGGCAGCAGCACGAACAGCAGCACCAGCGCCCACACCGGCGGCGGCACGGCCCGCAGCAGCAGCAGGGCGAGCCGGACGACGGACCCGGCCAGCCGACGTCCGGCTGACGCGCGGGCCGGGCGGGCGGCCACCCCGGCCAGCAGCACCGCCCCGACGGTGGCGACGGCGATCGCGATCACCGACATCTGCACCGTGTCGACCGCGGCCGACGCGACCGCGGAGAGCAGCGGCCGGTCGACGTCCGGCGGCCAGGCAGCCGCGAGCACGTAGCGCAGCTGCTCGCCGGTGCGGTCGGAGACCAGCGTGGCCGGTGAGATCGCCAGGTACCACCACGACCAGACGACTCCGGCCAACGTGCCCAGCACGGCGGCGCTCAGAGCCGGGTCCCGGCGCAGCCGGTCCCCGGACGAGCGGGGCGCGGCCACCCGGCGCCGCACCGCACGGCCGCCGACGTCGGCGAGCAGGCACAGCAGCGCCAGCGCGTACACGCAGGACCACACCTGCTCCCAGCGCAGCGAGCTGAACGACAGCAGCAACTGGTAGCCCAGCCCACCGGCGCCGATCAGCCCGAGCACCACGGCCGACCGGACCGCGCACTCCAGCCGGTAGAACGAGTACGACAGCAGCCCGCCCGACGCCGGGGGCAGCAGCCCGTACAGCGCGGCCGTCGTCCGGCCGGCACCCGCGGCGAGCAGGGCCGAGTACCCGCTGCGCGGCACCTCGTCGAGCAGGTCGGCGAAGACCTTTGCGGTCACCGCCCCGTACGGGACGCCGATCGCCAGCACCCCGACCCACGGGTCCAGCCCCAGCAGGTTGACCAGCAGCAGCCCCCACACCGCCTCGTGCAGCCCTCGCGGGACGGCGAGCGCCCCGCGGGACAGCGTCCAGCCCAGCCGGCGTCGTCCCCAGGTGGTGCGGGCGACCGCCACCGCGCCGACCGCGCCCAGCAGCACCGCCAGCGCCGCCCCGAGCGCGGCGTAGGCGACGGTGACCAGCACCGAGTCGGCGAGCACCCGGAGGAACGGGCCGTCGAGGGCGGGGGAGAGCGCGGCGGCGGCGAACCGGCCGAACTGCCCGGTGCCGGCCGGGTTGACCACGTCGCCGGCGAACGCACCCGCGCCGGCCAGTGACCACGCCACCACGGCGAGCGCACCGAGTCCCCACGCCCAGCGGGTCCGCGCCCGGTGCAGCCGGGGGGCCACCCGGGGCCGGTCCTGGACGGCGGTCACCGCGGGGCGCCGTAGAAGTCGGCCAGGTCCCCGACCGTGAGCGCGGCCGCGGGTGCGTCGAGCACCACCCGCCCCTCGACCAGCCCGACCACCCGGGTGCAGTGCCGCAGCGCCAGCGCCGGGTCGTGCAGGGAGGCGATCAGCGCGCCGCCCCGCTCGGTGGCCAGCCCGGCGAGCAGGCCGAGGGCGCGCTCGGCCAGCACCGGGTCCAGCGCCGAGGCCGGCTCGTCGGCGAGCACCAGCTCGGGCTGCTGCACCAGCAACCGGGCGAGCGCCACTCGCTGCCGCTGGCCGCCGGAGAGCCGCTCGGTGCGCTCGAACACCCGGTCGGCCAGCCCCACCCGGTCCAGCGCCGCGAGCACCTCGGGCAGCCCCTGCGGGCGCACCAGCGACCACGCCGCCCGCCACGCGGGCCAGCTGGACAGCCGCCCGGCGTTCACGTTGTGCACCACCCGCAGTTGACCGACCAGCTCCAGGTGCTGGTGGACCGTGCCGACCCGGGCCCGCAGCTGCTGCTGGGCCCGGCCGCGCAGCGCCGCGACCTCCTCCCCGAGCACCTGCACGGAGCCCGCGGTGGGCAGGACCGAGCCGTTGACCAACCCGAGCAGCGTCGACTTGCCGGCGCCGGAGGGCCCGACCAGCGCCACCCGCTGGCCGGCGTCGACGGTGAGGTCGACACCGGCCAGCGCGCGGGTGCTGCCGTAGCGGACCTCGACGCCGTCCAGCCGGAGGACGGCGCTCAGCTGATCAGCCCCAGGTCGCGGCCGACCGCCTCGATCTGGTCGTAGTTCGACGCCTCGGTCGGGATGAACGCCCCGGCGCCGAACAGCTCCAGCACCTCGTCCCCGGCGGGCAGGCCGGTGAAGTACTCGAGCAGCCGTCCGGGCAGGTCCGGGCCGAGCCGCTCCACCGCCTCCGGGCTGAGCAGCCAGTGGTAGTCGTGGTACTCCGGGGTGCGGGCGTACTGGACCACCGCCGCGGGGTCGACGGTGCCGTCCTCGACGCGGGACCGCCACACCTGCTCGTTGAGCACCCCGGCCTGGTAGCTGCCCGAGGAGACCAGCGAGATGGTCGCGTCGTGCGAGCCGGAGAACCCGGGGCCGCCGGGGAAGCCCTGTGGGTCGACGTCCTGCTCGGACAGGAAGTACGCGGGCATCAGCCGGCCGGACGTCGACGTCTCGCTGCCGTAGGTGAACCGCAGGTCGGCCAGCGGGCCGAGGTCGTCGGCCGGGGTCAGCCCGGTGCCGGTGTTGACGATGAACACCGAGGTGAACGACTCGTCGATGTCGCGCTGGGCGATCGGCTCGGCGCCGGGGGTCTGCAGCCGGGCCTGCACGCCGGTGAGCCCGCCGAACCAGACCAGGTCGAGGTCACCGGTGCGGAAGAGGGAGACGGCGGCGCCGTAGTCGGTGACCGGCTGGTGGTCGACGTCCAGGTCGAGTGCGGCGGACATCGAGTCGGCGAGCGTGCTGTACAGCCGTTGCAGGACCTCGGGGTCCTGGTCGGGGATGGCGCCGATGGTCAGCGAGCCGCGGCTGCCGGTCGAGCCCCCGGACAATGACTCGGGGGA
Organism: Modestobacter caceresii; assembly: GCF_000761485.1. Classification (GTDB taxonomy): domain Bacteria; phylum Actinomycetota; class Actinomycetes; order Mycobacteriales; family Geodermatophilaceae; genus Modestobacter; species Modestobacter caceresii. The sequence goes on from NZ_JPMX01000010.1 coordinate 14,477, forward strand.
GTCCCGGCTGCAGGCGGCGAGCCCGGCGGCGAGGACGGCGGCGCTCCCGGCGAGGAAGCCGCGCCTGTTCAGTGCGTGTTCTCCGAAGCCACCCGACCGGACGGCGCGACGACTGCTCACTACGTCCTCGGATGGGGCTGGGGTGCGGACACGGGAGACCTCCAGGGGAGAGGGACGAGGCGGACCGGCCCATCGTCGCCCACGCCGTCCTCCCGGGCCGCGCCCACCACCAGAATGGCCATTTCGGTGGTCGGGTGGCGGGGCCTAGGGTCGGGCCGGTGAGCGAGCCGAGGAACGAGTGCCTGTTCTGCCGGATGGTGGCCGGGGAGATCCCGCCGGACGTCGTCCGGGAGACCGACCGCACGCTCGCCTTCCGGGACATCAACCCGCAGGCGCCCACCCACGTGCTGGTGATCCCGAAGGAGCACCACGCCACCCTCGGTGCGCTGGCCGGCGCCGACCCCGAGCTCACCGCCGAGCTGGTCGCGGCCGCACACGCCGTCGCCGTCCAGGAGGGCCTCGTGACGGCGGACGCGCCCGAGCCCGGCTACCGCGTCGTGGCCAACACCGGGCCGCAGGCCGGGCAGACGGTCCACCACGTGCACCTGCACGTGCTCGGCGGCCGCGGCCTGGGCTGGCCGCCCGGCTGAGGCCGCTCGGGCCTGCCAGAGTGGCGGTGTGTCCGAGACCACTGCCCCCGTCCGGCTCGAGCGGGACGGCGACGTCGCCGTCGTCGTCCTGGACAACCCTCCGCTGAACCTGTTCGACCAGGCGGTGTTCGACGCCTGGGAACGGGTGACCGGCCAGCTGGTCGAGCTCACCGATCCTGCGCGGCCCGACCGGGCCCGTGCGGTGCTGGTGGAGGCGCGTGGCCGGGTCGTCTCCGCCGGTGTCGACGTGCACCTGTTCGCCGAGATCGCCGAGGGCCCGGACGCCGTCGCCCGCGGCGGGGCGCTGTGGGCCCGGCTGCTGCGCACGGTGCAGACGCTGGAGGGCCTCCCGGTGCCGACCGTCTTCGCCGCCCACGGCCTGACCCTGACCGCGGCGTTCGAGATCTCACTGGCCTGCGACGTGCTGCTCGCCGCGGAGAGCGCGTCCTTCGGTCTGGTGGAGATCGTCGTCGGGCTCACGCCGTCGATGGGCGGGCCGCAGCGGCTGGCCGAGCGGGCCGGCCCGGCGCGGGCCCGGGAGCTCGTGTTCACCGGTGAGCGCTACCCGGCCGCGGTCCTGGAGCGCTGGAACGTGGTCAACCGCGTCCTGCCCGACGACGGCTTCCCCGAGGCGGCCCGGGAGTACGCGCGCCGGATCGCCGCCGGCCCCACCGTCGCGCACGCGGCGACCAAGCGGCTGGTCGCCACGGCGGTGCGGCACGGCGTACCCGCGGCGGACGACGTCGTACCGGCCGTCTCGGGGCTGCTGTTCGGCACCGAGGACCTGCGCGGGGCCGTGGCGTCCTTCCTCACCGACGGCCCGGGGAGGGCCCGCTACACCGGCCGCTGATCCCCGGCCGATGTGGAGCCGCGCCTCAGAAGGGTCTGCGCGGGTACGCTGGACCGGGTCACAACCCCCGTCGCAGGAAGGCAGGGTCGAGCGTTCTTGCCCGACACCTCACCAGACGCCGTACCGGAGACCATCGCGTCCTCCCGTGAGCTCTCCGCGCGTGCCGCGGGAGCCGGCGTCCCGGAACCGGCCGTACCGGCCGAGGTCCGCACCTCCATCACCGTCCCCGACAGCGTCTCCATGGTGGCCCTCCTGGGCTCCGGGGACGAGCTCCTCCGCCTGGTCGAGACCGAGCTCGCCGCCGACGTGCACGTCCGCGGCAACGAGATCGGGATCACCGGCCAGCCGGCGGACAACGCCTTCGCCGTCCGGGTCTTCGACGAGCTGATCGCCCTGCTGGCGACCGGCCAGGCGCTGCGGCCGGACTCGGTCCGCCGGGTCGTCGGCATGCTCCGCGCCGGCGGCTCCGAGCGCCCCGCGGACGTGCTCAGCCTCGACATCATCAGCCGCCGGGGTCGCACCATCCGGCCGAAGACGCTGAACCAGAAGCGGTACGTCGACGCCATCGACGACCACAGCGTGATCTTCGGGATCGGCCCGGCCGGCACCGGCAAGACCTACCTGGCGATGGCCAAGGCCGTGCAGGCGCTGACCACCAAGCAGGTCAACCGGATCATCCTGACCCGTCCGGCGGTGGAGGCCGGTGAGCGGCTGGGCTACCTGCCGGGCTCGCTGTCGGAGAAGATCGACCCCTACCTGCGGCCGCTGTACGACGCGCTGCACGACATGGTCGACCCGGAGTCGATCCCGCGGCTGATGCAGGCCGGCACCATCGAGGTCGCCCCGCTGGCCTACATGCGCGGCCGCACGCTCAACGACGCGTTCGTCATCCTCGACGAGGCACAGAACACCACCGCCGAGCAGATGAAGATGTTCCTCACCCGGCTGGGGTTCGGCTCCAAGATGGTCGTCACCGGCGACGTCACCCAGGTCGACCTGCCCGGGGGTGCGCAGAGCGGCCTGCGGATCGTGCGGGAGATCCTCGAGGGCATCGACGACGTCCACTTCTCCACGCTGACCAGCTCCGACGTCGTCCGGCACCGGCTGGTCGGCGACATCGTCGACGCCTACGAGCGCTGGGACGCCACCCGGCAGCCGCCGGCGCCGGCGGCCGGCTCCCGTCCGGCCCGGCACGGCCGTCCCCAGACCCGGCAGCAGGGGAGCTGAGCGTGCCCGTCGAGGTCGCCAACGAGTCCGAGATCTCCGTCGACGAAGGAGCGCTGGCCGGCGTCTGCCGCTACGTGCTCGACGCCATGGAGGTCAGCCCGCTGGCCGAGCTGTCGGTGCTCTGCGTCGACGGCGACTACATGGCCACCCTGCACGAGCGGTGGATGGGGGAGAAGGGCCCGACCGACGTGCTGGCCTTCCCGATGGACGAGCTGGACACCGCCCGTCCCGACGACCCCGACCCCGGTCCGGCGCTCCTCGGTGACGTGGTGCTGTGCCCGGCCGTCGCCGTCCGGCAGGCCCGCGCCGCCGGTCACTCGATGGCCGACGAGCTGCTCCTGCTGGCCACCCACGGCGTGCTCCACCTGTTGGGCTACGACCACATGGAGCCCGACGAGGAGAAGGAGATGTTCGGCCTGCAGTCCAAGCTCCTCGAGGGCTGGCGCGCCACTCCGCGGGAGTCGGTGACCGGCGAGCCGATGGAGCCGGAGACCCGATGAGCTCGACCGCGATCGTCCTGCTGGGGATCGCCGTCGTCCTGGTCCTCGTCGCCGGCGTCTTCGCCGCACTGGACGCCGCGTTGCAGCGGCTGTCCAAGGCCGCGGTGGAGGAGCTGCGGCGGGACGGGACCAAGCGGGCGGGCCCGCTGGCGCAGGTCATGGAGGACCGGGCCCGGCACGTGGCCCTGCTGCTGCTGCTGCGGATCGCCTGCGAGACGGCCGCGACCGTCATCGTCGCGGTCATCCTCGACGGGTTGTTCGACGGCGTGGCACTGGGCGTGCTGACCGCCATCGCGGTGATGACGGTGGTCAGCTACGTGCTCATCGGGGTCGGCCCGCGGACGCTGGGCCGGCAGCACGCCTACAACATCGCGCTGTCCGCGGCCTCGCTGATCCGGCTGCTGGGCCGGCTGCTCGGCCCGATCGCCACGCTGCTGATCCTCATCGGCAACGCGATCACCCCCGGCAAGGGCTACCGCGACGGCCCGTTCAGCAGCGAGGTCGAGCTCCGCGAGCTGGTCGACATGGCCGAGGAGCGCGGCGTCGTCGAGTCCGGCGAGCGCAACATGATCCACGGCGTCTTCGAGCTCGGCGACACCATCGCCCGCGAGGTGATGGTGCCCCGGCCGGACGTGGTCTGGATCGAGCGCGGCAAGACCCTCCGGCAGGCGCTGGCGCTGTGCCTGCGCAGCGGCTTCAGCCGGCTCCCGGTCATCGGCGAGAACGTCGACGACATCATCGGCGTGGTCTTCCTCAAGGACCTGGTGCGTCGCACCCAGGGCTCCTCGGACGCCCGGGCCAGCGAGCCGAAGGTCGAGGACCTGCTGCGCCCGGCCACCTTCGTGCCGGAGTCCAAGCCGGTGGACGAGCTGCTCCGCGAGATGCAGGCCTCCCGGGCCCACATGGCCGTCGTCGTCGACGAGTACGGGGGCTTCGCCGGGCTGGTCACGATCGAGGACATCCTCGAGGAGATCGTCGGCGAGATCGACGACGAGCACGACACCGTCCAGCGCCCGCCGATCGAGGAGCTGGAGGACGGCTCGGTGCGGATCACCGCCCGGCTCCCCGTGGAGGACCTCGCCGACCTGTTCCGCGTCGAGCTCCCCGACGACGACGGGGTCGAGACCGTCGGCGGCCTGCTGGCCCGGGAGATCGGCATGGTGCCGATCGAGGGCTCGGCCGCCGAGGTCGGTGGCCTGCAGCTGGTCGCCGAGAGCACCGGCGGGCGGCGCAACCAGATCGACACGATCTTGGTCAACCGGGTGCCCGAGCCGAGCGCGGAGGAAGCGGACGACGAGCCCGCCCGGGAACCCGAACCGGCGGCCGTGGAAAGCTGAGAAAGGACCCTCCCGCCCCCCACCGCTCGCAAGCTCGCGTCGGGCCCCTGCGGAAGGGCCAGACCGACGGACAGGAGAGCGATCCGGTGGCTGAGCTGGACCCCGAGGACGCCAAGCTGATCACGCTGGCCCGCTCCGCCCGGAGCCGCACCGGCGCGGCCGAGGGCGCCGCGGTGCGCGACACGGACGGGCGCACCTACCTCGCCGCCACCGTGGCGCTGCCCTCGCTGCAGCTGTCCGCGCTGCAGGCCGCCGTCGCCGCCGCGGTCTCCAGCGGTGTCGACGGGCTCGAGGCGGCCGCCGTCGTCAGCGCTGCCGAGGCCGTCGAGGAGGCCGGGCTGGCCGCCGTCCACGACCTGACCGCGGCGGCGCCGGTCCTGCTCGCCGGGCCCGACGGGGTGCTCCGCACCACCACCTGACCCGGCGTCCTGGCTGGACGGATGTGTCGAAGGGTGTAGCCGAGCTACACCTTTCGGGGCGCGGAGATCGGCCCGATCTGGACCAGGGTGGGGCTGTGTCCGTGACACAGCGATCGTCCCTGCTCCGCGCCGTCCCCCTGCTCTGGGCGGAGACCCGGCCGGTGGTGCAGGCGGTCTTCGCGCTGCGGTACACCGTCGGGGCCGTCGTCGGGGTGGCCGGTGCCGGCGCACTGCGGCCGGCGGTCGTGATCGGTGCGCTGGCCTGGTCGCTGCTGGTGATGAGCATCTACCTGGTCAACGGGGTCTCCGACCTGCTCGGCGACCGGGCCAACGGCAGCACCCGGCCGCTGGCCTCCGGCCGGGTCGAGGCGCGGGTCGCGGTGCGGACGGCGTGGGCGCTGGCCGTCGCCGGCCTGCTGTTGGCGGCCTGCTCGGGCGTGCTCGCACTGCTGGCCTGCGCGGTGGCGATGACCGTGCTCGGCTGGGCGTACAGCGTCGGACCGCGGCCGCTGAAGCACAGCGTGGCCGGTACCACGGTGGCCGCGATCGGGGGCGGCCTGCTCAGCTACGGCGCCGGCGTGGCCGCGGCCGGTGGGGGCCTGTCGGCCCCGTACGCAGCGGTCTTCCTGCTCCTGTCGGCGTGGATGGCCGTCGCCGGTGCGTCCAAGGACCTCGGTGACCGGGAGGGGGACCGCCTGGCCGGGCGACGTACCTTGCCCGTCGTGGCCGGACACCGCACCGCCGTCCGGGGGATCGCCGGCGGTTCGCTGCTGCTGGGGCTGACCGCGCTCGCGTTCGCCGGGGTCTGGCCGCAGCTGCTCGCGCCGGCTGCCGCCGTGTGCCTGGGTGGCGAGGTCGTCGCCGTGCTGGCGCTGCTGACGCCGGAGGGTGGCCCGCGACCGCTCCGGCGTCGGCCCTACCGTGCCTTCATGGTCACCCAGTACCTGGCCAACCCGCTCGTCGTCGTCAGCGTGCTGCTGTGACCGCGCCGGACGTCGGCCGGATCACCGATGCCGAGCTCGACGCCGCGATCGCCGACACGGTCCTGGCCGACGCCGCCGTGGTCGCCCCCCGACTGTCGGCGGACCCCGCCCGGGCCGTCCAGCTGCACGGTCGCCTCCTCGCCGTGCTGCGGGTGACGCACGCCCGGGTCCGCGGGCTGCCGCCGGCCGCGGCCCCGGCCGCCCAGCCCGACGTCGGCGCCGACCGGGCCCGCACCGGCCTGCACCCGGCCGAGTCGCTGCGGGTCGCCAGCCTGCTGTTCCAGCGCGCGCTGCCCGCGCTCGTCGCGCAGCACCGGGACGACGCGGCGCCCGGAGCCGGGTCCACCACCGAGCAGGTCGCGCTGGTCCTGCACCAGGTGATCGACGAGCTGGTGATCCCCGCGTCGATCTCCTACGTCGACGTGCTGCTCGCCCGGATCAGCGACGCCAACCGGGACGAACGCCGCCGGGTCGCCCGCGACCTGCACGACCACACCAGCCACGGGATCGGTGCGGCGATGCAGGGCATCGACCTGGCCCTGCACCTGCACGCCACCGGCCAGCCGCTGGACGTGGAGAGGCTCCGCACCACCCGGCAGCTGCTGCTGGACACGCTCAACGACGTGCGTGGCATGGCCACCCGGCTGCGCGACGTGGTCGGGGACCGCACGCTCGGCCAGGCGCTGCAGGAGTACCTGGACTTCACCGCCCCGGTCGGGCTGGAGGTCACGCTCACCGAGGACGGCGAGGACGTGGCGCCGCTGCCCGGCCACGTCAAGGAGGAGAGCTACCTCATCGTGCGCGAGGCGATCCGCAACTCGTTCCTGCACGGCCGACGGGCGACCCGGCTCGACGTCGCCGTCCGGGTCGCCGACGGTCAGCTGACCGCCACCGTGGCCGACGACGGCTCCGGCTTCGACCCCGCGGCGGTCGACGCCACCCGCAGCGTGGGGCTCTCCTCGGTGCGCGAGCGCGCCGAGGGCCTCGGCGGCAGCGTGGCCCTCGACACCGGGCCGGGCGGCGTCCGGCTGGTGCTCACCGTGCCGGTGCCGAGGGCGTCGGCGTGACCGGCCCCGAGCGCGGTCTCCGGGTGGTCCTGGTCGACGACCACCGGCTGTTCCGCGAGAGCCTGGGCGCGCTGCTCGCCGTCCACCAGGGCATCGAGGTGGTGGCGGAGGGCGCGAACGGGGAGGAGGCGGTCCGGCTGGCCCGCCTCCACCAGCCCGACGTGGTGCTGCTGGACGTGGAGATGCCGGGTCAGTCGGTGCTGACCTCGCTGGTCGAGATCCGCAGCGCCTCGCCGTCCACCCGCATCGTCGTCCTGACCATGCACGAGAACACCCCGCTGGCCCGCCAGCTGCTGCTGCGCGGCGCCTCCGCCTACCTGATCAAGACGATCGGGCACCACGAGCTGGTCGCGGCGATCCGGGCCGCCACCGACCGTGAGCAGGACCTGATCACCCTGTCGGTGTCCCGCGGTGGGCTGGCCGGCCTCACCTCGCAGGGTGGGCCGATGCTGTCCGAACGCGAGGTGGAGGTGCTCGCCCTGGTCGGCAAGGCGCGCTCCAACGCGGCGATCGCCGCCGAGCTGCGGATCAGCGAGGGCACGGTGAAGCGGCACCTGAGCAACATCAACGCCAAGCTCGGTTCGACGTCCCGGCTGGACGCCGTGCGGCGGGCGACCCGGGCGCGGCTGCTCGCTCCCGGTCTGGGGGACGACTGACGAAGGACCCCGTCCTCCCCACCCTTCGCAGGCTCAGGGCGGTGCCCTGGACGGGGCCGTCAGGGCAGGGGGTGGCCCAGGGCGTCGGCGACCGTGGCCGGGTCGCGCACCCAGCCGGTGAACGCCTTCGGGGTCTCCCCGTCGGGGCCCAGGTGCCGGACGCTGATCCGCTGCCGGCCCGGCCACCAGCCGCCGCGCCGCTTGGCCTTCGGCCAGCCGGCCGGCGGCGCGCCCAGCACCACCTCGCGGACCAGCACCAGCGGGACCACCCCGAAGGACGACGTCTGCCGCAGCCCGGCGATGTCGGTGGAGACGGCGAAGTCGGAGACGGTGAACCGGCCGGTCGACACCACCAGCACCAGCAGGCCGAGCCCCAGGGCGATCGGCGCCTCCGCGGCGGCCGCGGCGCTGCCGTCCCGCCAGCCCAGGAACCCCAGCCAGGCCGCGACGGCGAGCACGGTCAGCGTGATGACCAGCGGCGAGGCCGGGTCGTACTGCCAGTACCGCAGCGGCCGCGGGGTCACCGTGACGTGCCGCTTGGGCCCGCGGCTGGCGAGGTAGCCGTAGCTGGTGACCTGGTTGATGTGCCGTTCACGGTCCCGGGCGGCCTGCACGACCAGGGGCTCGCCGTTGTCTCGTCGGGACCGGGATGGCATGCCCGCCATGATCGCAGGAGGGCCTCCCGTGCCGGTCGCAGCAGCGCTGTCGGTGCGCAGTGGGAGACTGGACGGCGTGACCTCCTCCGATCAGCCGCCGTACCGCAGCGGCTTCGCCTGCCTGGTCGGCCGGCCCAACGCGGGCAAGACCACGCTGACGAACGCCCTGGTCGGCGAGAAGGTCGGCATCGTCAGCAACCGGCCGCAGACCACCCGGCACGCCATCCGCGGGGTGGTGCACCGGCCGGCCGGCCAGCTGGTGCTCGTCGACACCCCGGGGCTGCACAAGCCCAAGAGCCTGCTCGGCCAGCGGCTCAACGACGTCGTCCGCGACACCCTGTCCGAGGTCGACGTCATCGTCTTCTGCATCCCCGCCGACCAGCCCGTCGGCACCGGCGACGCCTTCATCGCCCGGCAGCTCAGGGAGGTCTCCACCCCGATCGTGCTGGTGGTGACCAAGACCGACGCGGCCAGCAAGAAGGCCATCACCCAGCAGCTCGTGGCGGCCAGCAAGCTGGTCGAGGCGCGGGAGATCGTGCCGGTCAGCGCGGTGGCCGGTGACCAGGTCACGCTGCTGGAGGACCTGCTGATCGGCATGCTGCCCGAGGGGCCGCCGATGTACCCCGACGAGCAGACCACCGACGAGGACGTCGAGCGGCAGATCACCGAGCTGGTGCGCGAGGCCGCCCTGGAGAAGGTGCGCCAGGAGGTGCCGCACTCCCTCGCCGTCACCGTGGAGGAGATGCACCGCAAGCCCGACCCGCGCGACCCGGACGCGGTGTTCACCGAGATCCACGCGCTGCTGCACGTCGAGCGCCCCAGCCAGAAGCCGATGCTGCTGGGCAAGGGCGGGCAGACGATCAAGGCGATCGGCAGCGAGGCCCGGGTCGGGCTGGAGACGCTGCTCGGCGGCCGGGTGCACCTGGCCCTGCACGTCACCGTGCTGGGGGAGTGGCAGGACGACCCGAAGAAGCTCAACCGGCTCGGTTACTGAGGCGGCGGGCGAGTGAGCATCGCAGGGAGCGCCAGCGACCGAGGAGCGGAGCGATCCGTCGCCGGGGACACAGCTACTGAGGCGGCGGGCGAGTGAGCACCACCCCGCAGGCGCTCTACCGGGACGAGGGCATCGTGCTGCGCACCCAGAAGCTGGGTGAGGCCGACCGGATCGTCACCGTGCTCACCCGGCGCACCGGCAAGGTGCGCGCGGTCGCGAAGGGCGTGCGGCGCACCAAGAGCAAGTTCGGTGCGCGGCTGGAGCCGTTCAGCCACGTGGACCTGCAGCTCTACACCGGCCGCAACCTCGACATCGTCAGCCAGGCCGAGTCGATCCGGTCCTACGGCACCGAGATCGTCGGCGACTACCGCGCCTACACCGCCGGCACCGCGGTGCTGGAGACGGCCGACCGGCTGACGGTGGAGGAGAAGGAGCCGTCGCTGCGGATGTTCCTGCTGGTCGTCGGGGCGCTGCGCACGCTGGCCGAGGGGGTCAAGCCGGCCCCGCTCGTGCTGGACGCGTTCCTGCTCCGGGCGATGTCGGTCGCCGGCTGGGAGCCCGCGCTGGGCGACTGCGCCCGCTGCGGCGAGGCCGGCCCGCACCGGCACTTCTCCGTCCCGGCCGGGGGCACGGTCTGCCCGTCCTGCCGGCCCACCGGCTCGGCGATGCCCAGCCCGGTCACCATCGAACTGCTGGAGGCGCTGTTGTCCGGGGACTGGGGGCGGGCCGAGGCCAGCCTGGGCACCAACCGGCGGGAGGGCAGCGGCCTGGTCGCAGCCCTGCTGCAGTGGCACCTGGAGCGTGGCCTGCGCTCGCTGCCGCTGGTGGACCGAACGTGAGCGGAGAGGGTCGTGAGCATCGCAGCGAGGAACGAGCGAGGAGCGGAGCGATCCGCGGGAGCGAACCGGTGACGTGGTGAAGCGCGAGGTGAAGGCTCCCAACCCGCACCCCTCGGGCGTCACCCCGCCGGACATCCCGGACGACAAGGTGCCGCACCACGTGGCGATCGTGATGGACGGCAACGGCCGCTGGGCGAAGCAGCGCGGGCTGCCGCGCACCGCCGGGCACGAGGCGGGGGAGACCTCGCTGTTCGACTGCGTCGAGGGCGCCATCGAGCTGGGCATCGGGGCGATCAGCGCCTACGCGTTCTCCACGGAGAACTGGCGGCGCAGCCCGGACGAGGTCCGTTTCCTGATGGGCTTCAACCGCGACGTCATCCGCCGCCGCCGCGACGAGATGCACGAGCTCGGGGTGCGGGTGCGCTGGGCCGGGCGGCGTCCCAAGCTCTGGCGCAGCGTCATCAAGGAGCTCGAGGTCGCCGAGGAGCTGACGCAGGACAACGACGTCCTGACCCTCACCATGTGCGTCAACTACGGCGGCCGGGCAGAGATCGCCGACGCCGCGGCCGCGATCGCCCGCGAGGTGGCCGCCGGCCGGATCAAGCCGGAGAAGGTCACCGAGGAAACGGTCGCCCGGTTCCTCGACGAGCCGGACATGCCCGACGTCGACCTGTTCGTGCGCAGTTCGGGGGAGAACCGCACCAGCAACTTCCTGCTGTGGCAGGCCGCCTACGCCGAGCTGGTCTTCCTGGACACGCTGTGGCCGGACTTCGACCGCCGGCACCTGTGGCAGGCCTGCGAGGAGTACGCCAGCCGCCAGCGTCGTTTCGGCAGCGCCTGAAGGAGCTGCTTCAAGCGGGGTCGGTGGACTCGGTGGCGTGGCCGGCGTGGGCGAGGGCGTCGCGGACGATGTGGGCCACGTGCCCGTCGACCAGGCGGTAGTCGACCTCGCGGTGCCGGCGGACGCCGGTCACCAGACCGGCGCCGCGCAGCACCCGCAGGTGCTGGGAGACCAGCGGCTGTGGCACGCCCAGCGCGTCGACCAGCTGGTGCACGCAGCGGGAGCCGTGCTCGTCCAGCAGGGTCACGATCGACATCCGCAGCGGCGAGGCGAGCGCGGCCAGCAGCTCGCTGGCGGCCTGGACGTCGGCGGGGACGCTCCGGGACCCGGGCCGGGAGGACGGGGTCACGGACGTGGACATGGCACCATGGTCCGAGCGCCTGAGAACGGTTGTCAACTCTTGTCGCATCGAGGAGGGAGGTGCCCGGTGTTCGCCGTGACCCGCCTGCGCGTCGCAGATGACGACGTCCCCGCCTTCCTGGCCGCCGCTGACGAGCTGCTCGCCGCCCTGCGGGCCCGCCCCGGCTTCCTCGGTGGCGAGCTGGGCCGCGCCGCCGACGACCCGCAGCTGTTCGCCCTCTGCACCCGCTGGGACGGCGTCGGCGCCTACCGCCGAGGCCTGTCCGCGGCCGAGGTGAAGATCGCCGGCGCCCCGGTGTGGGTGCACGCCCTCGACGAGCCCGGCGTCTACCTCACCGACTGACCGGAGAGGCACACCGCACCGGCCTGGGCGCCTGCCGCGGCAACCGCGCGCCGCCCGCACGAGGCGCGGCATGAGCGGGCGTCTGGGCGCCGGAGCCTAGCCGCTGACCGACTCCAGCACCGTGGCGAGTTCCGCCGGTCGGCTGATCATCGGCCAGTGCCACGTCGGAAGTTCGACGTAGGTCCAGTCGCCGTCGACCATGTGCGCGAACACCGGTGCGTGGGGTGCCATCTGCTGCAGTTGCTCGAGGCTGAAGCTGCACAGCACGCCCGTCCGTGGCACGCGCTCCCAGGAGCCAGTGAGCGCGACCGGCTGGGTGGCGGTGAGCCAGGGCTGCGGCTGCGAGCCCTCGACCAGCGCTGCGACGGCAGCGTCGTCGACCCCGGGTACCGCGGCGGCGAGTGCGGCCCAGGGCGGCGGCGGGAGCTTCCAGCCCTGGCCGTGGGTCATGACCAGATCGTCGTTGGCCGCGCGCGCCTCGGGTCCCTCGAAGTCGGCCTGTGCCATGCCGTCCGGCAGTGGGCCCGAGTCGACGTAGACCAGGCGCGCCACGCGCTCAGGCATGCGGTCCGCCGCACCGGTCGTCACGAGGGCGCCGTAGCTGTGCCCTACGAGCACGACGTCGTGCAGGTCCTGCTGCTCGAGCAAGCGCACGACGTCGTCGATGTGAGCAGTCAGGTCGGTCTCGGGCGAGGCGAGGTGGACGCGCTCGCCCATGCCTGAGAGGTCGACGGCGTGCACGACATGGCCGCGCTCACGCAGCGAGTCTGCGACAGGCCGCCAGACCCAGGCCCCGAGCCAGAAGCCGGGGACGAGGACGTAGGTGGTGGTGTTCATGGCGACGACGCTAGGCTGGAATGCGGGCAGATTCCGCCCGGTATGCAGCGTCGGCACACAGATCGTCCCCAGCACCGCCGAGGAGGGCCGTGACCCGCCCGACCGCTCGCGTGCTGGCCATGCTGGAGCTGCTCCAGACGGGCGGGCAGCGCACCGTCGGCGATCTCGCCGCTCGGCTCGGGGTCGATGAGCGCACGGTCCGGCGCTATGCCGAGCACCTCGCCGACCTCGGCATCCCCGTCCAGGCGCAGCGGGGCAGGTACGGCGGCTACCGGCTCTCGCCGGGCTACAAGCTGCCGCCGCTGATGCTCACCGACGACGAGGCCATCGCCGTCGTCCTGGGCCTCAGGGCCGCGGAACGCGCTGGGCTTGCCACCACCGACCACGCAGCGGCGGCGAGCGCACTGGCCAAGGTGTCGCGTGTACTGCCGCGGGCCCTGGGCCAGCGGCTCGACAGCCTGCTGTCGACCGCACAGTTCACGACCCCGGTGCGCGCGACCGCTCCCGCCGGCGCCGGCGCGCTGCTCGGTCTCGCCTCGGCTGTGCAAGCGCGGCGCACCGTCGTGATCGCGTACACCGCCTGGGACGGGCGGGAGTCGCAGCGTGAGCTCGACGTCTACGGCCTGGTCTTCCACTCCGGCCGGTGGTACGTCACCGGACGCGACCACGGCCGTGATGACCTGCGGACCTTCCGACTCGACCGCATCGCCTCGGTCGAGCAGGGCGAGGGCTCCTACCTCGTGCCCGCTGACTTCGACGCCACGACGCAGGTCGTGTCGGGCATCGCCGCGGTCAGGTGGTCGCACGAGGTCTCCGTCGTGCTGCAGACCACCCTTGCGGATGCGGGCGACCGACTGCCCCGGAGCGTGGGACGGCTGAGCGAGCACGCCGACGGTGTGCTCCTGGAGACGCGCGCCGAGCGCCTCGACGGCATGGCCCGCATGCTGGCCGGGCTCGGCTGGGACTTCGAGGTGATCACCCCGGACGCCCTGCGCGACGAGGTCCTCGCCCTGGCCGACCGCCTCCGACTCAGCGCGGTGCGCGGCGTCGCCGGCACACCGGCGACGCCGCAGAGTCCCTGAGCGACACCATCCGCCCGCCCAGCGTCATGTCCGGGGGAGCGTCGGTCAGTCGCCGGACGCGACCCGGTCGGGTCACTCGCGTGCGCCAGCCAGCAGCCCATGCGGGTCGTGCAGCGTTCGGTGACCCTCACCGAGCAAGCGACATGTACTGGGGTCGGTGCGCGTCGAGCCCAGGCCGCGGAGGCCGATCCGAGCCCCGCGTCCACTGACCGACTGCCCTCAGGGCAGCTGGAAGCGGGCGACCAGCTCGCGCAGGTCCCCGGTGACCGTGGCCAGCGCCGCCGCCGTCTCCCGGGTCGACTCGGGCGAGCCGGCGGTGGACCGGGCCGCCTCGGTCACCGAGCGGACGTTCGCCGGTCGATCTTGTGGATCGTCGACCGTGCCTCGCTCTGCAGCAGCGCCCCCGGAGGGAGCGCAGGTGCAGGGCGGTGGCCAGGCGGTTGCCGGTCATGGGTGGCCTCTCGGAGGTGCGCTCCTGCCCGCGTGTGCCGCGCGCGTGTGTGCGCCCCCGAGATCGGCAGGGCGGGACCGTCCTGTGACCACCGCCGGGGAGTAGTCGGACCGCGGCCGGGGCAGGGAGCGGCCCGTGGACGTGTTGGCGGCAGAAGAAGCGACCGGGTTCCCGCACTCCTTCCTCTCGGAGGAGCTGCTGCGGAGCTACGTGAACCTGTTCATCCGGCTGGTCGAGGCCGCCGGGGCGATCGTGATCTTCGTCGGTGCGGTGATCGCCGCCGTCCAGTTCGTCCGTGCGGCCGTGCGGGGCCGGCACCGCGACGAGTTCGTCCGGGTGCGGCTGGGGCTGGCCCGCTACCTGCTGCTCGGCCTGGAGTTCCAGCTGGCCAGCGACGTCCTGCGCACCGCCATCGCGCCGTCCTTCGCCGAGATCGGCAAGCTCGCCGCGATCGCGGCCATCCGGACCGCGCTGAACTACTTCCTGGGCAAGGAGATCGCCGAGGAACGGGAAGAGGTCGAGAAGAACGAGGAGCGGCAACGCGACGGCGGTGACCGGACGTGACCCGGGGCGAGCCGGCATGAGCCCGTTGCTGGAGGATGCCGCACTGCTGGTGGCCGTGCTCGGCCTGGTCTCCGGCCTGATCACGCTGGTGCGGCTGCGCGACGTCCTGCTGGCGTTCGGTGTCCTGCTGGACTTCCTGGTCGCCGCCGGTCTGATCCGGCTCGCCGGCGAGCTCACGTTCCACGGCCTGCTGGGCGTCGCCCTGGTGATCGCCGTCCGGAAGCTGGTGATGCATGCACTGCGCGCCGACCAGCGGGTGCCGGACGGTCCGTCGCCCGCGGGCGCACGTGCCCGCAGCCCCCAGCGCCGGCGGCCCGTCCGGCCGTGACCTGAGTCCGTCGCTGACCTGCGCATCGACGGTCGAGGGGCGGGGTCAGCGGCGACTCGTCAGCGAACGCAGACCAGTGAGCTCCTGGTCGAGCCGTGCCCGGAGGACGGCGGCGGTCTCCCGACCCGGCGCGGCGTCCAGCTCGGCCAGGTGGCCGGCGGCTGCGACGGTGAGTGCCCGCGCCCGCTCGGCGTCCGGGTCGTCCGCGCCGGAGGCAGACAGCCGCAGCTGCCAGGCCCGCAGCTCCAGCCGGGCGGCAGCGGTCGCGAGCACGTCGTCCACCACCGGGCCGGAACCGGCCTGCTGGGTCGCCCGGTCCATCTCCACCGCCAGCTCGCCCAGCCCTCGGTCCAGGTCGGCGGTGTAGGCGGCCCACGCGGCGGTGTCGGCCTCCTGGCAGCGCACGTGCAACCGGTGCAGCCGGTCGCGCAGCGGGGCCAGCACGCCGCGCACCACCGGGGCGAGGGCGGGGTGTGCGGCGCAGAGTCCAGCGGTGGTCCGGGCCAGCCGCTGGTCGAGGGTCGCGGGGGCAGGCGGAACCGCCTGGGAGGTCGTGGCCGTCATGAGCCGGAACCTAGGGACGGCGTGTGTCGGCCCCACCGGTTCCCGGTGAACACCGTGTGGCGGGACGGGCGCTGGGGCCACGTGCCCGGCGACTACCGTCTGGGGGTCACTCGCCGACACCCCAGCCGGATGGAGCCCCCGTGCCCAGCGACACCGCCCCCGCCCGTACCGCCGACCCCGCTCGCCTGGAGAAGGTGGTCAACCTCTGCAAGCGCCGGGGGTTCGTCTTCCCGTCCGGTGAGATCTACGGCGGCACCCGCTCGGCCTGGGACTACGGGCCGTTGGGCGTGGAGCTGAAGGAGAACATCAAGAAGCAGTGGTGGCGCACCGTCGTCCAGAGCCGGGACGACGTCGTGGGCCTGGACTCCTCGGTGATCCTGCCCCGCCAGACCTGGGTCGCCTCCGGTCACGTCGGCGTCTTCACCGACCCGCTGACCGAGTGCCAGAACTGCCACAAGCGGTTCCGCGCCGACCACCTCGAGGAGGAGTTCGAGGAGAAGAAGGGGCGGCTGCCGGAGAACGGCCTGGCCGACATCTCCTGCCCGAACTGCGGCGTGAAGGGCTCCTGGACCGAGCCGCGCGACTTCAACATGATGCTGAAGACCCACCTCGGCCCGGTCGAGGACGAGTCGGGGCTGCACTACCTGCGCCCGGAGACCGCCCAGGGCATCTTCGTGAACTTCGCCAACGTCATGGGCGCCGCGCGCAAGAAGCCGCCCTTCGGCATCGGCCAGATCGGCAAGTCCTTCCGCAACGAGATCACCCCGGGCAACTTCATCTTCCGCACCCGGGAGTTCGAGCAGATGGAGATGGAGTTCTTCGTCGAGCCCGGCAGCGACGAGGAGTGGCACCAGTACTGGATCGACGCCCGCACCGCCTGGTACACCGACCTGGGCATCTCCGCGGACAACCTGCGGCACTACGAGCACCCGAAGGAGAAGCTGAGCCACTACTCGACGCGCACCGTCGACATCGAGTACCGGTTCGGGTTCACCGGCTCGGAGTGGGGCGAGCTCGAGGGCATCGCCAACCGCACCGACTTCGACCTGAAGACCCACTCGGAGCACTCCGGCACCGACCTGTCCTACTTCGACCAGGCCTCCGGTGCGCGCTGGACGCCGTACGTCATCGAGCCGGCGGCCGGGCTCACCCGCTCGCTGATGGCCTTCCTGGTCGAGGCGTACACCGAGGACGAGGCGCCCAACGCCAAGGGCGGCGTCGACACCCGCACGGTGCTCAAGCTCGACCCGCGGCTGGCGCCGGTGAAGGCCGCCGTCCTGCCGCTGTCCCGCAACGCCGACCTCTCGCCCAAGGCCCGCGACCTGGCGGCGACGCTGCGGCGCAACTGGAACGTCGACTTCGACGACGCCGGCGCGATCGGCCGCCGCTACCGCCGGCAGGACGAGATCGGCACCCCGTTCTGCCTCACGGTCGACTTCGACACCCTCGAGGACGACGCGGTGACCATCCGGGAGCGCGACTCGATGGCCCAGGAGCGCATCGGCCTGGACGCCGTCCCCGGCTACCTCGCCGCCCGCCTCCCCGGCTGCTGACGCCGCGCGCATCCGGTCGAGACCGGGCCGGTGGCTGTCTCCTCCGCGAGGAGGCAGCCACCGGCCCGATCTCGGAGACCCGGCCGTGAGCCCGGGCACACAGCCGAGCCACCTACCCTGGACGTCGTGACCAGCACCCTCGAGCGCGCGCCGGCGCTGCAGCTGGGGTCGCTGACGGTCGACCCCGCGGTGGTGCTGGCGCCGATGGCCGGGATCACCAACCCGGCGTTCCGCACGCTGTGCCGGGAGTTCGGGGCAGGTCTGTACGTCTGCGAGATGATCACCACCCGGGCGCTGGTCGAGCGCAACGCCAAGACGCTGAAGATGGTGCAGGCCGCCCCGGGGGAGGCCGACGCGTTCAGCGTGCAGCTGTACGGCGTCGACCCGGCCACCGTCGGGCGGGCGGTGGAGATGCTCGTCGACGAGCAGGTCGCCGGCACCCGCCCGGCGCACATCGACCTCAACTTCGGCTGCCCGGTCCCCAAGGTGACCCGCAAGGGCGGCGGTTCGGCGCTGCCGTGGCGCCGCCGGCTGTTCGGCAACATCGTGCGGGCCGCGGTGCAGGCCGCCGGCGACGTCCCGGTGACGGTGAAGACGCGGGTGGGCATCGACGCCGAGCACGTCACCTACCTGGACGCCGGCCGGATCGCGCAGGACGAGGGCGCCGCGGCGATCACCCTGCACGGGCGCACCGCCGACCAGCTCTACAGCGGCACCGCCGACTGGTCGCACATCGCCCGGCTGGTCGAGGAGGTCTCCATCCCGGTGCTGGGCAACGGCGACCTCTGGGAGGCCGACGACGCACTGCGGATGGTGGCCGAGACGGGCTGTGCCGGCGTCGTGGTGGGCCGGGGCTGCCTGGGCCGGCCGTGGCTGTTCGGCGACCTGGCCGCTGCGTTCGCCGGTTCGCCGCACCGCACGCTGCCCACCTTCCGACAGGTGGCCGAGGTCATGCACCGGCACGCCACTCTGCTCGCCGCCGACCAGGGCGAGGTGCACGGCTGCAGCGACTTCCGCAAGCACGTCGCCTGGTACCTCAAGGGCTTCTCCGTCCCCTCCGACGTGCGCCGCGCACTGGCCATGGTCTCCGGGCTCGACGAGCTGGCCGGCCTGCTCGACGGGATCCCTGATCAGCCCTACCCCGAGGGCGTGCTCGGTGCCCCGCGCGGGCGCACCACGCCGCCGCGGCCGGTCGCCCTCCCCGAGGGCTGGCTCGCCGACCGGGACGACCCCCGGCCCCCGGCCGGCGCCGAGCTGCTGGTCGGCGGCGGATGAGCACCACGACAGGAGCACAGCGGTGACCCAGGGGCCCTTCCTCTACGACGACGACCCGGCGCCGCTGCACACGGGTACCCCCAAGAACCACAACAAGCTCCTGGTGCTCATCTTCGGCGGCACGGTGCTGCTCGCGGTGGCCATGGTCGCGCTGATGCCGTTCTTCAAGGGGTCCGGGGAGGATCAGGCTCGCCAGGTGGCCGGGGTGTTCGCCGCCGCGCTGAGCCAGGGCGACCTGGAGACGTCCCACGGCCTCCTGTGCGACGCGGAGCGCGCCCGGGTGGCCCCCGCCGACCTGGCCGCCGAGTACCTCCAGCCGGGCACGCCGCAGGTGACCGGGGCACGCAGCAGCGAGGTCGACGGCGTGCCGGTGCAGCTGGTCGACGTCCGCTGGGACGACGACGGCGCGGTCACCACCACGACGCTGACGGTCGTGCCCGAGGGCGGGACGAAGGTCTGCGGCACCAGCACCGCGGGATGAGCCCGGCAGCGGTCGGCACACCGTCCCCAGGGGTGTCACCGGCGTCGGCCGGCCGTGGTACCCATGACGGGTGGCAGCGGTGGCGGGGCGACTGGGCGTCCGGGTGCTCGGGGCGGCGGTGACGGCGGCCCTGCTGCTGGCCGCGTCCACGGCCACGGCCATCTGGTGGATCGCCCGGCAGGACGCCCGCCCCGCCTCCGACGCGATCGTGGTGCTCGGCTCGGCGCAGTACAACGGCGTCCCGTCCTCGATCTTCGAGGCCCGGCTGGAGCACGCGCGGGAGCTGTACGACGAAGGGGTGGCCCCGGTGATCGTGACGGTGGGCGGCAAGGCGACCGGCGACACGTTCACCGAGGCCGAGGCGGGGCGGGACTACCTGGCGCAGAACGGCGTGCCGGAGGACGCACTGCTGGCCGTGCCCGAGGGCGTCGACACCCTGGAGAGCGTGCGCGCGGTGGCCGCCGAGTTCGCCGACCGGGACTGGAATAGCGCCGTCCTGGTCAGCGACCCGTGGCACGCGATGCGCGCCGAGCGGATGGCCGAGGACGCCGGGCTGGACGCCGCGAGCTCACCCACCCGACAGGGGCCAGCCGTGCAGACCCGCACGACGCAGCTCCGGTACATCCTGCGGGAGACCGCCGCCTACCTGCTCTACCGCGCGACCGGCGAGAGCGTCGCCGGAGCGCCCGGGATCGGCTGAGGAGCACCGTGCTGGAGCTGGGCAAGAGCGGGTCGCACGGCACCGAGCGGGGCACCGTCCCGGTGCTCGCCGACGGTGCCGTGGTCGCGACGCTGCGCGCGGCCAACTGGAAAGAAGCCGCTACCGCGGAGGTGGGGGACCGGCACTGGGCCTTCCGGCGGCAGGGCAACCGTGAGCTGGTCGGGCGCTGGGCCCAGGAGCCGGCGGAGAGCGTGCGGCTGCGCGCCCACCAGATCTCGGTCTGGAAGAGCAGCTGGACGATGGAGCTCGACGGCCTGGCCGTCGACGTGGCCGCGACGTCGATGTGGAAGGGCACCCACCGCTACAGCAGCGCGGGCCGGCCGCTGGCCGATAGCGGGACCACCGGCGGCTGGTCGCCGCGGCCCACGCTGACCACCGAGCCCGGCCTGCCGCTGGACTCGGCCGTCTTCCTGCTGTGGTTCGAGTTCGTGCTGAGCCGGCGGCGCATGGTCGCTGCGGGGGCGAGCTGATGGCCGGGCGGGGGCGCATCCGCGCCGCGGACATCGCGCTCGTCCGTGAGCGGACCAAGATCGACGAGATCATCGGCGAGCACCTGCAGCTGAAGCGCGCCGGTGGCGGCAGCCTCAAGGGCCTCTGCCCGTTCCACGACGAGAAGTCGCCGTCCTTCCAGGTCACCCCCTCGCGAGGCCTGTACCACTGCCTGGCCGGCGAGACGGGGGTGCTCACCGAGGACGGCACCGTCCCCATCCGCGAGCTGGCGGGCAAGACCGTCCGCGTGCTGAACGGCGACGGCGGCTGGGTCGAGGCGCCCTTTCGCAGCTACGGCATCCAGCGACTCATGCGCCTCACCCTGAGCCGCAACGGGCGCACCAAGGTCGTGCACGCCACCGACGAGCACCGCTGGTTTGTACCCTCGGGAGCTCTTCGCCAGCAGCGCCGCGAGAAGCTCACCAAGGACCTCAAGCCCGGTGACTGGCTGTCACATTCGTTCCCGGTCAGCCGGGTGCTCAACCCGGCGACCCGGCCCTCACCGTTCGGCATCGCACGGGGGCTCGTCTACGGCGACGGCACCCGCGATGGCCGAGGTTCGATCGCCGTCCTCTACGGCGAGAAGGACGCTCAGCTGGCCCACCTCTTCGACGGGTGCCGCTCGTGGTCGGACGAGCGGGGGACACGCTTCTACGGACTGCCTGCCCACTTCAAGGACGAGCGCCCGTCCCTGGACGATGACACCTCTTACCTGCTCGGCTGGCTGGCCGGCTACTTCGCCGCCGATGGATGTGTCGCCGAGGACGGCGACGCCATCCTCAACTCCGCCGACATCGAGGACCTGGAGTACGTGCGGCGGCTCTGCACGCGCCTGGGCATCGGCACGTTCAGCATCGCGAAGCAGAACCGGGTGGGTATCGACGGCGTCCCGAGCGACATCTTCAACCTGCGGTTCATGACCAAGGGGCTGCCCGAGTCCTTCTTCCTCATCGCTCAGCACCGGGAACGGCACCTGGCGAGGGACAAGAAGTACGAGCGCAAGAACTGGGTGGTCCAGTCGGTCGAGTGGAGCGACCGGGTGGAGGAGGTGTTCTGCGCGGAGGTGCCCGGCACGCACGCCTTCACGCTCGAGGACAACCTGCTCACCGGCAACTGTTTCGGTTGTGGGGTGGGTGGCGACGTCATCCGGTTCGTGCAGGAGATCGACCACCTCTCCTTCGCCGAGGCGGTTGAGCTGCTCGCCGGCCGGGCCGGGGTGCAGCTGCAGTACGAGGACGACGGCGGCCGGGCCACCGCCGGCCCGGACCGCGCGCACGCTGGCCAGCGGGCCCGGCTGGTGGCGGCCAACACCGCCGCCGCGGAGTTCTACGCGAGCCAGCTGATGACGCCGGAGGCCGCACCGGCCCGGTCGTTCCTCGCCGACCGCGGCTTCGACCGGCAGGTGGCCCTGGACTTCAACTGCGGCTACGCCCCCGGCGGCTGGGACACCCTGACCCGGCACCTGCGCGGCCTCGGCTACACCCAGAGCGAGCTGGTCACCGGCGGGCTGGCCAAGGAGTCCTCCCGCGGCACGCTGATCGACCGGTTCCACCGCCGGCTCCTCTGGCCGATCCGCGACCTCACCGGCGACGTCATCGGCTTCGGCGCCCGCAAGCTGATGGACGACGACCCCGGCCCCAAGTACCTGAACACCCCGGAGACCCCGCTCTACAAGAAGAGCTCGGTGCTCTACGGCGTGGAGCGGGCCAAGCGCGACATCGCTCGCAACCACCAGGCCGTCGTCGTCGAGGGCTACACCGACGTGATGGCCTGCCACGTCGCCGGGGTGACCACGGCGGTGGCCTCCTGCGGCACCGCGTTCGGGCCCGAGCACATCAACGTCCTGCGCCGGCTGCTGATGGACCAGGACGAGTTCCGCGGGGAGGTCGTCTACACCTTCGACGGCGACGCGGCCGGCCAGGCGGCGGCGATGAAGTCGTTCAAGGAGGACCAGCGCTTCGTCGCGCAGACCTTCGTCGCGGTGGAGCAGGAGGGCCGTGACCCGTGCGAGCTGCGCCAGGCGCACGGGGACGCCGCCGTCCGTGACCTGATCGGCCGGCGCACGCCGCTGATCGAGTTCGTGCTGCGGACCCATCTGGCCGAGTACGACCTGGACACCGTCGAGGGCCGGCTGGCTGCCCTGGACAAGACGGCGCCGCTGCTCGCCCAGATCAAGGACCACGCGCTGCGCCCGGCGTACGCCCGTCGGCTGGCCGGCCTGCTCGGCCTGCCCGACGAGACCGAGGTCGTGGCGCGCGTGCGTCAGCTGGCCGGGGAGAACGGCGGCGAGCGGCCGAGGTCCCGCCCGCGCACGCCGCAGCGGACGCCGGACGACGCGGCGATCGAGGTCGAGCGGGAGGCGGTGAAGGCCGCGCTGCAGTGCCCGGAGATCGCCGGACCGCAGTTCGACGCGGTCGAGCCGAGCTCCTACACGCACTCCGACTACGCCGCGGTCGCCGCCGCGGTGTCGGCCGCCGGGGGAGCGGCTGGGGCGACGACGTCCGGGGCGGCGTGGCTGGAGGAGGTGACGGCGCACTGCGACCGGGACACCGCGAAGGCGATGCTGACCGCGCTGGCGGTCGAGCCGTTGCACGCGGTGGGGGAGAACGACCCGACCTACGTGAACGCGCTGATGGCCCGGCTGCACGAGATGGCCACCGTCCGGGAGATCGCCGCGCTCAAGGGCAAGCTGCAGCGCACCAACCCGATCGAGGCGCAGGA
Organism: Modestobacter caceresii; assembly: GCF_000761485.1. Classification (GTDB taxonomy): domain Bacteria; phylum Actinomycetota; class Actinomycetes; order Mycobacteriales; family Geodermatophilaceae; genus Modestobacter; species Modestobacter caceresii. Next base: position 37,265 of record NZ_JPMX01000010.1, read on the forward strand.
CGAGTACATGCGGGCGTTCAAGAAGCTGATGGACCTCGAGCAGCTGGCCATCTCGCTGCGCAAGCGTGCGTCCGGCGGGCTGACCCCGTGAGCCTGATCGAGCGCGTGCGCGGGAGGTTCGCCCGCCCGCCGGAGCCGGTGCGCGCGGCGCTCGACGTGGAGGCTGAGGAGCGGGCGCTGGCGTGGGGAGAGCGGGTCGACGGGGGCTGGACCGTGGCCACCTCGCGCGGCCTGCGCGTCGTCCCGGCCGACTCGGGCGAGACCTCGACCCTGCTGGCGTGGCACGAGATCGGCACCGCGCGGTGGAGCGCGGCCGGTGCGGGCGGCACCTTCGTGGTGACGCCGCTGGTCGAGGTGGAGCCCGGGGTGCAGGCCCGCCAGGCGCCGCAGCGGCACGTGCTGCGCGAGGCGGGCGGGCTGCCCGGCGTGCTGCGCACCCGGGTCGACCGCACCGTGGTGACCAGCCAGCGGCACCCGCTTCCCACCGGGGGAGGGGTGCTGCTGGTGGCCCGCCGGGTGCCCGGTCAGGCGGCGCGGGAGTGGACCGTGGTCTTCGACGACGACGCCGACCGGGACGACCCGGTGGCCCGCCAGGTCGCCCGCGACCGCCTGGCCGCCGCGGTGGACGCGGACGACCCCAGCCGCTGACCCGAGGTCAGTTGCTGCCGGTCTCGTTCCCCAGCCGGTGCTTCACCGAGTCGACGGCGGCGTCGGCGCGTGCCTGGGCCACGCCGGCGGCGGTCTGCAGGCGCGGGTCGTCCTTGGCGTGGTTGTAGACGCGGCGGATCTGCTCGTAGCGCTCACGGCCGGCCTTGGCACCGAGGACGTAACCGGCACCGAAGCCGGCGAGGAAGGACAGCTTGGCCACGGGGGACCTCCTGTGTTGGGGCGGAAGTGATCACGCTACCGGCCCAGCGGGGTTCCGACCCGTCGAGCTCAGGAGGTCGGGCTCAGCTCGCGCGGGCGGTCGGCGGCGTAGGCGATCCGGTCCCGACCTGCCCGCTTGGCCTCGTACAGCGCCCGGTCGGCGGTGCTGAGCAGGGAGAGGACCGCGTCGACCGGGCTGTGGCCAGGCGGCGGCTCCGAGGTGACCACCCCGATGCTGACGGTGACCGGAGGTACGTCGGGCACCGACAGGTCGCGCACGGCGGTGAGCAGGCGTTCCGCGGCCCGCGCGACCTCCTCCGGGCCGGGGAAGTGGGCGACCCAGCCCAGCTCCTCCCCGCCGAGGCGCACGAGCAGGTCGTCGGCGCGGGCGCCGCGAGTCATCGCGCCGGCGACCTCGGTCAGCACCCGGTCGCCGACGGCGTGCCCATGGGTGTCGTTCACCGTCTTGAAGTGGTCGAGGTCCAACACCATCACGGTCACCGGTTCACCGGCTGCCGCTGCGGCGGCCAGGATGGAGCCGGCGCGGGCCTCGATGCCGCGGCGGTTGGACAGCCCGGTCAGCGGGTCGGTCACGGCCAGGGTGCGGGCCAGGTCGCGGGCGGCCTGCATGCGGCGTACCAGGATCGTGACCACGGTGATGGGGGCCAGCACCATGACGGACATCGTCAGCGCGGAGTAGACCCGAAGCAGTGGTGGGGTGGGCAGCGTCAGGCTGATCGCGACCACGCCGGTCACCGCGACGGCCGTGGTGACGACGACCGCCCAGCTCCGGAGCAGCATCGCGGCGGCCACTGGCACCACAACCAGCGCCGCAGCGCACAGCCAGCGGATGGTGAGCTCCTGCTGGCAGAGGCCCTCGACGATCATGATCGTGCTCGCCGCGCCGATGATGACGGCGCCGTCCCGAGGCCCCAGCCGACGACGGATCGCCACGTAGCCGGCCATGCAACCCCAGATCGAGGCGCCCAGAGCGGCGAGCCGGGCATCGGCGTGCGCGCCGACCGACCGCTGGAAGCCGCTGACCACGAACAGCGGGATGCTGCCGGTCAGGCAGATGGCGAGGAGCGTGACGGCGCGCCACTCGATGTGGCGGCCTATGCCCGCCACCGCCCGCTCACCCAGCTCCCTCATGCACACAGGTTTGGCAGCGGTCACGCGCGGCTTGACCGCCCTCACCCGGTCGGGCGCCGGGGACGCGACCCGCCGGGAGCCACCCCCGGCCCGAGACGGGCTCGGGCGTGGGGTAATCTCTCAGGGCGCGCGGGCACCACCCGCCGATCCCCCGTAGCTCAATTGGCAGAGCATGCGACTGTTAATCGCAGGGTTATAGGTTCAAGTCCTATCGGGGGAGCAAGCCGAGGCCCTGACCAGCGGAGACGCCGGTCAGGGCCTTTACTTTTGCCTCGTCGGAGGTCTGATCCCCCTGTAACCCCCCGCTTTGCCTTGCGTTAGCTCCCCACTGTCAGCAGTTCGGCTGCGCGGTCGGAGATCGTGTGACGGCTCATGTAGACGTCCTGGGTCATGCTCGCGTGCTTGTGCCCGAGGTGGTTGGCGATCTCCCGCGCCGACAGGCCCGCCAGGTCCAGCGTCGTGGCGACGGTGTGCCGGAACGTGTGGGCGGTCGCCCACGGGTACCCGGCGGCGGTCAGCATCGCGCTCACGTCGCCGCACGTGTTGCTGGTGTCCCGAAGGTGGCCACGGGGCGAGGTGAACACGACGTCCCACTCGTTGCCGACCGCGTTCACCTGGCGGGCCATGAGTCGGGCCACCAGGTCGGCGGGCAGCTTGATCGTCCGCGTGCTGGTGTCGGTCTTGCCGTCGTCCTGCACGTGGAGTCCCTTGCCCTTCTCTCGGACGACCACCGGCCCGAGCTTGGCGGTTCCTTCGGCCAGGTCTAGAGCAGACCAGCGCAGCCCGCACGCCTCGCCGATGCGGGCACCCGTGCCCGCCAGGAAGGCCAGCAGGTCGACCAGGTCCCGGCGCTGGGCCACCTTGTCGTCTGCCGCGTAGGCGAGCACCGCAGCCTGTTCCTCGGGGGTAAATGCTCGTTCAGTGTCCCGAGCACCCTTCTTCACCGTCTTGACCTTGATGGGACCAGCGGAGCGAACCGGGTTGAGCGCGATGGCGTCATGCTTGGTCGCCATGTCCAGCACCCCGCGCAGGACGGTGCGCGTCATCTTGGCCGCACCCTTGCCGCTGGTCTTGGCGATCTCGGTCAGTGCCCGCTCGACACCCCCGGCGGTCACCTCCCGCACCGTCAGGTTGGCCAGGGCAGCGGGGGCCTTCTCGGTGCCGATGACGTGCTTGTGGCAGGTGGACGTGTAGACCTGCCGCGTGTTCACCGAGCGGTCGGAGTCGGCCAGCTCGGTCAGCCACACGCGGGCGGCGTCCTTCACCTTCGTCGTCGGCTTGACGGCGGCGTGCTCGGGGGCCGGCTGCACGCGCTCGCGCAGCTTCTCGGTCAGTGTGCGGCGGGCGGACGCCTCGGTGCCCGCCCAGCTCTCCACGTCGCGAACCTTGCCGTCCAGGTCGCGGACCTTGGCCCGCGCCCGCCACGTGTCGGCCTTCCGCGACCCCCTGGGGATGCTGCGGGCCTTGCCGTCTTCGCCGTACTTGTGGGGAGTGGTGGCGATGTTGCCCCACTCGCCCACCTTCATCATCGGTCGCGCCATTCGTCGTTCCCTCGCCTTAGCTCGTGGGCGGGTCGGGCGTTCCGCCCCGCGCTCCGTTCCAGACTAGCGGAGTTTCCGGGGGGTAGCTAGTTGGTTCTCAACCAGCTGTCGGTAGTTCATCGGACCTGTAGCCCGCGTTCAGATGGAGTGCGGTGGCAGTGCGGAGGGAGCGGGGCAGCGTCCCTGTGCCAGCCCGCCGACGCCGCCCATGGTGCAGTCCACAGCCCCTCCGGGTGTCCCTCGGGCGGCCGCGCTCGTGGACCGCACCCAGGGGGCAATAGGGAGGGTGGGGGGCTGACCCTCTCGGCCTCTAGAAGGGGACCGTCCCGTGATAGCAGCCCCGATCCTGCCCGGGTTGGGAGGTCGGCGGGCAGGCGGACTGGCCAGCAGGGATAACCGCGCGACCTGCGGATAACCCGTCCAACTGCTCGGCAGGAAGCGCTCTATAGGGCTTGGAACGCTGTATATCGGGAGAAACGCTCGATATGCGGGTGACGGAAGACGACACGCTTGTCAGGGCTTTCTCACCCTACATACGCATGGGATGCTTGTCCGCGAGTGAAGACGGCCTGTAAGCCGTTCTGCGGAAACGCAGAACGGCCCCCGCTGCCAGGCGGAGGCCGTTCCGACTCTCATCGCAGGGGCATCTACGAGAGGAGCGTCGTACGTGGACAACATACGCAATCAGGACAACAGCGACAAGAGCGACATCAGCAACAACGGTGACAGTGACGACAAGGGTGACAGCCGGGGCAAGGTCACGGCACAGTCGCTGACCTGGCGGCACATCCTGGCCTTGGCCATCGTCGCGGCCATGGTTGTTGTCGTCGTCGTCGAGACCGGGTCGACAGAAGTCCTCGTGATCGCGCTACCCATGCTCGGCTGGTTGAGCACGGGGCGCGTGCGGGACGGCAGCTAACTAGCTGCGGACCACTGGCGGGCGGTGCACGTGGGTGCGCTGCCCGCCAGTGGCGTCTTCTTCGGTGCGTCCCTGGTCAGTGCGGCCGGTAGGTGAGGATGAATCGCGTCCTCACTGTCCACGCTTGCTGTGCGAAGTCCGGCCGGGCGAGGTCGGGCATCGTGATGCTGAGTGCCCCGGCGGCGACCACGCGGCCGACACCGTCAGCGACCTGACCGTCCATCTGCCCCACGGCCTGGCGCAACCGCTCGTTCGCGTAGCCGTCAGGCAGCCCGGCCCCGGGAGTGACTTCGTGGGTGGTCTCCACGGTGACACGGACCTCGCCATCGTCGCCAGGGACGGACGACACGACCCGGCGGCCGGTCAGCTTGCTGGACGCTCGGCGGGCTACCGGCTCACCAGTGATCGCGGGCGGCTTGCTGGCCGTTCGCACCGACTGCTGTAGGTCGCCGTTGACCGTGAGCGCGAAGTCGCGCACCGCGTCACCGCTCGGCGCGGCCGACAGGATCGGCACCGGGTAGGACGCCCGGTGGACGGTGAGCCGCAGCCCGTCGCGGTGCATCTTCCCGGCAGGGGAGGTGCCGAGCTGGTGCGGCTGCACTGTGTAGCCGAGTGCCCAGCACTGCTGCTCCACCTTGCCGACGTCCAGCGGCGCGAACAGGTCGGGCCGGAAGAACACCAGCTCCACCATGCCGGAGAGGACACCGCCCGCAGTGTGCGTCGGCTTGGGCTGCACGATGAACAGCAGCGGGTCACCGTCGTTGCCGGGCTTGGCTTCGGCGGGGATGCCGGTCACGACGACGGGCACGCGACCGCCGTAGACGTCGGCCAGGATCGGGCGGAACAGCTCGGCGAGCTCGGTGTCATCGTTGAGCTGCGCCCGCTCGGCTGCCTTGACCTTGGCCTCGGCAGCCTTGACCAGCAGGCCGGTCCGCTTGGCTGCGTAGTCGGCCAGGGACAGGTCCGCAGCGGTCGGGGTGTCGTCACCCCTGACCAGACGGGCGACCAGTTCCTCGGCGGTCTCACGAGCTTGCCGGTCCGCCTCCTGTCGGATGGCGAACCGCTCCCGCGCCTCGGTCACGGCCATGCGCGACAGCTCAGCGGCGGTCGGGGTGGTGGTCTTCATCTTGGTCTTGCTGGGGTTGGTGCTCACTGGTGTCGATCTCCTTGGGTTGTCGGCCTTGCCCTGATGGCTTGGCCGGTTCGCGGGCATGGCTGATGACGGACCCTCCGGGTCCGATCTCTGGTCTGCCGTTGGTGTTGACCTGATGGGGCGGACGGAGTCCGCCAGGTCAGTCCTGCCAGCTCTGCCGGTGGCTGGCCCCTCCGGGGCCAATCTCGGCTAGCTGCTCTGCTGTGTTGCTGTGTAGGTGGTGGAGGGGGGATTACAAGGGGGGAGAACCCACCACCACCAGTCCTCGCCGTGGCTAGCCCTTGTGCTCCCAACGGGTCTCGTTCCAGCACACGAGGCTTCCGAGCCGGGTGCGCACGTAGTCCTCGCTCATGCCGACCGATGCCGCGTAGTGGCGTGCCAGTCCCCGCGCCGTCATCACGCCCGGGGGTTGTTCCTGCACCACTCGCTCGGCCAGCGCATCCCACATGTCACCGGCCGTCGCCTTCGTCTCCTCCTGCTGCCCCGGACCGCCGTCGCCCGTCCCCGGGGTCCAGACCGGCGCTTCCCCCACGACGTCCAGACGGGCGTCCACGGTCACCGGCTCGCCGTCGTTGTTGTGGGCCTTGATCTGCCTCCGGCCGTCCTTCTCCCGAGCGGTCAGCGTCGCCTTCACCCGGGCCGGAACGCTCCACGTCCGGGCACCGATGGCCGCATTCACCCCCTGAGCCGGCCCCGTGGGGCCGGGCTTCCCGGTGTGGGTCAGCAGCAGGACCGCCGTGCCCTGCTGCGTGAGTCGCAGCAGGGGTGCGGTGACCCGCTTGGCCTCGCCGTTGTCGTTGACGTCGTCCACGAGGCCCAGCACGTTGTCCACCACCAGCAGCCCCGGTGCCAAGTCGGCCACGGCGTCCGTGAGCGCGGTCCACTCGGTTTCCCCTGCCCCGGTGTAGTCGACCAACCGGACCCGCTTGCTGCCCGGTGTGGCGACCAGCGGAGCGATGCGGCGGCGAACCGATGCCGCGCCGTCTGCGTCGGTGCAGATGAACGCCACCGAGTCCAGCTCCCCGGACAGCTCCCGCCCCAGGAACGTCCGCTCACCGTTGAGTAGGGCGGCTGCCATGCCGACCGCCAGGTGCGTCTTCCCAGCAGTCGGGGCACCCGCCAGCACGGTCAGCGTGGTGGACAGCAGGCCGGACACGAGGTGCGTGGGGCGTTCCCGCTCCGGCCAGTCGGCCGGGTCGAACGGGTCCAGCCACCGCAGCCCCGCCCCCGTGCGAGCCGCCAGGACGGTCACGAGGTGCCATCCGCGTCGACGGGCACGCGGGGCGCAGTCCACAGGCCCGCCAGGGCTTCACTCGGGATGGCCCTGCGGGTGTTCAGCGTCCAGCCGCCAGCACCCCTGATGAGGGTCAGGTGCACCGATGGCGAGAGCGCCACCGCTCGCCGGGTGCCTTCCGGCATCGCCTCCAGCTCACCGGGTGCCAGCTGGCCCCAGTCGTGCACCGTGGTGAACCGCTGGTGTCCCGGGCGAGGCCGCACGATGCGTCGGTGGAACCGAGAGGCGGTCGGGACCGGAGCTTGACCGTCGCCGGTCGGCTTCACTGGCTCGGCCGTCTCCACCCGATCTCGGCGCACCCGGCGCACTACTTGGGCACCCACCAGGCACCGCAGCGGGAAGCCCTGCCGGGTGTGCACGGCGAACTTGCCCTCACTGACCTTGGGCAGCGAGAGGGTGACGGCTTCCTCGGCGTCACCGAAGCGCACCGGCACCTCCACGACGTCACCGACCGCTAGGGCGGACAGCAGTTCATCGGTCGCCCTGATGGGCACGGCATCCGGCGGCGTCAGCCATCGGGGACGGTCGGCCTGTCGGTTGGTCTGGTCGTTCACGGTCGTTGTTCTCCTGGTAGGCATGACTGGTCAGGGCGTAACGGATGACGACCGAAACGCCCTGGTCAGCAGGGGGTACGGATGCCGCTGTGGGCCATCCGTGGGTGGTTGCTTGCAGACCCCGGAAACGGGGGTGTAGCCATTACGCTGCGAGCAGCGTTGCCCGGCGGTGAGTACGCACCCGGCACGCTGTCGAGCAGTACCGGGCATCGCTGCGCAGGCTGACGAAGCCGACGCCGCACGCGGCACACGCTCGCTGCTTGCGGGTGGCCGGTGCCTCGGTGAGCGAGCGCAGCACGTCGGCGGGGATGCGTCTGTGCGAGTTGACCTCGTAGGACCCCCGGGCGAAGCCGGGAGCCTTCATGCGGGCACGGCGGTACCGGCGCAGGGTGGCCGCGTCCTCATCGGACGCCGACTCGTCTTCGACGGCGTCGAACTCCTCGGCGATGTGCCGGTCACCCTGGTACAGCTCGCAGTGACGCAGCAGCGCGGCGAGCGGTTCGCCCCGACCGCGTCGGCGAGGTGAGGTGGTCATGCGGCAGTTCGGGCGGGAAGCACGAGCGCAGCAGCCTCGGCCGCCAGGACGTCATCCATCCGGTACACCACGCGCCCACCGGAGAACAGCTTCAGGTAGGGAATGGACGTACCGGCCGAGCGGGCGTTGGCGAGGTAGCCGGGTGAGCACTTCCATCGGCTGGCCAGCTCAGCGGTGCTGAGCGTGGCCCCGAGATCGCCTGGCGGCGGGGAGTGTCGGGGGACATGAAAGGGGAACTCCTTGGTCGTCGGCATGGGTGGGGCAGAGGGCGGAACTTGCTGACGTAACACACGCGGATCGCGTCGTGTTGGCCGCAGTTAGGAGCCTGCACCAGAACCCTGCCCCGAGCTTGGTTCAGCCACTTATCATGGAAACGTGCACCTGAGCGAAGCGCTGGCGTCCGGTACCGAGGGGGTCCTCTCGTCCGGGGGAGACGACGTCGTGGTCGTGGTGCCGCACGAGGGGTGGCGGGTGGGATTCCGCCTCGCCGCCCGTGGTCGGCGGGCCGTGGAGGTCAGCTTCCTGCCTCCCGACCCCCTCCCCGGGCTGGATCAACTCCGAACGCTGCCTTTGGGCAGATTGCTGACACAAGCGCGCCGCCTGGCCGCCGCGCCGCCCCCCAGCCCCTTCACGTCCATCACCGAGCTGAACCTCTCCGGCTGGAAGAACGAGGGCAGGGGACCGCAAGGACGCCCCCTCCGCGACTGGGCCTGGCTGGCCTGGGAGTACGTGGCCCGCAAGGAGGCGGGGGAAGCGAACCCAGCGCGGGAGATCAGTGAGCGGTTCGGGCACGGGTCGCCCAAGGTGTGGAGCAACCGGATCGCCCGTGCGCGGGAACTCGGCATGTGGGAGGACGACCACGGGACGCCTTGCATCACCGGACGTGCCGACCGACTCCTGGGGTCTGCCGCCAACGACCCCACGGATGATGAGCTGCGCGAGATGGAGCGCCGAAGCTCCCCCCGTTTACCCCCCGGTTTCCGGGTGAAGCCACAGGGGTCTGGATGATGCCAGTTAGCGATGAACCGGGACTGACCTGCACATTTGGGGATCGGATGATCCACGATTAGGGGTGACGACCTAATCGCAGGGTTATAGGTTCAAGTCCTATCGGGGGAGCACAGCAAGCCCCTGGCCAGCGGAGACGCGGGTCAGGGGCTTTCTCGTGTCCGGGACTGGTGTACGGGTCCGTCACCGTTCCCCCTCGGGAGAGAGCGGTGACGCAGCCGGCGGCGAGCTCCCGCGATCGGTGGCCTTGCCGGGGGAGTGCCCACGCTCGCCGGATCATCCGGCGCCTTCTGGTCGATCCGGGGTTGGGGGCGTGCAGTCCTGTCCGGCGAGGGTCAGGCGGTAGCGGAGCTGTCGGACTCGCGGGGGACCTCGACGAGCGGCTGGCTCTGCCAGTGCGCCCACTCGGCGCTGACGTCGCCGGCCGTGCGCTGCAGCAATGGCAGGTGGTGGGACAGGAGCTCGTCGATCGAGGTCTCCGCCGCGTGCACGGTGACGTTCATGGCGGCGCGTACCGCCCCGGTCCCGTCGCGTACCGGGACGGCGACCGACCGGATGCCAGGTGCGAGCTCTTCGTCGGCCAGGGCCCATCCTCGCGCCCGGATCTCGGTCAGCTGATCCCGCAACTGCTCGACCGAACGACCGATGAACGGCGGGAGTCCGGCCCGGCTGGGCTCGGCGAGCGTGGCGTCCAGCTCCTTGGGGGACAGCGCAGCCAGCAGCACCTTGCCCTGCGAGGTCTGGGCCGCGGGGAAACGGGTCCCGACCGCCACACGGAGGGTGATCAGCTTTGGCACCGAGACGCGGGCGACGTAGACGATGTCGGAGCCGTCCAACTGGGACATCGACGATGACTCGCCGGTCCGCCCGACCAGCTCTTCCATGTGCGGTCGGGCGATGTCCCACAGACCCAGTGCGTTGATGTAGGCCATCCCCAGGGTCAGCACCTTGGGGGTCAGCTCGAACGACGTGCCGACGGATCGGACGAAGCCGAGCTCCTCGAGCGTGAGGAGCAGTCGGCGGGCGGTCGGCCGCGCCAGGTCTGCCGCAGTCGCCACCTCGGTGAGGGACATGCTGCGGCGGGCAGGGCGAAAGCACGCCAGCACGTCGAGCCCGCGTGCCAGTGCTTCCACGAAGTCAGGTCCTGCTCCACGACCGGCCATGTGCTCCCTCACTCCCCGACCTGGCGGCCGACCGGAACGGTGGGCGCACTGAACTGTGGCAGCACGCCTCTCCGCTGTGCTTCGGCGCACCGGACGTCGACGTCCATGGCCCCGCGGTCCCTGGAGGGATCGTCGGGGTGGTGACCCGACTGTGCATGTTCGTCATCGCCCTCCCCGGAGTCGGACCTTCGTCCGCATGCCGGTTCCGCATGGTCGATGCTTAGACGATCGACGCACCGAGGGGGCCGTGTCAAGGGCGGGTGACCCCGTCTCTTCGGGACGAATCGGACCTCTTGACTCTCTCTGAATGTGACGGAAGACTCATCTGATGGCTACGGACCGTCGTCCGTCTGTCGGTCGAGGAAGGGGGACGGTACGACGATGGCCGGGCCCCGAACCGTGTCCGCACCAGGAGGCACGCGGGCGCTACCCGCTCTGCCGGCGGCCGGCGCCGCGGGGATCCTGGCCCGGCCCGCTACCTGCCCGAGCCGAAGACCAACGGAGACAGTCATGGCTGAACTGGCCGCGGTGATCGCGTCCACCCATCACCCCTT
>NZ_JPMX01000011.1 GCF_000761485.1 Modestobacter caceresii
CGTTCCCCGGTGCGGGGTCCGCGCACGGGTTCGCGTGGTCGACGACGGTGGCGCCGGGCGAGCACCGGGTGTGCGTGTTCGCGATCGACGTGGACGTCCCGTCCCAGAACTCGCTCCTCGGCTGCCGGACGATCACCACGACCTGATCGACCCGAGCTGGGAGCCCGGTCGGATCGGCGAGCGTGCCGGCCGGGATCAGCCGTCGGCGCTGATCGTGCAGAGGACGGCGCCGCTGGTCACGCTGGCGCCGACCTCGGCGGCCAGCCCGGACACCGTGCCGGCCTGGTGCGCCACGATCGGCTGCTCCATCTTCATCGCCTCCAGCACGACCACCAGGTCACCGGCGGCGACGGTGGCGCCGTCGGTCACCGCGACCTTGACGATCGTGCCCTGCATCGGCGCGGTCAGGGAGTCACCCGACGCGGCTGACCCGCCACCCCCGCTGCGCTTGCGCGGCTTGGCCGCACCGGCGGCCGGCGCCGGCCCGCCCGCGGCCAGCCCGGCGGGCAGCGACACCTCCAGGCGGCGGCCGCCGACCTCCACCACGACGGTCTGCCGCGGCTCGGCCTCGTCGGTCTCCGCGGCGGGGCCGTGGGGCTGCACCTGGTTGTCCCACTCGGTCTCGATCCAGCGGGTGTGCACGGTGAACGGCTCGCTGGTGAAGGCCTCGTCGGCGACCACCGCGCGGTGGAACGGGACGACGGTCGGCATGCCCTCCACGACCAGTTCGTCCAGCGCGCGGCGGGCCCGCTGCAGGGCCTCGGTGCGGGTGGCGCCGGTGACGATGAGCTTGGCAAGCATCGAGTCGAACGCACCGGCCACCTCGCCGCCGGTCTCGACCCCGGAGTCCCAGCGCACACCCGGGCCCTGGGGGATCTCCAGCCGGGTCACCGGGCCGGGGGCGGGCATGAAGTTGCGGCCGGCGTCCTCGGCGTTGATCCGGAACTCGATGCTGTGCCCGCGCGGGGTGGGGTCCTCGGTGATCTCCAGCGGCAGGCCCTCGGCGATCCGGAACTGCTGGCGGACCAGGTCGATGCCGGACGTCTCCTCGCTGACCGGGTGCTCGACCTGCAGCCGGGTGTTGACCTCCAGGAAGGAGATCGAGCCGTCGGTGCCGACCAGGTACTCGACGGTCCCGGCGCCGACGTAGCCGGCCTCGGCGCAGATGGCCTTGGCCGAGGAGTGGATCCGCTCCCGCTGCTCGTCGGTGAGGAACGGCGCGGGCGCCTCCTCGACCAGCTTCTGGTTGCGCCGCTGCAGCGAGCAGTCCCGGGTGCCGACGACGACCACCGTGCCGTGCGTGTCGGCCAGCACCTGGGCCTCCACGTGCCGGGGCTCGTCCAGGAACCGCTCGACGAAGCACTCGCCGCGGCCGAACGCCGAGACGGCCTCGCGCACCGCGGAGTCGAACAGCTCGGGGATCTCCTCGAGGGTGCGGGCGACCTTCAGGCCGCGACCGCCGCCGCCGAAGGCGGCCTTGATGGCCACCGGCAGGCCGTGCTCCTGGGCGAAGGCGACCACCTCGTCGGCGTCCGCCACCGGGTCCTTGGTGCCGGGCACCAGCGGGGCGCCGGCGCGGGTGGCGATGTGCCGGGCGGCGACCTTGTCGCCGAGGTCGATGATCGCCTGCGGTGAGGGGCCGATCCAGGTGAGCCCCGCGTCGAGGACTGCCTGGGCGAAGTCGGCGTTCTCCGACAGGAAGCCGTAGCCGGGGTGCACGGCGTCCGCGCCGGACCGGCGGGCAGCGTCGATGATCTTGTCGATCACCAGGTAGGACTCACCCGGGGTGTTCCCGCCGAGGGCGAAGGCCTCGTCCGCGGTGCGCACGTGCAGGGCGTCCCGGTCGGGCTCGGCGTACACCGCGACGCTGGTCAGCCCGGCGTCCCGGCAGGCGCGGGCCACCCGCACCGCGATCTCCCCGCGGTTGGCGATCAGGACCTTCTGCACGTTGGTTCTCCTTCAGTGGCGGGGCGGGCTGACGGGTGCCGGGTGGTCAGCGTCGCCAGAGGTCGGTGATCGCCAGGCCGAGCTTGGCGAGCTGGGTGCGCAGCAGCGGCAGTGAGAGGCCGAGCACCGCGGAGGGGTCGCCCTCGATCCGGCGGACGAACGGTGCGCCCAGCCCGTCGAGGGTGAACGCGCCGGCCACGCCCAGCGGTTCACCGGTGGCCAGGTAGGCCTCCAGCTCCGCCGGTGACGGCGCGGCGAAGTGCACCACGGTGGAGGAGACGCCGACGTCGCGCTGGGCCACGCCGCCGTCCCGCACGTCGAAGACCGCCTGCCCGGTGTGCAGGACGCCGCTGCGCCCGCCCATCCGCTGCCAGCGGCTCCGCGCATCGGCGGTGTCGGCCGGCTTGCCGAGCGACTGGCCGCGGAACTCGAGCACCGAGTCGGCGCCGATCACCACCGCGTCGGTCTGGTCCTTGGCGACGACTGCGGCCTTGGCCGCGGCCAGCAGGGCGACCAGCTCGCCGACCCGTGGCGCGGTCACCGCCGTCTCGTCGACGCCGCTGACCACCACCTCGGGGTTCAGCCCCGCCTGGCGCATCAGCTGCAACCGGGCCGGGGACTGGGAGGCGAGCACGAGGCGGCGGCTCATGACGCCCGCCCCGAGGCGCGCCAGCCACCGGGGCCGGCCGGGAGCGGCCGGCGCAGCAGGTCGGCCCGCTCGCGCCACGCACCGACCGGCGCGGGACGGCGCCGCGGACGCCGCTGGGACAGGGCCGCGACGACGACGGTCAGCGCGGCGAGCTCCTCGGCGCTCGGCTCGCCGCGGACCACCTGCAGCAGTGGGGGCTGGGTCTGTTCGGTCATCAGAGGGGGATGTTCCCGTGCTTCTTGGCGGGCAGGGTCTGGCGCTTGTTCGCCAGCAGCCGCAGCGCGCGGACGACGTGGACGCGGGTGTGCGAGGGCGGGATCACCGCGTCGACGTACCCGCGGTCGGCGGCGATGTAGGGGTTGGCCAGCGTGTCCTCGTAGTCGGTGACCAGCTCGGCGCGCAGCGACTCCGGGTCCTCGGCCGCGGCCAGCTCCTTGCGGTAGAGGATGCCGACGGCCCCCTGCGCACCGATCACCGCGATCTGCGCGGTCGGCCAGGCCAGGTTGACGTCGGCGCCGAGGTGCTTGGAGCCCATCACGTCGTACGCGCCGCCGTAGGCCTTGCGGGTGATCACGGTGATCTTCGGGACGGTCGCCTCCGCGTAGGCGTAGATCAGCTTGGCGCCCCGGCGGATGATCCCGTCCCACTCCTGCGAGGTGCCCGGCAGGAACCCGGGGACGTCGACGAAGGTGAGCACCGGGATGTTGAAGGCGTCGCAGGTGCGCACGAAGCGAGCGGCCTTCTCGCTGGCGTCGATGTCCAGCGTGCCGGCGAGCTGGGTGGGCTGGTTGGCCACGACGCCGACCGGGCGGCCCTCGACCCGGCCGAAGCCGGTGAGGATGTTGGGGCCGAACAGCGCCTGGACCTCGAGGAACTCCCCGTCGTCGAGCACGTGCTCGATGACGGTGTGCATGTCGTAGGGCGTGTTGGGCGAGTCCGGGATGAAGATGTCCAGCTCGCGGTCGTCGTCGGTGAGCGCCTCGGGGAGGGCGATGTCGACCGGGGCGACCTCGATCGCCGGCAGGGGGTCGAGGTTGTTGCTGGGCAGGTGCGACAGCAGGGCCTTAACGTAGTCCAGCGCGTCGGCCTCGTCCTCGGCCAGGTAGTGCGCGACGCCGGACTTGGTGTTGTGGGTGCGGGCACCGCCGAGCTCCTCGAGGGTGACGTCCTCCCCGGTCACCGTCTTCACCACGTCGGGGCCGGTGATGAACATCTGGCTGGTCTTGTCGACCATGACGATGAAGTCGGTGAGCGCGGGGGAGTAGACGTGGCCACCGGCGGCGGCGCCCATCACCAGGGAGATCTGCGGGATGACCCCGGAGGCGTGCACGTTGCGCCGGAAGATCTCGGCGTAGAGGCCGAGGGAGACCACGCCCTCCTGGATCCGCGCGCCACCGCCCTCGTTGATCCCGATGACCGGGCAGCCGTTGCGCATGGCCAGGTCCAGCACCTTGACGATCTTCTCGCCGTAGACCTCGCCGAGGCTGCCGCCGAACACGGTGACGTCCTGGGAGAAGACGCAGACCGGCCGGCCGTCGACCGTGCCGTACCCGGTGACGACGCCGTCCCCGAAGGGCCGCTTGGCGTCCATGCCGAAGTTGGTGGACCGGTGCCGGGCGAACTCGTCGAGCTCGGTGAACGAGCCCGGGTCCAGCAGCGCCTCGATCCGCTCCCGGGCGGTCATCTTCCCGGCGGCGTGCTGCTTGTCCACCGCGCGCTGCGACCCGGCGTGCGTGGCTTCCTCCACCCGCCGCTCGAAGTCGGCCAGCTTGCCGGCGGTGGTGTGCAGGTCGAGGTCGGCGGGGACGTGCTCTCCCGCGCTCTCCAGTTCGGCGGCACTCACAGCGCCGTAGCGTAGGTGACGTGCCCGACAGCCCCCGCACCGCAGCTCCTCCCGCCGACCGGCCGGGCCTCGACGCCGCCGCGCTGACCGCCGCCCTCACCCCCGGCAGCGGTCTGTGGCGGGCGGTCGAGGTGGTCGAGGCGATCGGGTCGACGAACGCCGAGCTGGTCGCCCGTGCGGCCGACGGCGCCGCCGAGGGGCTGGTGCTGGTGGCCGAGCACCAGGAGGCCGGCCGCGGACGGCTGGACCGCACCTGGGTCTCCCCGCCGCGGGCAGGGCTGACGGTCTCGGTGCTGCTGCGGCCCGACGTCCCGGCGGCCCGGCGGGCCTGGCTCTCGCTGCTGACCGGGGTGGCGCTGGCCGAGGCGGTCGGGGAGGTGGCCGGCGTCCGCACATCGCTGAAGTGGCCCAACGACCTGCTCGCCGCCGACGGCCGGAAGCTGGCCGGCATCCTGGCCGAGAGCTCGGGCAACGCCGTGGTGGTGGGCGTCGGGCTCAACGTCTCGACCCGCACCGACGAGCTGCCCGACACCGGCACCTCC
The DNA here is from genome assembly GCF_000761485.1 of Modestobacter caceresii. Classification (GTDB taxonomy): domain Bacteria; phylum Actinomycetota; class Actinomycetes; order Mycobacteriales; family Geodermatophilaceae; genus Modestobacter; species Modestobacter caceresii. The sequence continues at coordinate 4,982 of NZ_JPMX01000011.1, forward strand.
CTGGAGGTGGTGGGTCAGCAGCCGGTCGACCGGACGGCGGTGCTGCTGGCCTTCCTGCGGGCGCTGGAGCAGCGCTACGCCCGCTGGTCGCAGGTGCTCGGCGACCCGGTCTCCTCCGGCCTCGCCCAGGACTACCTGGCCTGGTGCAGCACCGTGGGGGCCGCCGTCGCCGTGACGATGCCCGACGGCTCGACCCTCGACGGGGTCGCCGAGGCGGTGGACTGGGACGGTCGGCTCGTGGTCCGCACCGACGCGGGGCTCTTGGAGCTCGCGTCCGGCGACGTGCGGCACGTGCGCGGGCGGTGACGGCGCCGGACCCGGTCCGCCGGGTCCGGGGCTGGTGTGACAGGTGTGCCGACTTGTCGGCTTCGCACAACAGGTGCAGGGCACTTGGTGGTGTCGTCGACTCAACTCGGCGTCATCGGCCGATAACTTTCCGTTCACGGGCTTCCCAGCTGAGGTCGACCATGAACGAAGGACTCCAGTGCCAACTCCAGCGCATGCCTCCCCGGCCGCACCCCGCACCGGACAGAGTGAAATCCGTGCCCTGACCGGTCTGCGCATCATCGCGGCCGGCTGGGTGGTGCTGGTCCACTTCGGCGCCTTCCTGGCCCCGTACACCGACCAGTTCGTGTTCGTGCGGGCGGTCCTCGGGGCGGGCTGGATCGGGGTGGAGCTCTTCTTCATCCTCAGCGGCTTCCTGCTGACCCGCGGTTACCTCGACGAGTGCGGCCGTCGTCCGACCCCGCGCACGGTCGGTCGGTTCCTGTTCAACCGGTTCGCGCGGGTCTGGCCCGCCTGGGCGCTGGTGACGGTGCTGATGGGCGGCTGGCTGTTCCTGGTGCGGGCCAGCGGCCGGACCGCGGACGTCTACACGGTCCACCCCGAGGTGACGGTGGAGGCGATCGCCCGCCAGCTGAGCATGACCCAGATGTGGGGCATGCCGAACATGGTGGGCGCCAGCTTCGTGGCGCCCGGATGGTCCATCAGTGCCGAGTGGACCGCCTACCTCGCGTTCCCCGTGCTCGCCGTGCTGCTGCGCCCGCTGCGCCACCTGCACCCGGTGGTCAACCTCGGGCTGGCGCACGCGGCGGTCGTGCCGCTGGCCCTCGTCGCCTACCGGACCGGGCCGATGGACGCCGACTCGAGCTGGGTCCTCCGGATCGCCTGCGGCTTCCTCGCCGGGGTGTTCGTGGCGCTCGCCCTGCGGGACGTGCGGCCGAGCGCGCGCACGGAGTCGATCGGCCTGGCCCTCTCGGTCGCCAGCATCTTCCTGCTCGTCATGCTCTGCTTCTGGGCCACCTGGCGGCGGGGCGGCGAGCTGGCCGACTACTCGCAGGTGGCCGTGCTGGCCTTCCCCGGGCTCATCGCCGGGCTCGCCCTGACCACCCGGGGACCGGCCCGGCTGCTCGCGACCCCGGCCCTCGTCTACGGCGGCAGGATCTCCTACTGCCTGTACCTGACGCACTACCTGCTCCTCGACGTGATGTGCACCGTGCTGTGGCAGGACCCCGCCCAGCGATGGGTGTTGACCCCGGCGATCACCCTGGGCATGCCATTCCTGCTGCTCGCCACGCTGCCGGTCAGTGCGGCGCTGTACCACCTCGTGGAGGAGCCGGCGCGCCGGGCCCTGGTGGGTCTGCTCCGGCCGGCCCAGCGGCCGGCGGCCAAGGGGCCGGTCCGGGTCGGGGCGTCGGTGCACGTGTTGCCCGTGGTCCCACGCACGGGGCTGCACACCGTCGCCGCGCCGGGCGACCCGAGCCGGCCGCAGGCGCCCCGGACCTCGGTCTCGGCGGCCGTGCCGTCGGTGCCGCACCCCCGCCGGGCGGTCCCGGTGGAGTCGCAGACCGACTGGCTGCCGGCCCAGGTCGGCACCTGATCCTCGGCCCGTCGGCGGAGGGCGTCGGCCCGACACGCGTGCGCAGAGCGGTGACGGCGAGGGCTGGTGCACCATCCTGTCGTCATGGCCTATCCGGACAAGGTCCTGGCCGGCGACGAGGAGGTCGTCCGCCACCTGCACCCGCACTGGCTGACCGTCTTCTGGCCGATCGTGGCGTTCCTGGCGCTGGTCGGCCTGGCCTCCTTCGGCGCCGCCGTCGTCCCCGCGGGGGACCAGCAGGGGACGTACCGGCTGGTCGTCGTCGGCGTCGCCGTCGTCCTCACGGTGTTCCTGGTCGTCGCCCCGCTGCTGCGCTGGCGCACCACGCACTACGTGGTCACCACCCACCGGTTGCTGTACCGGGCCGGCATCCTCTCCCGGCACGGCCGCGACATCGGCCTGTCCCGGATCACCGACGTCTCCTACCGGCAGACGCTGGGGGAGCGGCTGGTCAACTCGGGCACGGTCTCGATCGAGACGGCGGGGGAGGGCGGCCCGACCGTGTTCCGGGCGATCCCGGACAGCGAGGGGGTGCAGCAGCTGCTCAACCAGCTCGTCGAGGAGGACGCCGACCGGCGGGCCCGGGAGAGCGCCGCGTACCTGGGCGAGTACCACCGCGGGGACACGCACCCGACCCAGCAGTTCTGAGCCGTAGGAAGTCCTGGGCCGTAGGAGCGCCTCCGGCGCCGCCGGACCGGTCCGTCACGGCGTGCCTGGACGGTTCTGTCGGAGGGGCCACCTAACGTCCCGGGCATGCGGCTGCTGCACACCTCGGACTGGCACATCGGCCGCTCTCTGCACGGCACCGACCTGCTCGCCGAGCAGGAGCAGGTGCTGGGCGGGCTGGCCGACGTCGTCCGCGCGGAGTCCGTCGACGTGGTCCTGGTCGCCGGCGACGTCTACGACCGCGCCGTCCCCTCGGCGGACGCCACCGGTGTGCTGGACCGGGTGCTGATGCGGCTGCGGAGCGCGGGCGCCCAGGTGGTCCTCACCCCCGGCAACCACGACTCGGCCCGCCGGCTGGGGTTCGGCGCCGGGCTGCTGGCCCGGTCCGGGGTGCACGTCCGGGCGATGACCCCGGCGCTCGACGAGCCGGTGATGCTGGACGACGAGCACGGTGACGTCGCGGTGTACGGCCTGCCCTACCTCGAGCCGGAGGTGGCCCGGCACGAGCTGGGGCTCCCCGACGCCCGCGGCCACGAGGCGGTCGTGGGCGCGGCGATGGACCGGGTCCGGGCCGACCTGTTCCTCCGCCCGCGCACCCGGTCGGTCGTGCTGGCGCACGCCTTCGTCGGCGGCGGGCTCCCCAGCGAGAGCGAGCGGGACATCTGCGTGGGTGGGGTCGACCTGGTCTCCGCCGCGGTCTTCGACGGCATCGACTACGTCGCGCTGGGGCACCTGCACCGGCCGCAGTCGCTCAGCGACCGGATCCGCTACAGCGGTTCGCCGCTCGCCTACTCCTTCGGCGAGGCCGGTCAGCAGAAGCAGGCCTGGCTGGTCGACCTCGACGCCTCCGGGCTGTCCGAGGTGCGGCCGGTCCCGCTCCCGACGCCCCGGCCGCTGACCGTGCTGCGCGGCGAGCTCGCCGAGCTGCTCGCCGACCCGGAGCTGGCGTCGGTGACCGAGCACTTCGTCTCCGCCCAGCTCACCGATGCGATCCGGCCGGCCGACCCGATGCGCCAACTGCAGGGCCGCTTCCCGCACGCCGTGCACCTGGAGTGGGCCGGCACGGGCCCGGCCGGCGATCAGCGCAGCTACACCGAGCGGCTGGCCGGCCGCAGTGACCTGGAGGTCGCCGGCGAGTTCGTCTCCCACGTCCGCACGGTGGGCGCCACCCCGGCCGAGCTCGAGCTGCTGGGCCGCGCGCTGGCCGCGGCTGCGCACGAGGAGGCGCTGGCATGAGGGTCCACACCCTCGCGCTGAGCGCCTTCGGACCGTTCGCCGACCGGGTCGAGGTCGACCTGGACGACGTGGGCCGGGACGGGCTGTTCCTGCTCTGGGGCCCGACCGGCGCCGGCAAGACGACGCTGCTCGACGCGGTGGTGTACGCCCTCTACGGCACCGTCCCGGGAGCCCGGGGCGAGGAGAAGCGGTTGCGCAGCGACCACGCCGCCGAGCAGGTCCGCACCGAGGTGGAGTGCGAGGTCACCCTCGGCGGGGAGCGCTTGCTGGTCACCCGCCGGCCCGAGCAGCAGCGGCCCAAGCGGCGCGGCACCGGCTGGACGACGGAGCAGGCCAAGCTCACCGTGCAGCGCTGGACGGCGGCCGGCTGGGAGCCGGTCAGCACCCGGATCGACGAGGGCTCCGAGCACCTGCGCAGCCGGCTGGGTCTCTCGGCCGAGCAGTTCTGCCAGGTGGTGCTGCTCCCGCAGGGCGACTTCGCACGCTTCCTGCGGGCCGAGCCGGAGGACCGCGGCCGGCTGCTCCGCACCCTCTTCGACGTCGGCCGCTTCGCCCGGGTCGAGGAGTGGCTCGCCGACCAGCGGTCCGTCGCCCGCGGGCAGTGGGACGAGGCGCGGCTGCGGGCCAGCACGCTGCTCGCCCGGGTGGCGCAGGTGGCCGACGTCGACGTTCCCGAGGAGCTGGCCCCGGAGCTGGTCGGTGCCACGCCGCACGCCTCGGCCGGTGCATGGGTGCAGCGCGTCCGGGCGGAGGTCGCCGGCCGGCTCGCCGACCAGGTGATCGAGGCCGAGCGGGCGGCCGCCGAGGTCGAGCGGGTCGACGCCGTGCTGGCCGACGCCCGGGCCGAGCTCGACCGGCACACCCGGCGTGACCGGGCCCGTGCCGAGCTCGGCCGGCTGCAGGCCGAGGAGGCGGAGCTGGTGCCCCTGCGTGGGGCGCTGGACGCCGGTGGCCGGGCAGAGCCGGTGCGCGACGTGCTGGAGGCGGCCGGTCGGGCGGCGCTGGACGCCGAGGGCGCCGCGGGGCACCTGGAGTCGGTCCGCCGCCGCTGGACGGAGGTGGCCGCCGGCCGCCCGGCCGACACCGTGCTGGCGCGGGCGCTGCGCGACGAGGTCGCTGCGCTCCGCGCACTGCTGCCCGACGTCGACCGCGCCGCCGAACTGGCCCGCGTGGTCGGCGAGGCCACTCGCCGGGTCGAGGCGCTGCAGACGCGCTGCGCCCAGGACGAGGCGGCCGCGCAGGAGTGGCCGACGCGGCTGGCCGAGCAGGAGGCCGGGGTCGGCGAGGCCGCGGAGGCGGCGTCGAGCCTGCCCGGGCTGACCGCCGCGCTCGAGGGCCGGCGCACCGCCCTCGCCGCGGCCCGGGCCGCCGACTCGCTGGCCGGCCGCCGGGAGCAGCAGCGCGACGACGTCGACGCCGCCCGGGAGGCCTGGCTGGACGCCCGGGAGAAGTGGGGTGACCTGCGCACCCGGCGGCTGGACGGGATGGCCGCCGAGCTGGCCACCGGCCTGGCCGACGGCCAGGACTGCCCGGTGTGCGGTGCGCTGGAGCACCCGCGGCTCGCCCAGCACGACGGCCCACTGGTGACCCAGGCCGACGAGGACGCCGCCCGCACGGCCGCAGAGGAGCGCGAGGCCCGGCTCAGCGTCCTGCGCACCGCCCTCGAGGAGACCGACCGGGAGCTCGCGGTGCTCCGTGCCCAGGCCGGTCCGGAGCCGTTGGCCGACAAGGAGGCCGCCCTCGCCGAGGCCGCTCACCAGGAGGCGCAGGCGCGCACCGCGGCCGGGACCCTGGACGGCGCACGCCAGGCGCTGACCGCGCTGGTGGCCCAGCGGGACGCCGCGCTGGCGGCCGCCGCCACTGCCCGCGAGGAGCTGGCGCGGCTGACCGCCGAGCGCGCCGCGGCGCAGGAGACGCTCGCCACGGTGCAGCAGCGGCTGCGCGCCGCACAGGGGGAGGACCCCGGCATCGCCCCCCGGATCAGCCGCCTCACCACCGAGGCCGAACGGTGCGAGGCGCTCGTGGAGGCCGAGGGCGCCGAACTGCGCGCCCGCACGGCGGCCGACGCAGCTCGTCGGCTCGCCGAGGAACGCGTCGCCGACGCCGGGTTCCCCGATCTGCTGGCCGCCGCGGACGCCCTGCTGGACCGGGCCACCGCCGCGTCGACCGGCCGGCGGGTGGCCGAGCACGACCAGCGGTGGTCGGTGGTCACCGCGACGCTCGCCGAACCGGAGCTCGCCGACCTCGCACCCCGGCCGGACCTGGACGCGCTCACCGCCAGCTGCCGCGGCGCGACCCGCACCCGGGAGGCCGCTGTGGGCGCGCTGGCCGAGGTGCGCCGCTGCGCGGACGACCTGGAGTCCCTCACCGCCGACCTCACCGAGATCGAGGTGGAGCTGGACGAGCGCCGGGCCCACGCCGAGCAGGTCACCGCGCTCGCCGACCTGGTCAACGGCCGCGGGGCCAACACCCTGCGGATGCGGCTGCAGTCGTTCGTGCTCGCCGCCCGGCTGGAGCAGGTCGCGGCCGTCGCCAGTCGGCGGCTGCGGGACATGTCCGGCGGCCGGTACACGTTCCTGCACAGCGACGCCCAGGGGCGGCACGGGGCCCGCGGCGGGCTGGGCCTGGACGTCCTCGACGAGTACACCGGCGTCCGGCGGCCGACCAAGACGCTCTCCGGCGGGGAGAGCTTCATGGCCTCCCTGGCCCTCGCCCTGGGCCTGGCCGACGTCGTCACGGCCGAGAGCGGTGGGGTCCGGATCGACACGCTCTTCGTCGACGAGGGCTTCGGCACCCTGGACCCGCAGTCGCTGGACGCGGTGATGACCGTCCTGGACGAGCTCCGCCGGGGCGGCCGGACCGTCGGCGTGATCAGTCACGTCGAGGAGCTGCGGACCAGGATCAGCAGCCGCCTGGAGGTGATCGCGAGCCGGGAGGGCTCCCGGCTCGCGAGCTGACCGGCTCTGGGTGGACCGGCTCTGGGTGGACCGGTCAGGCGGTGCCGTCGCTGAGCACCGGCTGACGTGGGCCGGTGCGGGCGTGGACGGAGTCGAGGGCCGGGAAGACCCAGCGACGGTAGGACAGGTACCGGATGGCGGTGCCGAGGACGATGGAGGCGATGTTCGCGGCCTGCATCACCAGGGCGCTCTCCTGGTCCAGGCCGTACCGGACCGCGGCGACGATGCCCAGCCCGAGCAGCAGCGTCGCGCCGTTGATCATGGCGAAGAGCGCGTACTCCCGCCCGACCCCGGTGCGCGCCCGATGGGCGAACGACCAGTAACGGTGCCCGAGGTAGGCCACCGTCATCGAGACCAGGGTCGACCCCAGCTTGGCCGTGACGGCGCCCGTGCCCACGTGCGCGTAGAGCAGCTGGAACAAGCCGATGTCGATGAAGAAGCAGATCCCGCCCACGACGCCGAAGGCGCTGAACTCCTTCAGCAGCAGCCGCCACCCTCTGCGCAGGCGGCCACCCGGTGGGTCGAAGGACATGCCTCCAGCCTAGGAGGCCCGCGGAGTCGGGGCCTGTGCTGCGCCGGCGCGCTGGTGCGCCGGGCCGCCTGCGGCCCGACGGGTGGCAGCACCGCGCTGCACTAGCGTGCCCACGTGACCGTCCCACCCCCAGCCCGGCTCCCGCGGATCTCGCCCACGATGGTCCGGTACGTCGGCGTCGGGGTGCTGAGCCTCGTCGTGGACGCCGGGACCCTGTGGCTCCTCTACGACGTCGTGGGACGGTCGCTGTGGCTGGCCACGACGGCGGGCTTCTGGCTGAGCTTCGCGGTCAACTTCATGGCCAACAAGTACTTCACCTTCGGGGTACGCACCGACGGCACTCGCCAACTGCTCCGGTACGGCCTGCTGGTGGTGCTCAACTACCTCGCCAACCTGGGGATCGTGACCGGCCTGGTGGCGGTCGGCCTCCCGGCGGTGCTGGCCAAGGTGATCGCGGTGGCGCTGCTCACCGGGTTGAACTTCTTCGCCTACCGCCACTGGGTCTTCCGTTCCTGAGTGGCCGGGACGCCGGTTCCGTGGACCCGGCGGAGCCCCGGGGCAGCTGGCGGCCCGGATGACCCGGCCGGCGACCCCGGAGGCGTGCCGGGTGGACGAGCGATCTAGCCTTCCGGGCACCATGGGCACTCCCACAGACCGCCGCACCGGACTCCCGGTCGTAGCCATGGTCGGCGGGGGCCAGTTGTCCCGGATGACGCACCAGGCGGCGATCGCGCTGGGCCAGTCGCTCCGGGTGCTGGCCGCCGACCCGGCCGAGTCCGCGGCCCTCGTGGCCGCCGACGTCCAGCTCGGCGACCACAACGAGCTCGCCGACCTCCGCCGCCTCGCCGCGGGCGCCACCGTGGTCACCTTCGACCACGAGCACGTCCCGACCGAGCACCTGCGCGCGCTGGAGGCCGACGGCCACCGGGTCGCCCCCGGCCCCGCCGCCCTGGTGCACGCCCAGGACAAGCTGGTGCTCCGCCGGGCACTGGCCGAGGCGGGGGAGCCGCAGCCGGCCTGGGCCGAGGTCCGCACGGTGCACGACGTGACCGCCTTCGCCGACGGCGTCGGCTGGCCGGTGGTGCTGAAGACCCCCCGCGGCGGCTACGACGGCAAGGGCGTGTTCGTCGTCTCCGGCCCCGACCAGGTCGCCGACCTCCTCGAGCGGCACGGCACCCTGCTCGCCGAGGAGCGGGTGGGCATGGTCCGCGAGCTGTCGGCGCAGGTCGCCCGGTCCCCGTTCGGCCAGGTCGCGGTGTGGCCGGTGGTCGAGACGATCCAGCGGGACGGCGTCTGCAACGAGGTGCTGGCGCCGGCCCCCGGCCTGTCCGAGGAGCTGGCCACCGCCGCCCAGGAGCTCGCCGTCCGGATCGCCGACCGGCTCGGGGTGGTGGGCATGCTGGCCGTGGAGCTGTTCGAGACCGCCGACGGGGTCCTGGTCAACGAGCTGGCGATGCGCCCGCACAACTCCGGGCACTGGACCATCGAGGGCGCCCGCACCAGCCAGTTCGAGCAGCACCTGCGCGCCGTCCTGGACTACCCGCTGGGGTCGACGGCGATGACCGCGCCGGTGGTCGTCATGGCCAACGTGCTCGGCGGCGCCACCGCGGACGAGAGCTGGGACGGGCCCGGTCTGGACGAGCGGGTCCACCACCTGATGGCGCACTGGCCCGACGTGAAGCTGCACTGGTACGGCAAGGGCCAGCGCCGCGGTCGCAAGCTCGGCCACGTCACCGCGCTGGGCGACGACCTGGCCGAGGTGCGGGCCCGCGCGGTGGCTGCCGCCCGCTACCTGGCCGACGGCGTCGTCGACCCCGCGTTCGCCTTCGACACCGAGCACTGAGGAGTGGCCGTGAGCGACCCGATCGTCGGCATCGTCATGGGCAGCGACTCCGACTGGCCGATGATGGAGCCCGCCGCCCAGGCGCTGGCCGAGTTCGACGTCCCGTGGGAGGCGCACGTCGTCTCCGCGCACCGCACCCCGCGGCGGATGCTCGACTACGCCGAGTCCGCTGCGGGCCGGGGGCTGCGGGTGGTGATCGCCGGAGCCGGGGGAGCAGCGCACCTGCCCGGGATGGTCGCCGCAGCGACGCCGCTGCCGGTGATCGGCGTGCCCCGGCCGTTGGACCGGTTGGACGGGCTGGACAGCCTGCTGTCGATCGTGCAGATGCCGGCCGGCGTCCCGGTGGCGACGGTGTCGATCGGCGGCGGGCGCAACGCCGGCCTGCTCGCGGTGCGCATCCTGGCGGCCGGCGACGACCGGTTGCGCGCCGCCGTGGAGCGGTTCCAGGCGGACCTGGCGGCGTCCGTCGTCGCCCGGGACGACGCGCTGCAGCAGCGGATCGCACCCTGACCGGTCACCACCCCGCCGTGGGGTGAGTCGCTTCCCTGGGCAGCCCGGCCGGGCTTAGCATCTACCGGTGGGTAACAACGCCGGGCTGTACGCGCTGACCGAGGAGCACGAGGCGATCCGGGAGGCGGTCCGCGAGATCGCCGAACGGGAGATCGCCCCCTTCGCCGCGGAGGTGGACGCCGAGTCCCGCTACCCGGTGGAGGCGCAGAAGGCGCTCACCGCGGCGGGCTTCCACGCCACGCACGTCCCGGAGGCCTACGGCGGTGAGGGCGCCGACGCGATCGCCACCTGCATCGTGATCGAGGAGGTCGCCCGGGTCGACGTCAGCGCCTCGCTGATCCCCGCGGTGAACAAGCTCGGCTCGGTGCCGGTGATCCTGTCGGCGTCCGAGGACCTCAAGCAGCGGGTGCTGCCCTCGATCGCCGCCGGCGACGCGATGATCAGCTACGGGCTCTCCGAGCGCGAGGCCGGCTCCGACGCCGCGGCGATGCGGACCCGGGCCCGGCTCGAGGGCGACAGCTGGGTGCTCAACGGGACCAAGGCGTGGATCACCAACGCGAGCGTCTCGGAGTGGTTCACGGTCATGGCCGTCACCGACCCGGAGAAGGGCGCCAACGGGATCTCCGCCTTCGTCGTGCACCGCGACGACCCCGGCTTCGCCGTGGGCCCCAAGGAGAAGAAGATGGGCATCAAGGGCTCGCCCACCTGCGAGCTCTACTTCACCGACTGCACCATCCCCGCCGACCGGATCGTGGGAGAGCCCGGCACCGGGTTCAAGACGGCGCTGCGGACGCTGGACTTCACCCGGCCGACCATCGGGGCCCAGGCGGTCGGGGTCGCCCAGGGCGCACTGGACGCCGCGATCGCCTACACCAAGGACCGCCGCCAGTTCGGCTCCGCGGTCAGCGACTTCCAGGGCGTCCAGTTCATGCTCGCCGACATGGACATGAGGATCCAGGCAGCCCGGCACCTGGTGTACGTGGCAGCTGCCGCCGGTGAGCAGGGGCGCCCCGACGTCACCCGGGTCTCCGCTGCGGCCAAGGCCTTCGCCTCCGACACCGCCATGCAGGTGACCACCGACGCCGTCCAGCTCTTCGGCGGGGCCGGTTACACCCAGGACTTCCCGGTCGAGCGGATGATGCGCGACGCCAAGATCACCCAGATCTACGAGGGCACCAACCAGGTGCAGCGCATGGTCATCGCCCGGAGCCTCCTGAGGTAGGTCGCCGGCCGGTCGAGGTCGGCCGGGTCCGGGTCAGGTGTCCAGCGGCAGCGGCCTGGCCGGCCACTCCAGCAGGCGGGCGCCCAGCACGGCGGCGTGCAGGGACAGCCGCTGGTCGGGCCGCCCGACGCTGTAGCCGCTGAGCTCGGCGACCCGGGCCAGCCGGTAGGTGACGGTGCGCACCGAGACGTGCAACCGCTGGGCGGCCTCGGTGGCGACGTTCCCGGCCTCGAAGTACGCCAGCAGGGTCTCCAGCAGCACGCCCGCGCCGTTGCGGCTGCGCTGCAGCGGGCCGAGCACGTCGCCGACCAGGTCCGCGATCGCCGCCTGGTCCCGGCCCAGCACCCGGTAGACCAGCAGGTCGCGGGCGTGCACGACGTCGGTGTCCAGCCCGAGCCGGTCGGCGAACACGAGGGCCTCCCGGGCCTCCTCGTAGGACCGGGCGACGCCGTAGGCGCCGGGGAACGCGCGCCCTGCGGCCACCCGCCAGCGCCGGCCGCCGTCGACCTGGTCGAGCTGGGCACGGATCAGCGCACCGAGGTCCACCGCCCGGGAGGTCACGGTCGCGCTCCCCGCCGGCACGACGACCACCACCCGCGCGTCCTTGGTGGCGACCAGCACGTCCCGGTCGCCGAACCGGTCCACGACGGCCCGCTCCAGTGCGATGGCCGCACGGTCGACCGGCCCTTCGGGCTCCCGCGCCGCGGCGAGGGCCACGTGGTGGGCCTTGCCCAGGTCGATGCCGAAGGGCTCGGCGCGCTGGACCATCCGGGCGACGTCGGCGTCGCCGCGGAGCAGGTCGTCGACGAACCCGCGCCGCAGCGCCTCCTCGTGGCGGATCATCTCCCGCCGCTCGGACTGGTGGCCGTCGACGAGCACCCCGACGGCGTCGTCGAGGACCCGCAGCACCGCCTCGCCGGCCTGGCGCACCTTCTCCGGGTCACTGGAGCGCACCACCGCCGGCAGCTGCCGCCAGAGCCGCCAGGACGCGGACAGGTAGAGGTCCACCGCGCCCCGGGCACTGACACCCTGCGCCGCCGCTCGCCGTCCCAGCTCACGGACCGCAGCCAGCTCCCTCGGCTCCGGACGGCGCCCGTGGATGGCCGCGTCGGCCAGCATCGGCAGGTAGTCGCCGAGCAGGTCCACCGGGGCGGAACAGGCGGCGGCTGCCGACGCCGCCACGGCGTCCAGCCAGTCCTCGCCCGCCGGCCCGTCGCCGGACTGCCGGTCGTCGGTCATCGGCAGGCCTCCGTCTCGCCGGCGTCCCGGACCGGCGTTGCCGGACATCGGGGACGCCAGCATGCCCCGGCTGACCGCGGCGTCGGGCCGATCGGCGTCTCAGCGGTCCGGTCGGGGGGTGGGCGCATCGCCCACCAGCGAGCCCAGGCGGGTCGGCTGCAGCTGGTCCAGGACGGTGCGCCGGCCGGCGCACCGCAGGACCAGCCGGGCACCGCGCCGCCGGCACCGACGGTGCGCCCGGGTGAGCGCGGTGACGCCGGCGGGGCCCAGGACGGTGACCTCGGCGAGGTCGACGACGAGCTCACGGAGCTCCCGCTGGGCGGTCTGGCTGTCCAGGCACAGCCGGAGCAGCGGGGCGGTGGCGTTGTCCACCTCGCCGGTGACGTCGACGAGGACACGACCCGGCCGGTCCCCGCGCACGGTGGTGACGGACAGCAGTTGGTCGTCGGGGACGGCACGAGCGGCGGACGGAGCGGACACGGGGCGGCTCCTCGCGGTCAGTGTGGTCACAGGCAGGAGACGCAGTTCGCTGCGAACGGGCGGAACTCGAGTCGCTCCGGGGGGATGGCCGATCCGCAGTGCGCGCAGGAGCCGTACGTGCCGGTCGCGATCCGGTCCAGCGCCGCGTCGATCTCCTGGATGGTGCGCAGCAGGCTGTCGGCCCGGCGGAGGGCGACCGGGTCGGGCACCGACGTGACCGTCTCGGCCAGGGCGAGTTCGCGCTGACGGAGGCAGTCGGCGCGCTGGGCCTCCAGCAGCGCCCGGGAGGACGTCCAGTCCGTCCCCGGAGTCGCGGAGGGTGTGGCGGTGGCTGTGGCGGTGGCGGTGGCGGTGGTGCGCATGGACTGCTCCTGGGGACGGCGGAGAGCACGCGCCATCGGATCGGGGCGCGCGAGGAGGAACGAGGGACCCGCAGCGGGTCAGGTGCGCCGAGGGGGCGCCCGGTCCTGGCTGCGGCGCAGCACGTCCAGGCCACGCAGGCCGCGCGCCCGCAGGTTCGTCGCCAGGGCCAGCCGCTCGGCTCCGGTGACCGGCGACCGATGACGTCCGGGTGGCACGGGCAGCGCAGCCGTGCCGCTGTGTGGTGCGGACACCCCGGTCACCTCCTCGTCGCCGGCAGGTCCAGACGCCGGCTGTCACGGACAGCGCCCAGCACCTGGGGACCTGGAGTCAGCCTGCCCGCACACGGGGAGGGGGGACAGGTCGGTGACCGGCCATCCCGATCGCGGTGGGGTTGCCGGTCACCGGCAATCCCGGGCACCGGACCGGCTGCTCTGCGCCCGGGGCAGGGCCGGGCGACCTGGTGCGCGACCGGGCGACGGCCTCCTCAGTCCAGCAGCCGGGAGGTGCAGCGCATGGTGATCGCCCGCAGCCTGCTCCGCTGATCGCCAGCGCGATCGCTGGTCCGGCCGTCCGTCAGCCGCCGGTCACGATCCCGCAGGTGAGCTCGACGGCCCAGGGCTCGGTGGGGGCGATGGGGAGCACCACCACCTGGTCGGGGCCGCCGGCCGCGCACTCCTGCTCCGCGCCCTCCACTGAGTCCGACCACTCCGGGGCGGTGGCGCGCGGGTCGGGTTCGCTGCGGTAGTCGAACCCGGCCATCAGGGCGACGGGGACGAGCGCGGTCACCAGGACGAGTGCACGCCAGCTGCCCGACAGCCGCTCGGCGACGCCCTGGGCAGCCACAGCGAGCGCCGACAAGAGCAGCAGCGACGGCACGATGGTGTAGCGCGCGCTCAGGTGGAGGTCGTTCGCCAGTGCCCCGGCCGGGGGGTACTCGACGTTGAGGGCGAAGAGGCTCTCCACGCAGAACAGCCCGACCGAGGCGACGGCCGCCGTGACGATGAGCGGACGGCGTTCGGGCCGGGAGAAGAGGAGGGCGACGAGCAGTGCGGCCGCGACCACCACCCCGACCGTCCAGACGAGCTCACGACCGCCCGCGCCGACCAGCCGCTGGGTTCCCCCGTTGCCCACGATCGAGGTCGACACCACGCGGAGCGCGTAGCCGAAGGCGATCTCCATCGCAGCCGGGCGTGCGCCGGTCGTCCGCTCGGCGGACAGGACGACGATCAGCTGGACGGTCATCGCGATGAGGTACGTCCCGGCCACCCACCACTCACGGCGGGGCAGCAGGACCAGGCGGCCGAGCGCCAGCGGGAGGAGCACGACGGCGAGGGGGTCGCTCAGTGCGGCCAGCATCACGATGAGGGCGGGCAGGACGTGGCCCCAGGCCGACCGGCGTCGGCCGATGAGCGCCCAGAAGGCGGCGAAGATCAGGAACCAGTGGCTGTTCGCGACGTTGTCGGCGGCCTCCAGGCCACCGGCGGGCACCAGTGCGACGGCGGCCGCAAGGCCACCACGCAGCCAGGGAGAGGGCAGGTGGGCCCGCCCGAACACCCACACCGACCAGGAGGCGGTCCCGACGACCAGCGCCGCGGAGATGCTGAAGACGAGGCCGGCCAGGTGCAGCGGCAACCAGCTGGCGACCTCGGCGACCAGCCGGGGGAGCAGGTGCAGGTAGCCGGAGTACGGCCGGAAGAGGGGACCCAGTCCCATGCTCTCCTCGGCCTGGCGCAGGAAGACGACGCCGTCCTCTGCCCAGATCGTGTCCAGCCGGCCCGGGGGGAGCCGGAACAGCGCCACCGCAGCGGACAGCAGGAGGACGACGGCGCCCTCGTACCAGGGGGTTCGGGGAGTGGGGCGGTAGAGCCAGTCACCCAGGCGGCGCCGCGCGGTGGGCGAGCTGGTGCGGCCGCTCGAGGAACCCGTGCGCTCGGTCGCAACGGGTTGGTCTCGGTTGACCACGCAGTGCTCCCGCCCTCACCGAGTCGCATGCTCTCGACCTCGTCCTGGACGGACTCTAACCGGCGGCTCGCTCGGGGGCGGGGGTCATTCCAGCAGCCGGGAGACCCCAGCCAGCCGGGAGTCGCCGGCCATCGACGTCAGCCACGTCGACCAGCCCGGGCGGGCGCGCACGGCCTCCAGGGCGCTACGGGCTGCGGCCCGGTCGCCGCGGCGGGAGGCGGCCAGTGCCGCGTACAGGTCCCGGGCTCCCTCCGGCGCGAAGACCGCGAGGGTCTCGTAGTCGCGCTCGTCGTAGGCGCGCTGCAGGTTGCGCAGCATCCGCAGCTGGGCGACGGGGTCTCCGGAGTCGTCGACCCGCAGGTCCACCCGAACGCCGTCGTCGTCCTCGGTGTCGGGGGTCCCGCTGACCACCTGCAGCGCGGCGGACTGGCGGCCGCGGAGGTCGCCGCCGGCGTCCTGCCCGGCGGTCAGTGCCGCGATGAGCCGATCGGCCAGCGCGCCGCCGGTGGCGCCCAGGGCCTGGGCCATGGCCGGCAGGACGTCGGGGGAGGCGAGCATGTTGCCCTGCACGCTGAAACCCTCACCCAGCACGTGCCCGCTGGTGGGCAGGGACCCCGGCCCGGTGTCGGCGGCCACCCGGCCGGTGGCGTCCAGGACGGCGATCTGGCGGTCGGCGTCGTCGGCGGCGTGCGCGGCCCGGCGCACCAGGTCCTGCGGCGAGGCGCCGTCGGCCAGGCCGGCCAGCAGGGAGGTGCCCAGCCCTCGCCGGCTGCGCGCCTGGACCGCGATCACCCCCACCCCGGGCCGGACCGTGGGGACGGCCCGGCCGACGGCCAGGATGCAGGAGGAGACCGCGATGCCCAGGTCGCCCGTCGCGGCGTCCCGGGCGATGACGGAGAAGGTCATCGACTCTCGTTCCCGGACCGCGTACGGCCCCCCTGCAGGGGCCCGCGCCGAGCGTGCGAGGCGTGGGGGGCAGGGGGGTCCTTCTTCACACGGTGGCCGGCAGCGCCATGGTGGGCACCTCGCCGTCGACCTGCAGCGGGGCGCCGGTGGCGGCGACGACGTCGGCGACGGTGACGCCGGGAGCGGTCTCGCGGAGCACCAGCCCGGTGTCGGTGACGTCGATGACGGCCAGGTCGGTGATGATGCGGTCGACGCAGCCCTTGCCGGTCAGCGGCAGGGAGCACTCCTCGACGATCTTGGGGGAGCCGTCGCGGGCGACGTGCTCCATCATCACGATCACCTCGCGGGCACCGTGGACGAGGTCCATCGCCCCGCCCATCCCGTTGACCATCTTGCCGGGGATCAGCCAGTTGGCCAGGTCGCCGCGGGTGTTGACCTGCATGGCCCCGAGGACGGCGACGTCGATGTGGTGGCCGCGGATCATGCCGAAGGACAGCGAGGAGTCGAAGAAGCTGGCCCCGGGCAGGATCGTGATCGTCTCCTTGCCGGCGTTGATCAGATCGGCGTCCTCCTCGCCCTCGAAGGGGTAGGGGCCGACGCCGAGCACGCCGTTCTCGCTCTGCAGCACCACGTGCACCCCGTCGGGGATGTGGTTGGGCACCAGGGTGGGCATGCCGATGCCGAGGTTCACGTACTGGCCGTCCTGCAGGTCCAGGGCGACCCGGGCGGCGAGCTCGTCGCGGGACAGTGCCATCTCAGGCCTCCGTGGTCTCGGTGCCGGCGGCCGCGGGTGCAGCCGCGCCGGGGCGGGGGCGGGTGGTGCGCTTCTCGATCCGCTTCCCCTCGTCGCCGACGACGACCACCCGTTGCACGAACACCCCGGGCAGGTGCACGGCCTCGGGCGGGATCTGCCCGGGCTCCACCAGCCGCTCGACCTCGGCGATGGTGACCGCCGCGGCCATGCCGCACAGCGGGTTGAAGTTGCGGGCCGACTCGCGGAAGACCAGGTTGCCGTGCCGGTCACCGACCGCCGCGCGGACCAGGCCGAAGTCGGCGGTCAGTGCCGTCTCCAGCACGAAGTCCTGGTCGCCGAACCGGCGGACCTCCTTGGGCTCGCTGGTGGCCACCACGTTGCCCTCGGCGTCGTAGCGCACCGGGATGCCGCCGTCGGCCACCAGGGTGCCCACCCCGGTGGGCGTGTAGAAGGCGGGGATGCCGGTGCCCCCGGCGCGCAGCCGCTCGGCCAGCGACCCCTGCGGGGTCAGCTCGACCTCCAGCTCGCCGGAGAGGTACAGCCGCGCCAGTTCCTTGTTGCCGCCCACGAAGGAGCTGATCGTCTTCGCGATCCGCCCGGCGTAGAGCAGCACCCCGAGCGCCTGGTCGTCGACCCCGCAGTTGTTCGAGATGGTCGTCAGGCCCGACGCGCCCTGCTCCAGCAGCGCGTCGATGAGCGCGACCGGCACCCCGCACAACCCGAACCCACCGACCGAGAGGGTCGCTCCGTCGGGCACGTCGGCCACGGCCTCCCGTGCGCTCGCGACGACCTTGTCCATGCGCTGACCACCGTCCGTTCGAGGGCTGGGCAGGCGGTGCGTCAGGCGGGGCGGCCCAGCTCGCGGATCCCGTCGAGCTTCAGCCCGAGCGTAGCGGTGACCCGTTCGGTCTCCGCCCGACGGAGCAGGCCGGACGGTGCGGCCGCGCGGCAGAGCACGAGCGAGGCCCCGGCCGCCAGCGGCGCCAGCAGCCAGGCGACCGGCCCGGCCTCCGTCGCTGCCTGCTGGTCGACCAGCACCCGGTCACCGGCGGTCATCCCCAGCCGGCCGGCCAGCTCGGTCGCCGTCTCGACCAGGGCGGACAGGCTCAGCTGCCCCCCGCCGAGCACCAGGCCGACCCCGGCGGGGTCGACCGGCTGCCAGGGGGAGAAGACGTCGCCGTGGCCGCGCACCTCGAGCGCGAAGTCCCGGGCCGGGCCGGTGTACCCGGTCATGCCCATCCCGAGTGGGTGCAGGGACAGGCCCAGCAGCTCGTCGAGGCCCAGCTCCTCCAGGGCGGGCAGCCGGTCGGCGTCGGCCAGCACGACGTCGGCGTCGGTGAGCCGGTCGTCGTCCTCGGCGGCGGTCTCCCACACCGCGGCCCCGCAGCTCCAGACCCCGAGCAGCACCGCGGCGGTCTGCCAGTGCACCGGCAGCGCCAGGCCGACGGTGCTGCCCGGGCCGACGTCGAACTCCTCCTGCAGCAGGTTGGCGGTCTTGGCGACCCAGTTGGCCAGGGTGGTGGCCGAGAGCTCGGTCCGCTCGCCGGACACGTCGTCGTAGAAGGTGATCAGCGGGGCGGCGGGGTCCCGGCGGAGGTTTGCGTTCAGCAGGTCGGTCGGGGTGGCAGGTCGGCTGGCGGGCACCTGGCCAGGATCGCAGGTGCGCGACGGAGCTGTCCTTCTCATCCGGCTCGGCGGGTCCTCCCCCGCTACGATCGACCCTCGATGAGCGCAACCTCGGGCATGGCGCTGACCCGGCTCGACCACGCGCTGCTCCGCCGTACCCGGCAGGTCCTGGGGCAGGGCCCGGCCGTCCCCGTGGCCCGGGGGCTCTCCCACTTCGGGGAGCACGCGCTCGGCTGGATCGCCCTGGGCGCGACGGGGTGGCTGAGCGGGCGGCGCCGATCCGACTGGGCCGCAGGGGTGATGGGCGTGGTGGCGGCACACGCTGCCGGCGTCGTCGTGAAGCGGCTGGTCCGCCGGGTGCGGCCTGCGCTAGAGGACGTCCCGCCGCTGGTCGCCACCTCCAGCCGGCTCTCCTTCCCCAGCGCGCACAGCACGTCGACGGCGGCCGCGGCGGTCGGGTTCGGCCCGATGCTCGGCGGGCCGCTCATGACCGGGGTCACAGGTGCCATGCTCGTGTCTCGGGTACTGCTGGGTGTGCACTACCCGTCGGACGTCCTCTCCGGCGCGGTCCTGGGTGCCAGCGTCGCCACCGTCGTCCGACGGCGGATGCGCAGTTCCGTCGTCAGGGAGGCGTGATCATGTCCGCCAGGCCCGACCACACGCAGGTGCCCGGAGCAGTGCACGGTCTGCCGAACGGCTTCGAGGCGAACGCCGTGCTCCCGCTCCCGGTCGAACAGGCGCCTCGACCGGCCGGCTTCCGCGGTGGCCGGCTCTGGGGGGTGGTTCGTGCCCTGCGCCCCCGCCAGTGGGTCAAGAACGGGCTGGTGCTCGCCGCCCCTCTCGCTGCCGGTGAGGTCTTCGACCCCGACGTCATGGGCCCGACGGCGGTGGCCTTCCTGCTGTTCTGCCTGTCGGCGTCCGGGGTCTACCTGGTCAACGACTCGATCGACGTCGAGGAGGACCGCCGGCACCCGCGGAAGCGGTACCGCCCGATCGCCGCGGGCCTGGTGCCCCGGCCACTCGCGGTGGCGCTCGCCGTGGTGCTCTTCGCCGTCGCCCTCACGACCGCGGTGCTGCTGACCCGGCCTGCGCTGGCGGGGGTGCTGGGCAGCTACGTGGTCATCCAGCTCGCCTACTGCGTGTTCCTGAAGAACCAGCCGGTCATCGACCTGGCCGTGGTGGCCTCCGGCTTCCTGCTGCGCGGCATCGCCGGCGGTGTCGCGGCGGGCCTGTGGCTCTCCCAGTGGTTCCTGCTGGTGGCCGCCTTCGGCTCGCTCTTCATGGTCGCCGGCAAGCGCTACTCCGAGTTCGTGCTCGTGGGCGACGAGGCAGCCACGCGCAAGACGCTGCAGGAGTACTCGGCCAGCTACCTGCGCTTCGTCTGGAGCCTGTCGGCCGGTGTGGCCGTCACTGCCTACTGCCTGTGGGCCTTCGAGATGGCCGAGATCCAGGACGGCGTGCCGTGGGCGACCATCTCGATCGCACCGTTCGTGATGGCGATCCTGCGGTACGCGCGGGACGTCGACAAGGGCGCCGCCGGTGCCCCGGAGGAGATCGTCCTGCACGACCATGTCCTGCTCGTCCTCGGCGCCCTGTGGGTGCTGACCGTCGGCCTGGGGGTCTTCGGTGTCTGACGGAACACTCCCTGCCCCCCACCCCTCGCACGCTCGCGGCGGGCCCCTGCAGGGAGCCGTCCCGCTGGTCGGGTGGGGCCGCACCGCGCCCACCCGTGCCGCGCTGGTCCCGGTCCACGGTGACGACGACGTCCGCGCCGCCGTGCTCGCCGCCACCGGTCGAGGTGTGGTGGCCCGTGGCCTGGCCCGCAGCTACGGCGACGCCGCGCAGAACGCCGGCGGCACCGTCCTCGACATGACCACCTCCGCCCGGGTCCTGCACGCGGACCTGGAGTCCGGCCTGGTCGACGTCGAGGCCGGCATCTCCCTCGACGAGCTGATGAACCGGTTCGTGCCGCAGGGCTTCTTCGTCCCGGTGACGCCGGGCACCAGGCTGGTGACCGTGGGCGGGGCCATCGCCGCCGACATCCACGGCAAGAACCACCACGTCGCCGGCAGCTTTGGCCAGCACGTCCGGTGGTTGGACCTGCTCACCGCCGACGGCCAGGTCCGCCGGGTCAGCCCGGAGTCCGACCCCGACCTGTTCTGGGCCACCGTCGGCGGCATGGGCCTGACCGGCGTCGTCCTCCGGGCGCAGGTGCAGATGAAGGCGATCGAGTCCTCGCGCTGCCTGGTCGACACCGACCGCACGCCCGACCTCGACTCCCTGATGACCCTGCTGGCCGAGACCGACCACCTCTACGAGTACTCGGTGGCCTGGATCGACACCCTCGCCAAGGGCAGGCGGATGGGCCGCTCGGTGGTCACCCGCGGCCGGTTCGCGAAGCTGGACGAGCTGCCGGCCAAGCGCCGGACCGACCCGCTGGGGTACCACGGGTCGGTCAAGGCGTCCGTGCCCGACGTCTTCCCGCCCGGCCTGCTGAACCTGGCCACGGTCGCGGCGTTCAACGAGCTCTGGTACCGCAAGGCCCCGAAGCTCAAGCGGGACCAGCTGCAGAGCATCCCGACGTTCTTCCACCCGCTGGACGCCGTGGGAGGCTGGAACCGCATCTACGGCCCCCGCGGCTTCGTGCAGTACCAGGTGACCGTGCCCTTCGGGCAGGAGGAGGCCATGCGCGAGGTGCTGGACCGCCTCAGCTCCTTCGGGACGGCGTCCTTCCTCGCCGTCCTCAAGCGGTTCGGGCCGGGCAACCCCGGCATGCTGTCCTACCCCTCGCCCGGCTGGACGTTGGCGCTGGACATCCCGGTGATGAAGGGGCTGGCCGGCCTGCTGGACTCCCTCGACGAGGTCGTCATCGCAGCAACGGGTCGGACCTACCTGGCGAAGGACTCCCGGGTGCGCCCGGAGACCTTCGAGAAGATGTACGACCGCCTCGACGACTTCCGGGCCGTGCGCAAGCAGGTCGACCCGGACGGCGTCTTCACCTCCGACCTGGCCAGGAGGCTCGGGCTGTGATCGACGCGCTCGGTTCGCCCAGCTCGCTGCTGCTCGTCGGCGGCACCTCCGACATCGCGGTGGCCACCGCGCACCGCTACCTCGCGGAGCGCCCGCTGCGGGTGGTCGTCGCCGCGCGGGACACCCCACGCCGCAGCGCCGTCGCCGCGGAGCTCACCGCCGCCGGCGCGAAGGTCCAGGTCGTCGACTTCGACGCCGACGACCCGGCGTCGCCGGGCCGGATGGTCGCCGAGGCAGCTGCCGCGGGAGACATCGACATCGCGGTGGTCGCCTTCGGGCTGCTGGGGTCGGCCGACCAGCTGCGCACGGACGCGACGGCCGTGGCCCGGCTGGCCCAGGTCAACTACGTCGCGCCCACGGTGGTGGGCACCGAGCTGGCCAACCAGATGCGTCAGCAGGGGCACGGCGTCATCGTCGCGCTCTCCTCGGTGGCCGGTGAGCGACCGCGGGCGTCCAACTTCGTCTACGGCTCCACCAAGGCCGGACTGGACGCCTTCTACTCCGGGCTGGCCGACTCGCTGGTCGGCACCGGCGTCTCCGTGCTCGTCGTCCGGCCGGGCTTCGTGCGGTCCAAGATGACCGAGGGCCTGGACGACGCGCCGCTGGCGACCACCCCGGAGGCCGTCGCCGAGGCGATCGTCACCGGCATCCGCAAGGACCGGCACACGGTCTGGGTGCCCGGCGCGATGCGCTGGGTCATGAGCGGGCTGCGGCACACCCCGCGCGCGCTGTTCCGCCGCCTGCCCATCTGAGCCGCGCACGCCCCACGTACGCGAGGGAGGTCCCACCCGATCGGGTGGGACCTCCCTCGTGTGTGCCGTGTATGCCGCGTCGGCTCAGTTGATGCAGTCGGTGTCAGCGGCGGTCCGGGCGTCCGCGCCCTCCGTCACCGGGGCCGGCGGTGCGGCGGTCACGGCCTGTCCCACGCCGTTGAAGTCGGAGCCGAGCACCAGCTGGACGGTGCCGCTGGCCGCGTCGTCGACGACCTTGGTGATCGCACCGGGGACCTGGGCGGCCAGCGCCGCCGCCAGCGCCTCGTCCCCGGCGGCGTGCCGGATCTCGGTGACCTCGTAGTCCATGGAGTCGGCGTTCGCCGTCCCGGTGACCTGGAAGCCCGACGCCGTCAGCTCCTCGCCGGCGTCGCCGGCCAGCCCGGAGATGCCGGAGCCGTTGTAGACCTCCACGTCCACGTCGGCGGCGCTGACCGCTGCGGGTGCCTCGGTCTCGGCCGTCTCCTCCGCCGGCGCGGGCTCTGCGTTGAGCTGGGCGAAGAAGGCGTGCAGGGTCTTCTCGTCCTCCAGTCGGATGATCGACCGGTCCTGCTCGTCCCGGTCGGTCCCGACGTAGGGGACGGTCTGGAAGTCGATGCTGCCCGGGGTGACCGACTGCATCTGCTGTGCCAGCCGGAGCAGGTCGAGGTTCTGGTCGACGGTCAGGGCGTCCGCGGCGGCCTGGACCAGCTCGCGCTGCTTGCCCAGGTCCAGCAGCACGTTGTCGCTGAGCATCTTGCGGATCATGCCGCCGATGAACGTCTGCTGCCGGACGATGCGGTCGAAGTCGCCCCGCGGCAGGCCGTGTCGCTGGCGCACGAAGGCCAGCGCCTGCTCGCCGCTGATGGTCTGCACGCCGGCGGGCAGGTCCACGCCGGAGAAGCTGTCCTTCGCCGGTTCGCAGAGGTTGACCTCCACGCCGCCGACGACGGTGGACAGCTTGAAGAAGCCCAGCAGGTCGACCTCGGCGTAGTGGTCGATCCGCAGGCCGGTCAGCGAGCTGATCGTCTGGATCAGCAGCTGCGCACCGGCTGCCTGCACCGCGGCGTCGGAAGCGCCGTCCGGGGCCTCCATCCCGCCGTAGGCGTAGGCGGCGTTGAGCTTGTCCCACCCGTAGCCGGGGATCTCCACGTAGGAGTCGCGCGGGAAGGAGACGAACGACGCTGCGGACCCGTCGGCCGGGACGTGCGCCAGGATCATGGTGTCGGTGTTCAGCCCGGGGTTGGCCTCGGTGTTGAGCAGGGCCAGCTCCTCCTCCGTGGCGCCTGCGCGGCTGTCGTTGCCCACGAGCAGCAGGTTCATCGCCGCGCCGGTGTCCACGGTCTGCTCGTTGCCCGAGGTGGGGATGGCGTTCGTGCGGTTGACGCTGGCGTCGGCGACGCGGCCGAGGTACCAGCCCCACCCGCTGGTGCCCAGCAGGACCAGGGAGAGCAGGCCGGCGACCACCCGGGCGCCGGCGGCGAGTCGGCGGCGGCCGGGACCGGTCGGGTCCCCGGGCGCAGCGGGTCGCGAGGGACGGCCGGCGCGCGGGTCCAGCCGGGGCGGCAGCGGGCGGGAGGCCCCGGTGCGGTCGTCGTGGTAGCTCACAGATGTCCTCACGTAGCGGCGCCGGCCTCGGTCGTTCAGCGCGCCTCAGGTCTCGCGGCGGAGTGCGGGCGACGATACGTGCAGAACACGTCCACGCCGGGCAGCGACGCAGTTCTGCGAGACTGCTCGACACCACCTGTCCGCCCAGTCACTCGAAGGGCTCTTCTCAGATGCGCATCCTGGTCACCGGCGGCGCCGGCTTCATCGGCTCGCACTACGTGCGGACCATGCTCTCCGGCGGTTACCCCGGCTTCGAGGACGCCGAGGTGACGGTCTTCGACAAGCTGACCTACGCCGGTAACCTCGCGAACCTCGCTCCGGTGGCGGAGAACCCGCGGTACCGGTTCGTGCAGGGCGACATCTGCTCGGCCGAGGACCTCGACGCCGTCCTGCCCGGGCACGACGCGGTGGTCCACTTCGCCGCCGAGTCGCACGTCGACCGGTCGATCACCGGTGCGGCCGGGTTCGTGCTGGCCAACGTGCTGGGGTCGCAGCAGGTCTTCGAGTCGGCTCTCCGCGCGGAGGTGGGCCGGGTCGTGCACGTCTCCACCGACGAGGTCTACGGCTCCATCGACGAGGGCTCCTGGACCGAGGACCACATCCTGGAGCCGAACTCCCCGTACTCCGCGTCCAAGGCCGGCAGCGACCTCATCGCCCGGGCGTACGCCAAGACCTACGGGATGAACATCTCCATCACCCGGTGCAGCAACAACTACGGGCCGTACCACTTCCCGGAGAAGGTCATCCCGCTGTTCGTCACCAACCTGCTCGACGGGCTCACGGTGCCGCTGTACGGCGAGGGTGCGAACGTCCGCGACTGGCTGTTCGTCGACGACCACTGCCGTGGCATCCAGCTGGTGCTGGAGAAGGGCGCGCCCGGCGAGTACTACAACATCGGCGGCGGCCGCGAGCTGTCCAACCGTGAGCTCACCGAGAAGCTGCTGGAGGCGACCGGGCGGGACTGGAGCCACGTCGAGCACATCGTCGACCCGCGCGGTGGCGGGCACGACCTGCGCTACTCGGTCGACTACTCGAAGACCGGCGCGCTCGGTTACGCCCCCCGGATGTCCTTCGAGGACGGGCTCGCGCTCACCGTGCAGTGGTACCGGGACAACCGCGCCTGGTGGGAGCCGCTCAAGGCCGCCGCGGCGACCGCGCGCGCATGAGCACCGCCTCGCCGATCAGTTGGCTGGTCACCGGCGCCCGCGGGCAGCTGGGCCACGACCTGCTCGGGGTGCTCTCCGGGCGGCCGGACGACCAGGTGACGGCGGTCGGCCGGGCCGAGGTCGACCTCACCGACGAGTCCTCCGTCCGGGCCACGGTGCGCGACTGGCTGGACCGGTCCGCCGGTTCCCGGGCGGTGCTGCTGAACGCCGCCGCGTACACGGCGGTCGACCCGGCCGAGACCGACGAGGCCACCGCCCAGGTCGTCAACGGCGCGGCGCCGGGGTGGCTGGCCGAGGAGATGGCCGGCCGCGGGCGGCTGGTGCACGTTTCCACCGACTACGTCTTCGACGGCTCCGCCACCGAGCCCTACCGGGTGGACTCGCCCACGGCTCCCCGGTCGGCGTACGGCCGCACCAAGCTGGCCGGCGAGCAGGCGATCGCCGCGGTCGGGGACGACGCGACCGTGGTCCGCACCGCATGGGTGTACGGCCGGCACGGTGGGAACTTCGTCCGCACGATGACCAACCTGGAGGCCCAGCGCGAGACCCTCTCGGTCGTCGACGACCAGGTCGGCTCGCCGACGTGGTCGGCCGACCTCGCCGCGGGACTCGTCGAGCTGGGGGAGCGGGTCGACGCCGTCCCACCGGTGCTGCACTGCACGAACAGCGGGCAGGTCAGCTGGTTCGGCCTGGCTCGCGCCGTGTTCGAGGAGCTGGGTGCCGACCCGGAGCGGGTGCAGCCGACGACCACGGATGCCTTCCCCCGCCCGGCGCCGCGACCGGCGTACTCGGTCCTCGACGGGTCCGCGTGGGGGGCGGCAGGGCTCACCCCGACCCGTCCCTGGCGTGAGGCGCTCCACGTGGCCATGCAGCAGGGGTTCCGCGACTGATCTGCGGTTCGCGGTCGCGCGCCGCAGCCCGGCACATCACGTTGTGGTGACTTTTCGTCACTTGCTGCTTCAGGTACACGCGCGGTCCTGCCGATGAGATGGACAGAGAACCGGTCTGACCCCTGGGTCGACCACCGCTGTCGCTCATCGGAGGACCCCTCGTGCGCCGCACCACCGCGGGCCTGACTGCATTCATCGCCATGACGGGTGCGTTCATCGTGCTGCCGGTCTATGTCGCGTCGGGACCAGCTCCCGAGCCCGTCGCACCGTCGGTGGACACCATCGCTCTCGGGTCGTTCGAGGCGTCGGCCGACTCGACAGAGCTCGCCGAGGACACCGTCGGCGGCGCACCCGCTGCACCGGCCGCACCCACCGCACCGGCCGAACCCACCGGCAGCCGCCCCGCGGTCGGGCAGCCTGCGGACGGCGAGGACGTGGACGAGGTCGCCCCGCCGGCCACCGGGGAGGAGATCCCCGGGCTGCCCGCTCTGACGGTCTCGCGGCCGGAGTCCGCCCCCTTCTCCGCGGTGGGGGTGACCTGGGAGCGGGACGACTCGGTCGAGGAGGTCGTCGCCCAGGTGCGGGTGCGGGCCGAGGGCGGGTCCTGGGGCTCGTGGACCCGGCTGGAGAAGGACGACGCGGAGCAGACCGACCCCGGCGACGGCGTCCGGGACGGCACCGCGCCGTACTACACCGGGCCGGCCTCGGGGATGGAGGTGATCGTCCAGGCACTGGACGGGAGCTCCCCGCAGGACGTCCGGATCGAGCTGATCGACCCGGGCACCAGCCCCGCGGACGCCGCGGTCTCGGAGTCCAGGGCGCTGGACGAGGCCGAGGCCGCCACGCCGATGCCCCCGATCTACTCCCGCGCGCAGTGGGGCGCGGATGAGTCCATCCGCGCCTGGGACCCGAGCTACGCGCCGTCGATCAAGGCGGCGACCATCCACCACACGGCGGACAAGAACAGCTACACCGCCGACGCGGTGCCGGGGATCATGCGGGCGATCTACGCCTACCACGCCATCAGCCGGGGCTGGGGGGACATCGGCTACAACGTCATCGTCGACAAGTTCGGCCGCGCCTGGGAGGGGCGCTACAGCGGGGATCGCGGCATCGCCAGCCCGGTTGTCGGCGCCCACGCCGGCGGCTTCAACACCGGCACGTTCGGCGTCTCCATGCTCGGTGACTACTCCACCACCACGCCGAGCGAGGCGGTGGTGGACACGGTGGCAGCGCTGGTGGCCTGGAAGCTCTCCCTCTACGGCGTCGACCCGCGCGGCACCACGACCCTCGTGTCCGGGGGTGGCGGCACCGCCAAGTACGCCGCCGGTACGAGTGTCCGGGTCCCGACGGTCTTCGGGCACCGGGACGTGGGCAGCACGTCGTGTCCGGGGCAGGCCGGGTACGCCAAGCTGGGCGACATCCGCACGCGGGCCGCGGCGGCCGTGGCTGCGTCGATGGCACACGACCCGCGGGGCTCGGTGGACTCGTTGGCCGTCACGCCGAGCGGGGTCACCGCAGCAGGCTGGGCCTACGACCCGGACGCGGTCTCCTCCCGAGCCGTGGTCGGCTTGGTCATCGACGGTGCCAAGGTCAGCGGTACCTCGGTCACCGAGGCGAGGCCGGACGTCGATGCGGCCTTCGGGGTGGGTCCCGACCACGGCTTCCGGGTGTCCGCCCTGCTGGCCCACGGCGTGCACGACGTGTGCGTGTTCGTGGAGAACAGTGCCGGGCCGGGGTCGGCGGTGCGTCTCGGGTGCGCAGAGGTCAACTTCACCAACCGGGCCCCCGTCTTCTCGGTGGACCAGTTCGCCGAGCAAGCAGACGGCACCGTGCGGATCAGCGGGTGGGCCTTCGACCCCGACGGCTCACCTCCGGAGCTGCAGCTGTACGACAACGACCGGGGTCGCGCGTACGCGACGACGGTCGCGCGTCCGGACGTACACGCCGCCTTCCCGGCTGCCGGGCCGACGGCGGGTTTCGCGATCACGGTCGGACCGCTGACCGGGGGGCACCGGTTGTGCCTCTTCGTGGCCGACACCGTGGCCGCGGGCAACAACGTCTTCGACGGTTGCCGTGACGTCAGGTACCGGGAGCCGTTGGGCTCGCTGGACAACGTGGTGGAGACCACCACCGGCGAGCTGCGGGTGACCGGCTGGGCGATGGACGAGAGCTCGGCGCAGACCGCGCTGGACGTCCACGTCTACGTGAACGGCCGGGGGACGGCGATCGGTGCCGGCGGCTCCCGACCGGACATCGGGAGGGCGTTCCCCGGCGCGGGTGACGCGCACGGCTTCGACGCCACCCTCCCCGCCGGCGCAGGCTCGAACCGGGTGTGCGCCTTCGCGATCAACGTCGGGATCGGCGGGGTGAACCCCCTGCTGGGATGCCGGACGGTCTCCACGGAGTACGTGGCCCCGGACGGAGTGGTCGACGCCTATGCCCCCGTGGGCGACGGGCGGCTGCGGGTCAGTGGCTGGGCCGTGGACCGCAGCGTCCCGTCGGCTCCGGTCGGCGTGCACTTCTACGTCGACGGGCAGTACCAGCGCGCGGTGCAGGCCACCAACTCCCGCCCGGACATCGCCTCGGCGTTCCCCGGGGCGGGTCCGCAGCACGGCTTCAGCGAGATCTTCGACCTCACTCCCGGGCAGCACTCGGTCTGCGTGTTCGCGATCAACCTGGGGACCGCCGGCACCAACCCGCTGATGGGCTGCCGGACGGTGACGGTCCACGACCGGTCGCCCGTGGGATCGGTGGACTCCATCGGAGCCGCTGGTGCAGGGCAGCTGCGGGTGTCCGGGTGGGCGTTCGACCCGGATGCGCCGACCAGGAGCACGACGGTGCAGGTCTCCGTGGACGGCGTGGACCAGGGCAGCTTCGCCGCCGACGCGTCCCGGCCCGACGTCGGTCGGGTGTACCCGGAGGCCGGCGCCGCGCACGGCTTCTCGATCGACCTGGCAGTTCCCTCCGGCCTGCGCGAGGTCTGCGTCTCGGCCCGGTCCACGGACATCAGGACGACCCCGACCCTCATGCGGTGTGCGCAGGTCACCGTGTGATCGGCCCAGTCACTCACTGCAAGTAATCAATCAGACACCTGAAGGTACGAACGCCCGGCGCGGCGGCTCGTGCCGAAGCGGGGGTGCCCTGCACCCTCAACTGCGGTCGTCCGTCGGGCGGCCGCGTCACGGAGCGGCGAAGGGCATCGGGATGACGACGACGACGAGGCGACGGGGCGTGTTCCTCCTGGTGGGTGCGGTGCTGGCCGCCGCGGTGGTGGCCGTGGCCCTCTCCGCAGGCAGGGCGGACCCCGCCCCGGCCGCGAGCCGGCCGACGGCCGCCGCCCCGACGGAGTCCGCACCCACGGCGTCCGCACCCACGGAGGACCCCGACCCGGCCGCGGGTGCGGACGCCGGCACGACACCAGTGGCGCCGATCAGTGCCACTCCGACCACCCCGGCGAGCAACGCGCCGGAGCTCACGACGGCCGTGGTCGGGCTGGCCTACGCCGACTGGGCCGTCGCCGAAGGCCGGGTGGAGGCCGCCGGGTTCGTCGCTGGTGTGATCGAGTCCGGTGGCACGTGCACCCTGGAGCTCGTCCGCGGCGCCGCGGAGGTCACCGGCACGAGCACCGGCGAGGCCGATGCGACGACGACCAACTGTGGCCTCATCACGATCCCCGGGGACGGGCTCGAGGCAGGGGAGTGGCAGGCCACGCTCTCGTACGAGTCGCAGACCACGCGCGGCTCCTCGGAGCCCATGCCGGTCGAGGTGCCGACCCGATGAGCAGGCTGGTGCGCCGGGTCGTGGTGGCGCTCGCCGTCCTGGTGACGGCAGGGTCACTGCTCACGCTGCAGGGGACGCGACCGGACGACCTGTGGCCGTTCGACCGGGTGGCGGACCTGAGCCAGTTCGACGCGGGCAACATCATCAGCGACGAGGTCTTCTTCGCCGGCTACGCGATGTCGGCGGGGGACGTGCAGACCTTCCTCAACGCCAAGGTCGGGGACTGCAAGCCGGGAGCCGATGGCTCGCCGTGCCTGAAGGACTACCGGCAGGACACGAACAACCGGCCGGCGGACGTCTACTGCAACGGCTACGCCGGCGCGCCCGGGGAGTCGGCGGCGACGATCATCGCCAAGACGGCGATCTCCTGCAGCATCAACCCCAAGGTGCTGCTCGTCATGCTGCAGAAGGAGCAGGGGCTGGTGCTCGGCTCCGGCTCGGGCCTCACCGCCACCCGTTACAAGAAGGCCATGGGCTTCGCCTGCCCGGACACGGCCCCGTGCGACGAGGCCTACTTCGGCTTCCACAACCAGGTGTACAGCGCCGCGCGGCAGTACCAGCGGTACACGGCGAACGCCGCCAACTACGCCTACCGAGCCGGTCGGACGGTGAACGTGCTGTGGAGCCCGAACACCAACTGCGGATCCGGTCCGGTCACCATCGCCAACCAGGCGACGGCGAACCTCTACATCTACACCCCGTACCAGCCCAACGCTGCCGCGCTGCGTGCCGGGTACGGCACCGGCGACGGCTGCTCCGCCTACGGCAACCGCAACTTCTGGCTGTACTTCACCGACTGGTTCGGGTCCACCCAGAGTGACGCGATCGCCGCCGCGACCCCCAAGGGGATCGCCGACACCCTCTCGCTCACGGCCACGGGCTTCACCGCCAAGGGGTGGGCCTTCGACCCGGACGCACCCCACTCGCCGGTCACGGTGCGCGCGACGGTGGACGGCGCGACGGTGGCCTCGACCTCGGCCGGTGGATCACGCCCGGACGTGGGCTCGGTGCACGGCGTGGGGCCGAACCACGGGTTCGAGGTGTCCGGGCTGCTCAGCTACGGCACCCACCAGGTCTGCCTGATCGCGGACAACCTCGCCGGTCAGGGGATGAACTTCCAGTTCGGTTGCCGTCCGGTCACCTTCACCGACCGCGCTCCGGAGATGTCCCTGGACGTCCTGGCCGAGCAGCCCGACGGCTCGGTCCTGCTGTCGGGGTGGGTCTACGACCCCGACGGGAACCCGCCTCAGGTCCACGTCTACACGAACGGGCGCGGCGTGGCCCACACCCCGAACGTCCCCCGGCCGGACGTCCAGGCCGCGTTCCCGGCGGCGGGACCGGCCGCCGGGTTCCGGATCACCGTGGGTCCGCTCTCGGGCAAGACGGACCTGTGCGTCTTCGCCGTGGACGGCGTCGCCCCGGGGAACAACCGCATCGCCGCCTGCCGGGACTACGCCTATCGCGCACCCGTCGGGTCGGTCGACTCCATCGCCGAGACCGTGGACGGGAAGATCCGCATCCAGGGGTGGGCGCTGGACGAGAGCATGCCCGAGGCGCCGATCCAGGTGCACGCCTACGTCAACGGACGGGGGGTGGCCATCGACGCCACCGGGACGCGGGAGGACATCGGTCGGGCGTACCCGGGAGCGGGGAAGGCGCACGGCTTCGACGCGACGCTCCCCTCGTCCCCGGGACGCAACCAGATCTGCGTGTTCGGGATCAACATCGGTGTCGCCGGGACCAACCCGGTGATCGGTTGCACCGCGACCGACCTGCAGTACAAGGCGCCGCAAGGTGTGGTGGACGCCGTTGCCCCGGTGGGTGACGGGCGGGTCCGCGTCGGGGGCTGGGTCTTCGACCCCAGCGTCCCGACCGCGCCGGCGAACGTCCACATCTACGTCGACGGCCGCTACCACGGTGCGTTCACGGCCGACGGGCACCGGCCGGACATCGCCGCAGCGTTCCCCGGGGTCGGGGCAGCGCACGGCTTCAACACGTACCTCGACATCGGTACGGGGCGGCACAAGGTCTGCACCTTCGCCATCAACCTCGGTCTCGCCGGGACCAACCCCCTCCTCGACTGCTCCGAGGTGACGGTCACCGACCGCATGCCCATGGGATCGGTGGACTCCGTCGCGGTCGGCGCGCCCGGTGAGGTCGCGATCCAGGGTTGGACGTTCGATCCGGACGCGCCGACCCAGACCGTGCAGGTGCGGGTGGCCATCGACGGCGTCGACCAGGGGGTGTTCCCCGCCGCTGGCTCCCGCCCGGACGTGGGACGGGTGCACCCCGAGGCCGGGGCTGCGCACGGGTTCGCGATCAGGCTGCCGCTGGCAGCCGGCCCGCACGAGGTCTGTGTCTCCGCACACTCCACCGGGGTGGGCGGGACGCCCACGGTCCTCCGGTGCGTCCGGTTGACCGCCTGACGCGCGAGCTGCGCGCCGGAGGACCTGGCTCACGCCGGGGAGGTCCGCCCGGCTCGTCCTGATCGTGCAGGTGCCCGATGCCCGCTCCCCGCCGTCGGCGGGGGGCGGGCATCGCGCTTCCCGGGACCCGCCCCTCCTGCTCGTCCCCGACGGTCAGGCGCAGCAGACCGCGGTCCGGGCCGGGGTGGGCCCTGGTTCCACCGGGCCGGCGCTGAGAGCGCCGGGCGGCGGGCCGGCGCCCTGGTGCCGGGGAACACCTCCGGGGAACACCTCCGTGACCCACCGCCGGCGGTGCCCTGGTCGCCAGGCTGCACACGAGGCTGACGACGGGCTCAACGCTGCGGACCGACGCCGCACGGGGGACGCCCGGTCCTGCACGGCGGTCCGGAACGCGAAGAGACCTCCGCGGAACACCCGTGCTGGGTGCTCCGCGGAGGTCTCCGCAGGGGACAGGCGTCCGATCTCCGTCGCTGGCGGACAGGGCTCAGGACCCTGCCGTCGGCGTCAGGTGAGCATCGTGTGGGCCATCCCGGCGGCCGACGCGACGGCCACGGCAGCGAAGGCCACGCGAGCCGGCTTGGGGCGGATCATCGTCAGCCCGATGGCGAGCGCGGCCGGGACGAGCGACAGGCCGTACCGGGAGGTGATCAGGACGAAGATGTTGACCGCTTCGTAGTTCACGATGATCAGCAGCATCGGGACGAACAGCGCCGTGCCGCCCAGGGCGAACGCCAGCGCGCGGACCTGGCTGCCCCGTGCGGCCATCACGGCGCCGAGGATCGTCAGGGTGATCAACCCGTAGTCGGTCAGCACCGCGACGAGCCGGGCCGTGTCCCCGGTCAGGGTCGTGTCGTAGAACTCCGGGTTGATCGGCGTGAAGAACGCGTCCATGGAGCTGATCAGCCACATCGGCTCGAAACTGGGGGCGAAGAACGACTGGTTCTGCGGGACCAGCAGCGGGTCCATGGTCTGCAGCTGGGCCTGGACGACGGTCCAGGCCAGCCCCACGACGGCGGAGGTGACCCCGAGGGCGACGATGGCCAGCAGGGGCCTGCGGGACGGCAGCCACTCCCTCCAGGAACGGGGGTTCGTGCCCTGCCAGTGTCGGGCGAGCACGAACAACGCGACCGCGATGACCATCGTCACGTTGGTCGACTTGATGGCCACGGCGACGGCCGCGATCAGCACCAGCCACCGGAGTCCGAGCAGGCCCCGGTCCCATCTCAGCGCGGCCAGGGTCAGCGCCGCGCCGGCCGGCAGGGCCGTGACGTCGTTGTTGACGATGGTGAAGGTCTGCAGGATCACCGGCGAGGCGGCCAGGACCAGGATGCCGGCCGCGCCGACCCACTTGTGCACGCCCAGCTCACGGAAGAGCCGCCACGCGATCCCCACGAACAGTGCCCACCACAGGACGGAGGAGAAGCGCATGACGTTGACCAGGTCGCCGTCGACGCCCAGTGCGCTGCCCGCGAGCGCGGCGACCGCCGGGGTGACGTAGTAGAACGGCGCGTGGATGTAGGCGGTGTCGTAACCACCGCCGGGCATCCGGCTCAGGTCGTACGGACCTCCGCACGGCATGCCGAGGGGAGCCGCCGTGTCGATCCACCGGCAGGCCAGGATGTCCTGTCCCTCCTCGGTGAAGGTGTCCCCGGCTCCGACGGCGTTCCCGTCCAGCAGGTGCAGGACGTAGTCGATGTGCTGGATCTCGTCCACGGGCGACAGTGGGTTGTAGATCGCGATGTGGAGGACGAACAGGGCGGAGGTGACCACCAGCGCGCCCCACCAGGCGATCGAGTTCCTCGCGCGGGCGAGGAACCGGCCCCCGGTCCTGGCGGCGTGGGACCCGGTCGAGGTCGTCGAGCCGGGGCCGGTCCCTTCGGCGAGCACGTCGTGCTGGTGCCCCGCCTCGGCTCTGCCATCTATCTCAGTGCTCGTCATGACCCTTTTCCATCGTCCGGCGGGGTGTGGCGCAGGGGCGCGGTCCGGCGTGCGCGCCGAGGCCGGCGGTGTCGCTGCGGCCCGGCGAATGTAATCAGCTCCGGCCGGGCATTTGGGGCCACGAGCCCGGGACCGTGCCGTCCGGCGCCACAGCAGTCTCGCGCGGCGCTGTGACCTCACGGGCCGCACCGGGTGCTGGCCACCGAGGTCCGGGTGCGCTTTCCTCAGGGTCTTGCCCCCGGGTCCTGCCTCGACCGCCGGACGGTCGATGGCGCCAGAGCGGGTAGCCTGCTCGCCGTCGTCGCGGCTGTGTGCCACGTCCCGGTGAGTGACGCTTCCAAGCCCTCCTCCCTCAAGACAGAGGTCGCAATGCCCCCCACCGTTCCCTCCGTAGCCGTCGAGACCGCCACGCCGATCCGGCAGGCACGTCCGGACGCGGTGTCGGGGAGCCCGACGCTGCTCCGGGACGTCGGTTCCGGCTACCGGGACGGCGCCGAGGAGGCGCTGCTGGAGCTGGTGCGCGGCAGCGAGGACCGTGGGTCCCTCAACGAGGAGCTCCACTCCCGGGCGGGCGGCTGGGCCGAGCGCTACCACCTGGACCGCCAGCGGGCGAACGTGCTGCGGGCGTTCGAGGTCGGGTCGGCCACCCGGGTGCTCGAGGTGGGTGCCGGGTGCGGCGCCATGAGCCGTTACCTGGCCGAGGAGTGCGCCGTCGTGGACGCCCTCGAGCCGGTGCCGGCGCGCGCGGCCGTGGCCGCCGCGCGGCTGGCCGACCGCCCCGGGGCCCGGGTCTTCACCGGTGAGCTCGCGGACCTGCCGGACGAGCCCTCCTACGACCTGGTGGTCGTCATCGGCGTGCTGGAGTACGTGGGCGGCGGAACGGCCGAGGAGGCCCCCTACCTGGCGTTCCTCGACGAGATCCGTCGCCGGCTGCTGCCCGGAGGGCGGCTGCTGCTGGCCATCGAGAACAAGCTCGGTGTCAAGTACCTGGCAGGTTCACCCGAGGACCACAGCGACCGGGCCTACGACTCGCTGGAGGACTACCCGGTCGGCTCCCCGGCGCGGACCTTCGACCGGGCGGCGCTGGGCAGCCTGTTCCAGCGCGCCGGCATGGACCCCACCTTCTTCAGTGCGTTCCCCGACTACAAGCTCACCCGCGCCGTGATCGCCGACGAGCTCATGGTCCACCCCTCGGGGCTGGCCGGTCGCCTGCCGCGTTTCCCGAGCCCCGACTGGCAGACCGCCCGGGACTTCGGCCCGAGCGAGGAGCTGCTGTGGCGCACCCTGGTCTCGGCCGGCCAGGGCAAGGAGCACGGCAACTCGTTCGTCGTCGTCGGCACCCCTGACGGCAGCCAGCAGGACCTCTGGCCGACCGACCGGCGGGCCGCCTTCTACACGACGGAGCGGCGTCCCGGGCGGGCCACCGAGAGCGTCGTCCGTCAGGACGGGACGGGCCTGGTGCTCGAGCGCAGCGTGCTCGGGGACCGACGCGAATCGGCTGGACCTGCGCACCGCGTCAACT
This sequence comes from Modestobacter caceresii, assembly GCF_000761485.1. Taxonomy (GTDB): domain Bacteria; phylum Actinomycetota; class Actinomycetes; order Mycobacteriales; family Geodermatophilaceae; genus Modestobacter; species Modestobacter caceresii. The sequence goes on from NZ_JPMX01000011.1 coordinate 40,269, forward strand.
CCGGCCCGATCCTGCCCGGCAGCTCGCTCGTCGACGAGATCGCCAAGGGCGACGTGGAGTTCACCCGCCGTGCGCTGACCGAGTGGCGCGAGCTGGTGGAGGCCTCGGCCGCGGAGCCCGACGGGGTGGCCGTCGACCTCGTCCCGCACAACCTGCTGGTCGACGAGGACGGCGGGCTGGTCCACATCGACGACGAGTGGCGCAGCACGGAGTGGACTGTCGACGACGTCGTCGCACGAGGCCTCATCTGGTTGTGCGAGCGGCTGTCCACCGTGCCGACCCCGTGGCAGACCCGGCCGTCCCGGCGGGCCCTGCTGGACGAGTTGGGCGCGCTGGTCGACGTGCACCTCGACGACGAGCGGCTGTCCCGGACCCTGCACCGCGAGGCCGTGCTGCAGACCGAGCTCCTGCGCTGTGGCCGCGACGACGAGGCCTTCGCAGCGGAGGTCGAGCGCACCGAGGGTGAGCTCAAGGGGCTGCTGGACCACCCCATGTCACCGCTGCGCCCCAAGCTCGGCCCGCTCATCGCCGAGCGGGACCAGGCGCGGGCCGAGGTGGCGCAGCTGCGTTCGGAGGCCGAGCAGGCCCGGCAGCTCGAGGCGCAGCTGCACGACGAGGTGGCGCGCACCCATGCCGCGCTCGAGGTGACGGTGCAGGAGCTGACCGGGATCAAGGAGTCGGGCGGGTACCGCGCCCTGTCTCGTGGCCGGGTCGTCGCCGGCCGGGTGGTGCCCCGTGGCTCGGTCCGGCGCTCGGTCCTCGGCGGTGTCCTGGACGCCGTCCGCCGCCGGGTCCGGTGACCCCTGGGGCCGGCCGTGACCACCGGGGTCACTGGGACGGCTCCCCTCGGCGCGTCGCTCGAGACGGCCGTTCCGCCAGGTACTGAGAGGTAAGGTTCCGTCACGATGCGAGAACAACAGTCATGAGCGTCGTGAGTGACCTCAAGGACTCCCGAGGGCTCCTGGTCAACCTGACCCTCCGCGAGGTCCGGGGCAAGTACAAGCGCACCCTGCTCGGTCAGGGGTGGTCGCTGCTCAACCCGATCGCGACCCTGCTGATCTACACCCTGGTCTTCGGGTTCGTGCTCCGCGTGCCGGTGCCCGTGGGCGAGGACAGCGGCCTGCAGGTGTTCGTCCTCTTCCTGGCCTGTGCCCTGCTGCCGTGGAACTTCTTCAACAACGCGGTGAGCAGTGGCATGGGCTCGCTCATCGCCAACGCCAACCTGCTGCGCAAGGTCTTCTTCTGGCGGCCGACGCTGGTGGTCGCGACGGTCCTGTCGTTGAACGTCACCTTCGCCATCGAGCTGGGCGTGCTGGTGGTGCTGCTGCTGGTCTTCGGCAGCATGCCGCTGCCGTGGATCCCGTTGCTGGTCGTCGTCGTCGTCCTGCTGACGGCCTTCGCCCTCGGCATCGCGCTGCTGCTGTCGATCGCCAACGTCTACTTCCGGGACACCCAGCACTTCGTCACCATCGGCATGCAGCTGTGGTTCTACGCGACGCCGATCGTCTACCCGTACCAGCTCATCCAGGACCAGGCCGCCCGCATGCGGGCGGCCGGGAACGACTTCCCGCTGGAGACGATCTACCGCCTCAACCCGCTGGAGCGGTTCGTGAGCGTCTTCCGGGCCATGCTCTACGACAACGTCATGCCGTACTGGGGAGACCTGCTCTTCTGCCTCGTGGCGGCAGTCGGCTCCCTGGTGATCGGCATCGTGGTGTTCAACCGGAGTCAGCACCGCCTCGTGGAGGAACTGTGAGCAGCACCCCGGCCGTCGTGGTCGACGAGGTCTCGAAGCGGTTCCGGCTGTACAAGGAGCGCAACCAGTCCCTCAAGGCGGCCCTCATGCGCGGGGGCCGGGCGAGCTACGACGAGTACTGGGCGCTGCGCGGCGTCTCCTTCGAGATCCCGCAGGGCTCGACCTTCGCGCTGATCGGCGAGAACGGGTCGGGCAAGTCGACCCTGCTCAAGTGCATCGCCCGGATCCTGGAGCCGGAGAAGGGGGACATCCGCACCCAGGGCACGGTCGCCGCCCTGCTGGAGCTGGGGTCGGGCTTCCACCCCGAGTTGTCCGGTCGGGAGAACGTCTTCCTCAACGGCTCGATCCTGGGCATGACCAAGCGTGAGCTGGAGCGCAAGTTCGACGAGATCGTCGACTTCGCCGGCATCGAGGCCTTCATCGACCAGCCGGTCAAGAACTACTCCTCGGGCATGTACATGCGCCTGGGCTTCTCCGTGGCGATCAACGTCGACCCGGACGTGCTCCTGGTCGACGAGGTGCTCGCCGTCGGCGACGCCGCCTTCCAGGAGAAGTGCATGGAGAAGTTCGTCGACTTCCGCCGCGCGGGCAAGACGGTGGTCATCGTCAGCCACGCGATGGGGTCCATGCGGACGCTGTGCGACCAGGCCGCGTGGCTCGACCGCGGCTCTCTCGTGGAGGTCGGCCGGGCGGACCAGATCGTCGACCGCTACGTCGACAAGAGCCACGAGAAGGAGGTCGCCCCCTCGTCCTCGGCCACGCCGGCGTCGTCGGACGGCGCCACTCCCGACGGCGCACCGGTCAAGACGCGGATCGGGTCCGGCGAGGCGATCCTGACGGACGTCACCGTCCTGGACGCCCAGGGACTGCCGGCCAACCGGTTCCGGACCGGCGAGCAGGCCACCATCCGGATCTCCTACGAGTGCTCGGAGCGAGTCGAGCGGCCGGCCTTCGCGCTGGCGCTGGACACCGTCGACGGCATGCGCATCTGGGCGCACCACACCCGCGACGGCGGGCTGGACATCGCCTACATCGAGGGGTCGGGCCACATCGACCTCGCGATCCCCAGCCTCACCCTGCAGCCCTACACGTTCGACCTCAGCGCCCGCATCCTGGACCACACGCTCACCCACACCTACGACTTCCTGCGCCACTGCTACCGGTTCGTCGTCGAGACCGGTGAGCTGCGCGAGTCCGGGGGAGTGGTCGCGCTCGGTGGTCGTTGGAACGCAGATCTTCCCTCAATCGCCTCGGAGGCCACCGTCTGATGCCCACCGAACCGCTGGTCTCGGTCGTCCTCGTCAACTACAAGGGCGCCGAGGACACCATCACCTGCCTGCGGTCCCTCGGCGAGCTGGACTGGCCCGCGGACCAGCTCGAGCTGATCGTCGTGGACAACGACTCCGGGGGCGACGACGTCGACCGGATCCGTCGCGAGGTGCCCGGGGCCGTCGTCATCGAGGCGGGTGAGAACAGCGGCTTCGCCGGCGGGTGCAACACCGGCGTCCGCCACGCCCGCGGTGAGGTCGTCGGTTTCATCAACAACGACGCCCGCCCCGACCCGCAGTGGGTGCGCGCCGCCGTCGACGTCCTCCAGCGAGACCGCTCGGTCGCCTCGGTCGCCAGCAAGGTGCTGGACTGGGAGGGCACCCACATCGACTACGTCGACGGGTCCCTCACCTGGTTCGGCATGGGCTACAAGCGCGAGGTCGAACGGCCCGACAGCGGCGAGTGGGAGACCCCGCGGGACGTGCTCTTCGGCACGGGCGCGGCGATGTTCGTCCGCAAGGACGTCTACGAGACCGTCGGCGGTTTCGACGAGCGCTTCTTCATGTTCTACGAGGACGTCGACCTGGGCTGGCGGCTGAACCTGCTGGGCTGGCGGGTGCGCTACGTGCCCGACTCGATCGCCTTCCACAAGCACCACGCGTCGATGAACAAGTTCGGCAGCTACCGGGAGACGTTCCTGCTGGAGCGCAACGCGCTGTTCAGCATGATCAAGAACTACGGGGACGACGCCCTGTCGCGCACGTTGGCGCCGGCGCTCATGCTGGCCATCAGCCGGGCCGCTGAGCGTGGCGAGATCGACCCGGGCGCCCTGGACCTGAAGCGTTCACCCGGCGGCGACGACATCGGCGAGATGAGCGTCCCCAAGGTCACCATGGCCGGGGTGCTGGCCATCGCCGACGCCGCCACGGACGTGGCCGGGCTGTGGGCGGACCGGGCGCGGCTGCAGGAGCAGCGCACCCGCAACGACCTGGAGCTCGCGCCGCTGTTCCGCCAGGCCATCGAGCCGGCGTTCCCGCTGGCGCGCTACCTCAAGGCGCACGGTGAGCTCGTCGAGTCCTTCGGCATCGCCGACCTCTTCGCCACCCGGCGGCGCATCCTGGTGATCACCGGCGACCCGCTGGCGGCCAAGATGGCCGGCCCGGCGATGCGCGCCTGGGCGATCGCCGAGCACCTCTCCGACGAGCACGACGTCCGCCTGGTCTCGACCAGCGGGGCGAGCATCTCCGACCCGCGCTTCCAGGTCTCCGCAGTGGGGGTGCCCGACCAGCTCAAGCCGCACGAGGCGTGGGCCGACATCATCGTCTTCCAGGGCTTCGCCATGGCCGCGGCGCCCTGGCTGGTCCGCTCGCAGAAGATCATCGTCTGCGACATCTACGACCCGATGCACCTCGAGCAGCTGGAGCAGACCCGCGGGCAGGAGGGCGGCCAGCGCACGCGCGACGTCGCCAACACGACCACGGTGCTGAACCAGCAGCTCAGCCGCGGTGACTTCTTCCTCTGCGCGAGCGAGAAGCAGCGGCACTTCTGGCTGGGGCAGATGGCCGCCGTCGGCCGGCTCAACCCGGCGACCTACGATGCGGACTCCTCGATGAGCAAGCTGCTCGCCGTCGTCCCCTTCGGGCTGAGCTCGGTGGCCCCTCGCCGCACCCGTCCGGCGATCAAGGGCGTCGTCCCCGGCATCGCCGAGACCGACAAGGTCGTGCTGTGGGCCGGCGGCGTCTACAACTGGTTCGACCCGCTGACCCTGGTCCGGGCGATCGACCAGCTGCGCCAGCGCCACCCCGATGTGCGGATGTTCTTCCTGGGCATGCGCAACCCCAACCCGCACGTGCCCGAGATGCGCATGGCCGCGGCGACCCGAGAGCTCTCCGACTCCCTGGGCCTCACCGGCAAGCACGTGTTCTTCAACGAGGAGTGGGTCGACTTCCGGGACCGGGAGAACTACCTCCTGGACGCGGACGTCGGCGTGTCCACGCACTTCGAGCACGTGGAGACCACGTTCTCCTTCCGGACCCGGATGCTGGACTACCTGTGGGCACAGCTGCCCATCGTGGCCACCGGCGGCGACACGTTCGGCGATCTGATCTCGGCACAGGGGCTCGGTGTGACGGTGCCCGAGCAGGACGTCGACGCGCTGGCTGCCGGGCTGGAGCGGACGCTCTACGACGAGCCGTTCGCCGCTGCCTGCCGGGACGCGGTCGACCGGGTCCGCAACGACTACGCGTGGGAGCGGGCGCTCAGCCCGCTGCTGGAGTTCTGCCGCGCCCCGCGTCGGGCGCCCGACCTCGCCGGCGCGAACGGCAAGGACCTCGAGGCGGTCGTCCAGGGGCGGCTCATCGACACGTCGTACGAGCCGAACCTGCGTGGCGACCTCGGGTTGATCCGGGAGTACCTGCAGCAGGGCGGACCGCGTGAGCTGGGTCGTCGGGTCGCCGGGCGGGTCCGCAAGAACGTCCGCGACGGGGTCGCCCGCTTCCGGTGACGCCTGCTGCCGGTGACGCCTGGCCGGCCGGGTGGCCTCAGTCGGCGACGAGGTGGGTCGCGGTCTGCGCTCGCGGGACGAGCGCGGACCGGCCCGCCGCCCGGCGCACCCGCACGGCGCTGGGGAGCAACCGCAGGTAGGAGCCGAGCGCCCGCAGCCGGGTGACCGTCATCGCCGCGGCGGGCCCTTGGCGCAGGGTCAGGTGCAGCACGGTCACCGGGTACCGCAGGGCCGCCCGCACGGCCAGCCGGCCGGGGGCGTTCCGCGTCAGCACCAGGAGCCGGTTCCGGTCGTCGTGGAAGCGGAACAGCGCCGACCTGACGTCGCTGCTGGCAGCGTGCTCGTGCCGGACGACCGCCGTCGGCTCGTACCGGATCGTCCACCCGGCCGTGCGGAGCCGCCACGACAGGTCGGTGTCCTCGTAGTACAGGAACAGCCGGGGCTCGAAGTCGCCGACCTCGGCCAGCGCGGCGGCGCGCAGCAACACCGCTGCCCCGCAGAAGGCGAAGACCTCGGCAGGGGGTTCCCGCCCCTCGTCCGGCTGCAACCACCCGCGGTCCCGGCCGTAGCCCGACCGGGTCACCTCGTTGCCGGTGGAGTTGATCAGGTCGACGTCGCCGTCCGGGGTCGGGCGGTAGGTGCCCGTCGGTGCCACCACGTCGCCCTCGGCGGCCGGGGCGCCGGGCGGCAACCGGCGGAAGCGCGGGCGGAGCAGCACCTTGCCGGTCACGGCAGCCACCCGCTCGGCCCCGGGCGCCTCGATCGCCCGCAGCAGCGCCGACAGGAAGCCCGGCTCGGGGACCGCGTCGTTGTTCAGCAGCACCGCGTACGGGGTCGACGCCTCCGCCAGGGCGCGGTGCGCACCTCCCGCGAAACCGGTGTTGTACGGCGCGGTCAGGACCCGGACGTCGGGGTGGTGCCGGGCCAGGTGCTCGACGGTCCCGTCGGTGGAGGCGTTGTCGAGCACCACCACGTCGAAACGGTGCCGACCCAGATCCTGCCGGGCCACGCCGGCGAGGCAGTCGTCGAGGAGGTGCCGACCGTTCCAGCTGACGATCACGACGGTGAGCACGGGACGCCGCGGGGTGTCGTTCACCCGACGGCCCGTCGGTAGGCGTCGACGGTCGCCTCGGCGCAGGCCCGCCACGTGTGCTGTCGTGCCCAGGCCGCAGCCTCGGCCCGGCGTGGTCCATCCGAGGGCGCAGCGGTGGTGAGCGCCTCGGCCCAGCCGTCCACGTCCGTCGGGGCGACCAGGGTGGCGTGCCCGCCGGCGACCTCCCGGTGTGCCGGGACGTCGCTGGCGACCACCGCGGTGCCGGCGGCCATGGCCTCCAGCAGCGGCAACCCGAAGCCCTCGTAGTGGGACGGCAGGAGCACGGCCCGGGCCCGGGCGACCACACCGTGCAGCTCGGACTGGCTCAGCCAGCCGGTCACGTGCACTCCGGCGCCCTGCTCGGCCTCCGGCCCCCAGCCGGCCGGCCCGGCGAGCACCAGGTCGGGGACCGTGCCCTCCGCGCGCGCCCGCCGGTGTGCATCGAGCAGGGTGCTGAGGTTCTTCCGCGGCTCGCGTGCCCCGACGAAGAGCAGGAACTCGTCCGGCAGGCCCCGGGCCGCCAGCCACGCATCGTCGACCGGGTGGGCCCCGAACCAGGCCGGGTCCACCCCGAGCGGGGTCACGACGACCCGGTCCTCCGGCAGGGAGTAGGCCGCGGTCACCTCGTCGGCGACCGCCCGGGTCGGGGTGACGACCACGGTGCCCAGCCGGTCCAGCGCGCGGGGCACCAGGTCCCGGTAGCGCAGCACCGCGTCGGTCACCCACTCGGGGAAACGGAGGTAGGTCAGGTCGTGCACGGTCACGACCGACGCCGTGCGCAGCGCCGGCGGCGCGACGAAGTTGGTGGCGTGGAAGACGTCGACCCTGCCGCTGAACGCCTCGACCGGCGGGAGGGGAGCCCGCGTCCAGGCGGCCTGCAGCGCTCGGGCGGGCACCGGCAGATGCCGCCACTGCACCGCCGGGGGCAGTTCGGCCGGACGCCGCCCGCCACGCAGCGTGAACGGCACGGCCCGCAGGTCCAGGCCGGGCAGTTCCGCCAACCCGGACGTGAGGCCGCGGACGTATGTGCCGACCCCGGTGCTACGGCCGAGCAGCGGGGTGGCGTCGAGGGCGATCTTCATCCGGCGACATGGTCTCACGGGGCGGGGCCCCGCGGGCCGGGGCGGCCGGCTCCCGTGCCGGGACCTAGGGTCGGGGCCGTGGAGGTGGCCGTCGTCCTGGAACAGTGCTTGAGCCCTGTCCCCGGCGGAACCGGCCGGTACTCCGCGGAACTGGCCCGCTCGCTGGTGCGCCCGCCGGGCATCGACGTCCGTGGCTGGGTCGCCTGGCACCGGCACACCACCGCTGCGCAGGTCCCGGGTGTCCGGGGACCGCGACGGCTCCCCCTGGCCCGGCGTCCCCTGGTCGCGGCATGGGAGCGGGGCGTCGGGCCCGCTCCGCGACGTGCGGACCTGGTCCACGCGCCGACCCTCCTGTTCCCGCCGCGGCGCGGTCGCCCGCTCGTGGTGACCATCCACGACGCCGTCCCCTGGACGCACCCCGAGACTCTGACCCCGCGGGGGGTCCGCTGGCACCGGTCCATGGCCGAGCGCGCAGCAGAGCAGGCGGATGCCGTCGTCGTCCCGACCCGCGCGGTGGAGGCGGCGCTGCGCCCGCACGTGCGGCTGCCCCGGGTGGAGGTCGTGGGTGAGGGCGTCGCGGCCGTCCTCACCGGCCCCGTCCCCGACGCCGAGGCACGTGCCGACCGGCTCGGGCTGCCCCCGGGCGGGTACCTGCTCAGTCTCGCCACCCTCGAGCCACGCAAGGGGCTCGACGTGCTGCTGGCGGCGCTGGCCCTCCCCGGCGCCCCCGATCTGCCGCTCCTGGTCGCCGGCCAGGCCGGATGGGGCGGCGTCGACCCGCTGCGGCGAGCTGCGGAGCTCGGGCTGCCCCCGGGCCGGGTGCGGGTCCTCGGGCGGGTCACCGACGAGGACCTGGCCGTCCTCCTCGCCCGAGCGACCGTGCTGGTGGTGCCCAGCCGGGCCGAGGGGTTCGGCCTGCCGGTCCTGGAGGGGATGGCGGCCGGGGTCCCGGTGGTCACCTCCGACGACCCGGCGTTGCTCGAGGTGGGGGACGGGGCGACCCGGACGGCGCCGGTGGGCGACGCGCCGGCGTTGGCCCGGGTGCTGGGCGAGGTCGTGGGTGAGCCGGGGGCGCGGGCGGAGATGGTGGCCGCCGGGCGACAGGTGTCGGCCGCGGCGACCTGGGACCGGGCAGCCGACCGTCTGGTGGAGCTGTACGCCGAGCTGTGCGGTTGAGGTCGGGGACCCTGGGGCGGGTGGGCAGCCTGTGCAGCGCCGGTCGCGAACTCGCCAGCACCGTGCCGGGGAGCCGGTGGCCGGCGGGTTAGCGTCGCGCGTGCCGTACTCCGCCGTCCGGGAACGCGCCGCCACGGACTCGTCTGCCGTGGCCGGCTCCGGGCGTCTCGCAGCCGGCGGTCCGGCGAGCCGGGTCACCCGCACGCTCGACCTCGCGGTCCTGGCCGGGCTGGCCCTCTTCGCCGCCTGGACCGCTGCCTACCTCCTGGCCCTGGCCGGTGCGATCCCGGCGGCCTGGGCCTTCTGGGGGTGGGTCGCCCTCGTGCCGGTGGTCGTGATCGCCGTCCGGCGGTCGCTGGCCCCCACCCTCGCGGCCTCCCCGGTGGCCGGGCCGTGGGTGCCGCTGGCGGTGTCGGCGCTCCTGGCGGGCCTCGCGGCCGTCATCGTCCGGCCTGACCTGGACGACGCGTCGTACGTCGTCCGCACCACGTGGATCGCCGCGCACGGCGACGTCCGGGTCGGGGACGTCATCTTCTCCGGTGGCCAGTGGCCCGGACTGCCGGCCCAGACCCCCTACCTCCCGTCCATCGAGGCGCTCCTGGGCTGGGTCTCCCGGGTGACCGGTCTCAGCGTGGGCGACGTGGCCTACGTCCTCCTGCCCCCGCTGGCCACGGCGGGCGCGGTCTGGGCGCTCTGGATGCTGCTCCGGGCGTGGCGGGTCCGTCGCCCCGCGGTCGGGCTGCTCCTCGCCACCCTCTTCATCGTGCTCGGGGGTGCGACGCACGCGTCGTGGGGGAACCTGCACCTGGCCCGCATGTGGCAGGGCAAGGTCCTGTTCCTCGCCATCGTCGTCCCGTTGCTCTACGCGGCGTGCGCCTGGCTGTGGGCCGCGAGGGCCGGGCGGGAGCGCCGGGCCGCGATCGCGGTGGTGGGGCTGGCGTCCGTGGCGGCCGTCGGCCTCACCCCGGCTGCCGTCTTCGTGGTCCCCGGGGTCGTCCTGGCCGGCAGCGTGCCCGGCGCACTGCGTCGCCGGTGGGCCGACGTCGGTCTGCTCCTGGCGATCGGCGCCGGCCCAGCACTGGCCGCCGGTGTGGTGATGCTCGTCGCCGGGGGCACCGGGCGGGGCGGTTTCGTCCCGAACGCCGCCGGTGAGGACCCCTGGGAGAAGGTGCTCGGTACCGGTCTCCCGGCCGTCGTGGCCCTCGCGGCGGCCGTCGTCGTCGTTGCCGGCTGCCTCCTGCCGGAGCGCTGGGCGACCTGCGCCCCCGGGGCTCGCTGGACGGCGCTGGCGGCGGTCGCCGCCGGCCTGCTCATCGCGGTGCCGGCGCTCTACGACCTGGCCGGGACGGTGATGGGGACCGATGCCATCGCGTGGCGGCTGACCTGGATCGTCCCCGTGCCGGCCCTCGTCGCGTTGCTCGGCGGGGTGCCCGGCCTGGTGAAGGGCGGTGTGGTCGCCGTGGGCGCGGCAGCCGCGCTGCTGGTGGGAGGACTCCCGTTGTGGAGCCCGCTGAACGGGGCGACCGTCGCCGCGCCGGGCACGTGGGAGCTCCCGGCCGGTCCGCTGGCCGCGGCGCGGTGGGCGGCGGCCGAGGCGTCCGGCGAGCGTGTGCTGGCGCCGGTCGACGTGATCGCAGCGCTCGGGGTGGTCCAGCCCGACGCCCGTCCGGTCAGCTCCCGCGGGGAGTACCTCGAGGTGTACGCGGATCGGCCCGGAGCTCAGGTCGCCACGCGTCTGCTGCTCCAGCGGCTGGTCGAGGGAGGCACGGACCCCGCCGACCTGGCGCGCGCTCCCGAGGCACTGACGACGTTGGACGTGGGCGTGGTGTGCCACCGCACCGGACTCGTCGAACTGGCGACCGTCCTCGAGGGGCAGGGCATGGAGGTCGGCTACACCGGGACCGACGACCTCGTCTGCCGGGTGCGGGCCGCCTGACCGGGGCGCGTGACCGCGCCCCTCGCCGTCCCCACCTCGGCCTGCGGAGCCGGAGGCCGAGGTGGGTCGACGGGGAGGACCTCGTCCTCAGTCCAGTCCGGGCTCGGCCAGGAGGTTGAGGAGGTAGTCGCCGTAGCCGCTCTTCTGCAGGGGCTTGGCGAGCGCCTCGAGCTGCCCGGCGTCGATGTAGCCCCGCCGCCAGGCGATCTCCTCGATGCAGCCGATCTTCCAGCCCTGCCGGTCCTCGACCACCCGGACGAACTCCGAGGCCTGCATCATCGAGACGTGCGTGCCGGTGTCCAGCCACGCGGTGCCACGCTCCAGCACGGTGACGGTGAGCTCGCCGCGGCGCAGGTACTCGTCGTTGATCGCGGTGATCTCCAGCTCGCCTCGCTCGCTGGGCGTGATCTTCGAGGCGATCTCGACGACCCGGTTGTCGTAGAAGTAGAGGCCGGGCACCGCGTAGTTGCTCTTGGGCACGGCCGGCTTCTCCTCGATGGAGATGACCCGGCCGTCGGCGTCGAACTCCACGACGCCGTAGTCGCGGGGGTTGGCCACGTGATAGGCGAAGACGCGGCCACCGATGGGGTCGGTGTTGGCCCGGAGGTTCTTGCCCAGGCCGGTGCCGTAGAAGATGTTGTCGCCGAGCACGAGCGCCACCGGCTGGTCGCCGATGAACTCCGCGCCGATGACGAAGGCCTGGGCCAGCCCCTCGGGCTTCGGCTGGACGGCGTAGCTGATCTCGATGCCGACGTCGGAACCGTCGCCGAGCAGCCGCTGGAACTGCGCCTGGTCGTCGGGGGTGGTGATGATCAGGACCTCACGGATCCCGGCGTTCATCAGCAACGACAAGGGGTAGTAGATCATCGGCTTGTCGTAGATGGGCATCAGCTGCTTGCTGATGGCCTTGGTGATCGGGTAGAGCCGGGTGCCACTTCCGCCCGCCAGGATGATGCCTCGCATCGGGTCAGCGTATCGGCGACGTCCGGCAGCGGCCCTCTCGTAGTCTCGAACAGCCCCCACCCGCCTCGACCGCCCCCGGAGTCACTCCTGAGCAACCGACCTCGCGTGCTCGTCGACGCCACCGCCGTACCCGCCGACCGGGGTGGGGTGGGCCGCTACGTCGACGAGCTGCTGCCGGCGCTGCAGACCGAGGGTGCGGACCTGGTCGTCGTCTGTCAGGCGCACGACGTCGCCCACTACCAGCGGCTGCTCCCCGGCGTCGAGCTGTTGGCCGCGCCCGCCGGGATCGGCCGGCGGCCGGCCCGGCTGGCCTGGGAGCAGGTCGGCCTGCCGCTGCTGGCCCGGCGGGCCCGCGCCGACGTGCTGCACTGCCCGCACTACACGATGCCCCTGGCCGGAGGGCTGCCCGTCGTGACGACGCTGCACGACGCCACCTTCTTCACCCACCCGGAGCTGCACCTGGCGGTCAAGCGCCGGTTCTTCACCACCTGGACCCGGGTGTCCCTGACCCGGGCTGCCCGGTGCATCACGCCGTCGGCCGCCACGCGCCAGGAGCTGGTGCGGGTGGCCGGTGCCGACCCCGCCCGGGTCGACGTCGCCCACCTCGGGGTGGACGCTGCCCGGTTCCACGTCCCCTCGGACGCCGAACGCGCGGCGGTGCGGGAGCACCTCGGCCTCCCCGGCCCCTACGTCGGTTTCCTCGGCACGCTGGAACCGCGCAAGAACGTGCCGGCGCTCATCCGGGCGTGGAGCGCGCTGACCGACCCGCCCGCCCTGGTCCTGGCCGGGGGCCGGGGATGGGATGCGGAGGTGGACCGGGCGGCCGCCGAGGTGCCGGACACGCACCGGCTGCTGCGCCCGGGCTACCTGCCGCTGGAGATGCTCGCCGGCTTCCTGGGTGAGGCGACGGTGGTCGCCTATCCCAGCCTGGGCGAGGGGTTCGGCCTGCCGGTGCTGGAGGCGATGGCCTCCGGTGCGCCGGTGCTGACCACCCGGCTGCTGTCCCTCCCCGAGGTCGGCGGCGACGCCGTGGCCTACACCGAGCCCGACGCACCGGCGATCACCGTGGCGCTCCGGGACCTCCTGGCCGACCCCGTCCGCCGGGCCGAGCTGGCTGCCGCCGGCCGGGCCCGCGCGGCGTCGTTCGACTGGCGTGCCTGTGCCCGGGCGCACCTCACTGCCTACGCCGCGGCGGCCGCGGCGTGACCGGCCCGCTGCGCGTCGTCGCCGTCACCTACTCGCCCGGTGAGGCGATCGAGGGCCTCCTCAGCAGCCTGCGGCGGGCGACGACCCGACCGCTGGACGTCGTCCTCGCCGACAACGGCTCGACCGACGGCTGGCCCGAGCGGGTCGCGGCCGGTGCGGACGACGTCCGGCTCCTGCCGATCGGCGGGAACGTCGGGTACGGCCCGGCCGCGAACGCCGGGTTGGCCGACCTGCTCACCGGCTGGGCGGTGGTGGTCAACCCCGACGTCCGTTTCGAGGACGGCGCGGTCGACGAGCTGCTCGCCGCGGCGGCCCGCTGGCCCCGGGCCGCGACCCTGGGGCCGGCGATCCACACCCCGGAGGGGGCGCTGTACCCCTCGGCGCGGGACCTGCCCTCGCTCTCGACCGGGATCGGTCACGCCCTGCTGGGCTGGGCATGGCCCAGCAATCCGTGGACCGCCCGCTACCGACGCGAGCGGGAGGCGCCCCGGGAGCGCCCCGCGGGCTGGCTGTCCGGGTCCTGCCTGCTGGTCGACCTGGAGGCGTTCCACTCGGTCGGCGGTTTCGACCCGGGCTACTTCATGTACTTCGAGGACGTCGACCTGGCCGAGCGGCTCGGCCGGCGCGGCTACCTGCACATCTACGTGCCCACCGCGGTGGTGGTGCACGAGGGCGGCCACGCCACCCGCCGGGAGCCGCACCGGATGCAGCGGGTGCACCACACCAGCGCCCTGCGCTACCTGTCCGGCCAGTACCCCCGCCGGCGGCACGCGCCGCTGCGCTGGGTGCTGCGCGGCGGTCTCGGCGCCCGGATGCTGACGTCCTACGTCAGTGCGCGGGTCGGTGCGGGCGCGCAGCCGCAGCAGCGCGCCGAGCAGCTGCCCGGTCGCCGCCGGTGGCGCAGACGATGACCTCCCCGACGGACTGGAGTCAGCAGTGCAGCACGCGGTGATCATGGCCGGCGGGTCCGGCACGCGGCTGTGGCCGCTGTCCCGGGCCGCCCGGCCCAAGCAGCTCCTCGACGTCGTCGCCGACGGCGCCGGGGCCCACAGCCTGCTCGCCGAGGCGTTCACCCGGCTGCAGGCCGTGCTGCCCGCCGAGCAGATATGGGTCTGCACCGCCGCCCGGTACGGCGACCAGGTCCGGGCTGCGCTGCCCGAGCTGCGCGCCGACCGGCTGGTGCTGGAGCCGGTCGCCCGGGACACCGCCAACGCCGTCGGGCTGGCCGCGGCGCTCGTCGCCGACGTCGACCCGGACGCCGAGCTGGCCGTGGTCAGCGCCGACCACGTGATCCGGCCGGTCGAGCGGTTCGCCGACGCGCTGCGCACCGCCTACGACCTGCTCGCCGTCCGGCCGCGGGCGCTGGTGACCCTGGGCGTCACCCCGACGTCGCCGGCCACCGGCTTCGGGTACGTGCAGAAGGGCGCGGCGACCGAGGTGGCCGGCGCGAGCGAGGCCGCCTCGTTCCGGGAGAAGCCGGACCGGGCCACCGCCGAGCAGTACCTGGCCAGCGGCGAGTACGTGTGGAACTCCGGGATGTTCGTCTGGCGGGCGCAGACCGTCCTGGACGCGCTCGCCGACCACCTGCCGGAGTCCGCCGCCGGCCTGGGGCGCATCGTCGCCGCACCGGCCGGCCCGGAGCGGGAGGCCGTGCTCGCCGAGGTCTTCCCGACACTGCCCAAGATCAGCGTCGACTACGCCGTCCTCGAGCCGGCGGCCGCCGAGCCGGGCCGGGTGGCCGTGGTCGACCTGGACGTCGACTGGCTGGACGTCGGCTCCTGGCCGGCCTTGGCCCACACGCTCAGCACCGACGCCGCCGGCAACGCGACCCGTGGGCTGACCGTCCTGCTGGACAGCTCGGGCAACGTGGTGCTCAGTGACGACCCCGACCACCTGGTCGCGCTGGTCGGCGTCCGGGACAGCGTGGTCGTGCACACCGCGGACGTGACGATGGTGTGCCCGGTCGGGGACGCCGAGCGGGTCAAGCAGTTGCTGGCCACGGTGGAGGAGCGGTGCGGCCGGGGCTTCAGTTGACGGTGTGGTGCACGAGGCGGGTGCTGTGGCGGGTCTTCGGTCCGGACGCGTCCCGGTACTACATTCGGCGGCGATGAACCCCAGCCAAGCGCGTCCTGAGGCCGTCGCGGAGTTCGCGGCCCCGCACGGCGCTTCCGCCGAGTGGGCGGACACGGTGGTCGTGGTCCGCGTCTTCAACGAGGCGCCCGTCGTCGGCGGGGTGATCGCCGAGCTGATCACCGCCGGGCTCACCGTCATCGCCGTCGACGACGCGTCCACGGACGCGTCCGCGGACGAGATCGACAAGACCGGGGCGCTGCGCGTGACGCACCCGGTGAACCTGGGCGCCGGTGGCGCCCTCCAGACCGGTTACGAGGCGGCGGTCCGGTTCACGGAGGCCCGCTACGTGGCCTGCTTCGACGCCGACGGTCAGCACCAGCTCGACGACCTCCTGGGCATGATCCGGCTGATCCGTGAAGGCCATGACGTCGTCATCGGCTCCCGCTTCCTGGACGGGAAGACGGAGATGAGCTGGCTGCGCAGCATCATGCTGCGGACGGCCACGAAGCTCCTCAACCGTGGGGCCGGGACGCGGCTGACGGACGCGCACAACGGGCTGCGCATCGTCACGCGGGAGATCGCCTCGCAGATCAAGCTCTCCCACTCCGGCATGGCGTACGCGTCGGAGCTCGAGTACTTCCTGACCCGCCCGCAGAACAAGATCATCGAGTACCCGGTGCACATCCTCTACACGGACTACTCGCGCTCGAAGGGCCAGCCCTTGCTCAACAGCGTCAACATCCTGGTCGACACCCTCGCCCACCGGGTCAGCCACGGGCGGCGCACGTGATCATCAAGTGGCTCCTCGTCCCGGCGCTGGTGGCGGCCGTCGTCCTGTCGTTGCGGGCGCGGTCGTCGCTGCGGGGTCAGGCCCGGCGGAAGATCATGGCCGGGTTGACCGTCGTCGCCGGCGCGATCGCGGTGTTGTTCCCCGACCTCCTCCAGGGGGCGGCAGATGCCGTGGGTGTCACTCGCGGTGCCGACCTGATGCTCTACGGACTGGCGCTCGCCTTCATCTACCTGGTGGGCAGTACCGGCGTCCGGTTCCGGGAGCAGGAGGCGCGGATGGTCACGCTGGCCCGTGCGGTCGCCCTGACCGAGGCGGAGGCGCGACTCGCCGACCGGAGACAGCCCTCAGGGCCACGAGCCCAGGGCTCGGCCGCCTGACCGCCTGAACGGCGCCGACCTCCCGAACGCTCGTGGGCCCGGCTCCTGCAGTCGCGGGCAGGCGACCCTGGTTAACCTCGGGCGCATGAAGAACCTCGACGTCGCCGCGGTCGTCACCGGAGGGGCCTCCGGCCTCGGTGAGGCCACCACCCGTGCGCTGACCGCGGCCGGTGTCGCGGTCACCGTCCTGGACCTGCAGGAGGAGCGCGGGCAGGCGCTGGCTGCCGAGCTGGGTGGCCACACGACCTTCGTGCGCACCGACGTCACCGACGAGGCGTCGGTGCAGGCGGCGATCGAGGACGCGACGGGCAAGGACCGCCCGCTGCGGATCGCGGTCAACTGCGCCGGCATCGGCTGGGCGCAGCGGGTGCTCGGCCGCGACGGCTCCCCGCACGACCTGGCCCCGTTCAGCCGCACCGTGACCGTCAACCTGATCGGCACCTTCAACGTGCTGCGCCTGGCGGCTGCTGCGATGGCGCGTACCGAGCCCGACGAGGACGGCGAGCGGGGCGTGGTCGTCAACACGGCCTCGATCGCCGCCTACGACGGCCAGATCGGGCAGATCGCCTACGCCGCCTCCAAGGGCGGCATCGTCGGGCTGACCCTGCCGGCGGCGCGCGACCTCTCCTCGGTGGGGGTGCGGGTCTGCACCATCGCCCCGGGGCTGGTCGACACGCCCCTGCTCGCCGCCCTGCCCGAGGAGGCCCGGACGGCGCTCGCCGCCGGCATCCCCTTCCCCAAGCGGCTGGGCCGCCCCGAGGACTTCGCCGAGCTGGCCCTGGACGTCGTCCGGCACGGTTACCTGAACGGCGAGGTCATCCGGATGGACGGCGCGCTGCGGATGGCGCCCCGCTGACGGCAGCGCAGGCTGGGGGGAACGCCATGGGGGAGCGGCTGCTGGTCGTCGACGCGCCGGTCCACGACCAGGTCTGGACGCCGGACTGGCCGCTGGACGTCCGCCGGACGCTGTCCCGGGACCGTCGCGGTACCGGTGACCCGACGCTGCGCTACGCCGAGGACGGCGTCTGGCGGACGACGACCACCCCCGACGGCCCGGCCACCGTGCGGCTGACCGGGGGTCCCGCCGCGATCCGGGTGCAGGCCTGGGGTCCGGGGGCCGGCTGGGCCGGACCGGCCGTGCCCCGCTGGCTGGGCGCCGAGGACCGGGCCGACGGTTTCGACCCGGCGCGGCACCCGCTCGTCGCCCGGCTGCACCATGGGGCGCCCTGGCTGCGGCTGGGCAGCACCGGGCGGGTGTGGGACGCCCTGGTGCCGGCCGTCCTGGAGCAGAAGGTGACCGGCATCGAGGCGCACCGCACCTGGCGAGAGCTGCTGCGGCTGGCAGGTGAACCGGCGCCCGGACCGGCGCCGGCGGGGATGCGGGTGGTGCCCTCGGCCGAGCGGGTGCTCGCGGTCACCGACTGGGAGTGGCACGGTTGCGGCCTCGACGGCGCCCGCCGGCGCGCGCTGCGGGCGGTCGCCTCGGTCGCCTCCCGACTCGAGGCCGGCGTGCACGACGACTGCGCCGACCTGCGCCGCCGGCTGCAGTCGGTGCCCGGCATCGGCGTGTGGACCGCCGCCGAGGTGGCCCAGCGCGCCGTCGGCTGCCCGGACTCGGTCAGCGTCGGTGACTACCACCTGAAGAACCTGGTGGGCTGGTCGCTGGCCGGCCGGAAGACCGACGACGACGGGATGCTCGCGCTGCTGGAGCCCTGGCGCGGGCACCGGCAGCGCGTCGTCCGGCTGCTGGAGGTCGGCGGCAGCATGCCGCCCAAGCGGGGTCCCCGGATGGCGCCCACCCAGTACCGGTCGATCTGAGCAGGGACCTCAGCAGAACTGGGCCTGCGCCTCGGCCGGGTCGGCCGGGATCCGCAGCGAGGTGCGGGACGGAGCCCCGGTGAGGTTGTCCCAGAAGCGTCCCCAGGTCAGCGGCGCGTTGGTGGCCTCGAGCAGCTCACGCACCGGGCCGCAGTCGAGGGTGGCCCGGGCAGCTGCCACGTCGGCGGGAGCGGGCAGACCCGTCGTGGCCTCCTCGGCGAGCTCAGGGGCGCCGTACCGCGCCAGGAACCACTCCGCGGGGAACGACTTCTCGTGCCCGGCGCGGCCGGGCGGAGGTGCCTCCATGTGCGAGCCGATGGGGTCGGTGAGCCCCAGCCCGTCCACGACCCGGACCTCGAGCCCGGGCGCCACTCCGTAGAAGCCCGCGTTGCCCACGCCGAACACCACACCGCCGGAGGACGGCGCGATGCGTGCCACCCCGGAGTCCGGGGTCACCACGGGCGGCTGTGCGACGACCAGGTCGGCGTCCTGCTCGTGCAGCGCAGCCACCTGATCGCTGTAGGGGATGACGCTCTGCGCGCCGTGGTCCTCCAGGGTCACCGGGTTCTCCCGGCCGGCCAGCTCGGCCCAGTAGCGGCGTTCGTCGGTGATGCCTGCCGAGCTCATGCCCTCCGGGTAGTCCGCACGGAGCACCACCACCGACGCTGCAGCCCACACGGCCAGCACCGTGAGCACCGCGCTCACCGCGACACCCCGGAGGCGCAGCGCGGGCACCGGGACGACCATGACCGGGCAGAGCACCAGGAACAGGCTCGGCAGGAGCAGTCGACCGTGCATGAAGTCCCCGCCCACGCGCACCACGTAGGCAGCGTGGAGCAGCGCGGCGACCAGGACGACGGCGACCAGTGACCACTCGCGGGGCCGCCAGCCGGCGCGCGGGGCCAGGAGGGCGAGCACTGCGAGGACGAGCGCGAGGGGGAGCCACAGCAGGTGCGGGCCGACCAGGTCGGCCAGGTAGTCGGCACCGCGGCCCCACACCGCCCGGCTGGACTCCTTCGCCACGGCCGTGTTCGGCACCAGGAGCCCGTAGTACCCCGCTCGGAACACCTCCACGGCCACCGGGAGGCCGCCGGCTGCCGCGACCCGTGCTGCGCGCGCCGGCCAACTGCCCGGGACGCTGAGCAGCCAGAGGATGAGCAGCGCGCTGATCAGCGCGAGGTCCGGGCGGACGAGGGGGCCCATCCCCAGCAGGACGGCCACGCCCAGCGTCCGACGCTGGCCCACGACCTCCCGACGGGCCACGTGGACCAGGGCGGCGAAGGAGGCGCCGAGCCAGCAGAAGGACAAGCCGGTCTCCAGGCCGGAGCTGGCGAAGTCCCAGAAGGGGGGGAGCGCGGCCACGACCACGGCTCCGCAGGGGACGGCCAGCCACCGTGGGACGCCGCCGTACAGCCGCCGGCTCCCGAGCGACGCCAGCACCACGCCGGTCAGGGTGGCGACGATCCCGAGCACGACGGAGATCCAGGCGACGGCGTTCCCTGGCACCAGGGCCTCGGCGACGGTGATCACCGCCAGCCACAGCGTGCTCGTCGCCACCTCCACCCGTTCCCCGGCGTTGTACACCGGGCCGTTGCCGGCGAGGAGGTTCTCCACGACGCGGAAGTTGATGAACGCGTCATCGGAGGTCCAGCGTCGCCGCCAGCTCAGGAGGGCCAGGGCGAGCACCACGAGACCGAGGAGGCCCAGCTCGACCCGGTTGCGGAACCGCGCTCGCGGGTCGTGCACGGGGGCGGTGGCGCCGGCGCTGGTCGGGGTCGTCCGGGTGGTCAACGGGGGAGCCGGTGGTCGGGGCGGGTCAGCGGGCGCGCAGCTCGGCGTACCGCGCCGTGCACTCGGCCATGGTCGGCAGCAGGCCCTGCTCGCGCGCCTCGGCCAGCGTGGGAGCGGCGGTGTCCTTGGCGGACAGCTCGAACTCGACGTCCGTCGGCCAGGGCAGGTCGAGCGCCGGGTCCATCGGGTTGATCCCGAACTCGCGACCGGGGGAGTAGCCACTCGAGACCAGGTAGGTCACCGAGCTGTGGTCGGCCAGCGACACGAACGCGTGGCCCAGGCCCTCGGCCAGGTAGACCGCGCGCGGCTGCTCGCTGTCCAGCAGCACCGAGTCGTGCACGCCGAAGGTGGGCGAGTCGGCCCGGATGTCGACGATCACGTCGAGCACCTTGCCGGCCGGGCAGTAGACGTACTTGGCCTGACCCGGGGGCACCAGTGCGAAGTGGACGCCCCGGAGCACGCCGCGGGCGGAGACGCTGTGGTTGGCCTGCGCCAGGGTGAGCCCGAACCCGGTCTCGGCGGCGAGCACGTCGGCGCGGTACCACTCGGTGAACCGGCCGCGGCTGTCACCGTGCGGGACGAGGTCCAGCACGTAGCTGTCAGGGACGGCGAGCTCGCGGATCTGCACGGCTCGACGCTAGCCGAGTGGCTCCCGCCCGGCCCGACCTGGCCCGGGCGTCAGCCGGCGTCGGCGCCCAGCCACAGCCGGCCGGCCAGCGACGCACCGCCGAAGGTGCCGGCCGGCTCCCACCGGGTCGCCCAGCCGTCGGCCTGCAGCTGGACCAGGGCCGCACCGACGACCGCGCCGAGGGACAGCGAGGTGACCGGGGTGATCGGGTCGGCCAGGTGGACGTCGACGACGTCCCCGCCGTCGCCCTCCTCGCTGCCCTCCTCGCTGCCGTAGCGGAAGACCACCGGGAACTCCGGCAGCGCCGCCACGGCGGTCCGGAAGGCCTCGGTGACCGCGGACAGGGCGCCGTCCCGGTGGGCGAGCGTGGCGGCGGTGCGGCGGCTGCCGACCAGGTCCCTGGTGCCGGTGGGGAACAGGTCACCGGGACCCAGCCGGACCAGCGGACGGGTGCCGGTGTCGGGCTCCGGTGAGCGGAACCGCAGACCCCGGACGACGGCCACCGGGATGCCCCCGAGCTTGCCCTTCACCAGGTCGCCCGCCGCGGCCAGCTCGTCGACCACCGCGACCTGGGTGGTCTCGAGCCGGTTGCCGTGCTGGTCGACCGCACCCCGGTGGTCGACCAGTGCGGGCAGCCCGGCCGCACCGATCGCCACGTCGGTGACGCCGTCCCGCCACGGGCGGCCGAAGGTGTCGCTGACGACGACGGCCACGGTCACCCCGAGCAGCTCGTGCAGCCGGTCGCGCAACCGCCGGGCGGAGGCGTCGGCGTCCTCGGGCAGCAGGACCAGCGCGTCGGCGGCGACGTTCGAGGCGTCGATCCCCGCTGCGGCGACCACCCAGCCGTGCCGGGTCTCGACGATCCGCAGCGGCCCGCGGCGGGCGACGACCCGGACGGTCTCCGCGTCGACGGCCTGCTGCCGGGCGGTCTCCCGGTCGGTGCCGGGCTCGACCCGGACCAGGTTGCCCTCCACCTTGGAGACGGCCTTGGAGGTCACCACCACGACGTCGTCGTCGGCCAGCCACGGCGCCGCCCGGGCGATCGCGGCGGCCAGGTCGTCCCCCGGTGCGAACTCGGGCAGGCCGGGCACCGGGTGCACGGAGATCCCCGGGGGGAGGCCGGGCCCGGTCACGGGGTCGCGACCCCTGCGGCGTCCAGTGCGGCCCGGGCCAGCGCCCGGGTCGCCTCGGGCGAGCCCATCAGCAACGGGACGGCGCGCACGTCGACCCCGGGCACGGTGGCCGGGTCGTCGGTGTGCACCAGCCAGGCGTCCAGGAGGCCGTCGGCGGACCGGGCGCCGTAGTGCCGGCCGACGCCCTCCGCGCTGACCTCGACGCCGACCACGGGCAGGCAGCGGTCGGCCATGCCGCGCAGCGCGGCGCCGTCGACGATGGGGGAGATGCCGACCACGCGCCCGGACGCGGCGCGGACGGCGTCGCGGATGCCGGGCACCCCCAGCACGGTGCCGATCGAGACGACCGGGTTGGACGGTGCGAACAGCACCGCGTCGGCGGTGCTCAGGGCCTCGACGACGCCGGGGCCGGGCCGGGCGTCGTCCACCCCGACCTGGACGAAGCTGCTGGCGTCCAGGGCCGCCCGGTGCCGGATCCACCACTCCTGGAAGTGGATGGCCCGGGGGCGGCCGGTGTCGGGGTCGGTCACCACGACGTGCGTCTCGACCCGCTGGTCGCTCATCGGCAGCAGCCGCACCCCGGGCTGCCAGCGCTGGGCGAGCGCGGCGGTGACGTCGGAGAGCGGGTAGCCCGCGTCGAGCATCCGGGTGCGCACCAGATGGGTCGCGAGGTCGCGGTCGCCGAGGCCGAACCAGGTCGGTTCGGCACCGTAGGCGGCCAGCTCGTCCTTCACCGTCCAGCTCTCGCCGCGACGGCCCCAGCCACGTTCGTCGTCGATCCCGTCACCGAGCGTGTACATGACGGTGTCCAGGTCGGGGCAGATCCGCAACCCGTGCAGGGTCACGTCGTCGCCGGTGTTGACCACGGCGGTCACCTCGGCGCCGGGGGCCGCGGCGAGGACGCCGCGCAGGAAGCGGGCGCCGCCGACGCCCCCGGCGAGTACGACGATGTGCACCCGACCATGGTGCCTGATCGGCAGAACTCTACGGCGGGCCCGGGTCGGTCCCGGATGAACTGCACGAAACCGCTCGGTCTCGATGGCAGATGGTGTTCCTGACGGCGGCGTGTCGGGGTCGTCTGTGACGGTCCACGGACGAGTTGTGACCGGTGTGATCGGTGTGGCGCCGCGTTACACCGGCCCGACTTGACCTCGACTCAACGACACGCGTGTAATTCCGATGTCGTCATCAGGCGCTGGCGACTGGGATCCGCCCAGGAGCAGGCGTCGTGACGCAGCGAGAGGGGACGCAACGTGATGGCCGAGGTGTCGTGGTTGAGCGAGCACAAGAGCTCCACAGCAGGGGCCGCACCGGCCTCCTACGGGCGGGACGTGCTGGGCCTGGCCGACGCCGGCCTCCTGGACGTCGAGGACCAGAGCTGGCAGGAACGCGCCCTGTGCGCCGAGACCGACCCGGAGGCGTTCTTCCCGGAGAAGGGCGGTTCGACCCGGGAGGCGAAGCGGATCTGCACCGGCTGCGAGGTCCGGGCCGAGTGCCTGGAGTACGCCCTGACCATGGACGAGCGCTTCGGCATCTGGGGCGGGCTCTCCGAGCGCGAGCGTCGTCGCCTTCGCCGCCAGGCCGGCTGACGAAGGACCCACCCGCACCACTGCACCACCCGCTCTCCTCCCGCACGGTCGGCGCAACGACGCGCCGACGAGCAGCCCGGCGAGGCCCGCTCTCGAGCTGATCGCCCGGCCACTCCCCAGCTCTCGACGACGGGCCCCGTGTGGTCGACTGGAACCCGTGCACACCCGGGTCGTCGACGGCCGCGCCGCCGTGGTCCGCGAGGTCCGCGCCGCTGCCCCCCTCCTGGCCGAACGCGCCGTTCCCCTCCCGGCTCGTGGGCCGTGGCTCACCGCCGCGCTGAACGCGCAGGCCGGCCGCCCCTTCGGGCGGGTCCGCCCGCACGCGGTGGTGGTGGAGCGGGACACGCACAGCCGTCCCGCCGGGGCGGCCCTGTTGTCGTTCCGGCGCCGCGGCGTCGGCACCGTGGTCGGCCTGCTGGGCGCCGAGCCCGGCCCGCTGCCGCCCGGGCGGCCCCAGTCCCGGTTGCCCGCGCAGGACGACGACGTCGCCGCACGGCTCGCCGCGGGGGTGATCGGGCTGCTGGACCAGGTCCGTGGCCCGTGGACCCTCCGGCTGACCGGGCTGCCGCTCGGCGACCCGACGGTGCGGCACCTCGCCGCCGGGCTGCCGGACTCCCAGCTGGCCACCACGCGCAGCCGCCGGCTGGTCGACGAGCTGGACACCGTCGCCGACGTCTCCCGCAGCCGGGACCCGGGCGAGGTCGAGCGCTGGCTGCCGGCCGTGCTGGCGCAGCTCCCGACCGGCCAGCGGACGTTCGTGCGCGCCGCGGCCCGGCTGCACGCCGCGATCGGTGAGCTGGAGGTCGCCGTCGTCCCGGCGGCCGACGGGCCGCGGGCCCTGCTGCTCACCCTGCTCGATCGCGGCGCCGACGGCGAGGAGCGCTGGCCGTGGTGGGGGACCAGCGAGATCGGGGGCCTGCGCCGCGAGCTCGGTGCACCCTCGGGCACGTTGACCGCTGCCGCCGGCCTCACCCAGCTGGGCCGCCGGGGCGCGCTCAGCCGGGGTGCTGCAGCCGGCTGACCCCACGCTCGGGTGCGGTGGCCGCGCTGTCCAGCCCGATCCGGACCACACCGGTCGCCGGGGTGGTGTCGTCCCGGCGCGGGCCGTCGGGGGCGATCGAGGCCGCCAGCTGGTACGCCCGCCCGGTGTAGCTGGGCGCGCTGCCGTTCGGGCGCGTGTAGGTGGGGAAGAGGCCGGCCAGCTCGATGCGGTCGCCGTCCCGGGTGACCTGCAGCTCCGGGCTGGCCAGGTCGGCGTACTCGGTGACCGACCGGACGCAGCCGGCGGCCACCGGGTCGGCGGGGGGCTCGGTGGTCAGGCAGTTGTGGGTGGGCAGCCGGACGTGCGCCAGGGCGCGTCGGCCGTCGGTGGTGAGGCTGACGTCGGGGTAGGTGACGGTCAGCCCCACGGCCCGCTCCTCCAGCAGCACGCCGCCGAAGCTCGCCGTGGCCGCGATCCCGTCCGTGCCCAGCGGCACCGATCGGGACGCGAGGGCGCCGGCGCCCGTCTCGGCGGCCGGCGCGCTGGGGACGGCGGGATCCAGGCCGGGCGCGGTGGAGTCCGGCGCGGTGGAGTCCGGCGCCGGGGCGGCGGGCGCGATCCCGGTCGCCGGGGCGGCGCTCAGGCTGTTGCTCCCGGCGCGGCCGATCGGGGCACCCACCGCGACGGCGGCGAGGACCAGCAGCAGCGCGGCCGTCAGGGTGACGGCGGACCCGGTCGTGCGGGAGACGGCGCCGCCGGGTGACCCGACCGGGGCGGCCGTCGCTCCGGTCCGGCCGGTCCGCGGCGGCACGGGTGCGGGGGAGCCGGGCGGGTCCGCCAGGAAGCCGGGCAGGTCGTCGAGCGCCTCGGCGTCCGTGCTCCCGGTCGCTCGCCCGGCAGTCCGTCCCCGGGTCAGCAGGCTCGAGGCCAGGGCGGCGCACAGCCCGGCGGCGAGGGCCAGCAGCACCGAGACGAGCACCCACCGGGCCGTGGCCGACGAGCCGGTGGTGCGGGCGGACGAGGCCTCCCGCCCCGGGTCGACGGCCACGAGCTCCTCGTCGGCGCCCGCCTCGACGAGCCGGCCGACCACCGCGTTGGCGGCGGTCACCGCCGCGTCCCGGTCGGGCAGCGTCACCTGCACCACGACGGTGGCGGTGCCGGGCGGTCGCCCGACCTCGACGCCCTCCTGGAGCTCGGTCAGCGACACCTCGGTCAGCGCCGGCTCGTCCGCCTGAGCTGCGCCCAGCACCTCGGCCGACCCGGCGAGCGCGGTGTACCGGTCGGCCAGCAGCAGGGCGGCGTCCGCGCCGGCCTCGGTGCGGGGGGTCACGGTCAGGGTCGCGGTGGCCGTCGTCGTCCGGGGCTGGAGGGCGAGCAGCACCAGGCCGGCGGCGAGGACGACCAGGACGACGACGACCCCGGTGACGGCTGCCCGCCGGGCACCGTGCGGGCCGGACTGCTGGTTCGCTGCGCTCATCTCGGCGCCCAGCATGGCAAAGGGGTCGGGTGCGACCCGGTCAACCGGCGGGGTCGATCTCCTCGGGATCCCGGCCGAGCAGCACCGCCACCTGGTCCACGACGACGTCCCGCACCAGGTCGGCGAGGTCGTCACGGTCGGCGGCGCGGATCTCCAGCGGACGGCGGTAGACCACGATCCGGGCCGGGTGCTCCTGCCCGCCCTCCCGGTGCGCGGGCAGCACCCGGGCCAGCGGGACGCTGCCGTCCTCCAGCACGTCGGCGTCCAGCACCACGTCGTCCGGGCTGGTGTGGTCCACCCAGGGGACGTCCTCGACGGCGAACTCGACGCCGGCGAGCTCACGCTCCCAGCGGCGCTCCAGGTCCTCGACCGCGTCCAGGACCAGGTCGTCGAACTGCTCGGCGCGGCTCCGGGAGAGCGGCACCGTCGGCGGCACGAGACGACCGCGCAGGCCGCGGCCATGACGGTCGCGCCGGGCACGGGCAGGGAGGCGGTCCATCGCGGCAGGAGCCTACGGCCTGCCGGTGCCCCGGCCGCGCCGGATCACCGAGGCATCCGGCGCCAGAGGGGGCGCGGCAGGAGCCGCAGGACCGCCGCGAGCACCCGCAGGGTGCCCGGTACCCAGACCACGGACCGGTCCCGGCGCAGTGCGTCGGCCACGGCTGCGGCGACCTGGGTGGGAGTGCTGGACAGCGGGGCCGGGGACATGCCGGTGGTCATGCGTCCGACCACGAAGCCCGGCCGGACCAGGAGCAACCGGACCCCGGTGCCGTGCAGGGCGTCGGTCAGCCCGCTGGCGAAGCCGTCGAGCCCCGCCTTCGCCGAGCCGTACACGTAGTTGGCCCGGCGCACCCGGACCCCGGCGACCGAAGAGAAGACGACGATGCGCCCGCCACCTGCGGCACGCATCAGCCGGGCCAGGTGGGTGAGCACCGAGACCTGGGCCAGGTAGTCGGTGGAGACGACGGCCACGGCGTGGTCCGCGTCGACCTCGGCGCGGGCCTGGTCGCCGAGCACCCCGAAGGCCAGCACGACGACCGTGTGCGCGGGGTGCGCGCCGACGGCCGGGTCCAGGGCGGTGGCCAGCAGCTGCTCGTGGCCGGCCAGGTCGTCGGCGTCGAACTCCAGCCGCTGCACCGACGTCGCGCCGGCCGCCCGCAGCCGCCCCTCCTCGACGTCGAGCTCGTCGCTGCGTCGGGCGGCGAGCTGCACTCGCCGGACGCCGTCGCGCACCAGCCGTTCGGCCAGCTCCAGGCCGATCTCGCTGCGCCCGCCGAGCAGCAGCACCGTGTCGGGGCCGGTCGTCATGCTCTCTCCCAGGGCGTGCGGCAGGGGCGGCTGGGTCGGGTGTGCCTGGACGGAGGGGAGGGGGTGGACGTGCGCGATCCGGTGCGCCTCCTCCCCAGACGGCGCCGGCTGCGGATAGTGTGCCGGGCGTGAGGAACCGGTGGTGAGGCAGTCACGTCGCTGTTCGCGCAGCGGCTGCGCGCAACCGGCGGCAGCCACCCTGACCTACGTGTACGCGGAGTCCACGGCCGTCGTCGGCCCGTTGGCGACCTACTCGGAGCCGCACAGCTACGACCTGTGCGAGTTCCACGCCGAGCGGCTCACCGTGCCGCGGGGCTGGGAGGTCGTCCGCCACGAGATCGACGCCGATGACGCCGGCCCGACCGGCGACGACCTGCTCGCGCTCGCCGACGCGGTCCGCGAGGCCGCGCGCCCGGAGCCCCCGCGCGACCCGGCCGACGACGGCAGCGGCACCCGTCGCGGCCACCTGCGCGTCCTCCCCAACCTCCCCTGACGGGCCCCCTCATAGGATCACCCGCGTGGCAGACCTGACGTCGATCATCAAGGCCTACGACGTCCGGGGCCTGGTCCCCGAGCAGTGGGACGAGAGCGTGGCCCGCGCGATCGGGGCCGCCTTCGCCGAGTTCGTGCACGCCGAGACCGGCGCGACCGCCGTCGTCACCGCGCACGACATGCGTGACTCCTCGGTGCCGCTCTCCCGGGCGTTCGCGGAGGGGGTCCTGTCCCGCGGGGTCGACGTCGTCGAGGCCGGCCTGGGCTCGACCGACCTGCTCTACTTCGCGGCCGGCTCCCTGGGGATGCCGGGCGCGATGTTCACCGCCAGCCACAACCCCGCCCAGTACAACGGCATCAAGCTGTGTCGGGCCGGCGCGGCGCCGATCGGCCAGGACTCCGGGCTGGTGCAGATCCGGGAGTGGGCCGAGCAGCTGGTCGACGGCACGGCCGTCTTCCAGCGGGGCGTCGCGCCCCTGGGCTCGGTGAGCACCCGGGACCTGGTCGCCGAGTACGCCACCCACCTGCGCGGCCTGGTCGACCTCTCCGGCATCCGGCCGCTGAAGGTCGTGGTCGACGCCGGCAACGGGATGGGCGGCTTCACCGTCCCCGTGGTGCTGTCCGGTCTCCCGCTGGAGATCGTGCCGATGTACTTCGAGCTGGACGGCTCCTTCCCCAACCACGAGGCGAACCCGCTGGACCCGGCGAACCTGGTCGACCTGCAGGCGGGGGTCCGGGAGCACGGGGCCGACATCGGTCTGGCGTTCGACGGGGACGCCGACCGCTGCTTCATCGTCGATGAGCGCGGCGAGCCGGTGAGCCCGTCGGCGATCACCGGGCTGGTCGCCGTCCGTGAGCTCGCCAAGGGCACCGGGACGACGATCATCCACAACCTGATCACCTCGCGGGCGGTGCCGGAGATCGTGCGCGAGCACGGCGGGGAGCCGGTGCGCACCCGGGTCGGGCACTCCTTCATCAAGGAGGAGATGGCGCGTACCGACGCCGTCTTCGGCGGCGAGCACTCGGCGCACTACTACTTCCGCGACTTCTGGCGGGCCGACACCGGCATGCTGGCCGCGATGCACGTGCTGGCCGCGCTCGGTGAGCAGTCCCGCCCGCTGTCGGAGCTCACCGCCGCCTACGAGCGCTACGTGGCCTCCGGTGAGGTCAACTCCACCGTCGAGGACCAGGCCGGGCGGGTGGCGGCGGTCCGGGAGACCTACGGTGAGCGGGACGGCGTCACCATCGACGACCTCGACGGGCTCACCGTCTCCCTGCCCGACGGCTCGTGGTTCAACCTGCGGGCCAGCAACACCGAACCGCTGCTGCGCCTCAACGTCGAGGCGGCCGATGCGGCCCGGATGGCCGAACTGCGCGACGAGGTACTGGAGATGGTGCGGGCATGAGCGACGACACCCCGGCAGGCGCCACCGACCAGACGCTGGGCATCGAACCGGCCCTCCTGGAGATCCTGGCCTGTCCGGACACCCACCACACGGCGCTGACCGTCGACGTCGAGGCCAGCGAGCTGGTCTGCCCGACCTGCTCCCGCGCCTTCCCGGTGCGTGACGGCATCCCGGTGCTGCTGCTCGACGAGGCCCGGCAGCGCCGCACATGACCTCGCCCGAGCTCGCCGAGGAGGTCCTCGACGACCTCGACCTGTTGCGTGCACGCGACCCGCGGGGGCTGCTGCCGGCGGTGGCCGGTGCCGGCGCCCAGGTGCGGGAGACCACCCAGCTGACCCAGGAGGCCGGGCTCCAGCGGGCGACCTCGGGGGGCCGCCCGCGCGGGCTGGTGATCGTCGGCCGGCGCGAGGGAGCGGTCGCGGCGTCGGTGCTGCGAGCGCTGCTCGGACCGGCCAGCCCGGTGACCGTGGACGTCGTCCCGGGCCCGGACCTCCCGGTCTGGATGGGCCCCTCGGACATCGCGGTGGTGGCGACCCGCACCGGCGCCGGTCGGTACGCGGTCACCCCGGCCTACGAGGCCGCGCGGCGCGGTGTCGTGCTGGTCGGCATCGGCGCCGAGGACGCGCCGCTGCACGCCGCGTGCGCCAGCGCCCGGGCGGCGTACGTGCCGCTGCCGGCGTCCCGGGTGCAGCACACCGCGCTCTGGTCCCTGCTCACCCCCATGCTGCTGCTCGCCGCCGAGCTCGGGCTGGTCGCGCAGGACGCCGCCGACACCGAACTGGTCGCCGCCGCGCTGGACGAGGCAGCGGCGGAGTGCGGCCCGGCGCGTGAGTCGTTCGTGAACCCGGCGAAGACGCTGGCGCTGGAGCTGCTGGACGCGCTGCCGGTGATCGTCGCCGAGGGGCCGCTGGCCGGGGCCGCCGCCGGCCGCGTCGCCGACCAGCTGGCCACGCTGGCCGGCCTCCCGGTGACCGGTTTCCGGTTGCCCGACCAGCGGGTCGCTGCCCGCACGGTCCTCGGCGGGCCGCTGGCCCCCGCGGAGGGCCAGGACGACTTCTTCCGGGACCGGGCCGACGACGCCGGCCGCCGGCTCCGGCTGATCACCATCCGCGACGCGGACGCCGGCGAGCACGACGGCGGCGAGCGGGACCCGCGCTCGGCCGGCGAGGCCATGGCCGAGGTGCTCCGCGTCGCCGCAGCGCACAACGTCCCGGTCAGCGCGCTGGCCGAGCACGCCGAGCCGGAGCGGCACCCCCGGCTGGCGCGGCTCGCCCGGCAGCTGGCCGTTGCCGACTTCAGCGCCGTGTACCTGGCGCTGGCGCTGGACCACGAGCGGGCGCTGCACCCGTGACCGGCCGGATCCGTCGGTCGATCGTCTGTGGACCGGCCGGCGACCCGACTGCCCCGCGCGGGTGAGCGCCGTCCCCGTCGGCTCCAGCACCGGCCGGGCCGATCCGACGTCTGTCCCGTGACGTCCCCGCCGGTAACCTCAGCCCCGATGTGGCAGCTCAGCAGTCCGGTGCGGCACTACCCGTGGGGCAGTCGCACCGTCATCCCGCAGCTGCTCGGGCTCCCCTCGCCGGCTGACCAGCCGTACGCCGAGCTGTGGATGGGGGCGCACCCGGACGCGCCCAGCGTGCTCTCCGACGGCCGGACCCTGACCGAGGCGATCGCTGCCGACCCCGCAGGACTGCTGGGCCCGACGGTCCGCGAGCGGTTCGGTGACCGGCTGCCGTTCCTGATGAAGGTGCTCGCGGCGGACAAGCCGCTGTCGCTGCAGGCGCACCCGACCACCCAGCAGGCCGAGACGGGGTTCGCCGCCGAAGAGGCGGCGGGCATCCCGCACGACGACCCGACGCGCACCTTCAAGGACCCCTTCCACAAGCCGGAGATCCTGCTCGCGATCACCCCGGTCGAGGCGCTGTGCGGGTTCCGCCCGGTGGAGGAGTCGCTGCACTGTCTGGCGAAGCTCCAGCTGCCGGAGCTGATGCCGACCATCGCGGCCCTGGCCCGCGGTGGACTGCGGGCCGCCATCCCCCAGTTGCTGGCCCTCTCCAAGCGCCGGCGCGAGTCGCTGGTCCGCGCCGTGGCGGCCCGGGCGGCGTCCTTCGTCGCCGCGCACGACCCCGAGTTCATCAACACCTATCGCTGGGCCGCGACGCTCGCCGGCACCTACCCCGGTGACCCCGGCGTGGTCATCTCGCTGATGTGCAACCACCTCCGGATCGCTCCGGGGGAGGCGGTCTTCCTGCCGGCCGGCAACCTGCACGCCTACCTGTGCGGGGCCGGGATCGAGGTCATGGCGAGCTCGGACAACGTGCTGCGCGGCGGGCTCACGAGCAAGCACGTCGACCTCGCCGCGCTGATCGAGGTGCTGGACTTCACCGACGGCAGGGTGCCGGTGATCCACCCGGTGCTGGGCCCCGGCGGGCTGCGCTACCCGACACCGGTCGAGGACTTCGACCTGACCCGGGTGCAGGTCGACGTCGACCCGGGGGTGCTCACCACGGCCGGGCCGCAGGTGGTCCTGTGCGCGGAGGGCGACGCGGTGCTCACCGGCACGGACGGCGACCTGACGGTGCGGCAGGGGGAGTCGGTGTTCGTGCCGGCCGGGCAGGCGGTCACCGCCCGCGGACCCGCAGTGCTCTACCGCGCTACCACCGCGCTGCGCTGAAGAAGGGCCCCCGCCACTCGCAGGCTCGCGGCGGGACCCTGCAGGAGGGCCGTTCCAGCACGGGCCCGTGCTCGCGGCGGTACCCTGGACGACGGCACGAGCCCCGCCGAAGCCTCGGCATGCTCGCTCGCCCCGCACGAGCGGGGACCACAGCGACCGACAGAGCCCGCCCACCCCGGGCAGGGCCGGACACTGGAGCGACATGACCGCCAGCACTGGCACCCGCACCCTGACCGACGGCGACTTCAAGGTCGCCGACCTCTCCCTGCACGGCTTCGGCCGCAAGGAGATCAGCCTCGCCGAGCACGAGATGCCCGGCCTGATGGCGCTGCGCGCCGAGTACGGGGACGCCCAGCCGCTGGCCGGGGCCCGGATCGCCGGCTCGCTGCACATGACCATCCAGACCGCCGTGCTGATCGAGACGCTGGTCGCCCTCGGCGCCGACGTCCGCTGGGTCAGCTGCAACATCTTCTCCACCCAGGACCACGCGGCCGCCGCGATCGTCGTCGGCGACGGCACCCCCGAGGAGCCGACCGGCGTGCCGGTCTTCGCCTGGAAGGGCGAGACGCTGCCGGAGTACTGGTGGTGCACCCAGCGGCTCTTCGAGTTCACCGACGCCGACGGCACGGTCATCGGGCCGAACATGCTGCTGGACGACGGCGGCGACGCGACCCTGCTGGTCCACCTGGGCACCCGCTTCGAGGCCGACGGCGTCGTCCCGGACACCACTGACGCCGACTCCGAGGAGTACGGCGTCATCCTCGACGCGCTGCGCACCAGCCTGACCGAGGACGACCAGCGCTGGACCCGGGTCGGTGCGGCCATCAAGGGCGTCACCGAGGAGACCACCACCGGTGTGCTGCGGCTGTACGAGCTCGCCCGCGAGGGCCGGCTGCTCTTCCCGGCGATCAACGTCAACGACTCGGTCACCAAGAGCAAGTTCGACAACCTCTACGGCTGCCGGCACTCCCTGATCGACGGCCTGAACCGCGCCACCGACGTGATGATCGGCGGCAAGGTCGCCGTCGTCTGCGGCTACGGCGACGTCGGCAAGGGCTGCGCGGAGTCGCTGCGCGGCCAGGGCGCCCGGGTCATCGTCACCGAGATCGACCCGATCAACGCCCTGCAGGCGGCGATGCACGGCTACGAGGTGACCACGCTCGACGAGGTGATCGGCAAGGCCGACATCATCATCACCACGACCGGCAACAAGGACATCATCTCCGCCGAGCAGCTGGCCTCGACCAAGCACCAGGCGATCATCGGCAACATCGGTCACTTCGACAACGAGATCGACATGGCCGGCCTGGCCCGCACGCCCGGCGTGGTGCGGACGACGATCAAGCCGCAGGTCGACGAGTGGCGGTTCGCCGACGGCCACACGATCATCGTGCTCTCCGAGGGCCGGCTGCTGAACCTGGGCAACGCCACCGGGCACCCGAGCTTCGTGATGAGCGCGTCCTTCTCCAACCAGACGCTCGCCCAGATCGAGCTGTGGGGCAACCGGGCCGCCTACGAGGGCCAGACCCCCGGCGTGACCGTGCTGCCGAAGAAGCTGGACGAGCACGTCGCCCGGCTGCACCTGGACGCCCTCGGGGTGAAGCTCACGACGCTGACCAAGGTGCAGGCCGACTACCTCGGCGTCCCGGTCGAGGGCCCGTACAAGAGCGACCACTACCGCTACTGAGCGGCCTCCTCGCCCGGAGCCCACCGCACGGCTCTGAGCTCCACCTCCCGCCCCGTCCGGGGAGTCTCCCGGGCGGGGCGGACCGCTGGGTGGACTTCGTCACGCAGAATGGGTCCGTGCCACCTTCAGCTCCCACTGCCGGGACCAGCCGCGGCCGCGTCCTCGTCGTCGACGACGACGCCGCCCTCGCCGAGATGCTGGGCATCGTGCTGCGCCGGGAGGGCTACGACCCGGCGTTCGTCTCCGACGGGGCACGAGCCGTGGCCACCTTCCAGCAGGTCCGCCCGGACCTGGTGCTGCTGGACCTGATGCTGCCGGGCCGGAACGGCCTGCAGATCTGCGCGGACATCCGCACCCAGTCCACCGTGCCCATCGTGATGCTGACCGCCAAGGGCGACACGATCGACGTCGTCCAGGGGCTGGAGGCCGGGGCCGACGACTACGTGACCAAGCCGTTCAAGCCGGTCGAGCTGGTCGCCCGGGTGCGTGCCCAGCTCCGCCGCGGGGAGAGCGGGCAGGCGGAGACCCTGGCCATCGGCGACGTCCAGATCGACGTCCCGGCCCACCAGGTCATCCGGGACGACGAGCCGATCGCGCTGACCCCGCTGGAGTTCGACCTGCTGGTGGCCCTCGCCCGCAAGCCCCGTCAGGTCTTCACCCGCGAGCTGCTGCTCGAGCAGGTCTGGGGCTACCGGCACGCGGCCGACACGCGGTTGGTGAACGTGCACGTCCAGCGGCTGCGCGCGAA
Source organism: Modestobacter caceresii (assembly GCF_000761485.1). Lineage (GTDB taxonomy): Bacteria > Actinomycetota > Actinomycetes > Mycobacteriales > Geodermatophilaceae > Modestobacter > Modestobacter caceresii. Next base: position 74,226 of record NZ_JPMX01000011.1, read on the forward strand.
GGTGGAGCGCGACCCGGAGAAGCCCGAGGTGGTCCTCACCGTCCGCGGCGTGGGCTACAAGGCCGGCCCGCCGTGACCAGGGCACCCCGCCGGTCGTGAGCACCCCGCCGGTCGTGGGCACCGC
>NZ_JPMX01000012.1 GCF_000761485.1 Modestobacter caceresii
CGCGGGCGCGCGGGAACCGGGTGGGGCGACCGGCGGGCGGACGGGCCGGACAGCCGGCTCCTCGGCCGGCGGGGCGGGTTCCGGGTCCGAGGCCGGTCCGGGCATCGCCGGCTGCCAGCCGGTCGGGAGCACCGGCGGCGAGGGCACGGCGGACGGCTGCGGACGGTCCCGCCACGTACCCCGGGGACCGTGCTCGTCCGAGAGCGTCGGCCGGCCGGGCCGGACCGGACCGTCGTCCCTGGCCGCCCCCGGCTGCCACAGCGGGGTGCCGGCGTCGTCGACCGACTGCTGACGGCCGGTGGCCTCACCGGCCTCGCGTCGATCCGCGCGTCGCCGGCGGACCCCCGTGCCCGAGCGGGCGAGCAGCTCGGCGACGGTCAGCGGCGCGGCCGGGCCCTCGGTACCGGGAGCACCCGGCTCACCCCCCGGGACAGGGGGGACGGCGCCGGTCGGTCGGTCGCCGCGCCGGGGACCGTCGTCGGCCCCGTCCCGCGTCGGCTGATCCGCCACCGGCGTCGACATCCCATCGTCGTTGTCCGCAGTCGCTCGCTGCGTGGTCGTCCTGCGCCCCGGGACGGCCGGAGACCGCCGCCAGCGCGACCGCTCCACGATACGGGCGGTGCGCCACCAGGCCGGCCGGACGCGCGGGCGGCGAACGGATCCCGTCGCGCGGGACCGGGCTCTCGACCGGCAGGCTGACCCGCCGGACCGTAGCGTCTGGCCCGTGAAGTTGCCCTTTCCCGGCCCGTCGGACGTGCTGAACGCCGCCGGGGGCCTGCGCGACGGCGTCGCCGAGGCCCTCGCCCTGCTGCCTCGGGTGGTGGGGGCCCTCAACGAGGGTGAACAGCTGCTGAAGCGCGTCGGGGTGCTGGTCGACCGGATGGAAGGCATCGCCGACCGGGCCGAGGTGGCGGTCGCCGGCATCGACGTCACCCGCGCCCACGCCGACGAGGCAGTCGCCCGCATCGGGGTCACGAACGACGCCGCGGACGCCGCCGTCGCCCGGATCGGCGTCACCAACGACGCCGCGGACGCCGCTGTCGGCAGGATCGGGGCGACGAACGACGCCGCGGACGCCGCCGTCGCGCGCATCGGCGTCACGAACGACGCCGCCGACGCCGCCGTCGCCCGGATCGGCGTCACGAACGACGCCGCGGACGCCGCCGTCGCCCGGATCGGCGTGACCAACGACGCCGCCGACGCCGCCGTCGGCAGGATCGGGGTCACCAACGACGCCGCAGACGCCGCCGTCGCGCGCATCGGCGTGACCAACGACGCCGCCGACGCCGCCGTCGGCAGGATCGGGGTCACCAACGACGCCGCAGACGCCGCCGTCGCCCGCATCGGGGTCACCAACGACGCCGCAGACGGCGCTGTCGGCAGGATCGGGGTCACGAACGACGCCGCAGACGCCGCCGTTGCGCGCATCGGGGTCACCAACGACGCCGCGGACCAGTCCGTCGCCCGGATCGGGGCGACCAACGACGCCGCGGACGAGTCCGTCGCCCGGATCGGCCGGTCCACCGACGCCGCCGATGCGCTGCTCACCGCAGTCGCAGGCGCGGCCGGCGCCGCCGACGGCACGCTGGCCCGTGCGGAGGCGCTGCTCGCGACGATCTGCCCGCTGCTGGAGGACTACCGCCCCGCGTTGAGGACGCTGGCCCCGGTGCTGACCCGGTTCGCCGAGGAGCTGCACACCGACGAGGTCACCGCGATCATCACCCTGGTCGACCGGCTCCCCGACCTCGTGGTGCACCTCGACGAGGACCTGCTCCCGGTGCTGCTGACGCTGAGCGACGTCGCACCGGACGTGCACACCCTGGTGGAGACCGTGCAGGACATGCGCCAAGTGGTGAAGGGGTTCCCGGGGTCGCGGCTGTTCCGTCGCCGCGGCGCGGAGGAGATCGCCGAGGAGGAGGCGGCCGAGGCCGACAGCTCGTCCTGAACGCACCGACCGGCGCCGCCCCCAGGGGACGACGCCGGTCGATGGTCGGCCAGGTCGGGGCTCAGGTCTCGGTCGGGTAGCCCAGCGCCCGGACGACGTCCCCGATGCGCTCGAAGACCTGGCCCTCGGGCAGCCGCGACAGCTCCTCGGCGACCACGTCCGGGGCGCGGTGGTCCCGGGCGGCCTCGACCAGCTCCGGGCCGGTGCTGGGGAAATCCGCACGGTCCAGCCAGCGGGCCAACTCCGCCCGGGCCACGACCGCGTTCGCGTCCATGCCCTGCGGGACCCCGCCGACCAACGTGCCGGCCGGGTCGGCGTCGATGTCGGGCTGGTCCTCCCCGACCGGCTCCACCTCGCGCCACTCCTCGGAACGGGTGGCCCGCTCCGCCTTCATCATCCCCTGCACCTCGTGCTCTAGCTCCTCGTCGAGGCGCGGGTTGTGCTTGGTGCTCCGGCTCCCGGTGAAGCCGCCGTCCGACTCGCTCACGTTCTCCTCCTCCGTGCGGGCGCGACCGCGCCGCTCAGTCCTTCTCCAGTGCGCTGGGCTTGTGCACGGCGGTGCCCCCGCTCTTCTCGCTCTCCACCTCGTACTGCGGGTCGTCGGGGCTGGCGCGCACCGTCCGCCCGGCAGCCTCGGTGTCCTCGGTGATCTCGCGCTTCACCGTGCCCTCGGCCGTGCCGCCGTGGCTCTTCCAGCTCACGTGGTCGCCCTTCGAGAACTCCTCCGCCAAGTCAGGCCCCCTTATCGCACCGTCGGTCCGGTGTGCCTGCCCGTGGCGGCACGGGCGCACACATCGGGCGCCGGCGCGCGTCGACCGACTCGCCGCCACCCGACGGCGGTCACCCGTTCGGGGGGTCTCCGTGCGGTCGGTGGTGCCGACGGCAGGATGGTCACGTAGCGTGCTCACTCGACGGGACACACACAACGTCTTCCCTGATCAGTGCGATCAACTGGTCACGTTGGGTGAGGTCCTCGTCCACGATCGCCGGCCCGACTGGCCCCATTCCCCCGGGGCCGGCCGGGCCGGCCCCGTTAGGGTCGGTCCTCGTGGCGACCGAGGAAGTGGCACCGACCGAGGAACCGGCCCCCACGGCAGCCGCGCCCGGCGCCGGGGCGGCCGACCCCGCCGTCCGCCCGGTCGACGTGCTCAGCGTGACCGCCGTGCGCGACGTGACGCCCGCGGTCCGCCGGGTCACCCTCACCGCGCCCGCCGCCGTGGTCGCCGCCTGCGGACCCACGATGTCCCTGCTGGTCCCCCGCGCCGACGACCGCTCCCCGCGCTGGCCGCAGGTGGCCCGCGACGGCCGCATCGTCTGGCCGCAGGGCAGCCACGGCGTCGCCCTGCGCAGCTACACCGCGCGCCGGCAGGACCCGGGCGCCGGTGAGGTCGACGTCGACTTCGTGCTGCACGGGGACGGCCCGGCCGCCTCCTGGGCGGCGGCCGCCACGCCCGGCGCCGTGCTGGGTCTGGCCAGCGCCGCACCCCTGGGCGCCTCCCCCGCCGGCTGGCTGTTGCTGGCCGGCGACGAGACCGCGCTCCCGGCGATCAGCCGGATCCTGGCGGCGGCCGCCCCGGACACCCGCGGCGTGGCCCTGCTCGAGGTGGCCGGCCGACAGGAGGAGCAGCCGCTGACCGCCCCGACCGGGGTCGAGCTGCGCTGGCTGCACCGGGCCGGGACGGCGCCGGAGGCGAGCACCCTGCTGGTCGACGCGGTGGCCGCGCTGCACCGCCCGCCGGGTGAGGACCTCTTCGCCTGGGTGGGCGCCGAGTCGGCCGTCGTCCGCGCCGTGCGCGCCGATCTGCGGGGCCGCTGGGGACTGCGCCGGAGCCAGCACCACGCCATCGGGTACTGGCGCGCCGGCCGGGCGATGTCCCCGGCCGGGTGACCTCCTCGCAGCCCGGACACCCAGGCTCCTCACAGGTGCCGTCCAGGACAGCCGCAGTCGCCGGCGGCATGCTGGGGGGATGACGACGCTGCCGCAGGGTCCATCGGGAGGGGACGTGTCCACCACCGGTTCCAGCTCACCGGCTCCCGGCGCCCAGCGGCCCGAGGCCCGGCTCCTGGTCGTCGACGACGAGCCGAACATCCGTGAACTGCTGTCGGCGAGCCTCCGGTACGCCGGCTTCGAGGTGGCGACGGCGCCGGACGGGCAGCAGGCCCTGTCCGTCGCGGAGCAGTTCCGCCCCGACCTGCTCGTGCTCGACGTGATGATGCCCGGGCTGGACGGCTTCGGCGTCGTCCGCCGGCTGCGCCAGAACGGGTCGCACACCCCCGTGCTGTTCCTGACCGCCCGGGACGCCGCCGACGACAAGGTCACCGGGCTGACCCTGGGCGGGGACGACTACGTCACCAAGCCGTTCAGCCTCGACGAGGTGCTGGCCCGCATCCGGGCGGTGCTGCGCCGCACCCAGAGCGTGCAGCAGGCCACCGAGGCACCGCGGCTGACCTTCGCCGACATCGAGCTCGACGAGGAGTCGCACGAGGTCCTCAAGGCCGGCAAGCTGGTCAGCCTGTCGCCGACGGAGTTCAAGCTGCTCCGCTACCTGATGACCAACGCCGGCCGGGTGCTGTCGAAGGCGCAGATCCTCGACCACGTGTGGAACTACGACTTCAACGGCGAGGCCAACGTGGTCGAGTCCTACATCTCCTACCTGCGCCGCAAGATCGACACCACCGAACCGCGGCTGCTGCACACGTTGCGCGGGGTGGGCTACTCCCTGCGCCTGCCCCGCGGCTCGTGACGGCCACCGCCCCGCGGACGCCGGTGGAGCCGATGACGACCCCCTCGCCCGCGGGTGCGCCGGCGGAGCGCCCGGTCCGGGGCTCCGCGCCCCGCATCCCCCTGCGGGTGACCCTGGTGGCGCTGATGGTGGCCCTGGTCGCGGCGGCGCTGGCCGCCACCGGCTTCGCCGCGACCTCATTGCTGCGCGACTACCTGGTCGAGCAGCAAGACGCCCAGCTGCAGCGGACGCTCGACCAGTGGGCCGCGCAGCCTTTCGCGGTCGTCCAGGCCTGCTCCCGAAGCGACATGCGGTTCCCCACCAACCAGTACGTCGCCTGCCTCCCCTTCGGCGCCGAGGACGGCCCCGCGTCGGTGGTGACCGGCCCCCGGGACGACGACGACCTGCCCGATGTCAGCGCCCTGGACCCGGCGACGATCGACGGGACCAGGATCCTCACCGCCGTGTCGGAGGACGGTCGGACCAGGTGGCGGGTCGGCGCGACCCAGGTACCTGCCACCCCGTTCAGCGACGAGTTCGTCCTGCTCGTGGGACAGGACCTGTCCGCCGATGAGGACGCCCTGAACCGGCTGGTGCGGATCGAGCTGGTCGTCGGCCTGCTGGTCCTCGCGGTGCTCGGCATCGCCGGCCACCTGGTGGTGCGCAACAGCCTGCGACCGCTCGTCGAGGTCGAGCACACGGCCCAGGCGATCGCCGCCGGTGACCTGTCCCGGCGCGTGCCCGACGGCGACGACCGGACCGAGGTCGGCCGGCTGTCGCAGGCGCTCAACGGCATGCTCGGCCGGATCGAGAGCTCCTTCCGCGCCCAGCAGGCCTCGGAGGAGCACGCCGTCGCCTCCGAGGCCCGGATGCGCCGGTTCGTCGCCGACGCCAGCCACGAGCTGCGCACCCCACTGACCTCGATCCGCGGCTTCGCCGAGCTGCACCGCCAGGGGGCGGTCCACGGCCCGGAGGAGACCGGCCGGCTCCTGCAGCGGATCGAGTCCGAGGCGACCCGGATGGGGTTGCTCGTCGAGGACCTGCTGCAGCTGGCCCGGCTGGACCAGCAGCGGCCGCTGGCACGGGGCCCCGTCGACCTGGCCGAGCTGGCCGGCGACGCCGTGCACGACGCCCGCGCCGTCGCCCCCGACCGCTCGCTCAGCCTGCAGCTGGACCCCTCGCTCACCGACGCCCCGGTGGTCCGCGGCGACGAGGCCCGGCTCCGCCAGGTGATCGGGAACCTGGTCACCAACGCGCTGACCCACACCCCCGCAGACACCCGGGTGACCATCCGGGTGGCCGAGGACGGGGCCGAGCCCGGCTGGCTCGTCCTCGCGGTCACCGACGAGGGCCCCGGCCTGGCCCAGGCCGACGCCGACCGGGTGTTCGAGCGGTTCTACCGCGCCGACGCCTCCCGGACCCGGGCCGCAGGGGGCACCGGCCTCGGGCTGTCCATCGTCGCCGCGCTGGTCGAGGCGCACGGCGGCCGGGTCGAGCTGCACACCGCCCCCGGCGAGGGCGCCACCTTCGCCGTCCACCTGCCGCGGTCCGGTCCGCCCGCCCCGCCTGCGGACCAGGCGCCCGGCCCCCTCCTGCCCCGGCCATCGGACCGCCTGGTCTGATCCACGGGTGACGATCGAGGGGACCGCGACCGAGGCCGAGCTGCTGGCAGCCGTCACCGACCTGGGCAGCGCCCTGCGCGAGCTGGTCGGCACCGCGGTGACGACGACGGTCCCGGCTGCCGAGCTGCGGTCGGCGGCCGTCGCCGTCCGGCAGGTCACCGCCCGGTTGTCTGCCGCCCGACGCAGCCGCGACCAGCTGCCGGCGCTCGACGACCCGGGGCAGGCGCGCCGGGTCTTCAACCCGGTCAGCGGCGTCGGGAACCCGCTGGCCCCACCCCTGGTCATCCGGCGCGAGGACGACGCCGTCGTCACCGAGGTGGCACTGGGCCTGGCCTACGAGGGCCCGCCGAGCTACGTGCACGGCGGGATCAGCGCGCTGATGATGGACCAGCTGCTCGGCTCCGCGGCGATCGCGGCCGGGCTCTGGGGGATGACGGTGCGGCTTGAGCTGGACTACCGCCGTCCGGTGCCCCTGGAGACGGCGCTGGTGCTGCGGGCGGCGGTCCGCGAGAGCGCCGGCCGCCGGACCACGGTCTCCGGGACGATCGCGCTGGCCGCGGCCCCGGACCAGCCGCTGGTGGAGGCGCGCGGGGTGTTCGTGACGCCCCGGCCGGAGCAGGCCGCTGCCTACTACTCCGCCATCACCGACGCGTCCGGCCGGCCGACCCCGCCCGGCCGCCCGGGGGACGCGACCGCGGTCGTCGAGCAGCCCGGCGCCACCGGCTGAGCCGACCGGCCGCCGGGCCCGGGGGCGCCATGGCGGACACTGATGCGGGAATCCCCATCACGTCGATGGGGTTGCCCCACTGATCGCGTCGCCGGCCGGCGACGTCTGCCGTCGTCCCCGGGAGCTCGACAGCGTGTCCATCGCCGACCACCGGCTCACCCAGCTGCAGACGCTGGAGGCCGAGTCCGTCCACGTGATCCGCGAGGTGGCAGCCGAGTCCGAGCGGCCGGTGCTGCTGTTCTCCGGCGGCAAGGACTCGATCGTCATGCTCGAGCTCGCCCGCAAGGCGTTCGCACCGGCCCGCATCCCCTTCCCGGTGATGCACATCGACACCGGGCTGAACTTCCCCGAGGTCCTGGAGTTCCGGGACAAGCGGGTCGCCGAGCTGGGCGTGGAGCTGGTGGTCGCCTCGGTGCCCGACGCCATCGCCGCCGGCACGGTGCGTCAGGAGCCCAACGGGTCGCGCAACCGGATCCAGACCCCGGTGCTGCTGGACGCCGTGGAGCAGCACGGCTTCACCGCGCTCTTCGGCGGCGCACGGCGCGACGAGGACAAGGCCCGGGCCAAGGAGCGGATGTTCTCCTTCCGCGACGAGTTCGGCCAGTGGGACCCGAAGAACCAGCGCCCCGAGCTCTGGGACCTCTACAACGGCCGTACCCACCTCGGCGAGTCGATCCGGGTGTTCCCGCTGTCGAACTGGACCGAGTTGGACATCTGGGGTTACGTCCTCCAGGAGGAGATCGCGATCCCGCCGCTGTACCTGGCGCGGGAACGGGACGTCGTCGACCGTCAGGGGATGCTCTACGCGGTCAACGAGTTCATCACGCCCCGGGACGGCGAGCAGGTGCTGCGCGAGAGCGTCCGGTACCGCACCGTCGGCGATGCGAACCTGACTGCGGCCGTCCGCTCGACGGCCACCAGCATCGAGGAGGTCATCGCCGAGATCGCGGTGACCCGGCTGACCGAGCGCGGCGCCACCCGCGGTGACGACAAGGTCAGCGACGCCGCCATGGAGGACCGCAAGAAGGAGGGCTACTTCTGATGGCGGTCCTGATGGCGGCGAGCACGCGCGGCCAACGCGGCCTCCAGCCGCTCGACCTGGGCCTGCCGCCCCTGGACGCGGGCCCGGCGCAGCGACCGCCGCATGCGCCGGCGGCGGTCGACCAGCACCCGGACGACGACGCCCAGGAGCACCAGCCCGGTCAGCCAGCCGACCACCTCGGGCACGCCCGGGCCCAGCGGCGCCCCGAACGCCGCGCCGATCAGCCCGCTGGCCCACTCGGTGACGACGTAGCCGACGACGTAACCCAGCAGCACGACCATCAGCGCGGGCACTGCGGCAGCGAAGACGAACACCGTCACCTCTCCGTGGACGTGGTGCCCAGCGTCCGCCTCCACGGAGCCCCCCGCCAGCGAGACCTCCGACGAGACAGGGAAGAGGCCGCCCGATGACCTCCGCCGAGGCACCCATCGACGTCCACTCCGCCGCCGCCGAGGCAGCCGCGGAGATCGCGCACGCCCGCAAGGACATCTTGCGCATCGCCACCGCCGGCTCCGTCGACGACGGCAAGAGCACGCTGATCGGCCGCCTGCTGTACGACAGCAAGGCCGTGTTCGAGGACCAGTACGCCGCGATCGAGCGGGCCAGCCGGGGCGACTACGTCGACCTGGCGCTGCTCACCGACGGGCTGCGCGCCGAGCGCGAGCAGGGCATCACGATCGACGTCGCCTATCGCTACTTCAGCACCCCGCGGCGCACGTTCATCCTCGCCGACACCCCCGGGCACGTGCAGTACACCCGCAACATGGTCACCGGCGCCTCGACCGCCGACCTGGCGATCGTGCTGGTCGACGCCCGCAAGGGCATGGTCGAACAGAGCCGCCGGCACGCCTTCCTGGCCTCTCTGCTCCGGGTGCCGCACCTGGTGGTCGCGGTGAACAAGATGGACCTGGTCGACTGGTCGGAGGACGTCTTCGAGGGCATCCGCGACGAGTTCACCGCCTTCGCCACCAAGCTCGAGGTCCCCGACCTCACGGTCGTCCCGATCTCCGCGCTGCAGGGCGACAACGTGGTGACCCGGTCCACGAACATGCCCTGGTACGAGGGCACCTCGCTGCTGCACCACTTGGAGCACGTGCACGTGGCCAGCGACCGGAACCTCGTCGACACCCGGTTCCCGGTCCAGTACGTGATCCGGCCGCAGTCCGACGCCTTCCACGACTACCGCGGCTACGCCGGCCGGGTCGGCGCCGGCGTGCTGCGCCCCGGCGACGAGGTGCAGGTGCTGCCCAGCGGGCTGACCACCACGATCACCGCGATCGACGGGCCGAACGGCCCGGTGGAGGCGGCCTTCCCGCCCATGTCGGTGACCGTGCGGCTGGCCGACGACCTCGACGTCTCCCGCGGCGACATGATCTGCCGCCCGCACAACGCCCCGCAGGTCACCCAGGACCTCGACGCGCTGGTCTGCTGGATGGCCGATGCCCCGTTGACCCCGCGGATGCGGCTGGCCGTCAAGCACACCACCCGCACGGTGCGCGCGATGGTCAAGGAGCTGCAGTACCGGCTGGACGTCAACACGCTGCACCGGGAGACCGACGCGACCGGGCTGGGTCTCAACGACATCGGCCGGGTGCGGCTGCGCACCACCCAGCCGCTGTTCGTCGACGACTACCACCGCAACCGGGTGACCGGCCGCTTCATCCTGATCGACGAGGCGACCAACGCCACCGTCGGCGCCGGGATGCTCACCCCCGCCGGCTGATGGCCGCAGGACCCCGTCCTCCCCGGGGCGGGGTCGTGCGGCGGTGACCGACGTCGCCGCACCGCGGGTCCGCTCGCGGGGCGCGGTGCTGCTGCTGGTCGCGGCGATCGTCGTCGTGGCGCTGAACCAGCGACCGGCCGTCGTCGCGGTGGCCCCGCTGCTGGGCGCCCTGCGTGCGGACACCGGCCTGAGCAGCGCGCTGGCCGGCCTGCTGACCGCGCTCCCGGTGCTCTGCTTCGGTGCCTTCGCCCCGCTCGCCCCCCGGCTGGCCCGCCGGATCGGGCTGGAGACGGCGGTGGCCGCCTCGCTCGTGCTGCTGGCCGGTGGCATCGCCCTGCGGCTGCTGCCACCGGTCGCGCTCCTGTACGCCGGCAGCCTGGTGGCCGGCGCGGCGATCGCCATCGCGAACGTGCTGATGCCGGCCTACGTCAAACGGGAGTTCACCCGGCCCGGCGCGGTGATGGGCGCCTACTCAGCGTCGCTGAACATCGGCGCGGCCGCCGCCGCGGGGCTCACCGTGCCGATCGGCGCGGCACTGGGGCTGGAGTGGCGGGTGGCGCTCGCCTTCTGGCTGGTGCTCGCCCTCGCGGCCCTGGCGCTCTGGCTGCCGGTGGCGGGGGTGCGCGGCACCCGGACGGCGCCGCCGCAGGCCGGCTCGTGGTCGCTGCTGCGGCAGCCGCTGGCCCGGCAGGTGACCGCCTACCTCGGCCTGCAGAGCGTGCAGTTCTACTCCTTCGCCGCCTGGCTGCCCACCCTGCTGGCCGACGCCGGGGTGCCGGTCCGGGAAGGTGGGCTGCTGCTGGCGGCCTCCAACGTCACCGGCGCCCTCGGGGCACTGCTGGTGCCGGCAGCGGCCGGGCGGATGCCGGACCAGCGGCCACTGGTGGCCGGCGTGCTGACCGCGTACGCCGTCGGGCTCGGCGGGCTGCTGCTCGCCCCGGCCAGCGGCACGTTGGTCTGGGTGGCCGTGTTCGGCGTGGCCCAGGGCGGCGGGTTCGCCCTGGCGCTGACGCTCATCGTGCTGCGCAGCCCGAGCCCGCTGGTGGCCGCCCGGCTGGGTGGCGTGGCCCAGTGCCTGGGGTACCTGGTCGCCTCGACCGGGCCGGTGGTGCTGGGGGCGCTGCACGACGCCACGACCGGGTGGACCTGGCCCCTGGTGCTGCTGATCGCGCTGCTGGCCCCGATGGTCTGGGCCGGCTGGGGTGCCGCGCGCGACGCCGTCCTGGACCCGGGAGGGGCGAGGACGGCGTCGCGGCCGGACTAGGCCGTCGGGTCGGTCGCGGCGTCCGGCTGCGGGGCGTCCGCGGCCTCGCCGTTCCAGTCCCTGCCGGCCTCGTCGGCGTTCTCGGAGGCGCTGTCGGTCTGCCCGGCGACGGTCTCCACCATCTCCTCGTCGGACAGGCCCTGTCCGGCGGGCTCGGTGTGGCTGGTCGGCTCACTCATGCGACGACTCCTTCGTCTGACGGTCGCGGTCCCCCGGACCGTCCCCGTCCCGCCGGGGCGGCAAACCAGCGGCGGTCAGGGCTCGGCGGGCTCCCCAACGCCGGCGGGCGACAGCTCGAACCACACGCGCTTGCCGCCGCGGTGCTCCTCGCACCCCCAGCGGTCCGCGACGGCAGCGACCAGTTGCATCCCCCGGCCCCGCTCCTCGGTGTGCGACATCTCCCTGATCACCGGCACCACCGCGGAGCCGTCCAGCACACCGACCCGCAGCCAGGCACCGGCCAGGCTGAGCTCCAGCGTCAGCACGTCACCGCCGGCGTGGTCCACGACGTTGGCCACCAGCTCGGTGACCAGCAGCTCCGCGTCCTCCGGGTCCTGCGGTGCGCGCCAGGTGCGCAACACGTCGCGGACGAGACGCCGGGCCAGCGGGACGCTGCTCGCCCGGGGCGGCAGGTCGATGCTCGCGGTGAAGGAGGACACGGGTCTCATCTCGGCAGGCAGAGCTCCGGTTGTACGCAACCGGCAGGTGCACCACCATCCCATCGAGCACGCCGAAACGCAATGCCCATTGCATGTCATGGTCGTTGCATGCAATAACCGTTCAGTCCAGTAGTGTGCAACTGAACTGATGGGCCGAACGGTCCGTACCGATGCCCGAGGAGGTGATGGCGTGACCGAGACCGGCGGACCGTTCGAGGACGACGCCACCCGCGCCTTGCGCACCCTGCTCACCGAGCTGGACGCCTGCACCGCCCAGCTGGAGCAGGCGAAGGCGCGGGCCGAGGCGCTCCTCGCGGCCCGGGCGTCCGGCCTGCCCTGGCAGGACGTCGTCGGCTCGGAGGCGCGTCCGCTGATCGTGGAGCGGATCAGCACCGTGCTCGGCGCCCTCTCCACCGCCGGGCACGCCTGGCGGCGGGAGCAGGCGGCCGCCCTGCAGGCCGAGGACGTGAGCATCAACCGGATCGCCGCGATGTTCGGCGTGACCCGCCAACGGATCTCCGCCCTGCTCCGCGAGGCCAACGACCCCGCCTGACCCCCACGGCCCCACGGGCCGTTCGGCCCCGCTGCAGGGGCCCGCGCCGAGCTTGCGAGGCGTGGGGGGAACGGCCCCGTCCAGAGGCTCGCTCCGAGCTCGCGAGGAGTGAGGAGGACGGGGTCCTTCCACCTTCGTCAGGCGCTGATGGCGTCGATCGCCTTGTAGACCCGCTGTTCGGAGATCGGCCGGGGGGTGCCGACGGTCTGCGCGAACAGCCCCACCCGGAGCTCCTCGATCATCCAGCGCACCCGGGTGACCGGGTCGTCGGGCGCCCCGGTCGGCGGCGCGGCCGCACGCAGCTGCGCGTACTCGGCCGTCACCGCGGCGACCTGCGCCGTCCACAGTTCGTCGCGGGCGGCGTTCGCCGGCAGCTTCTCCAGCCGGTGGGCCATGGCCGTCAGGTACCGCACGAGGTCCGGCAGCCGGCGCCGGCCGGCGGTGGCGACGAACCCGCGGTGCAGCAGCCCGCCCATCTGGGCGCGCAGGTCGGCGATCGCCGCCTCCGGCACCCGGCGTCCGGGTGCGGCACCGATGGCGATGGCGACCTCGCGCGCCTGGGTCAGCACCGCCTCCACCCGGCGGACGGCATCGGAGGTCAGCGGCAGCAGCTGCTCCCGCGCCGAGGCGACCAGCGCGGTGAACGCCGCCTCGGTGCGCGGCGGGCCGCCGCCCGCGGCGATGAGCTCGTCGGCCGCCGCGTCCACGCAGTCGGCCACCAGGTCGGGGATCTCGCCGTCCGGGTTGAACTGCAGCGCCAGCCGGCTGCGCGGGCCCAGCCCCTTGACCACCTGCTTGACCGGTGCCCCGGCGACCAGCACCAGCAGCCGCCGCGCGCCGCGCCAGCCCAGCCGGATCGCCTCGGCCTGGGTGGCCACCACCCGGACGCCGACCGTCGCGCCCTCGTCGACCAGCGCCGGGTACGCGGTGACCACGTGGCCGCCGCGCTGCACCTCCACGGTCGCCGGCAGGTCCCCGAAGGTCCAGCTGGTCTGGCCGGTGCGCTCGTAGGTGGAGGCCGCCCGCGCCAGGCTGGCCCGGGCGTGCGGTGCCACCTCGGCGCGCAGCGCGGTCAGGTCCTTGCCCTGGGCCAGCGGACGCTGCTGGTCGTCGAGCACCCGGAAGGTCGCCCGCAGGTGGGCGGGCACCTCGGCCGGCTGCCAGGCGTCGGGCGGGATGACGACCGAGGTGGCCCGGCGCAGTTCGCGCTCCAGCGCCGGCAGCAGCGGCTCGGTGGGGTCGATGTGCGGCAGCACCTCACGCACCCGGTCGGGGATGGGCACGAGGCCGCGGCGCAGCTGCTTGGGCAGGGAGCGCAGCAGCTCGGTGACCAGCTCCGCCCGCTGCCCGGGCACGGTGAACGCCAACGACTCCCCGGAGGTCGCGGCCAGGGTGTCCAGGACGCCCAGCGGGACGTCGACGGTGACGCCGTCCTCGGCCGCTCCCGGGGCGAACGCGTAGGACAGCGGCAGGGTCAGCCCCTGGGTCAGCCGCACCTCGTCCGGGTAGTCCTCGGCCTGCACCTGCCCGGCGGCCGCGGCGTTGGTGAGCATCTCCGGGGTGAAGGTCAGCAGGTCCGGCTGGGTCCGCCGGGCCTCCTTCCACCAGCGGTCGAAGTGCCGGGTCGAGACGACGTCGGCGGGCACCCGGGCGTCGTAGAGCTCGAACACCGTCTCGTCGTCCACCCGGATGTCCCGGCGGCGAGCCCGCTCCTCCAGCTCGGCGACCCGCTCGATCGCGGCCTGGTTCGCCGCCCAGAACCTGTGGTGCGTCGTCCACTCGCCCTGCACCAGGGCGTGCCGGATGAACAGCTCGCGGGAGACGACCGGGTCGATCGAGCCGTACTGCACCCGCCGGCCCACCACCAGCGGCAGGCCGTAGAGGGTGACCCGCTCGGTGGCGACGACCGAGCCGCGCTTCGCGTCCCACCGCGGCTCGCTGTGCTGCCGGTTCACCAGGTGGTCGGCCAGCCGCTCGACCACCTCCGGCTCCACCCGGGCCACGGTGCGGGCGAAGAGCCGGCTGGTCTCGACCAGCTCGGCGGCGACCACCCAGCGCGGCGGCTTCTTGGCCAGCGGCGTGCCCGGGGCGATCACGAACCGGGTGTTGCGGGTGCCTAGGTACTCCCGGCCCGGCCGGCCGGGCTTGCCGCTGCGGTCCTTGACCGGCTCGGCCTGCATCCCGACCTGGGAGAGCAGCCCGGCCAGCAGCGACGCGGTGACACCACGCTCGTCGGGCGCCGGGGCCAGCGAGCCGGTGGTCATGCCCAGCCGGCGGGCGGTGCTGCGCAGCTGACCGTGCAGGTCCTGCCACTCCCGGATCCGCAGGTAGTGCAGGAACTCCTTCTTCACGGTCCGCCGGAACTGGTTGCCGGACAGCACCTCGGCCCGCTCCGCCAGGTAGCTCCACAGGTTCAGCAGGGCGAGGAAGTCGGAGTTCTCGTCGGCGAACCGCTTGTGCAGCTCGTCGGCGGCCTGTTGGTGTTCGGCCGGGCGCTCCCGCACGTCCTGCACGGTGAGGCCGGCGGCGATGACCAGCACCTCCTCCAGCACCCCGCGCCGGTCGGCCTCCACGACCATCCGGGCGATCCGGGGGTCCAGCGGCAGGGCGGCCAGCGCCCGCCCGGTCTCGGTGAGCTTCCCGTCGCCGTCGAGGGCGCCGAGCTCCTGCAGCAGGGCGAGACCGTCGGCGACCGCCCGGCGGTCCGGGGGGTCGATGAACGGGAAGTCGGCGATGTCGCCCAGGTCGAGCGAGGCCATCTGCAGCAGCACCGAGGCCAGGTTGGTGCGCAGGATCTCCGGGTCGGTGTACTCCGGCCGTGCGTCGAAGTCGTCCTCGGTGTACAGCCGGATCGCGATGCCCTCGCTGGTGCGCCCGCACCGGCCGGAGCGCTGCCGGGCCGAGGCCTGGCTGACCGACTCGATCGGCAGCCGCTGCACCTTCGTCCGATGGCTGTACCGGGAGATCCGCGCGGTGCCCGGGTCGACGACGTACTTGATGCCCGGCACCGTCAGTGACGTCTCGGCGACGTTGGTGGCCAGCACGATCCGGCGGCCGGTGTGCGCCTGGAAGACCTTGTGCTGGTCTGCGGCCGACAGCCGCGAGTAGAGCGGCAGGACGTCGATGGGCGTGCCGTTGCGCTCCGTCGTCCCACCCAGCGCCTCGGCGGTGTCCCGGATCTCGCGCTCACCGGCCAGGAAGACCAGCACGTCGCCCGGCCCCTCGGCGACCAGCTCGGCGCAGGCGTCGACGATCGCCGAGACCTGGTCCCGGTCCGGGTCGGCCTCGGGGTCGTCGGGGTCGATCACCGGCCGGTAGCGCACCTCGACCGGGTACGTCCGCCCGCTGACCTCGACGACGGGGACCTGCGCGCCGTCGGTCGAGAAGTGCTTGGCGATCCGGTCGACGTCGATGGTCGCCGAGGTGATGACCAGCTTCAGGTCCGGACGGCGGGGCAGCAGCCTGGCCAGGTAGCCCAGCAGGAAGTCGATGTTGAGGCTCCGCTCGTGGGCCTCGTCGATGATGATCGTGTCGTACTGGCGCAGCATCCGGTCGCGCTGCACCTCGGCCAGCAGGACGCCGTCGGTCATCAGCTTGACCAGCGTCTTGTCCCCGACCTCGTCGGTGAACCGGACCTTCCAGCCGACGGTCTCGCCCAGCGGGGAGCCGATCTCCTCGGCGATCCGCTCGGCCACCGTGCGGGCGGCCAGCCGCCGCGGCTGGGTGTGCCCGATCCGGCCGCGCACCCCGCGGCCCAGCTCGAGCAGGATCTTCGGCAGCTGGGTGGTCTTGCCCGAGCCGGTCTCGCCGGCCACCACGACCACCTGGGCGTCGCGCAGCGCGGCGGCGATGTCCTCGCGGCGCTGGCTGACCGGCAGCTCCTCCGGGTAGCTGACCACCGGGACGGCGGCGCGACGGCGGGCGATGCGCTCCTCGGCGGCGGCGACGTCCGCGGCGATCTGCTCGTGCTGGCGGGCGCGGGCGGCCGGGTCCTTGGTGCGCCGGATGCCGTCGAGCCGTCGGCGGAGCCGGTGCTCGTCGGCGAGGGTGAGTGCGGACAGCCGGGACCGGAGGTCGTCGTGCGGGGTGGTCACGGGGTGCTCGCAGTTCCTTGGAGAGGGGGGACGACCACCCAGGGTCTCACCTCCCCGGCCATGGTCGCAGGCGTCACACTCCGTGCAGCGTGCAACTGGTTGCGTGTATCGCGCAACGGATTGTACGGTGCAACGGTTCCTCCGGCGCACCGTCGCGCTGGGCAGACGCACCGCGATCCCCCGGAGCAGTGATGACCGACCTCGCCCGCCACCCGGAACAGAGGGTGGCCCTCGGCGACGAGCTCGGCCGCCTGATGCGGGTGATGCACGCGCTCAAAGCCCTGGCCACCGACGACTCCGGCCCCGACGCCCGGGAGCGGGCGGCGCACGTGCTGCTGTTCCCACTGACCCGCTCGGGCCCGCTCCGGCAGGGCGCGCTCGCCGAGATGGTGCACGCCGACCCCTCGACGGTCAGCCGGCACGTCACCCTGCTCGTCGACCAGGGGCTGGTGCGCCGGGTCGCCGACGAGCGGGACGGCCGGGCCAGCCGGCTCATCGTGACCCCCGCCGGCGAGGCCGCTCTGGAGCGGCTGCGTGAGGAGCGCAACGCCCACCTGGCGCAGGCCACCGCCGGCTGGACCCCGGCCGAGCTCGACTCCTTCACCACCGCGCTGCAGCGGTTCGTCCAGGACCTCACCGACCACCTCCCGACCCCCGGCGCCCCTGCTGGCAGCGCCGGGGACGACCGCGAGGAGAAGAAGGACCGATGACCCAGACCAGCGACCGCGCGACCGGGGCCGACCGCCGGACCGCCCGCGCCGCCGCGGCGGCGCCCGACGCCTCCGGGGTGTTCACCCACCGCCAGATCATGACGATCCTGGGCGGCCTCCTGCTCGGCATGTTCCTCGCCGCGCTGGACCAGACCGTGGTGTCCACGGCGATCCGCACGATCGCCGACGACCTGAACGGCTACGACCTGCAGGCGTGGGCGACCACGGCGTTCCTGATCACCTCGACGATCACCACGCCGCTCTACGGCAAGTTGAGCGACATGTACGGCCGCCGGCCGTTCTACCTGTTCGCGATCGCCGTCTTCGTCATCGGCTCGATGCTCTGCGGTCTGGCCGACACGATGTACCAGCTGGCCGTCTACCGGGCGATCCAGGGCATCGGCGCCGGTGGGCTGATGTCCCTGGCGCTGGCGATCATCGCCGACATCGTGCCGCCGCGGGAGCGCTCGAAGTACCAGGGGTACTTCATGGCCGTCTTCGGCACCTCCAGCGTGCTCGGCCCGGTCATCGGCGGCTTCTTCGCCGGCCAGTCCGCGATCCTGGGCATCACCGGCTGGCGGTGGATCTTCTACGTCAACGTGCCGCTGGGCATCCTCGCGTTCGCCGTCGTCTTCAAGGTGCTGCACCTGCCGCACACCAAGCGCGAGCACCGCATCGACTTCCCCGGCGCCCTGGCCCTGATCACCTTCCTGGTGCCGCTGCTGATCGTCGCCGAGCAGGGCCGCACCTGGGGCTGGGACAGCACCGGCGCGCTGGTCTGCTATGCCCTCTCCGCCGTCGGCTTCGTGCTCTTCGTGCTCGCCGAACGGGTCTACGAGGACGACGCGCTGCTGCCCTTGCGGATGTTCGCCAACCGGACGTTCGCGGTGACCAGCCTCAGCAGCATCGTGCTGGGCGCCGGCATGTTCGGCGGCATCCTGCTGCTGCCCCAGTACCTGCAGATCGTGCTCGGCTCCAGCCCCACCCAGGCCGGGCTGCAGATGATCCCGCTGGTCCTGGGGATCATGGCCGGCTCGATCATCGCCGGTCAGGTCATCGCCCGGACCAGCGTGTACAAGCCGTTCCCCCTGGTCGGCGTGGTCTTCATCGTCACCGCACTGGTGTCGCTGTCCGTCATCGTCGACGCGGACACCTCGGTGTGGGCGATGTTCCCCTTCATGACGCTGATGGGGCTGGGCCTGGGCTTCAACTTCCAGCCGGTCATCCTGGCGGTGCAGAACGCGGTCAGCCCGCGGGAGATCGGCGTCGCCACCTCGTCGGTGACGTTCTTCCGACAGATGGGCGGCACCCTGGGGACGGCGGTCTTCCTCTCCGTGCTGTTCACCCGGCTGCCCACCGACATCGGCAACGAGGTCTCCGCCGCCGCTGCCGCCGACCCGGCACTGGCCCCGCAGCTGCAGGCGGCAGCCGGGAACGCGACCGACCTGTCGGACACCTCCTTCATCCAGGAGCTGCCCAGCGCCGTCGCCCTGCCGTTCAAGGCCGGTTTCGCCGACTCGATCGACATGGTGTTCCTGATCGCCGCCGGCGTGGTCGCGCTGGGCTTCTTCGTGCTGCTCTTCCTGCCCCAGCTGGAGCTGCGGACCCAGTCCGGCATCCAGGCCCAGCAGGCCGGCGCCCGCGAGGTCACCGACGACCCGAACACGGCAGCGGCGCACGCGGCCGGTGTCGCGGCGCCGACGTCGGTCGAGCCGCCGGTCGACGACGCTGACCGCACCGACCGGCGCCTGGACGACGACCGGGTCGGTGCACCGACGTCCGGCGGGGGCCGGCACGAGGCGGCGCCGGACCAGCCGACCGGGCTGGACAGCGTCCCGGCCGACCACCTGCCCGACGGGGCGCGCGACCAGCGCTGACCGCTCCTCGCGGTCAGTGGGTGAGTTTGAGCCCGACGACGCAGCCGACGATCCCGGCCAGCAGCAGCACGCGGACGACGGAGACCGGCTCCTCCCCCGACCACATCGCCCAGCCGGCGGTCAGCGCCGCACCGATGCCGACCCAGACGGCGTACGCGGTGCCGATGGGCAGGCCGCGCATCGCGTAGGCCAGCCCGGCCATGCTCGCGGCGAGGCCGACGGCGAAGACGACGGTCGGCGTCAGCCGGGTGAACCCCTCCGACCGGCCGAGGGCGGTGGCCCAGACGGCCTCGAGCACGCCGGAGACGACGAGGACGAGCCAGTACACCGGGGCCTCCTGGTACACCGTCTTGTCGCTGTCCGGGTACGGCGTGCTCGTCCGGGAGCCCGGTGCCGGGCTCGTCCCCAGCCTGACACGGCCGGGGACGGGCTCGTCAGCCGCCGGGGGTGAAGACGGCCCGCACGCAGCCGTCCTCCTTGTCCTTGAACATCTGGTAGCCGCGGGGCGCCTCGCTCAGCGGCAGCACGTGGGTGGCCAGGTGCTCGGTGGTCAGCTCGCCCCGCTCCATCCGCTCGAGCAGCTCGGGGATGTAGCGCTGGGCGTGCACCTGTGCCCCGCGGAGGGTGATGCCCTTGTTCATCAACGCCCCCAGCGGGAACTTGTCCACCATCGCGGCGAAGACCCCGAGGGTGAAGATGCTCCCGCCCTTGCGGCAGGCCATGACCGCCTCACGGAGGGCGGTGGGCCGGTCGGTCTGCAGCCGCAGCTGCTGCTTGACCTGGTCGTAGACGCCCGCGGCGCCGGAGCTGTGCGCCTCCATGCCGACCGCCTCGATGCAGACGTCGGGCCCGCGGCCACCGGTCCGCTCGCGCAGCTCGGCGAGGACGTCGGTGCTCGAGTAGTCGATGGTCTCCGCGCCCACGTGCTCGCGGACCTGCTGCAACCGCTCGGCGAAGCGGTCGACGACGACCACCTGCTCCGCGCCGAGCAGCATCGCGGCCCGGGCCGCCATCTGGCCGACGCCGCCGGCGCCCCACACGGCCACGACGTCGCCGGGCTCCGTGCCGGCCAGGTCGGCGCCCATCCAGCCGGTCGAGGCCGCGTCGGAGGCGAACAGCGCCCGGGTGTCGGAGATGCCCTCGGGGACGACGAAGGTGCCGACGTCGGCGTAGGGCACGCGGATGTACTCCGCGTGGCTGCCGGCGTAGCCGCCCATGGCGTGGGAGTAGCCGAGGCAGCCGCCGGGGCTCTGCCCCCACAGGCCCTCGGTGATCCCGGGGTTCGCGTTGCCGTTGTCGCAGAGGGAGTACTGCTCCTGCTCGCAGTACCAGCAGTTCCCGCAGGCGGCGAACGGAGCGCCGACCACGCGGTCGCCGACCTTGCGGTGCCGCACCGCTGACCCGACCTCGACGATCTCGCCGATGAACTCGTGGCCCAGCACGTCGCCGGCCCGCATGAAGGGGATGTAGCCGCCCAGCAGGTGCAGGTCCGACCCGCAGGTGACCGACTGCGTGACCTTCAGGATCACGTCGTGGTCGTTGAGCAGCTGTGGCTCGGGCACCTCCTCGACGGAGACCTCGTTCACGCCGGTCCAGGTCGCGGCCTTCACAGCACGCCCTCCTTCGGTGCTCGCTCGACCATCCCGTCGAGGGCCTCCCCCTGCGGGGTCTGCTTGCGGTGACCGTGCGGCTGCGGCTCGTTCCGCAGCACCTCACCGGTCTCGATCCGCTGCTTGGCCTCGCGCAGCGCCGACCGCAGCTCGCCGAGGTCGTCCTCGCCGACGGGTTCGCGGAAACGGGCGGCCAGCTCGGCCCCGCGGTCTCCCGGGGCCGGGGTCACCCGGATCTCCACCCGATCGCCGAACCTGGTCAGGGGCGCCGGGGTGGCCGAGCGCAGCTGGTCGGGATCGGTCAGCACGGTGACCGCCCGCCAGCGCCGGGCGGCGGTCTGCGGGTCGTCGGTGGCGGAGGCCTGACCGACCCCGGGGAGCCGGACGTGCTGGAGCTGCTTCAGCGCGCCGCTGCCGGCCTCGGAGGCCAGCCCGGCCGCCCGGGCCAGGATGTCTGAAAGGGGCATGGCGCGCGGGTACCCGGCTGCGCGGGGCGGCCAACCACGGACAGTGCGACACGCTGCACGGGGACCACCCGAGGCTGGTCACCGAGCACCGTCTGCGTCCAGCGGTGCGCGCTTAACCTGGACGGGGGTCGACCATCCGCCCCGCCGACACCGCCGTCGTCAAGGAGCCCCCCGTGCGCTCGTCGCTCGTCCTGTCCCCCCGCGACCTCGAGTTCCTGCTGCACGAATGGCTGCAGGTCGAAACGCTGACCAAGCGGGAGCGGTTCGCCGAGCACTCGCGGGAGACGTTCGACGCCGTCCTGGAGCTGGCCGAACAGATCGCCACCGAGCAGTTCGCCCCGCACAACCGCAAGGCCGACGAGAACGAGCCGCACGTCGTCGACGGCAAGGTCGTGCTGATCCCGGAGGTGGCGGCGGCGCTGCGGGTCTTCGCCGAGGCGGGGATGACCGCCGCCGCGCTGCCCGAGGAGCTCGGTGGGCTCCAGTTGCCGGCGGTGGTGAACCAGGCGGTGCACGTGTGGTTCCAGGCCGCCAACATCGGCACCTCGGCCTATCCGTTCCTGACGATGGCCAACGCGAACCTGCTGGTCGCCCACGCCACCCCGGAGCAGGTGCAGACCTACGTGCCGCCGATGGCCGAGGGGCGCTGGTTCGGCACGATGGCGCTGTCGGAGCCGCAGGCCGGGTCGTCGCTCGCCGACATCACCACCCGCGCCGAGCCCCAGGACGACGGCAGCTACCGGCTGACCGGCAACAAGATGTGGATCTCGGCCGGGGACCACGAGCTGACCGAGAACATCGTCCACCTGGTGCTGGCCAAGGTGCCCGGGGGCCCGGCCGGGGTGAAGGGCATCTCACTGTTCATCGTGCCCAAGTTCCTGGTCGGCGAGGACGGGTCGCTCGGCGAGCGGAACGACGTCGTGCTGGCCGGCCTGAACCACAAGATGGGCTACCGCGGGACGACGAACACCCTGCTGAACTTCGGCGAGGGCGTGCACACCCCCGGCGGGCAGCCCGGCGCCGTCGGCTTCCTGGTCGGCGAGCAGCACCGCGGACTGACCTACATGTTCCACATGATGAACGAGGCGCGGATCGGCGTCGGGATGGGCGCCACCGGGCTGGGCTACACCGGGTACCTGCACGCCGTCGACTACGCCCGCGACCGCACCCAGGGCCGGCCGCTGTCCGGCAAGGACCCGGCGACGCCGCCGGTGCCGATCATCGAGCACCCGGACGTGCGGCGGATGCTGCTGGCCGGCAAGTCCTACGTCGAGGGCGGGCTGGCGCTGGGCCTGTACTGCGCGCGACTGGTCGACGAGGAGCGCACCGCCGAGGGCGAGGCCGACCGGCAGCGGGCGCACCTGCTGCTGGAGATGCTGACCCCGATCGCCAAGAGCTGGCCCTCGCAGTGGTGCCTGGCCGCCGACGACCTGGCCATCCAGGTGCACGGCGGCTATGGGTACACCCGCGACTACCCGGTCGAGCAGTTCTACCGGGACAACCGGCTCAACCCGATCCACGAGGGCACCCACGGCGTCCAGGCGCTTGACCTGCTGGGCCGCAAGGTCGTCATGTCCGGCGGGGCGGGCCTGAGCCTGCTGGGCGAGACGATCACGGCGACCACCGCCCGGGCGGCCGGCACGCAGTGGGCCGACCTGGGCGAGCAGCTCGACGGCCTGGTGCAGCAGCTCGGCGCGGTCACCGCGACGCTGTGGGGCCAAGGCGACCCGCAGGTGGCGCTGGCCAACGCCAGCGTCTACCTGGAGGCGGCCGGCCACGTCGTCGTCGGCTGGCTGTGGCTGGAGCAGGCCCTGGCCACCGAGGGCCGGGACGGCGACTTCTACACCGGCAAGCGCCAGGCCGCGCGCTACTTCCAGCACTGGGAGCTGCCCAAGGTCGGCCCGCAGCTGGCCCTGCTGGCCTCGCTGGACACCACGGTCCTGGAGATGCGCAGCGACTGGTTCTGAACGCGACGACGGCGGCCCTCCGGGAGGAGGACCGCCGTGGTGGGACAGTCCAGCGGCGCCGGTGGGCGCCGGGAGGTCAGGAGGCGGCGTTCGCGGGGACCGGCGAGCGGTTCTCCGCGGCAGCGTGCCGTGCGCGCGGCCGCGATGCTGCGCGCTTCTCCGCCTCGTACCGCGCGGTGGACTGCGTGCCCATCGCGATGACCAGGGCCGTCAGGACCAGGAACCCGATCAGGGTCAGCGCCGGCCAGAACACCATCTGTCGCTCTCCATGCTTCTCTTCGAGACTCGCCAGGACGGGCCCGACGACTTCCGTCCGGCGTCCACTGCCCGGTCCGGCGCGCGGCGAACCCCTGGGTACGCGGAATTCACCCAAAAGAGCTGTGACGCTCCTCGCAACCCCCGTGGGGCGCAGGGCCAGGCACGTCGGGGGGACCCGGCCCGCGCGCCACCCGGGAACCGCCCGGTGTCGGATTCTCCCCCGCTGGAGGCTTGCCAGGGGTCGGGCCGGGGCACCCACCGCTCGACAATGACGGCGCCACACCCCGGAGGCCACGAATGGCCGGAGCCAGTGCGCGCGACCCCCAGGAGGGGGCGCGCAGTGACACTGCGCAGGACAGCCGGGAGCGCGACATCGCTCCCGACGACGACAACATCACGCACGAGCGGGCCGACTTCGCGCCCACCGGCGCAGACACCGGCACGGGCACCGGCGCGACGCTGAAGCGCACGGCCAAGGAGTTCAGCGAGGACGGGCTGACCGACTGGGCGGCCACGCTGACCTACTACGGCGTGCTGGCGCTGTTCCCCGCACTGACCGCCCTGGTGTCGATCGTCGGCCTGCTCACCGAACCGCAGCAGCTCACCGACGCCATCACCGAGGTCGTCCCCGCTCAGGCGGCCGACACGCTCAACCCGGTCATCGAGCAGATCGCGGGGAGTCCGGGTGCGGCCGGGCTCGGCCTGGTCATCGGCCTCGCCGCTGCCATCTGGTCGGCCTCCGGCTACGTGGGCGCCTTCACCCGGGCGGCCAACGTGGTCTACGAGGTCCGCGAGGGCCGCAAGATCTGGAAGCTCAAGCCGCTGCAGCTGCTGGTCACGCTGATCGGCATCCTGTTCGCCGCGCTCATCCTGGCGATGCTGGTGCTCAGCGGCCCGGTCGTCGACGCGATCGGGCAGTCCATCGGGTTGGGCGACACCGTGCTCACCGTCTGGAGCTGGGCGAAGTGGCCGGTCATCCTGGTGCTGCTGGCGCTGATGATCGCCGTCCTCTACTACGCCACCCCCAACGCGAAGCTGCGCGGGTTCAAGTGGGTCAGCCCCGGTGCGGGCGTCGCCATCCTGGTGGCGGTCGTCGCGTCGGCTGCCTTCGCGTTCTACGTGGCCAACTTCGGCAGCTACAACGCCACCTACGGGGCACTGGCCGGTGTCGTGATCTTCCTGATCTGGTTCTGGCTGATCAACCTGGCGCTGCTGTTCGGCATCGAGCTCGACTCCGAGATGGAGCGGACGACGGAGCTGAAGGCCGGTGTGCCGCGCGCGGACAAGGAGATCCAGCTCGACGCCCGGGCAGAGCCGAAGCGTCAGCAGACCACCTGATCCACCCCGCACACCCACGACGGCCCCCGGTCCAGCTGGACCGGGGACCGTCGTCCGTGCTCAGTCGGTCGGCCGGCGCATCGACCACATCTGGGCGGGCCGCTCGAACTGGGTGGCGATCTCCCAGCTCACCCCGGGCGGGCCGGTCTCCTTGCGGAAGTTGCCGACCGCCAGCCGGGCCAGGGCCGGGTCCCGGGCCACCCGGGCGGCCAGCTCCCGGGCGCGGCCCTCGACGGCGTCGTCGTCGTGGGTCTCCCAGGCCAGGCCGAGCCGCACCGCTGCCTCGCCGTCCAGCTCCTCGCCGAACAGCGCCATCGCCGCGGCCGCCTCGCGCCCGATCAGCCGGGACAGCAGCACGAAGTGCCCGCCGCCGGGGTGGATGCCGCGCTTGAGGAAGCCGCAGATCAGCCGGGCGTCCCGGGCGACGATCCGCAGGTCGGCGGCGAGCAGCATGTTCATCCCGGCGCCCACCGCCGAGCCGCGGACGGCGGCGATCGTCGGCACCCGGACCTGGCCGAGCCGGTAGAAGGAGTCGTAGATGGCGCCCATCCCGGCGTAGGCCTCGGGCGCCGCCGGGTCGCGGCCGGCGTCGGTCAGGGTCTGCACGTCCCCGCCGGCGCAGAACGACTTCCCGACCGCCTGGACCACGAGGGCGCCGACATCGTCCCGACCGTCCACCTCGTCGAACGTCGCGATCAGCTCGGCCGCCATCGCGGGGGTGAGCGCGTTGCGGCGTTCCGGGGCGTTGAGCGTGACGACGGCGACGCCGTCGGTGACCTCGAGCTGGACCTCGCCTGAGCTGCCGGACATGCGACTCCCTCGCGTCGTCGGCCGGCGGCGGTGCCGGCCGTGTCCCTGCGATCAGACCACGAGGCCGGCGACGTCTCTCATCGGCTGGTCGACTGGCCGTCGTCACCGCGGCGGGCCAGCGGCACCCGCTCCACCCAGCCGGCGACCGTGGCCAGCCTGCGGCTGACCGCCTGGCCGGCCGGGGCGATCCGCGCGGGGGCGTGCTGCACACCCGCATCGACCAGGTCCCGCGTGCGGTCGAGCAGCGACAGCGGCAGCCCGGAGAGTGCGTTGCCCGGCGGACGGCGGGAGACCGTCGGGTGCGGCCGGGTCGGCGAGACCAGCCGGGCGAGCTGCCACTGCCGGCCCAGCCGGCGCAGCGCGTCGGCGTCCAGGGCCTCCTGCAGGCGGGGGAACATCACGTCCTCCTCGTCCCGGACGTCCTCGCGCAGCACCTCCACCAGGCGGGACAGCGCGGCAGCCCGGCGCGGGTCGTCGTGCGGGAGGGTCTCCAGCTCGCTGACCAGCTCGTTGACCTCCTGGTGCTCCTCCTCGACCTGGCGGGTCAACGTGTCACCATCGGGCAGCACCCGCCGGATCACCGGCCAGAGCACGGTCTCCTCGGCGAAGGCGTGGCTGAAGACCAGCCGGTCGATCCGGCGCAGCACCTGCTCCTGGTCGGTGCCGGTGGTGCCGTCCAGCTCGTGCAGCAGCCGGTCCAGCTGCTCGTGGTCGTCCCGCTGGCGGGCGAGGACGCTGTTCGGCCCGCCGAGCTCCTCGACGGTCTGGTCGGCGATCGATCGCGGCATCGGGGACTCCTGACGTGCGGCGCTGCGGCGTCCGGGGCTGGGACGCTCCTGCTCCTGCCCGGGACCGGTCCGTCCCATGCGCCGGCCGAGCCCGCCCGTCGCAGGTGAGGGAGAGTGGAGGACATGGCGAACGTGATCGGGCGGGCCCGGCGGACGGCGGAGGACCCGGTGGGCGAGAAGCTGGCCGGGCCGCTGCACGCGGTCGACGCGGCCGTCGGGCGTCCGGCGCTGGAGTCGCACGAGGACGTGCCGGCCCTGTGCGGCGCGTACGTCCAGGTGGTGCCGGTGGAGGACGTGCCGGACGACACCGGGCTCTGCCCGGCCTGCCAGCACGGCAGCTGAGCGATCGCGTCGTACCCGTCCAGCACACTGCCGCGGTGACCTCGGGCAGTCCGGTCCAGGACGGCGGCGTCCCGGAGCGGGTGCTGCTGGTCCGCCCGGCGCCCGGTCAGGTGGAGGCGCATGCCCTCGCCGGCGCCGGTGCACCGGTGCGGCTCCCGGAGGAGGAGCTGCCCGGGTTCGTCCGGCAGCGCGCACGGACCCGCTGGGTCTGGGACGACACCACCCGCTGGTACCCGGGGCTGCTGGCGGCCGGGGTGCGGGTCGAGCGCTGCTCCGACCTGCGGTTGAGCCGGGCGCTGCTGCGCCACTCCCCTTTCGTCGACCAGGCGTTCCTCGCCGGGGACGACGCCGCGGCCTGGGACGCGCTCGCGCCGGTCGCTGCCGAGGACCACGCCCTCTTCGCCCTCGACGACCTGGCCGACCGGCTCGACCCGGGCGCCGAGCACGGCCGGCAGCAGGCGGCCCTGGCCGCATCGCCGCACCGCGGCCGGCTGGCCCTGCTGCTCGCCGCGGAGTCCTCGGGTGCGCTGGTGGCCGCGGAGATGACGCACGCCGGGCTGCCCTGGCGTGCCGACGTCCACGACCGGCTGCTGACCGAGCTGATGGGCCCACGGCCACTGCGGGGGCAGCGGCCGGCGGAGCTGGAACGGCTGGTGCCGGAGATCCGCACGGCCCTGGGGGCGCCGCAGCTGAACCCGGACTCCCCCGGCGAGCTGCTGCGGGCGCTGCAGACCGCCGG
Organism: Modestobacter caceresii; assembly: GCF_000761485.1. Classification (GTDB taxonomy): domain Bacteria; phylum Actinomycetota; class Actinomycetes; order Mycobacteriales; family Geodermatophilaceae; genus Modestobacter; species Modestobacter caceresii. The sequence goes on from NZ_JPMX01000012.1 coordinate 27,259, forward strand.
GCTGCCGGTGGCCGACACCCGGTCCTGGACGCTGGAGCAGCTGGACCACCCCGGCATCCCGCCCCTGCTGGAGTACAAGAAGCTCGCCCGGCTGCTCGCGGCGAACGGCTGGGCCTGGCTGGACAGCTGGGTGCGCGACGGCCGGTTCCGCCCCACCTACCTGCCCGGTGGGGTCGTGACCGGCCGGTGGGCGTCCTCCGGCGGAGGCGCGCTGTCGGTGCCGGTGCAGATCCGGCCGGCGGCCGTCGCCGACGCCGGCTGGCGGTTCGTCGTCGCCGACGTCTCCCAGCTGGAACCACGGGTGCTCGCCGGGATGAGCGGCGACACGGCGATGGCCGAGGCCGCCCGTGCGGCGGACCTGTACCAGGCGATGGTCGACAGCGGCGCCGTGCCGAGCCGCAGCGACGCGAAGCTGGGCATGCTCGGCGCGATGTACGGCGGCACCCGGGGCGAGAGCGGGCGGATGCTCCCCCGGCTGGCGCGCCGTTACCCGCGGGCCATCGGCCTGGTCGAGGAGGCCGCCCGGGCCGGCGAGCGGGGCGAGGTCGTGCACACCCTGCTCGGACGCGGCTCTCCCCCGCCGACCGGCGCGTGGGCCGAGCGCTCCCTGGAACCGTCAGATGACGATGTGCCGCCGGAGGACCGGGCCCGCGACCGTCGCGCGTGGGGCCGGTTCACCCGCAACTTCGTCGTCCAGGGCACGGGTGCGGAGTGGGCGCTGTGCTGGCTGGCCGACCTGCGCAACCGGCTCTGGCAGCTCGGGGACGCCGGCGGGCTCACCGACCGCCCGCACCTGGTGTTCTTCCTGCACGACGAGGTCGTGGTGCACACCCCCGCCGACCTCGCCGACGAGGTGACCGCGGCGGTGCACCAGGCCGCCGCGGAGGCCGGCCGGCTGCTGTTCGGCTCGTTCCCGGTCGACTTCCCGCTCGACGTCTCGGTCGTCGAGTCCTGGGCCGACGCCGACTGAGACCCGGTCAGACCTGCAGCAGCGACAGGACGCGCTGCGCCGACTGGTTCGCCTGGGCGAGCATCGCGGTGCCGGCCTGGGTCAGCACCTGGCCGCGGGTGAAGAGGGTCCTCTCCTGGGCCATGTCGGTGTCCCGGATCCGCGACTCGGCGGCCGTGGCGTTCTCCAGGGCCACCCCCAGGCTGCTGATCGTGTGCTCGAGCCGGTTCTGCACGGCCCCCAGCTCCGCCCGCTGAGCGGACACCAGCCCGATCGCCTGGTCGATGGCGCGGATCGCGGCCGGGGCGCCGACGGCGGGGCGGTACACCGGGCTGGCCGCCAGCACCTCCTCCGCGGTCGCGTCGTCGGCGGGCACGGGACCACGGAACACGAGGTCGTCGCCGACGGCCGTGAAGGCGTCGTCCCCGCTGGTGAGGCCGGCCGCCTGGGCCGCGGCGCCCAGCTGCTCCAGCGCCTCCGCGAGCGAGACGCCCTGGTCGCCGGTGGTGTCGACGAGGGACACCCGGCCCAGGTCGAGGGTGCGGCCGGCGACGGAGATCGTGCCGGTGAGCCGGGGGACGTGGCCGCCCGCGGCGGCATCGAGGAAGACGACCGAACCGGCCGCCGGGCTGTCCGGGGGCAAGGCGAGGACCGTCCACACGGTGACCGGCGGCGCGCCGGTCACCGGTGTGTACACCGGGGTGGCCGCGGCCAGGTCGCCCGCCGTCGCGTCGTCGGCGGGCAGTGGGCCGCGGAAGAGCAGGTCGTCGCCGTCGTCCAGGAACGGGTCGTGCGGCCAGCTGAAGCCGGCGGCCCGCGCGGCCGCCTTCAGGTGGGCCACGGCCTCGGCGTTGGTCACGCCGTCGCCCTCGGGATCGGGGTGGGCCACCGCTCCCAGGTCGAGGGTGCGCCCATCGACCGAGATGGTGCCGGTGAGCGCGGCGACGCCATCGGCCACCAGGGTCACGCCCTCGAACACGAGCGCGGCGCCGCTGGGGCTGTCTGTGCCGTCCGGGCCCACCGCCGCGGTCGTCCGCACCGCCGGTTCGCCCCGGGTGACGTCGACGTCCGCGAGGCCGAGTGCGACGGCGTTCGTGCCCCTGCCCAGGCGCAGCCCGATCGTCTCGCCGACCTGGGCGCCCACCTGGAAGACCCGGTCCCAGGAGCCGTCCAGCCGGGCGTTGCCGTGCGAGGTGGTGGTGACGGCGATCCGGTCCAGCTCGTCCCGGAGCTGGCTCAGCTCGGCCTGGACGGCCGACCTGCCGGCGGCGTCCACCGCCCCGTCGTTGGCCGCCCGGACGGCGAGGTCGCGCATGCGCTGCAGGATCGCGGCGCTCTCGTGCAGCGCGCCCTCCGCCGTCTGCAGGACGCTGATGCCGTCCCGGGCGTTGCGGAGCGCCTGGGTCGTCCCCCCGATCCGGGAACGCAGGCCCTCGGAGAGGGTCAGCCCGGCGGCGTCGTCGGCGGCCCGGTTGATCCGGAAGCCCGAGGAGAGCCGTTCCAGCGACGTGCGCAGCGCCTGGTCGTTCGTCGCCAGCACGCGCGAGGCGTTCATCGCCGCGATGCCGGTGGTGACGGTGAGACCCACGCTGTTCCTTCATGGCCGGGGGGATCGCCGCAACCGTGCGGCGGGAGGGTGACAGTGGCCCGGGGCGTGGCCGCCCCGGGCCGCCGTCGCTCAGTGCGGGTCGACCGCCACGAGGAAGCACCCGGCTGCACCGAACGGCTGGACGTCGAAGCCCAGCTGCAGCAGGCACTCGGCGATCGCGGCGTTCATCGTGTGCTGCACCGCCTCCTGCGCCGCGACGCCGCGGACGTGGTCGCGGCTCATCCGGTCGTGCTGGTGCCAGCTGACCAGCACACCCGGGTGCCCGGGCTCGGGCGTGAGGCACACGCCGCCGGCCGGGCCCTCCCCCGCGCAGTCGTGCAGCTGGAGCCCCGCCTCGACCAGCGCCGCAGTCACCTCGACCCCCAGCGAGACGAGCTCGTCCTCGTCCGCCAGCGGCCCGTCCCACTCCTCCGGCAGCCGGTCGAGCTGGTCCCCGAGGTCGCTGAGCCACTCCCGCTCGGCCGGCAGCTGCCGGCGGACCAACCGGCCGTCGGAGCGCAGCACGCCGTAGACGGCCCGGCCGGCACCCGCCGGTGCCGACATCGCCAGCCAGTCGGCCTCGATCGGGTCGGCGAACGGGCCCGCCAGCACCTGTTCCCGGGCGCCGTCCTCCTGCTCCTCGACCAGCCACCAGGCCGGCGGGGTGCCCTGCGCGCCGCCCTGCCGGCCCGCCGGGTGAGCCGCCATGCCGCTGGCCGGGACCGGCTGCACCGCCACCGCGTTGGCCGGCTCGGCGATCTGGGGCTGGACTGCCGCACCGCCGGCGACCGCCGCCGCGCCCACCGCCGCCGCGCCCACCGCCACCGGGACCGCCGCCTCGGCCGGCGCCTGCTGGCGCTGGCCCTGCACCTGGTTCCGCTCGAACTCGTACTGCGCGGTCGAGCTCTGCGCGAGGGCCACGACGAGCGCGGCCAGCACCACGAAACCGACCACGGCGACCACCGGCCAGATCAACATCACTGCCACCCACCGGGGACGGCGCCCCAGCTCGCGGCCCGACGCGAGGAGCCCTGGGCCCACCGGAGGAGCGAGACAGCGGACGACCGCAGGGAGGCGTGCACCGGCGTCGTCCCGTCCTCGCCGTCCACGTCGGCCTCGCCGTCCACGCCGGCCTCGAAGAGCTGGAGCAGGGCGGCCAGGTCCAGCTCCTCCTCTGCCGGGGTCACGGAACGGGACGACGGGCGGGGTGCCAGATCGAGCAAGGCGGTCACAAGGGGCTCCTCGGTGCATTCCGTCGCGGCTGGGGAAGTGCCGCGGACATGCCGAAAGCTAGGGCTCCCGACGCGCCGGACGACGCGCTTTCACACCGTCATCACGGTCCCGTCACCGAATCGTTGTGCGGGGCACCCGAACGGTCGATGACCGACCTGCCAGCAGCCGCCTTGTCGACATCGACACACCGCTGAGCTGGCCTTTTCTCGGATCAGGCCTCGGTCATCCCGATTCGGCGCGCGATTCCGGCCTGTCGCGCACGCCATTCCACGGTGGGCATCGGGCACATCCCCGGGAAGACGACACCGCCGCCGGTCTGGGCGGGGTCGCCGTAGGAGCGGCCGTGGAGGACCGCCTGTCAGAAGACGGCGGACCGCCGCCGCCACCGTGTGAGCACGACGGCGTAGGACACGAGGGCGACGCTCATCGCGGTCAGCCAGGCCGCCGTCTCGTACTGCGCCGGGTAGAGGACGTCGTGCAGGTAGTGCGCGATGAAGCTGCCCGCGTACGGCGCCCTGCCGCCGACCTCGAGCAGCCACTTCTCCAGAGTGGTGAGGGGACACGTGAAGTCGGCCAGCGTCACGTAGGCCGAGTAGGAGGTCGCCGCCATGCTCGGCCACAGCCAGGCCAGCCTGCGCAGCGCCAGGAACCCGCCGAACACGATGTAGGCCAGGAAGCCCATGTGCACGATGGCGACCACCACCGCGGCCACCACAGCCAGCCCGCTCGCCACGTGGAGAGCATAGGACTCCGGCGAACTGCCGCACCGGGTCTGCCGCGGCCGGGGCGGTGGCCGGCGCGGGCGTCGAGGCACGGTGGGTCGCGGTTGAATGGGGCGTGGCCTCGCGTGCGGTCCGGGACCTCGAGCCCGCCCGCTCCCCCAGCAGCTCTGCCCGGCGGTTCCTCGTCCCGATCTGCCTGGTCGTGGTGCTCGTCCGCGCGACATACGTGCTGAGGCCGCTGCGGAACGACGAGGGCGGCTACCTGCTGGCGGCGCGGCAGTGGCACGCGGGCGGTGAGTTCCTCTACGGCGACTACTTCGTCGATCGCCCGCCGCTGCTCATGCTGATCTTCAGGGTCGCGTCGCTCACCGAATGGGATCAGGCCATCCGTGTCCTCGCCATCCCGTTCGTCCTCCTGTTCGTCCTCGCCGGCTGGCGTGCGGGCACGCTGCTGGCAGGCCCGGTCGGCGGGCGGTGGGCCGCCGTGGTGGCCGCCGGGATCATGTGCTCTCCGGCGCTGGCGGCGGAGCAGGCGGACGGCGAGCTGTTCGGGGCTGCGCTCGTGATGGTGGGGTTCGCGCTGGCCCTGTCCGCATGGAGCGCCGACTCCACCACGGGCCGCTTCGGGTGCGCCGTCGCCGCCGGCGCGGCCGCCGCGGCCGCACCGCTGGTCAAGCAGAGTCTGCTGGAGGGCCTACTCCTCCTCGCCGGCCTGGTCGTCCTCGGGTGGTGGAGTCAGGGCGCCGCCCGTCGCCGCGCTCTTCTCGTCGGGGCCGGGGGCCTCCTCGGTGCACTGCTGCCCTGTGCGCTGGTCGTGCTGTGGCTGGCGGCGGCCCAGGTCCCGCCGGCCGACGCATGGCACGACCTCGTCGGTTCCCGTGGTGCCGCGTTCGACGTCCTCTGGTCGACGAGTCCGGACGACAACATCCGCAGGGCGGGGATGTTGCTGGTCCTGGGGTCGATCACGGGCCTCCTGCCGGTCGTGGTCATCTGGCTCCTCACCGCGCACCGCGGCCTGCGGCAGGGGTCGGCCGAGGGGAAGGTCATCACCCTGCTCCTCGTGTTCGGGATCGTGGGCATCGCGTCGGGTGGCGCGTACTGGCCGCCCTACCTGCTGCAACTCGCGCCGGCGGCCGTCCTCGCCGCCGGCGCGCTCGCTCCGTCCGTCTCCCGCGCCGGCGCCTGGATGCGGGGCTGCTGCAGGCTGGTCGCGGCCGCCGCTCTCGTCGGCACCCTGGCCTCGAACGTGATCTACGCCACCGTCCCGTCGGCCTGGTCCAGCCAGCGGACCGGCGAGTGGCTGGCCGACTCGAAGGCGGCGAGCGACACGGGCTTCGTGGCATACGGCCTCCCCTCCGTCCTGGAGACCGCGGACATGCCGTCGTCGTACCCGCACCTGTGGAGCGCGGCGATGCGCACGCTCGATCCCGGACAGACCCGGCTGCGGGCCACCCTGGCGGGGCCCGATGCGCCGTCGTGGGTCGTCCAGATCAACGGCCTGAACGCGTGGGGCATCGACGAGGGGTCGCGGCTGCGGGACCTGCTGCACGAGCGCTATCAGGTCGTCGCCGAGATCTGCGGCTACCGGGTGTGGTTGCGTGCGGATCTGACCCGGGAGCTGGCGCCACCACCGCCCTGCTGACGAGCCTGTGATCTCCGTCCGCGCCAGAGGCGGCGGTCAGCGGGGCACCTGCCGCCCAGGGGCCGCCGACGGCTGCGGGGAAGGAGGCCGGGCCCGGGTCAGCGCCGCTGCCTTCACTCCGTAGTCCAGGCCGGTGACCACCGTCCAGAGGACGGTCGTCACCACCACGGCCGTCAGGACCTCCGTCCACCCGGGTGCCGCCAGGGCGAGCACGATCAGCGTCGTCTGCGCTGCCGTCTTCGCCTTGCCGCCGCGGCTCGCCGGGATGACACCGTGGTGCAGGACCGCCAGTCGCAGGACCGTGACGGCCGCCTCGCGGGCGAGGATCAGCACGGTCGCCCACCAGGGGACGAGGCCGCGGGCGGACATGCACACCAGCGCCGTGGCGATCAAGGCCTTGTCGGCGATCGGGTCGAGGAGGGCGCCGAAGTCGGTGCACTGGTCACGACGCCGCGCGAGCCAGCCGTCCGCGACGTCGGTGAGCGACGCAGCGATGAACAGGGCAAGTGCGATCCACCGGCCCCGGGGGGTGTCTCCCGACACGACCAGAACCGCGCCGAAGACCGGCACGGCGAGCAGGCGGAGTCCGGTGAGGGCGTTGGGCAGCGTCCACATCCCGCTGGTCATCGCTGGAACACCATGAGGTGGTACCGGCAGGAGGCACCCTGCCCGACCGCCACGTGTGCGAGGCGGTATTCCGCCATGTCCGGGTGGTCGTGGATCGCCTGCTCGGTCGGGTAGGAGCCGACGAACCGGCTGGCGTCCCGGCTCGCGAGCACGAGGACGTCCGGGGCGCGGCCGTGCACGAGGTCTGCCCGCTCGCGGAACGGGATCCGGCCGGTCTCCTGGATGAGCGGCTCGTTGAGGAAGAAGTCGTCGATGACGAACCGCCCCCCGGCGCGGGCCGGCACCAGGCCGGCGTCGGAGATGGCGAAGGACGTGTCCGGCGGCGTCGTCAGCAACCAGTCGATGGCCGACTCCCGGGCGCCGACCCTGCAGTCGGTGTACCGGTCCTGCATGGCGTGCACGCTCCGGACGTCGCCGGGAGGCAGTGCCAGCACCAGGAGGGCGGCGACGACGACCAGTGCGGCGGCGCTCACCGTGCGGCGGCGCCGGGCGAGGGCCGTGACGCCGTACCCGACGACGACCGCCGCCAGCAGCGCGATCAGGGGCCAGACCGGCATGAAGAACCGGCTGTAGGCGTTCGCGCTGTCGAGGGTGCCAATGGACCCCAGCCCGTAGACGAGCGGCGGAACGGCGAGGAGGCGCGCCCTGCCGGTCAGGAGCAGCACACCGACCGCCGCCAGCACCGTCGGCAGCAGGGCCTGGTCGAGGAACTTGTCCAGCACGGTGAAACCGTCGCCGGCGCCGGACTTGTAGAGCACCGAGTTGGGGAGCAGGTGCCCGTAGATCCCGAGCCGGACGGCCTCGAGCGCGATCTGCGAGCCGAGCGGGATGCCCCCGAGCAGCAGGGCACGTCGGAACGCGCGCCGGCGCGTCGCCGCCCGGAAGAGGCCCGGGACCTCGCCGAGCGCCACCACGGCAGCCGCAACGGCGAGACCCTCCGGGCGCAGCCAGGGCAGCACGGCGAACGCCGCGGCGGCGCGCAGGACCCTGCCGCCGTCCCGTCGGGCGACCTCGAGGGTGCCCGCGGTGAGGGCGAATGCCACCAGCAGTGTCTCCAGGCCGCCGACCGCCCACAGGGCGAAGGGCGCGCTGCAGGCGGTCAGCACCGACCCGATCCGGGCCGCGGTCTCCCCCACGACGGGGCGGCCCGCGGCGTAGACGAGCACCACGCAGGCGAGGCCGGCCGCCACGCCCAGGAGGCGCGCCGCCCCGGGTGCGGACCAGCCGGCCCACGAGGCCAGCGCCTCCACGGCGACGAGCAACGGGTTGCTGAAGCCCTCGACGCGCGGGCCGCCCGGGTTCCACACGAATCCCTCGCCGGCCGCGAGGTTCTCCGCATATCGGACCGAGATCCAGGCGTCGTCGGTCAGGAAGCCCCGGAAGAGCCAGCACAGGGCCAGGTGGACGGCCGCGGAGAGTCCGACGACGGCCCAGCCGGGGCCCGGCGACCACCGGCCAGCGTGTGGGCGAGGTGGCGCGATTTCCTCGACCGGTAGACTGACCGTCCTCACAGCGCTCCGTTTCGGGCGGCCTCGAAGGCGATTCGAACGTCGACGTGTGCTGGCCGACGATTCAGAGAAGATAGCCGCGTATGGACGAACCCGCCGCCCGTGGACCTCGCGACCGCCACGCCTACGGCATGGCCGTCGCCGTCGCCCTGCTCACGGGTGCCGTGGCCGTCGTCTGCGCCGTGGTCCTCGGTCTGCCGCTGCGCGACCCGGACGGGTTCCTCGGCCCGACCTACGTGCGGCTGCCGTTGATCGCGGTGCTGCTGCTCGCGCTCGACGTGCTGACGCGGGTCCTGGTGCGCGTCCGCTCACCGAGAGCGGTTCCGGCAGAGGTCCTCAGCGTCGTTCGCGAACGCTGGCCCTGGCGCCGGCTCCGTCCGGTCCTGGTCGGGCTCGCGGCCTTCTACGTCACCTACGTCGCCTACCGGAACCTCAAGCACTACCTGCCCCTCTTCCGAACCGGCCTGGTCGACGACGAGCTGGCGGGGACCGACCGGGCACTCACGGGAGGGGTCGCACCCGCTGAGGTGCTGCACGACCTGCTCGGCACCGGGGTCGCCGCGCACGTCCTGTCGTGGTTCTACCTGGCGTTCCTGATGTTCGTGCCGGCCTCCCTGGGGCTCGCCCTCGTGCTGCGGGGTCGGGCCGGGCACGCCAGCTGGTACGTCACGGCGCTGTGCCTCAACTGGGCGCTCGGTACCGCCAGCTACTACGTCCTGCCGTCGAGAGGCCCGATCTACGCGGAACCGGAGCTGTTCTCAGACCTCCCCGAGACCGGCGTGTCCCGACTCCAGGACAGCTTGCTGCTGTCCCGCCTGATCGTCCTCGGCGACCCACAGGGGACCGAGCGACTCAACAGCATCGCCGCCTTCGCATCGCTGCACGTGTCGATCATCTTCACTGCCGCCCTCATCGGGCAGTTCGCGCTCGGCTCGATCGCGGTGCGCGCGGCGCTCTGGGGTTTCTTCGGGCTGACCGTCGTCGCGACGATCTACTTCGGCTGGCACTACCTCCTCGACGACGTCGCCGGGCTGGCGATCGGCGCCATCTCGGTCCTGCTCGCCGCATGGGGCACGGGTCAGTTCCGGGGCCGGCGGGAACCCGTGCCCGGGCCGGACGAATCCGGCGTGGCCGGGGCACGCGAGCGGCGACGCAGCCTCCGACGCCGCCCGCAGGCGGCTCCGTCCCCGCTGACGGCCGGGGGCGGTCCGGCTTCCCGCACCGACGCCGATCAGGTCGCGGGCTGAGCCGGGAACACGTACCGCCGGTAGGTCAGGAAGCGGAAGAGGCTGCCGAGTGCGAGGCCCACCACGTTGGCCGCGACGTTGTCGGCGACCGGGCTCCTGAGGTCGAGGACGCAGCGCGAGACCGCCAGACAGACGAGCGAGATCACGAGGGCGACTGCGCTGAGCGCCATGTACAGCGAGTACTCCCGCCCGAGTCGGCCACGGGGCCGGTCCCCGTAGGTCCAGAACCGGTTGCCGACATAGGCGACGGTGGTGCCCGCGACGAGAGAGATCGTCTTGGCGACCAGCGGCTGGTCGTCGAGCAGAGCGTTCCCGCGTTGGTGCGCCAAGGCGTTGCGGGGCCGGCTGCCCACCCGAGGGGACTCGTGCCGAGTGCGCGTCGCCTGCTCGGAACGCCGACCGGCACGGGCCGGTTGAGAATGCACCGCATGCGCGCTGCACCGCCGTTCGCACTGAAGGCGACACGGCCGCGGGCCGACCTCGTCGACCGGTTGAGCGCGCGACTGCAGAGGCTCGGGCTCGACGGCGTCCTCGACGACCTCGACCGCGCCGGCGAACAGTGCCTCGTCCCGGGCGAGGCCGCGGGTGACGGCTTCACCTGGGACGAACTGGACCGTAGTGACCCCGGGTGGTGGCCACAGGGTGTGGCGAGCACCCGGTCCGGCACGGTGCTGCTTGTGAGCTGGTACGCCAAGCGCGGCCGGCTGCTCCGCACACCGGGCTCCCGGATCTCGGTCGTCGACCGGGCGCACCCGGATGGTCCCCGTTACGGGCACGTCCTGCTGGTCGCGCCGCACCGGCGTCTCGGGGTCCTGACCATGGGCACAGTTCCCGTGCACGCCGGGGGCATCGCCGTCCACGGTGACCTCCTCCTGGTCGCCGACACCCTCTTCGGGGTGCGGGTCTTCCGCCTCGGGGACCTCATGGCGGTCCCTCGTCGGCTCACCGGGACGGCGGGCGATGCGTCGCCCACCGGGATCGACGCGCTGCGGCGATCCGCCGTCGGCGGCTCCGGTTCCCGGGGGTATGACCACGTGCTCCCCCAGCTCATGGCGTTTCGCGTCCCGCTGCGCGCGGGACCGCGTCGACTGCGCTACTCGTTCCTGTCCACCGGGGAACTGGAGGGGCGCCCGACGCTCGCCGTCGGGGAGTACCGAGCCAAGGACGATCGACAGCCCCGGCTCGCGCGCTACCCCCTCGACCCCCGGACGGGGCTTCCGGCCGTCGACGGCCACGGCCTGTGCGTTCCGCTCGAGGTCCACGAGGACCAACCGCGCCGCATGCAGGGGGTGGCCGTGCACGGGTCCACCTGGTTCGTCACAGCGAGCAATGGCAGGGGGTCCGCCGGGGACCTGTACGTCGGCGCCCCGGGCACCTGGCACCGCAACCGGGGGGTGTTGCCGAGCGGGCCGGAGGACCTGGCCTGGTCCCGCCCCGGGGAAGAGCTCTGGTGCGTCTCCGAGTGGCCGGGGCGCCGGTGGGTCTTCCCCGTCGCCACGGATCGCCACTAGCAGCTGCGGCATGCCCGGCGTGCCGTCCGGCTCCAGCCCACGCGGACCTCGGTCGCCCCCGGGCGGTTCACGCAGGAGCTTCTGGGCACTCCCGGGCTGGCCTCGCGCTGCCGCAGGGGCCCTGTCGTTCTGGCTGGAGGGAGGCGACGATGCAGCGGACGACGTGGGCCGCCAGTACCGGCACGTCGGTGCCGGCGGACGCCGACGTCGATCGCCGCACCCCGCTGGGGGGCCCCGACCCGGCCGGACGCCCGAGACGCGTGGCGTGGGGGCAGGCAGTCCGTGTCGTGCTGTGGCCGCTGGCCGTGGGCTCCCTGCTGCACCTGGCGGTGCGCTCGTCCACGGGGACCGCCTCGGACCTGGCGATCCTGTGGCGCAGCGGCGCCAGCCTGGCCGCCGGCGGACCGCTGTACGACGCCCGCCTGGAGTTCATCTACCCCCCGTTGGCCGGCTGGCTCTTCGCGCCGCTGGGCCTGCTGCCGTTCCGTGGTGCGCTGGTCGTCGTCGTGCTGGTCGGCCTGGCCGCCGTGGCCGCCGCGACGGTGCTGCTGCTGCGCTTGGTCGGCATCCGTGCGACGTCCCCTGTCCTGCCCGGGGCGTTGCTGGTCCTCGCCAACAGCCGGCCGCTGATCGGGTTGCTGGACCAGGGCAACGTCGACACCGTCCTCCTGCTCGCCGAGGCCGGCGTCATCGCACTGCTCGTGGCCCGCCGAGACATCGCAGCCGGCGCCCTGCTCGGCGCCGTGTGCGCGGTCAAGCCCACCCTGGCCCCGGTCGTGATCGCCCTCGTCCTCCTGGGGCGGGGACGGGCACTGCTCGCAGCCGCCACCAGCGGAGTGGTGCTCACCGCTGTCGGGGTGCTGACCGTGCCGGACCGCGCCGTGTTCTTCAGCGACGTCCTGCCGCTGCTGGCCGGGGGCAACCGTCCCGAGCTGGCCCCGTTCAACCGCTCCCTGCACGGTGCCGCCGTACAGCTGGGGTTGCCGCCGGCGCTGGACCTGGGGCTGCGGGTGGCAGCGTTCGGCTTGGCCTGCTGGGTGGCGTGGCGCCGGCGGTCCCGCCCGCAGGCCCCGCTGGAGGTCGTGCCGCTGCTGATGCTCGGCACGCTGCTGGCGTCGTCCTTCTCGTGGGCCAACTACAGCATCTACCTGCTGCCGCTGCTGGTGACCGTGGTGCGGCGCGACAGCCTGGTGCGCACCTGGCCGGCGTGGGCAGGGGTCTACCTGTTCGCGACCAACGACGCCTGGCACGTGGAGGGCCTGACCGGCGTGCCCGACACGTTCCTGCGCCTGCTGCCCCTCGCGGGCTGGCTGCTGCTGCTTGGCGCCTGCGCCGTGGCCGCGCATCGTTCGGACACGGCCGCGCCGTCCCGCTGGCCCCGCCTCTCCCCGTCCGGAGCCCGGGGGGTCGCGGCGCACCCGCCCGACACCGTCGACCAGGTCGACAGCCAACCGTTGACTCGACCGCGGGACGACGGTGGTCCTGCCCGACGGCGACACGCGCGGCCAGCGAGGTGGGCCCCGTGGGGATCGAACCCACAACCCGCGGATTAAAAGTCCGCTGCTCTGCCAGTTGAGCTAGAGGCCCGGCGGGGCGAGTCTCCCAGAACGCCTGCCCGGGCCGGTCAGAGCAGGGTGAACAGCAGGAAGAGGAGTCCGGTGAGCACGAGGCTGACCAGCAGGGAACCCAGGCAACCCAGCCGGTTGGTGAAGAAGAGGAACATCGTGCTCCGGTGCCCGCCGCACCGGCCGGCCAATCCCGGTCAGCCGGTGCAGACCCGGCCGAGCAGCTCCTGCAGCAGCGCCTCCTGGGCGTCGCCCAGCGTCAGGTCGACCGTCACCTCGTCACCATCGCCGACGGTCAGCCGGAGCGGGAACGCGAACGGCTGCTTGGTCTCGGCCAGCACGTGCGGCTCGCAGGTCGTCGGGCGGAAGCTCACCGGCAGCCGCAGCCGGTCACGACCTGGGGCCAGCGTGACGGGCAGCTCGGCGTCCAGTGCGGGCTCCAGCACGACACTGCGCCCCAGCGCGGCGACCTCCACCGGCTCGTCGCCCGTGCGCCTGGCCAGCACGAGTTCGCCGGTGACCGCCTCCCCCGCCTCGGTCAGCCCCTCGACGGCGACTCCCACCACCGCGGCGACCGCGGCGACCGCGCACTCCTCGGCGTGCACCTGCGCGAGCGTCCCGCCGGCCAGCGGGACCCGCACCGCCTCGGCGGTCCCACCGGCCCGGACGACGGTCAGCCGGGCCGCAGCCGGGCCGGGCGTCACCGCACAGTCCACGGGTCCGTACGGCGTCGTCAGGTCGATCGTCCGCCCGGGGGCGTACTCCGCGTCCACCGGACGGGCCGGCAGTGGCTGGAAGCCCGGGGAGTCCAGGGCCACCTCGGTCACGGTGAACGGCGTCGTCCCGGTGTTGGTGAGGTGCACCTGGACCTGCCCGCCGATCGCCTCGTCGGAGCGGTGACGCAGCGCCTCCCCCGCCATCCCGGGGACGTCCGGCAGCACCGTCACAGAGGGAGCAGCCGGCGCGGCAGACGGCGGACTCCCCGCCGCGCAGCCGGCGAGCAGCAGCGCGAGGACCGGGGCGCGCACCGTCCGCACGTGGCCGAGCGTAGGGCGGCCTCAGCCGCCGATGGTCACTTCGAGACGTGCCGGTTGGGCAGCTTGCCGAGCACCCGGCCGGCCTCGTACTTGACCTCGAGCCGCTCCTGGGCCGACGCCGTCGGACCCCGGCGCGGCTCGCCGCTCTCCAGGTCGAAGGCCGAGCCGTGCCACGGGCACACGATGCAGTCCGACCCGCGCACCTGCTCCACGGCGCCCTCGGCCAGCGGCCCACCCACATGCGCGCAGGAGTTGATGAAGGCGTCGACGCGGGCGCCCCGGCGCACCACGGCCAGCGCCACGGGCGTGCCCCGGCCCTCGCCCGTGCGCAGCGCGGGCCGCCCCTCCGGCAGGTCGTCGAGCGGGCCGAGGTCGATCCAGTCGGTGGTCAGCTGCCGGGCGTCGGTGACGGCGTGGTTCGCACCCGAGGACTGCGCGTAGGACATGTGGCCGCCGATGGCCGCCGACCCGCTGGCCAGGCCGAGGCCGCTGTAGGCCAGCACCCGCCCGAGCGCGCCGTTGCCCTTGCCGCGGGCGACCAGCGAGCCGACGTACAGCCCCAACGCGGCGACGTTGGCGGCGGCGTGGATGGCGCCCAGCCGCCGGACGGCGTCGTCCTGCTCCGACCAGTCGGCCGCGCCGGCCATCGCCGCGGGCAGGCTGGCCGCCACGCCGGTGCCGATCAGCGCGGTGGCGGCCGGGCGGGCCGGGGGCATGAGGTCCAGGATCCCGGCCGACAGCCAGGTGCCCACCGGCACCATCGCCAGGATCGGGTGCAGCGGATGGCCCAGCCACGTGCCGTGCAGCAGGTCGCGGAACGCCTGCGGGCGCAGCACCTTGTTCACCGCCGTCCGGGCGGACTCCAGCTTCGCGTCGAACGACGACACCTCGGACAGGCGGTCCAGCACACCGAACAGGCTCATGCACCGGCCCATACCCGGCGCAGCCGACCGGAACCCGCCGTCGACGGGCTCGCTGCCGCGAGCAGGACGCCGACGCACGTACCGACACTCTGCGTGAGCGACGTCACGAGTGTTGCGGGAACGCAGCGGGAATGCACATGCGGTCCACTGGTTGCTGTCGCAGGATGACCTTGCTGCCTGAGCACGGACCCGTGCTCACACCCTGAGGAGGACCCGTGACCTGCCCGTCCCTGCTCCGCCGCACCGCCGTCTGCGGCGTGCGCGCGGGTGGGTTCGACGACGTGGTCGCGCCGACGTGGGTGCGGGAGCGGTCGAGCGCGGTGCGCGAGCGGCTGCAGCAGGACGACGCCGGGGCACAGTTCGCCCGTTTCGTCGTCGTCGGCGGGGTCTCCAGTGCGCTCTACGCCCTGGTGTTCATCAGCTTGCAGGGCCTGGGCGCCCAGCCCGCCAACCTGGTCGGCGCGATCGCCTCCACCCTGCTGGCCAACGAGATGCACCGCCGGCTGACCTTCCACGCCGGCGGCCGGGTCTCCTGGTTCACCGCGCAGTGGGAGGGCGGTGGCCTGGCCGGCATCGGGCTGGTCGCCACCTCGCTCGCGCTGGCGGGCCTGCACACCCTGACCGGCGACGTGGGCGCCGTCGTCCAGCTCAGCCTGATCGCCGCGGTCACCGGCGCGATCGGCCTGATCCGGTTCGTCGCCCTGCGGAGCTGGGTGTTCTCCCCCGCTCCCCGCGACTGAGCTCCCCACGACCGAGCACAGCGGCTCGCCGCTGCGGCTGACCGGGGCCTCGGCGTCCCGCCCCTAGGCTGCCGGCATGTCGATCATGACCCGATCCGCCCGCGTGGCGGCCGCCGGGATGCTGCTGCTCGCCCCGCTCACGGCCTGCAGCTCGTACAGCGTCGCCTGTTCGGGCAACGAGTGCACCGCGACGCTCAGCGGCGACGGCGCCGAGGCCACGATCCTGGGCACCGAGCTCTCCTACGGCGGCACCGAGGACGGCCGGGCGACCGTCACCGTCGGCGACACCAGCGTCACCTGCGCCGAGGGCGAGAGCGTCTCCGCCGGGCCGCTCTCGCTGACCTGCACGACGGTGGACTCCGGCTCGGTGGAGCTCAGCGCCTCCCTGGGCTGACCCGCCTCCCTGGGCTCAGCCGGCGTCGGCGACCTCGACCACCAGCCGGGTGGGGTCGGACAGCGCGGACACCCGGAAAGGGACCTCGGCGCTGGTGCCGATCCAGGCGACCGAGGTGCCCTCGAAGGTGGCGTCGTAGACGACGCCCTGCACGGTGTCGGTGCCGGAGACCGACACCGGTCCCCGGGCCACCTCCTCGGCGCCGGTCTCGTACGGGTAGCTCGTGCCCTGCAACGTCACCTGGAGGAACGCCGACCCCGGGACGGCGACGGCGTCCCCGGACCCCTGGGACGACGGCGCGTCGACGTACTCGACCCGCCACCCGGGGGTGCCGCTGCCGGCGAGCTCGAAGACCACCCGCTCGAACCCCTCGTGCGGGGCGGCGCGGACCTCCGTCACCGTGAGCCCCTCCGGGTCGACCGGCTCGGCGGTGTCGGCCGAGGTGTCCGCGGGGAACTCCGGCGCCGGGCTCTCCGCCTCCGCCGTGGTCGTGGTCGGGGTCGGCTCGGTGGTCCCCCCGGTCTCCGGTGCCGCGCTGAACGAGGCGTCAGCGGTCGACGCGGTGCTGTCGGTGCCGGGCTGAGCGGCACAACCGGCCACCAGCAGGAGGGCGACGGCGAGCCCGGCGGAGCGGGTCACCCGAGCGGAACGGCGGATCGGCACGGGGTGGATGCTGGCACGGCGGACCCTGCCGGTACGGACGCCACGCGCACCGGTGGCCCCCCGGTGCGAGGAGCCGCCCGGGGCCATGTATGGTTCTCCCTGCCTCCAGCGACCACGAGCCCCCATCGTCTAGCGGTCCAGGACGCCGCCCTTTCAAGGCGGTAGCACGGGTTCGAACCCCGTTGGGGGCACGCACCATGCAGCACAGCAGTTCATGCACCACAGCAAGGCCCTGTAGCGCAGTTGGTTAGCGCGCCGCCCTGTCACGGCGGAGGTCGCGGGTTCGAGTCCCGTCAGGGTCGCCACCCGGTGTCCAGTACACCGGGAGGGGCAGGTAGCTCAGTTGGTACGAGCGCTCGCCTGAAAAGTGAGAGGTCGGCGGTTCGACCCCGCCCCTGCCCACCTCACCTCATCCCCGTCTGCCCGGCCGCGCTCCTCGCCGCTGGGCAGACGTTCAGCGAGTTCCTGCGCTGCGCACAGGGAGCTCTCAGGTCCAGGACGCACAGTCACACCATGACGACCACCTCCCCCGCGTCCAGCTCCCGCGCCCAGCTCACCCGGCCGGACGGCAGCGCCCTGCGGGTCCTGGTCGTCGACGACGAGCCCTCGATCTGTGAACTGCTGTCCATGGCGCTGCGCTACGAGGGCTGGGACGTGCGCACCGCCCCCGACGGCGCCGCCGCGGTCCGCGACGCCCGCGAGTTCCACCCGGACGCCGTCGTCCTGGACGTCATGCTCCCCGACATGGACGGCCTGGAGGTGCTGCGCCGGCTGCGCGCGGACACGCCGCTGGTCCCGGTGGTCTTCCTGACCGCCAAGGACGCGCTGGAGGACCGGATCGCCGGGCTCACCGCCGGCGGGGACGACTACGTCACCAAGCCCTTCAGCCTGGAGGAGGTCGCCGCCCGGCTGCGCGGCCTGCTGCGCCGCACCAGCCGGGTCGTGGCCGACGACGGCCTGCTGGTCGTCGGCGACCTGACCCTGGACGAGGAGAGCCACGAGGTGACCCGGGCCGGGGAGGACGTCCGGCTGACCGCCACCGAGTTCGAGCTGCTGCGCTACCTGATGCGCAACCCCAAGCGGGTGCTGTCCAAGGCGCAGATCCTCGACCGGGTCTGGCAGTACGACTTCGGCGGCCAGGGCAACATCGTCGAGCTCTACATCTCCTACCTGCGGCGCAAGATCGACGCGGGCCGCCCGCCGATGATCCACACCCTCCGGGGCGCCGGGTACGTGATCAAGCCCGCCGCATGACGTCTGCCCCCTCCCGGTGACCGCCGGTCTCCCCCGGTCCCGCCGCTCGCTGCGCACCCGGCTGCTCGTCGCCTTCGTCGTCCCGCTGGTGCTGGTGCTCACCCTGGTCGGCGTCGTCTCGGTGACCGCGCTGCGCTCGGAGCTGGGCGGTCAGGTGGATGCCCAACTGGCGGCGGCGGCCGCCCGGGCGCAGGACCCCGATCGAGGGCCCGGACGGGACGATGACGAGGGCGGCGGCAGGCCCGAGGGCCTGGACGCCCGCGGCCAGGGAGAGGGCACCCTGGTCGCCGAGGTGACCGACGGGGTCGTCCGGAGGTCCGGGGTGGTGCCCCAGTTCGGCGAACCCCTGACGCTGACCGACGCGCAGGAGTCCGTCCTCGCCGGGCTGCCCACCGACGGTGAGCCGGTGACCCGGGACCTCGGCGGCGGTCTCGGCGAGTACCGGCTGGTCGCCAGGACCACCTCGGACGACGACGTACTGGTCACCGGGCTGCCGTTGAGCGGCGCCGCCGACGCCGTCCGCAACCTGGTCACCGTCGAGCTGCTGGCCGGGCTGGCCGCGTTGCTCGCCGCCGCCGGCACCGCCGTGCTGGTCATCCGCCGTACCCTGGCGCCGCTGGACCGGGTGGCGGCGACGGCGACCCGCGTCTCCGAGCTGCCGCTGGCCAGCGGCGAGGTGCAGCTGGCCGAGCGGATGGCGCCCGAGGACACCGACCCGGGCACCGAGGTCGGTCAGGTCGGGGCGGCGCTGAACCGGATGCTCGACCACGTCGAGGGCTCGCTCGCCGCTCGCCAGGAGTCCGAGACCCGGGTGCGGCAGTTCGTCGCCGACGCCAGCCACGAGCTGCGCACCCCGCTGGCCTCCATCCGCGGCTACGCCGAGCTGGTCCGGCGGCAGCACAGCGAGGTCGCCGGGGACGTCGGCCACGCGATGAACCGGGTGGAGTCCGAGGCGCTGCGCATGTCGGCCCTGGTCGAGGAACTGCTGCTGCTAGCCCGGCTCGACGCCGGCCGGGAGCTCGCCTCCGAGGAGGTCGACCTCACCGCCCTGGCCGTCGACGCGGTCAGCGACGCCCACGTCGCCGGCCCGGGCCACCACTGGCAGCTCGACCTCCCCGACACCCCGGTCGTGGTGCGTGGCGACGCCGCCCGACTGCACCAGGTGCTGGTCAACCTGCTGGGCAACGCCCGCAGCCACACGCCCGCGGGGACGACCGTCACCACCTCATTGCGGACCGAGGGGGACAAGGCGGTCCTGCAGGTCCTCGACGACGGACCGGGGGTGCCCGCCGGGCTCCAGGGGCACGTCTTCGAGCGGTTCGCCCGCGGTGACGCCTCCCGGTCCCGCTCGGCCGGGAGCACCGGGCTGGGGCTGGCGATCGTGCACGCCGTCGTCACCGCGCACGGCGGCAGCGTGGAGCTGGCCAGCACCCCGGGGCGCACCGCGTTCACCGTGCGGTTGCCGCACGCCACCCAGGCCGGCTGACCCGCCGCCTCAGCGCACCGGGACGTCGGCGGCGACCTGCTCGTACACCTGGGCGTGCACCCGCTGCACGGCGACGCGCTGCTCGGCCCGCCAGGCACGGTCCACCCGGGCCGGCGCCGGCCGGGTGAGCGCCGCGACCACGGCCGAGTTGAGCGACGCGGCGTCCAGGCCCTGGCGCGGGTCGTTGCCGTACACGACGACGTCGGACCACTGCTGGGCGTGCTGGCCACCGCCGGGCACGACGACGCGGGTGCCGGCGTCCCGGCACAGCTCCACCCAGCCCGAGTGGGTGCCCGTACGGCGGGGCAGCACCGACACGTGCAGCTCCTGCAGGTGGCGGACCCAGGCGGCCGGGTCGTCGGGCCAGCTGCGCACCAGTTCCAGCTCACCGGCGTCGGCGAGCGCCAGCAGCCCCGGCAGCCCCGCGACGAGGTCGACGTCGGGGTGCACGTCGACCCGCAGCCGACCGCCGCCGGAGACCGCACCGGACAGCGCAGCCCGGACCAGCTCCTCGGCCTCGGGCACGTCGGCGCCCAGCCGCCCCAGGTGCAGCCCGACCAGCCGGGTCTCCCGCCCGACGTCCGGGGTCGGGCCGGCCAGGGAGGGGTGGGCGACGACGATCGCCGTCCGGCCGTAGCGGTCGGCGATCTCGTCGGCGGCGCCGCGGGTCAGGGTGAGCACGACCTCGGCGGTGCCCAGCAGCGCCCGCAGGTGCGCGCGGTGCCGGGCGCGGGCGGACTCGGGGTGGGTGCCGGTGTCGGCTCCCTCGAGGGCGTCCAGGTGGTGCACGGTGACGACCAGCGGCACGCCAGTGCGCCGGACCGCCGCCGTCCAGGCCTCCATCTCGGCCACGGTCAGGTGGTCGTACCCGCCGTGCAGGTGCAGGACGTCGACCTCGCCGACGTGCGCGGTGAGGTGACGGACGTCCAACCACGGGCTGGGCGAGCCGGCCGGTCCCACGCGGACGATGGTCTCGGGCAGCACGGCGTCCAGGTACGCACCGGCGTACGGCACGGTCGCCACCCGCAGCGGGCGGGCCGTCTCCTCGGGCACTGCGGTCACGCGGTCGTACGCCTCCTGCGGTCGGGCACTCCGACGCGGCAGGTGCGGTGCTCCTCGACGGGTGGGGGTCTGTCAGCGGATCGTCCCTACCCGGTGTATCTGCCGCCGAACCGAGAGGCAAGACGTCGCTCCTCCGTCCGGGTGACCGGCGGCCACCCGACCCGTTCCCCGTTCCGGTGGCGGTGCGTGCGGTCGCCCCGTCCGGTCGGTTAGCGTTCCCGGTCGGCCGCTCCCCGGGCCGCCGTGGGACACCGAGAGGCCGGAGGACGAGTGGGCGGAGACGGCGAGGAGCGCCCCGGTCCCCCCGCGTCCGACCCGGCCGCCGCCGAGCCGCCGGTGACCGGACGCCGCCGTCCCCGGCCGGTCGGGACGATCCTCAGCGCTGCCCTGCTCGTCGTGCTGCTGGTCGGCGCCGGCCTGTTCGCGCTGCTGCGCGAGGACCCGTTCACCTACGGCGGCCGCTACGTCACCGACCCCGGCACGGTCCTCGCCGAGGCCGACCGCGTCTTCACCGACCACGTGGCGGCCCGGCAGGGGGTCCAGAGCGCACAGAGCCGCTGCTGGTTCCAGCTGGCCGACGCCGCCGGCTCCGAGGTGCGCCCGGACCTGCTCTGCGGCCCGGCCCTCTTCGTCGATGGACAGGACGACGCCAGCTGGCTCCGGTTCCCGCTGACCGGCACGCCGGCCGGGGGCGACGTGCGGCTGTCGGTGGCCGCGCTGCCCGCCGACCCCGCCCCGGAGCCGCTGACCGATCGCGAGCTGCTCCGCCGGCCCGACGGCGGCGAGCCCCCGCGGGGCACCGGCGGTCTGACCGCGCCGGCCGTGCCCCAGGCGTTGCCCGGCCACACCGCGGTGGGGCCGTTCCCTGACGTCACCTACCGCGAGCCGGCGGGCCCGGCCCGGCTCTCCGGCCCGGCCGCGGCGGTCACCGTCACCGGCCTGGCGCAGCCCGACCGGGTGGGCACCGGGGACGCCGCCCTGCGGCCGGCCGACGGTGAGCAGTTCCTCGCCGTGCGGTACGTGGTCGAGCAGGGCGAGGGTCGCTCCCCCACCCCACCCACGATCACCTACCAGGTCGGCGACCGGCAGCCGGTCCCCGTACCCCCGGCGCTGACCGGCCCCGGGACCACGGTCGAGGCGCTGCTGTCGGTGCCCACCGACACCGCCGTCGCCGACCTGGTGGTCACCGACGCCGGGGTCGAGCAGCGACTGTCCCTGCTCACCGGGGCACCCGGCCCGGACAACCTGCAGGTGCTGGCCCGCACCTCCCGAGAGGCCGACGTGGACACCTCCCGGCAGCTGCCGGCGACGCTGAGCGCACCCGGCCGGGTCTCGGCGTCCCTGCCGGTCACGATCGCGGTGCGCGGCGGCCGGCTCGAGTGGTTCGTCAGGGACGAGCGACCGGCCGGCCCGAGCCGCGCGCTGCTGCTGCTCGACGTCACCATGGCGCTGCCGGACTCCGCGCCCGGTGCGGTGCCACCGGGGCTGCTGTCGCTGCGCCTGCCGGACGGGACGACGCTCCGGGCGCAGGACCTGGACGACTCCCCGACGCGGGTGATCACCGCCTTCGACGTGCCCGCCGACTTCACCGAGGGGACCGTCGTCGTCGCCGGCTCCGCGACGTTCCCCGACGGCGCCACCGTCGAGCTCGGCGACGGTCGCGCGACCGTGCCGGTCACCGTCCCCGCCGGCTGACCGCCCCGGGCCCGAGCGGCCCCAGCCCCGGAGCGGCCCCAGCCCCGGAGCGGCCCCAGCCGGGGAGCGGCCTCAGCCCTGGGCGCGGAGCTCGGCCAGGATCGGCTTGGCGACGGCCAGGGCGTGGTTGGCCGCCGGCACCCCGGCGTAGACCGCGGTGTGCAGGCACACCTCGGCGATCTCCTCGTCGGTCAACCCGTTGTGCACCGCGGCCTTGACGTGCAGCGCGAACTCGTCCCACTGCCGCAGCGCCGCGGTGATGGCCAGGGTCAGCATGCTGCGCTCGCGGCGCTCCAGACCGGGCCGCTGCCACAGGTCGCCCCAGGCGACGCGGGTGATGAAGTCCTGGAAGTCGGCGGTGAACGGGGTCACCGCGGCGACCGCCCGGTCGACGTGGGCATCGCCGAGCACCTCCCGGCGCACCCGCATCCCCGCGGCGCGGCGCTGCTCGTCGGTCTCCAGCGGTCCCGTCGGTCCGGTCACGGCGTGCCTCCGATGGCGTGTGCGATGAGGGCCCGGCTGACCTGCTCGGGCTGTTCCAGGTTGGCCAGGTGCGCGGCCGGGCTGAGGGTGAGCAACCGGGCGCCGGGGACGCCGTCGGCGATCAGCTGCTGGTGCTCCGGCGGCACCGCCTGGTCCTCGGCTCCGGAGACCACCAGCGTCGGCGCGGTGATCCGGTGCAGGTCGCGGCGCTGGTCCATCCCCGCGATCGCGGCGCAGCAGCCGGCGTAGCCCTCGTCGTCGGCAGCCGTGATCATGGCCCGCAGCCGGGCGACCAGGTCGGGGTGGGCGGCGGCGTACGGCGGGGTGAGCCACCGGCTGACCACCGGCTCGGCGATCGCCCCGGTGCCCTCGGCGCGCACGGTGCGCGCCCGGTCCGCCCAGCTGTCCGGGTTGCCGGTGTGCGCCGAGCTGCACAGCACCGCCAGGGTCAGCACCCGCTGCGGGTCACGCACCGCCAGCCGCAGGCCGGTCATCCCGCCGATGGAGACGCCGGCGACGTGCGCCCGGTCCACCCCGAGCCGGTCCAGCAGCGCGACGACGTCGTCGGCGAGGTCGTCGATCGTGGCCTCCCCGGGCACCGACGGCGAGCGGCCGTGCCCGCGGGTGTCGTACCGGACCACCCGGAAGTGCTCGGTCAGCGCCGGCACCTGCGGGTCCCACATGGACAGGTCCGAGCCCAGGGAGTTGGACAGCAGCAGCACCGGCGCACCGGCCGGGCCCTCGACGACGGCGTGCACCTCGACGGCGGTCATGCCGGTCCTCCTTCTCCTGCGGTGACGACGGATGCGGTGGGGTCGGACTGGAGCGCGATGGTGTGGGCGGCGAGGGCGGCGTCCACCTGGGCGCCGGCCTCACCGACGTCCGGGCTGCCGTCGGCGACCAGCGCGGCGCCGTCGACGTCGGTGCGCTCGGCCACGAGGTCGGCCAGCGGGCGACCGGCCGCGGCCGCCTCCCGGACCGCGGCGGCCGCGGCGTCGTGCGCGGGGCCCGCGCCCAG
>NZ_JPMX01000013.1 GCF_000761485.1 Modestobacter caceresii
GCACTCACCGCGGCATGATCAACGAACCGAACGTGTCCGGAAAACCGGGTCAAGCTCCCCCTGAGCATGGCGCGGTCATGTCGTTGGCCGCTCGGCGGCCAGTAGCGACCACAGGACAACATCGCCGGGTGTCCCTCGGTGCAGGTACCGGGAGCGCAGCACGCCCTCCGCGGTGAACCCGGCGCGCTCGGCGACCCGGTTCGACCCGACGTTCGCCGGGTCAGCGATGAGTTCCACCCGCCTCACGTTGAGCACGTCGAGCGCCCAGTCGCCGAGCACCCGCAGTGCCTCAGCTGTCAGGCTCTGCCCGCGCTGGTCAGCGACGGTCCAGTAACCGGCCGGGGCCACGCCATCGCGCACGCCGTGCAGACCCATGCTGCCGACCAGGCGGTCGTCGGCTTGGGCTTCCACCGCGAACAGGGCGCCGCCTGCGGCCCAGGTGCTGGTGGCGACCTCGCCGACGAACTGCTCGGCGTGCTCGGGCAGGTAGGGCACCGGTGATTCGGTCCACCGCTGCAGCTCAGCGTCTTGGCAGGCGGCGAAGCTGACGGGTCAGAGGGGGACGGCGAGGCCCTCGGGGCTCGGCTGGCGCAGGGCGTCGGCGATCGCTTCGGGCATCGGCGCCAACCCCGTCCCGGCCAGGACGACGTCTCGGGCGAAGCGGTGCCAGCGCTGCGACCGCCGCACCATGCCGTGCCCGCCGACGATGGTGAACCGGGCCACCCGGGCGTGCGCCCGCCGGGCCCGGACGGCGAACTCCGCGGACAGCCGCGGGGGCACCCAGCGGTCGCCGCGGCCGTGCAGGATCACCACCGTCTGACCGCCCAGGTGCATGACCGGCTCACCGGGCGGGGTCCACGGGGCGAGGGCGCAGACCGCGGTCACCGAGGGCTCCCCACCCGCGCGGAGCGCGGCCCGGCCGCCCATCGAGTGCCCGACCAGCACGATCGGGACGTCGGTGCCGTGCTGCTCGCGCAGCTGACCGATCGCCCAGCGGACGTCCTGGTAGGCGTCGGCCGCCTCCCCGTTCCAGCCGGCGACCCGGTAGCGGAGGACGGCGGTGGCGATGCCCTGGTCGGCGGTGCTGGCGTGCACGTACTGCTCGAAGGCCCGCATCCGCACCAGCGAGAGCGCCCGGGTCTTCGGTGGCTCGATGCTGGCGGGGGTTCCGCCGTGACAGAACAGGGCGATGCCCCGGGTCTCCCCGACCGCCGACCGCTGTTCCAGTTCGGGGGAACGGGGGTCGGGGCGATCGGCGTCGGGGGTGGAGAACTCGGTCACGTCGTCAGCGGCCGCGGCGCTTGCCGCCCAGCTTGAGGCGGGCCTTCTCACCGAGGTCGCCGGCCTTGAGCAGGCCGTTGCTGATCGTGGAGGGGCCGTTGCGCTTCCGCAGGGCCTGGCCCAGGTTGCGCAGCACCTTGGTCGCCAGCGGCGCGAGGACGGTGAGGATGACCCACATGCGGAAACGGCGGGTGAGGAAGAGCCACATGATCCGCACTCTGCCCTGATCCCGCGGTCGCCAACCGGCGGCCACCGGCTCCGCATGATCACCACGGGCTGAGGGTGGTCTCGATGGAGCGGAGACAGCCATCAGCCCGTGGTGATCACCGGGGCGGGGTCAGGAAGGGTCGGGCGCCAGCCGGACGACCATCTTCCCGGTGTTGCCCCCGCTCAGCAGTGCCCGGAACGCGTCGACGGCGGAGTCCAGCCCGTCGACCACCGTCTCCCGGGCGACGAGCGAGCCGTCCTGCAGCCAGCCCGACACCGCGCCGACGAACTCCGGCCGCAGGTCGGCGTGGCTACCCACGATGAACCCGCGCAGTGTCAGCTGCTTGCCGACGATGAACCCCAGGTTGCGCGGCCCGGGGGGCGCCGTGGTGGCGTTGTAGCCGGAGATCGACCCGCACAGCGCGGCCCGCCCGTACGTCCGGAAGGCGCCGATCGCCGCCTCCAGGTGCTCCCCGCCCACGTTGTCGAAGAAGACGTCGATCCCGTCGGGTGCGGCGGCGGTGAGCAGGTCGGCGACCTTGCCGTCGTGGTAGTCGAACGCCGCGGAGAAGCCCAGCTCCTCGCGCAGCCAGCGCACCTTCTCCGGTGTCCCGGCGCTGCCCACGACCCGCGAGGCCCCGCGCAGCCGGGCGAACTGGCCGACCAGGCTGCCCACCGCCCCGGCGGCGCCGGAGACGAAGACGGCGTCCCCCTCGCGGAAGTCGGCGAGCCGGAACAGTCCCGCGTACGCGGTGAGCCCCGGCATGCCGAGCACCCCCAGGTACAGCGACAGCGGCAGGCCGGGCAGCGGCTCGACGACCGAGACGTGCTTCGCCGGGA
The DNA here is from genome assembly GCF_000761485.1 of Modestobacter caceresii. Lineage (GTDB taxonomy): Bacteria > Actinomycetota > Actinomycetes > Mycobacteriales > Geodermatophilaceae > Modestobacter > Modestobacter caceresii. The sequence goes on from NZ_JPMX01000013.1 coordinate 2,329, forward strand.
CGACGGCGACGTCCCGCCAGCCCAGGCCGTGCAGCACCAGCGCGCCCTCGGGGACGGCGTCCGAGCGGGAGGCGACGACCTGGCCGACGGCGCCGCCCTGCATCGTCTCGCCCAGCTCCCAGCTGGCGGCGTAGGACTTCGCCGCGCTCATCCGGCCGCGCATGTACGGGTCGACCGACATCGCGATGGTCTGCACCACGACCTCGCCGTCCGCCGGGTCCGGGCGCTCCGCCGACACCAGCCGGAAGTCCTCGGCCACCGGCTCGCCGTGGGGGCGCCGGACCAGCTGCCACTCGCGCGTGGAGATGCTCATCGCGGGAAGTCCGGCTCGTTGCGGGGGATGACGAAGACCTCGGGCACGAAGCTGGTGTCGGGCATGGTGACCATGGTCAGCACCATCCGGGCCACGTCGGACGGCGGCATCATCCGGTGCGCCGGGATGCCCCAGCGCTCCATCATCGGGGTGTCCATCGCGGCCGGCACGATGCTGTGCACCCGCGCCGGGAAGGGCACCTCGGTGCCGTCCGCGCTGACCGTCCCCTTCTCCCGCAGCTCCCGCTGGATGCACCAGGTGGCGCTGCGGAAGGCGGCCTTCGAGCTGTTGTAGGCGATCGCTCCGCTGCCGGAGGTCACCGCCGACAGCGAGGTCACGTGCACCACGTCGGCGACGGTGTCGGCCGGGCGGTGCTGCACGGTCTTGAGGAACTCGCTGGTGAGGAAGACCGGGCCCTCGCAGTTCACCGCCTGGACCATCCGGTAGTCGGCGAGGTCGATGTCGGTGATGTAGCCGGGCCGGTCGATGCCCGCGACGTTGACCAGCAGGTCGAACCGGTCGCCGTGCCGCGCGAACAGGTCGGCGACCACCCGGCGGCGGGCGTCGTCGTCGGTGACGTCGAGCGCCACCACCTCGGCGTCCCGGCCGATCTGGGCGCGGGTCTTCTCCGCCCCCTCGGTGTCGACGTCGCCCAGCGCGACCGTGGCCCCGGCCTCGGCCAGGGCGACCGCGACCGCCCGGCCCAGGCCGCTGGCCGCACCGGTCACCAGGGCCACCCGGCCCGACAGCTCGTCTGTCCCCATGTGTCTGCGGTCTCCTCCACGTCGGTGGCGCTGCCTTGCGCCCCCGCCACCTTGGCGCAGGGCGGGGCGCCCTGCAGCACGGACCTACAGTCGAGGCATGTTCTTCTCCCGCGCCAAGACCCAGCCGGTCACCGCGGCGGACGCCCTGACCGGCCGTTCCGAGCCGCTGCCCGGCATCCCCGAGGTGCACGCGGTCAACGGCAACCGCATCCAGCCGCCCTTCCCCGAGGGCCTGCAGACCGCGGTCTTCGGCGCCGGCTGCTTCTGGGGGGTGGAGAAGGTCTTCTGGGAGACCCCGGGCGTGTACTCGACCGCCGCGGGTTACGCCGGCGGCCACACCCCGAACCCGACGTACGAGGAGGTGTGCTCGGCCCGCACCGGCCACACCGAGGCGGTGCTGGTCGTCTTCGACCCGGCCGTCCTCTCCTACGACCGCCTGCTCAAGGAGTTCTGGGAGGAGCACGACCCGACCCAGGGCATGCGGCAGGGCAACGACATCGGCACCCAGTACCGCTCGGCCGTCTACACCCAGGGCCCGGAGCAGGAGGCGGCCGCCAAGGTGAGCCGCGACCTGTTCCAGGAGCGGCTGACCGCGGCCGGCTACGGCGACATCACCACCGAGATCGCCCCGCTGGGCGACTTCTTCTACGCCGAGGGCTACCACCAGCAGTACCTCTACAAGGTGCCGGGCGGCTACTGCCCGGTGAACTCCACCGGCGTGAGCTGCCCGGTCGGCCTCCCGGGGGTCTGAAGAAACACCCCCTGCCCCCCACCGCTCGCAAGCTCGCGGCGGGCCCCTGCAGGGGGCCGTCCCACCAGTCGAGGAGGCCTGTGATGGACGCGCTGCGCACACCCGAGGACCGGTTCACCGACCTGCCGGAGTTCCCCTACGAGCCCCGGTACGTCGAGGTGGACGACGGGGACGGCGGCCGGCTGCGGATGGCCGTCCTGGTCGAGGGCCCGGACGACGGCGAGACGGTGCTGCTGCTGCACGGCGAGCCGTCCTGGTCGTTCCTCTACCGCCGGATGATCCCGGTGCTGACCGCGGCCAGGCTGCGCGTCGTCGTCCCGGACCCGGTCGGCTTCGGCAGGTCGGACAAGCCCACGGAGCTGACCGACTACAGCTATGCCCGGCACGTGGCATGGCTGCGGCAGGCGCTGCTGGAGGAGCTGGGGCTCACCGACCTGACCTTGGTCTGCCAGGACTGGGGCGGGCTGCTCGGCCTGCGCCTCGTGGCCGAGCACCCCGAGCGGTTCACCCGGGTCGTCGTCGCCAACACCGGCCTGCCCACCGGTGACCACCCGATGAGCGAGGCGTTCCTGGCGTGGCAGCGTGCGGCGGCCGGCATGACGGACATGCAGGTGGGCCGGATCATCTCCAACGGCACGGCGACGGAGATGGCGTCCGAGGTGGTGGCGGCCTACGACGCCCCGTTCCCCGACAGCCGGTACAAGGCGGGCGCCCGGGTGTTCCCGTCGCTGGTGCCCACGAGCCCCGACGACCCGGCGGCCGCGGCCAACCGGGCCGCCTGGGGCGTGCTGCGCAGCTGGGAGAAGCCGTTCCTGACCGCCTTCTCCGACAGCGACCCGATCACCGGCGGCGGTGACGCGGTGTTCCAGAAGCTGGTGCCCGGGGCGCAGGGGATGCCGCACACCACGCTGGCCGGCGGCGGCCACTTCCTCCAGGAGGACGTCGGCCCGCAGCTGGCCCAGGTGACCGTCGACCTGATCGCGGCCACTCCCCGGTAGCCCGGTCACGACGCTGCGCCCCGTCGACAGTGTGGGGCAGCCCACCGAGTGCCTTGCCGGAAGAGCAGGGGCACGGGCCGGTGTCGGGGCGGTGCACGCCGCCCGGCACAGTGGGGACGTGGCCCCCGACGAACTGTTCGCCCAGCTCCGCCGCGAGCCCGACGTCGACGCGCCCGAACTGGTCGCCGTCGACGCCACCGACCGCCTGCTGCTGGACGAGGCGGCCGAGCTGATCGGGCAGCACCCGGACGGCGTGGTCGTGCTCGACGACTCGCACGGGGCGCTGACGCTCGGTGCGGTGGCGCTGCACGGCGCGACCGGCGTCCGGGTGCACCAGGACCTGCTGGTCGGCGAGCTGGCCCTGGCCGGCAACGCCGAGCGCACCGGGCACGCCGGCACCTACCGGTCGCTGCCGCTGGGGGCCGAGCTGGTGCGAGGGGCCCGGGTGGTGCTGGCGCAGGCGCCCAAGGGGCTCGACGCGCTGCGCGAGCTCGCCGAGGTGGTCGCCGCCGATGCCGACCCGGACGTCACCTTCCTGGTCGGCGGTCGGGTCAAGCACATGACCCACGCGATGAACGACGTCCTGGCCGAGAGCTTCAGCGACGTGCACGCGACCCGGGGCCGGCAGAAGTCCCGGCTGCTGGTCGCCCGGGGGCCGAAGCCGGGGACGTCGTCCTTCCCCGTCTGCCGCGAGCACCCCGACCTCGGGCTGACCGTGTGCGCCCACGGCGCGGCCTTCGCCGGCGCGAAGGTCGACCGCGGCACCCGGGCGTTGCTCCGCTCGCTCCTCGGCGCCGTGCCGGACGCCGCGACCGCGCTGGACCTGGGCTGCGGCACCGGGGTGCTGGCCGTCGGGCTGGCCATGGCCCGGCCCGGGCTGTCGGTCATCGCGTCGGACCAGTCGGCGGCGGCCTGCGCGTCGGCCGCGGCGACCGTCGCCGCGAACGGGCTGGCCGAGCGGGTCACGGTCGCCCGGGACGACGCCGCCGCCGGCGTCCCGGACGGCAGCGTGGACCTCGTCGTCTGCAACCCGCCCTTCCACCTCGGCGTCGCCGTCCACGCCGCGGCGGCCGAACGGCTGTTCGCCGCCGCAGCGCGGGTGCTGCGGCCGGGGGGCGAGCTGTGGTGCGTCTACAACAGCCACCTGCCGCACCGCGACGCGCTGCGCCGCATCGTCGGGCCGACCCGCCAGGTGACCCGCGACCCCACGTTCACGATCACGGCTTCCACGCGCCGTTAGCTCTCGTGGCTCTGCTGCAAGGGTCCCGCCGTCGGCCCCGTCCAGAGGCTCGTCCCGAGCTTGCGAGGGATGAGGAGGACGGGGTCCTTCTAGTGTCCGGCGCCGCCGCGGGAGACGACCGGCGGGAGGGTCGACCACGGGAAGTCGATCCAGGCGTCGGTCCGCTTCCACGCGTAGTCGCAGGTCACCAGCGACCGGGGCTTCTCGTAGACGACGGCGGTGCGCACCTCGGTGACGTGGCCGGCGCAGAACTCCTTGACCAGCTCGAGGGTCTTGCCGGTGTCGGCGACGTCGTCGGCGACCAGCACGTTCGTGCCGGTCAGGTCGACGACGTCGAGCGTCGGCGGCAGCACCACCGGCAGCTCGAGCCGCTCGTCGACGCCGGTGTAGAACTCGACGTTCATCACGAAGAGGTTCTTCACGTCCAGCGCGTAGCCCAGCGCGCCGCCCAGGAAGAGCCCGCCGCGGGCGATGGACAGGATCAGGTCGGGTTCGAACCCGCTGTCGGCGACCTGCTGGGCCAGCTCCCGGGCCGCCCGGCCGAAGTCCTCGTAGGTCAGGGTCTCCCGCTCGTCGCTCACGCACGGATCCTGGCAGGTCCGGGGCCGATCGGCCGACGGGGCGGTGAACGTGTGATGCACAAGACGGGCGTGCACGGCTCATCTCTGGTGTGTTGCGGTTCGGATGTGCTAACCAGTCTCGACTGGAGACCGTCCGGTCTCGGTCGACAACGCAGGTACGGCAACTGCGCCGTCGACGACGGGAGCACGGCATGGGCACACGACTGCGGGACGTCCTCACCGGCGGGGGGTTGCGCCGGATCCGGATCAGCACCCGTCTCCTGGCGCTGGTGCTGGTGGCCGTGGTCGGCATGGGCACCATCGCCGTCATCGGGGCGCTCCAGGTGCGCCAGACCATCGAGGCGGAGCAGCGCAACAAGGCGCAGTCCGCGGTCGAGGCGGTGCTCGGCGTCGTCGCCTTCTACGGCGAGCAGGAGTCCAGCGGGGCGCTGACCCGTGAGCAGGCGCAGGCCCAGGCCAAGAGCGCACTCAGTGGGCTCCGGTACTCCGGTGAGGAGTACTTCTGGATCAACGACATGGACCCGGCGATGGTCATGCACCCGATCAAGCCCGAGCTGGACGGCACCGACCTCGGCGCCAACACCGACCCCACCGGCAAGGCGCTGTTCGTGGAGATGGTGCAGGTCGTCGAGCGCGACGGCAGCGGCTTCGTCGAGTACATGTGGCCCAAGCCCGGCGAGGAGGAGCCGCAGGCGAAGATCTCCTTCGTCGCGGGCTACGAGCCCTGGGGCTGGGTCGTCGGTTCGGGGATCTACGTCGCCGACCTGAACGGCGCCTTCCTCGACGTCCTGGGCACCATGCTCCTGTGGGCGGCGCCTGTGGTCCTGGTGATCGCGCTCGTCTCGCTGCTGGTGTCGCGCAGCGTCACTCGGCCGCTGCGCCGGATGACCGACGTCCTCGCGGCCGGGGAGCTGCGGGAGCGGCTGGACGTCGGCGCCGGGCGGAACGAGCTGGACCAGCTCGCCGGTGCGCTCAACGACACCCTCGACCGGGTGTCCGACGTGGTCGACGAGGTGGCGGAGGCATCCCGGCTGCTGGACGGGGCGGCCAAGTCGCTGTCGGCCACAGGGGTGACGATCGCCGGTGCGGCTGGGCGGTCCACTGGGCAGGCCGACACCGTGACCGCGGCGGCGAAGGAGGTCAGCAGCTCCATCGACGCCGTCGCCACGGGGGCGGAGGAGATGGGTGCCTCGATCCGGGAGATCGCGCACAACGCCGCCGAGGCCGCGCGGGTGGCCGGGAGCGCGGTGACCGCGGCCGAGAGCGCGAACCAGACGGTGGCCCGGCTGGGTGAGTCCTCGGTCGAGATCGGCAACGTGGTCAAGGTGATCACCTCGATCGCGGAGCAGACGAACTTGCTGGCGCTGAACGCCACGATCGAGGCCGCGCGGGCCGGTGAGGCCGGCAAGGGCTTCGCGGTGGTGGCCAACGAGGTGAAGGAACTGGCGCAGGAGACGGCGAAGGCGACCGAGGACATCGCCCGGCGGGTGGAGGCCATCCAGGCCGACACCGACAGCGCCGTCGGCGCCATCGGTGGGGTGACCTCGGTCATCGCCCAGATCAACGACTACCAGATGACCATCGCCTCGGCGGTGGAGGAGCAGACGGCCACGACGAACGAGATGAGCCGGGCCATCGGCGAGGCCGCGCAGAGCGGGCGGTCGATCGCCGAGACGGTCGCCGAGGTCGCCCGGGCTGCCCAGGAGACCCATGCCGGCGTGGCCGAGATGCAGTCGGCCACCGGCGACCTGGTGCGGATGTCGGAGGGCCTGCAGCAGTCGGTCGACAGCTTCCAGCGCTGACCTGCCGGTGCGGGCCGGACGTGCCGGCCGCACCGGCCTCAGTGCCCGGTCTCGGCGGCCTGCGACAGGTCGGCCAGGCTGAGCCGGTCCGCCAGCACGGCCTCGGCCACCTCGTCGAGGTCCCGGCTCGATCCGTAGGCCTGGGCGCGCAGCAGGGCCAGCGCGTCGGTGCTGTCCAGCTCCAACCCGGTGCTGACGAAGCCGACCGCCTGCCAGACCAGTGCCCGGCGGCCGGCGGCGGGCGCGTCCAGCCAGGCCGGCCCGGACTCGCTGCGGGGCTCCTGGTCCATCGCGGCGGCGAAGCTGTCGCTGAGTGCGGTGGTGACCGTGAAGGCGTCGGCGAGGCTCAGGTCCCGGACGGAGCCGGGCGGCTCCACGAACAGGTCCAGTGAGCCGATGCCCCGCAGTCCGCCGGCCAGCGGCAGGGCGATGACACCGCGGATGGCGGTGCGCGCGACGAGCGCGTCGTGGAACACCGGCCAACGGGTGCGCAGCTCCTCCTCGTCGGCGAGCACGGGGTTGCCGCTGCTGTGTGCGGTCAGGCAGGGCCCTTCGCCGACGGTGAACTGCAGGCGCTCCGCGATGCCGGCCGCCTGGCCGCTGCCGCCCAGCGGCAACCGCCGGTCGGCGGAGAAGTAGACGCTGAGCCCGGCGCCGGCGACCGGCAGCACCTGAGCGCAGGCACGGGCCAGTCGCAGGGGCAACAGCTCCGGGCCGGGCAGCTCCGACTCGGCGGCGGTGACGCGGGCAGCGAACTCCTGCGTGAGGTCCATGCCTCCCTCTCCGGGAGCTGACGACCACGGTGGAAGAGGCCGGGGCTGGGCCGTGCGTCCGAGGTGTCGCTGGAGGCTGCTACCCCCAGGGGAGGGCGCCGCACACCTCCCGACGCGTCAGCATCAGCCGGGGGTGCTCAGCCAGGCTGCCGGCGCTGCCGGGACGTCGTCCCGCAGCACGGTGCCCTCGATCAGCCCGTAGGGCCGGTCGTCGGCGTGGTAGACCACCGCGCCCGGGCCGTTCAGGTCGTTGTCGAGCCCGAACGCGGAGAGGTCCTGCAGGAAGTGGTGCCTGTTCGGCATCGACATCCGCACCTCGACCACGTCGGCGTGCTGCTCGAGCACCGCCTCGCCCATCGCGTAGAGCGTCTGCTGCAGCGCCAGGGAGTGGGTGGCGGCAAAGGTCTCCAGCAACGTCGTCCGGACGGCGTCGTGGGTGGCGTTCCAGTCCACGTCCAGCCCGGTGTACCGCCACCGTGCGGTCACCGCGGTCGCCAGGATCCGGTCGGTGGTCTCCGGCAGCGTGGTGTAACGGTCCCGGGGGAAGCCCCAGAACTCCGAGCCGGTGGTCTTGAGGACGACGAGGTCACCGAGCCCGGCGAGCACGTGCACGTCCGCGCCGTCCACGGTCACCACCGCGGTGCGCACGTCGCCGCCGGTGCGGGAGAAGGCGTGGTCGTGCGGCGCCCCGCCCACGGTGATCCGGTCCCAGCCGTAGGACTCGATCGCCACCCGGGCCCCGGTGACCCACTCGTAGCTGCCGGCGAGGTGCCGGGCCAGCCGCAGGCCGAACTCCTCTGGCGAGCTGATCCCGTCGCGGGCGAAGGCGAAGACGGTGTTCTTCTGCGCGTCGGTGGTCAGCACGTGCGCGTTGTCGCCCGCGGTGTGCGCCGCCGCGAAGTCACCGCGCAGCGCAGAGCTGACGTTGAGGTCGACGAGGGAGTGCCGGGCGGTGGAGCGGTCGACCGCGACGACCCGCACCTCCGCCTTCCCGTACTGGTTGGGCCCGAGGACGATCGCCATGCGCGCACTCTCCCTCATCCGCGTTGCTGGGATGTTGCACGTGGAACCGACGGCTCAGGACCCTCGGTAGGTGGAGTAGGCGAACGGGGAGAGCAGCAGCGGCACGTGGTGGTGCTCGGTCGGCTCACGGACGGCGAAGGTCAGCACCACCTCCGGCCAGAACGTCTCCCGGCCCAGCCCGGCGGCCCACTCGCCGGTGCCGAAGACGATCCGGTGCGGGCCGGCGGCGGTGGGCTCCTCGGTGAGCCGGCAGCGGCCGTCGGCGTCGGTGACCCCGGCGGCGACGGCCTCGCCGGCGTCGTCCAGCAGCTGCACCGTCATCCCCGCCGCGGGGCGACCGGCCACGGCGTCCAGCACGTGGGTGGAGACGCTCATGCGAGCAGCCCCGCCACCCGCAGGCCGGTGATCTGGGCCAGCTGTTCGGTGGTCTCGGCGCGCTCGGTCTCCGGGTCGTTGCGCAGCCGGCGGTGCAGCTCGACGAGCATCTCCTCGGCGGACCGGCCGGCTGCGCGGATCAGGAAGACGTGGCCGAACTGCTCCTCGTAGTCGCGGTTGCCGTCGACCATCGCGGCCCGGACCGAGTCCGCGGCGGTGGTCATCCCGCTCTGCTCCTCCCGCGACGTCCGCGCCTCCGCCGAGGGGCCCTGCATCCGGTCCCCGATCCGGGCGTGCGCCGCCAGCGCGGTGCTCACCTCGGTCCAGGGCAGCGCGCGGCTGACCTCCTCGGCGCGGGAGACCAGTGCCTCGGTGGAGTCGTAGGGGCGGCCGGCGGTGACGGTCGGGGCGAAGGACGGCGCTGCGTTGCAGGCTCGCAGCAGCTCCTCGGCCCGCGCTGCCGGTTCGGCGTTGAATCTGTCCAGCGGGGAGTCGGGCACGGCTGACAGGATGCCAGCCCATGATCCCCGTGGAGCTGTACGACGAGCTCGACCGGCGGCTGGCGCCCGTGGACGCCGCGCGGCTGGCCGCCTACCCGGGGGAGTCGTCGGGCCGGCAGCCGGTGCACACCTGTTACGTGCCCGCCGACGCCGTCGTCCCCGGGCTCGTCGCGCACTGGGGCGCCGCGGCGCTGGCCGCGCTGGACGAGCACGGCCTCCCCGACCTCGGCCTGGACGCCGGCCTGGTCGAGCAGGTACTGCCCCGGGTACGGGCGAAGCTGGCCACCGAGCCGGTCGAGGACCTGCGGGTCGACGCCGAGGACGGCTACCGCGGCCCGCCCGAGGCCGAGGACGGCGACGTCACCGCGGCCGCTGCGGTGCTCGCCGCCGAGACCGGGCTGCCGCCCTTCCTCGGGGTCCGGGCCAAGTCGCTGGAGGAGCCCACCCGGCGCCGCGGGGTGCGCTCGCTGGACCTGTTCCTCACCGGCCTGGCCGCGGCCGGCCGGGACCGGGCGATCGTCACGTTGCCCAAGGTGACCGCGGTCGAGCAGGTCGCCGCGTTCCTGCCGGTGCTGGACGCACTCGAGCAGGCCAGCGGGCTGGCGCTGGACCTGGAGCTGCAGGTGGAGACACCGCAGGCGGTGCTGGGCGCCGACGGCAGGACGACGCTGGCCCGGATGCTGCACGCCGGCGCGGGCCGGGTGACGAGCCTGCACTACGGCACCTACGACTACAGCGCCGCCCTCGGCATCGCCGCGGCCCACCAGTCCTCCGACCACCCGGCCGCCGACGTCGCCAAGCAGGCCATGCAGGTGGCGGTGGCCGGCACCGGGGCCCGAGCGGTCGACGGCTCGACGAACGTGCTGCCCGTCGGCACCACCGCGGCGGTGCACGAGGCCTGGCAGCTGCACGCCGGGCTGGTCCGCCGGGCACTGGAGCGCGGCTTCTACCAGGGCTGGGACCTGCACCCGGCGCAGCTGGTCACCCGCTACGTCGCCACCTACGCGTTCTTCCGCGCCGCACTGCCGGCCGCCGCGGTGCGGCTCGCCGGGTACGTCAGCCGGGTCGAGGGCGGGGTGCTCGACGAGCCGGCCACCGCGCGGGCGCTGGCCACCGTCGTGCTCCGCGGCCTGGACTGTGGAGCCCTCGACGTCGCCGAGGTCCAGTCGGCCACCGGGCTGGACCGGACGGCGTTGGACACCCTGGCCGGTCGCCGCCGTGACGCGACACGCGCGCCGTCCTGACTCTGAGCTGACCGGCCGTCGCACTGCGTGCGACTGTGCGGCGGTTCACCCGTTCGGGGCGGTGCGGTTCCCGGAAGCGGTTGCCGAGACCTGGGGCGGGTGATCGAGAATGCCAGCAGTTCCTCAGGTCCACCGTCCGTCGAGAGGTGCCGTGTCCGTGCTCGGAGCTCGTCCCATGCGCTCGGTGCAGCGCAACGGAGACGACGCGTGCCCCACCGGGCTCGAGCACGCCGCCGTCCACACGGCGTTCGTGGTCGGCTCCGACGACGCGCTGCTCGAGGGGGCCGTCCCGTGGCTGCAGGCCGGCCTCACCGCAGGTGACGTGACGGTGCTGTCCTGCGCGGAGGAGACGGCCGGGTTGCTCCGCGCCGCTCTGGGCGCGTCGGAGACACAGCTGCCCAACGACCCACGGGTCTCGATGCGCGGCAGCCGCGGCCCGGACGCCATCGTCGCCGCCCGGCGACTGCTCGACCGGGCCGCCGCGTCGCCGTCAGGCGCACTCCGGGTCCTCGGCGGACTGGACTTCGGTCCGGAGCTGCGCGGCTGGCGCGAGGGGCAGCGCTTCGAGTCCGTGGTCAACGACCTGCTCGCCGGCGCCCCGCTGGACGTGCTGTGCGTCTACGACCAGCGGCAGCTGTCCCCCGACGTCATCGCGAGCGCCGGGCAGACCCACCCCCACCTGCTCGTCGACGGCGTCCGGGTGGCGAGCGCCGGCTACCTCCCTCCGGCCCAGTACCTGCCGGCGCTGCCGCTGCCGCGCGAGCCGATGGAGGACGGCCCGCCCCTGTTCGCCGTCGACGGCGCCCGGGCGCTGGCTCCGCTGCGACACCAGCTGGCCGCCGTGCTGGCCACCTGTGTGCCCGACCGCGAGCAGGGCACCGACCTCCACCTGGCGGTCAGCGAGATCGCGGCCAACGCGTTCCGGCACGGCACGCCGCCGGTGTCGGCCCGGGTCTGGGCCTCGGCCGACCGGGTGATCTGCACCATCACCGACCGCGGCACGGGGTTCGACGACCCGCTCGCCGGCTTCCAGCCGGCGCACGGGGACGACCTCTCCCAGGGAGGCATGGGCCTGTGGCTGGCCCGCAAGCTCTGGGACCACGTCGACCTGCTCCCCGGGCCCGACGGACTCACCGTCCGGCTGAGCTCACCGCTGCGCTGAGCTGCGGGGTCGCCCGCCAGGTGCCCGGCGCCCGCCCGGGTCGGTCTCTCAGAACTAAGGTGTCCGGTGTGATCGTGGTGACTGCGGCCGGTGGGCCCACGGGGACGGCGGTCGTGCGTGCGCTGCGTGCCCGGGGGGAGTCGGTGCGCGCCGTGGTCTCCAGCAGAGGCCCCCGGCCGGAGCTGACCGGCCTCGGCGCCGAGGTGGTCGTCGCAGAGCTGACCTCTCCGATGGCCTGGTCGTCGGTGTTCCAGGGTGCGGACGCGATGTACCTCATCTGGCCGAACTTCGACCCGGACGAGGCCGAGGGCGCGGCGGCGCTGTTCGCCGAGGCCCGCCGGGCCGGGCTGCCCCGGGTGGTCTACCACTCGGTGATGCGCCCGCAACTGCGGGTCATGCCGCACCACGCCGGCAAGGACCTGGCGGAGGAGGCCCTCGACAGCAGCGGGTTGCCGTCGTGGCGGGTGCTGCAGCCCTGCTCCTACGCCGACAACCTGGACAGCCAGCTCGAGGCGGCGCAGACCAGCGGGGTGCTCCGCAGCTTCTGGGGCCTGCGGACGGCGCAGTCCATGGTCGACCTGCGGGACGTGGCGGAGGCAGCAGCCGTGCTGCTCACCGAGGACGGCCTGGACGGCGGGACCTTCGAGGCGGCCGGTCCGGAGGCGCTGACCGCGCCGCGGCTGGCCGAGCTGATCGGTGAGTGGCTCGGTGACGAGGTCGTCGCCGACGACGTCATCCCCGGGGGCGAGGTCCCCACCGGGTATGCGGCCCGCTGCCAGCGCACCATGTTCGACCACTACCGGGCGCACGGCTTCGTCGGCAGCCCGCGGGTGCTCACCGCCCTGCTCGGCCGCCCGCCGCGCACCTTCGCCGAGCACCTCGCCGACCTGCCGCGCCCCGCGGAGCCGGCGTCGTGAGCGACCTGCTGGACGACCCGGCGCGCGCCCACGACGGGAACGGGACAGACGGGAGTGGGACGGCCGGGGACGCGATGGACGTGATCCTGGCGCAGTGGGCGCAGGAGCGGCCGGACCTGGACTGCTCCCCGATGGGCGTCATCGGTCGGGTCAGCCAGCTGCAGCGCGAGGTCTTCCTCGCCCAGCGGGGCACCTTCGCCCGGCACGGGCTCGATGCACCGTCGTTCGACGTCCTCGCGGCTCTCCGCCGGGCGGGGGAGCCCTACCAGCTGACCCCGACCGCGCTGATGCGGACCGCCCTGGTCACCTCCGGCGCCATCACCCAGCGGCTTGACCGGCTGGAGGAGAAGGGCCTGATCACCCGGGGCCGCAGCGAGGCCGACGGGCGGGCCGTCGTGGTCACCCTGACCGACGCGGGGCGGACGGCGCTGGACGCAGCGCTGCCCGACCACCTGGAGACCGAGCGCGGCATGCTGGCGGCCCTCTCGCCCGAGGAGCGCACGCAGCTGGCCGAGTTGCTGCGCCGCTGGCTGATCAGCCTGGGCCGCGTGCCCGGCGGCACGCCCGACCCCAGCTGACCCGACCTCGCCGCCGCCGGGAGCCCACCGGACTGGTCGTCCGGCAGGCCCCGGCCGGGGCAGGTGCCCGGCGAGCGGAGCCCGGCTGGAGCGTCGGTCAGCTGTGGTCGTGGCCGTGGGGGGTGGCCTCGTGCACGTCCTCCGGGTGGCCCTCGCGGCGGTCGACGATGGTGAAGCGCCGCCACAGGCCGCTGAGCTGCAGGGGGCGGGCGACGGCGGCGGTGTGCACCACGAGCGGGGTGTCGATGCCCCGGGGCTGGGCCATCCGCTGCAACTGCACGAGGGTCGCCATCCCGGCCGAGTTCATGAAGGTGACCTCGCACAGGTCCACCCGGACCTGCTTCAGCGTGGCGCCGGCCAGCATCAGATCGGTCATCTCGCGGACCAACGGCCGGCGGGCGTGCTCGGTCAGTTCACCGACGACCGTGATCTCGGCAGACTCTGCGTCGTGCGTGATGACCGTGACCTCGACGTTGTGGGCAGGTTCGTCCATGGCTCCTCGGTTCCCGTCCGGCGTGCAGTTCACTCCTGTGCCTCTGCTCGGGTGAGCAGCAGCAGGCTGTAGGCGGCCAGCGAGGGGCCGTCGGTGAACCGGTCGTCGCGGACCATCGCCCGGAGCTCGGCCTCGGTGACGAACGCCGAGCGCATGTCGGCCTCGGTCGCCTCGCGGGCGGTGGGGCCGGGCGTCAGGCCCTCGGCCAGCCAGACGTCGAACTCCTGGGTCGTGAGCCCCGGCGCCAGGTCCAGGTGCCCGAGGTGGCTCAGCCGGGCCGCCCTCAGCCCGGTCTCCTCCGCCAGCTCGGCTCGGGCCAGCTCCTCCGCCGTCCCGGTCCCGCCCGCCGGCCAGGTGCCCTGGGGGAACTCCCAGGAGCGGCGGCCGAGCGGGTGGCGGAACTGCTCGACCAGCCAGAAGCCGTCCCGCTCGGCAGCGATCACCAGGCCGAAGTGCGGCCGCTCGACGACGGAGTAGACGCCCGGCGATCCGTCGTCCAGCTCGATGGCGTCCTCACGCAGCCGGAGCCATGGGTTCCGGTAGACCTCTCGGGTGCCCGTCGTCCGCATGCCGCCCAGACTGGCAGAGGAGCGCGGAGGAGGACGCCGATGACGGAACGCAAGCCGGAAGGTGTGTCGTTCGAGAGCTGGGTCGAGCACCAGATCACGCAGGCCCGCGAGCGAGGAGACCTCGAGGGGCTGGCCGGGGCGGGGAAGCCGCTGCCCCGGCGGGAGCGGGAGAAGACCACCTACGAGTGGGCGCTGGAGTGGGCGCGGCGGGAAGAGGCCGACGTCGCCGCGATCATGCCCACCGGGCTGGCGCTGCGGAAGGAACGGGAGGAGCTGCCCGCCCGGGTCGCCCGGCAGCCCACCGAGGAGCTGGCCCGCGCGGTGGTCGAGGCGCACGTCGCCCGGGTCGACCGGTACTACCGTCAGCCGGTCGAGGGACCGTGGATCCCGGTGGGGATGCCGGACGTCGAGGAGATGGTCGCCGAGTGGCGGCTCAGCCGCCCGGTCGTCGTCCCCGGGCCCGCGGTGTCGGAGCCGGAGCCGTCCCCCCGCCGCCGGTGGTGGCTCGGACGGCGGGCCGGCTGACCTGCCCTCCCGGGCACCGCCCGAGCGCGCGCGGTGCCCGGGTGGGTCACTCCTGCTCGGCCGGCACCTGGATGTCGACGCTCTCGGCGACGATGTACTCCCGGCCCGCGAAGTCGGCGTAGCCGTCGTCGGTCAGGTCGAGGCCCAGCTCCTCCTCGACCGCGACCTCGTCGAACCCGCTCTGCACGGTCCCGGTGACGAGGAGGACCTGCCCCTCCTCGAGGACGCCCGCGATGTCCGAGCCCACGACGAGCAGCGGCTCGGCGGAGGTCTCCTCGATGCCGGTGATGGAGAAGGAGTTCGGGTCGACCACCTCGTTCACGGTCGCCGACACGGTCACCTCCTCGCCCACGAGGGCACTCGCCTGCTCGGAGAACCCGGAGTCGTAGCTGCCGTTGAAACCGGCGTCCGCGTCGGCCCCGGCCTCGCCGCCCTCCCCCTCCCGCTGCTCCAGCAGGTCCCCGGCGCTCCACACCCCCTCGGAGGGGTCCATCTCGGCGGCGGTGTCGTCGCCGGTGCCCTCGTCGCCACAGGCCGCCAGGGTGACGGGTGCAACGGCCAGGACGCAGGCGAGGAAGAGCTTCGCGGTGGGACGGGTGCGCTGCTGCACGGTGGTTCCTCTCGTCGAGCTGGGCGCGGGACGCCCGCCGCAGGTTCCGGACACCACAGTCATTGCCACAGCCGGCCGTGGCATGCCCGCCGACGAGAACTCGTCGCCAACACGTGACGGGGCGCGCCGCACGGCCCGGTCCGCTCCCTCGTCAGCCGTGCTCCTGGTCGCCGTCCTCGGCGTCGGCGTGCCGGGCCTGCAGCTCGCGGGTGGCCATGCCGCCGCTGCCGCCCTCGTCGTACTGGCCGGGGTGCAGGTTGGGCTGGTCGGTCTCGTGCTCGCTCTCGCTCATCACGGTCGAGCCTGCCCCGGCCGACTTGGACCGGCCAGCCGGGGAGGCTCGCTCACAGCAGGTCGAACTCGTTGTGCGACGCACCGCCGGACAGCAGCGCGTAGCCGGGGCCGCGGTCGAAGAACGGCTGCACCTCCGGGCGGGCCGCGCGGAGCTCCTCGCGCAGCCGGGCCGTCGCCGCCTCGTCGGCGGTGCCGTCGTCCCGGACGACCACGCCGTAGTCGTCCCGGGCGCCGGTGACGCTGACCTTGTGCCAGGAGATGTCCCGCAGCACCTCGTCGACCGGCCGGTCCAGCGGGTCGCCCCAGCCGCCGCCGCCCGTCGTCCGTACCCGCACGACGGTGCCGGCCTTCAGCGGCTCGGCGTCGGCCAGCGCGTCGACCTCGTGCTCGTCGGGCCCACCCGGGTCGACGGTGATCGAGAACGGCCGCCCGGCCCTGCCGCCCTTCACGCCCCAGCAGGACAGGATCGACCGGTCGGCGATCGACATGAAGTGCGCGTCGCGCAGCACCCGGATGTCCTTCTCGTAGCCGCAGCCGCCGCGGTACCGGCCCGGGCCACCGGAGTCCTTCGCCAGCGCGAGCCGCTCGATCCGCAGCGGGAAGCGGGACTCGGTGAACTCGGTGGGCAGGTTCCGGGAGTCCGGGACGACGTGGATGGTGTCCTCGCCGTCGGCGTAGTACCGCCCGCCGGAGCCGCCGCCGAGCACCTCGCGCATCAGGTACGGCTCGCCGTTGGCGTCGGTGCCGTAGACGCCGGTGTACCGGATCGTCTCCTGGTCGGCGGGCATCCGGCCGCCGGTGGCCTTGGCCAGCACCCCGGCCAGCACGCCGAGCAGCCGCAGGATCACGAACGTCCGGGCGTTGGTGGGCGCCGGGAAGATCGGGGTGAGCAGCGTGCCCTTCTCCGGGAACCGCATCTCGATCAGCGGGACGACGCCCTCGTTGACGTCCAGCTGCGCCATCCGCTCCGGCGACTCGGCCAGGTTGCGCAGGATCGGCGCCAGCCACTTCTTCAGGAAGTTGCCGTCGGCGTAGTCGCCGCAGTGGTTGATCGGGCCCTTGGCCTGCGGGCCGGTGCCGGTGAAGTCGATGACCAGCGGGACGTCCTTGGTGGAGTCCATGGTCAGCGTGATCCGCTGCCGGTGCAGCTGCGGGGCGTCGACGCCGTCGTGCTCGGCGTAGTCCTCCCAGACGTAGGAGCCGTCGGGGATCTGGGACAGGATCTCCCGCCGGTACACCTCGGTCGAGCTGCTCAGGATCGACTCGAAGCACGCCTCGACCGCGGCCACGCCGTACCGGTCGAACAGCTCACCCAGCCGGCGCGCTCCGGCCAGGCAGGCCGAGCACTCGGCGTCCAGGTCGGCGGCGAGCGAGTCGGGCATCCGCGAGTTGCGGGTCATGATCGTCAGCGCGGCGTCGTTGCGGACGCCGCGGTCCCACAGCTTGATCGGGGGGACCATCAGGCCCTCCTCGAACACGCTGGTGGCCGCCGACGGCATCGAGCCCGGCACCGCGCCGCCGATGTCGTCGTGGTGCCCGAACGCCTGGATGAAGGCGACGACGGTCGGTTGACCGGCCACGTCGGCGAACACCGGCACCGTGACGCACAGGTCGGGCAGGTGGCCGATCCCGCCCTCGGACAGGTAGACGTCGTTGTGGAAGAAGACGTCGCCGGGGTTCATCGCGTCGATCGGGTGGTCGCGGACCACCGGCTGCACCAGCGCGGAGTACGAGCGGCCGGTGAGCTTGCGCAGCTGCCGGTCGTGGATGCCGGCCCGGAAGTCGTGCGCGTCGCGGATCATCGGCGAGCGGGAGGTCCGCCCGATCGACGTCTCCACCTCCTTCTCGATCGCGGCCAGCGTGCCGGCGACGATCTCGACCAGCACCGGGTCGGCGGCGTCCGTGCCACCAGAATGGCCATCTTGGTGGTTCATCGGGCGGTCTCCTTCGTGAGCAGCAGGTTGCCGAAACGGTCGACGGTGGCGGAGAAGCCCGGGTGCACCGGGACGGTGGAGCCGAACTCCTCGACGATCGCCGGGCCGGCGACGACGTCGCCGGGGGAGAGGTCGGGCCGCCAGTACAGCGGGGCCTCGACCCACTCGTCGAAGAACACCGGACGCGTGCCGCGGCGCGCGTCGCGGTCGGACGGCGCCGGCTCGACGATCTCCGGACGGCGGATGGGCCCGATCCCGCTCACCCGCAGGTTCACCCACTCCACGGCCTGCCGGGGGTCGGTGGCGAAGTCGTAGCCGTAGAGCTGGTGGTGGGCCGCGTGGAAGGCGGTGGCGACGGCGTCGATGGCCGCGTCGTCCAGCTCGCCGTCCCCGACCGGCACCCGCACCTCGAACGCCTGGCCGACGTAGCGCAGGTCGGCGGTGCGCTGCATCCGCTGCTCGCCGCGCGGGAAGCCCTCGCCGTCCAGGGCGACCTCGGCCTGCCCCTCGAGCTCGGCGAAGGCGGTGGCGAGGGTGGCGGGGGAGACGTCGGCGTGCCGGGCCACCATCGTCTGCACGTAGTCGTTGCGGACGTCGACGGTCAGCAGCCCGAAGGCGCTGACGTTGCCGGGGTTCGGCGGCACCAGGGTGCGCGGCAGCCCCAGCACGTCCATCAGCCGGCAGGCCAGCAGCGAGCCGGAGCCGCCGAAGGTGGTGAGGGTGAAGTCGCGGACGTCGAGGCCGCGGGCGACGGTGACCTGGCGCAGCGCGTTGGCCTGGTTCCACGCCGAGATCTCCAGGATCCCGGTGGCCAGCGCCTCGACCGTCAGCCCCAGCTTCCCGCCGAGCTGCTCCAGCCCGGCCCGGGCGGCGTCGACCGACAGCGGGATCTCGCCACCCAGCAGGTGTGGGGGGATCCGGCCGAGGACGACGTGCGCGTCGGTGACCGTCGGCTGCTCGCCGCCGTTGTCGTAGCAGATCGGCCCCGGGTCGGCCCCGGCCGACTTCGGCCCGACCTTGAGCGTGCCCTCCGGCGACAGCCAGGCGATCGAGCCGCCGCCGGCGCCGACGGTGACGACGTCGATCATCGGGATCTTGGACGGGTAGTCGCCGACCGAGCCCTCGGTGGTCAGCGTCGGCTCACCGTCGATCACCACGGTGACGTCGGTGGAGGTGCCGCCGCCGTCGCAGGTGAGCACCCGGTCGAAGCCCGCGGTGCCGGCGATCAGTGCGGCGCCCAGCGCGCCCGCGGCGGGGCCGGAGAGCATCGTGGTGATCGGCTGGTGCACCACCTCGGAGGCGCTGAGCACGCCGCCGTTGCTCTTCATCACGTAGAAGGGGACGGCGGGGGCGATGTCGTCGAGCCGGCGGCGGATGTTGCTGACGTAGGCGCCGACCTTCGGCTTCACCGCGGCGTCGACCAGGGTGGTCACCGAGCGCTCGTACTCGCGGTACTCGCGCAGCACCTGGGAGCTGATCGACACCACGGCGCCGGGATGTTCCACGTGGAGCACGTCGAGCATCGCCTGCTCGTGCGCGTCGTCGGCGTAGGAGTGCAGGAAGCAGACGCCGATGGTGGTGATCCCGGCGTCCTTGAAGAACCGGGCGGCCGCGACGGCGTCCTCGCGGGAGAAGGGCCGCACCTCGGCGCCGGTGACGTCCAGCCGGCCGCCCACGGTGCGGACCAGGTCGGCCGGCACGATCCGCGGCGGCTTGACCCAGAAGTAGCTGTTGCCGTAGCCGTCGGGCACCGACTGGCGGGCGATCTCCAGCACCGACTCGTAGCCCTCGGTGGTGATGAACCCGATCCGGTCCAGCTTGCCCTCGAGCAGTTGGTTGGTGGCGACGGTCGTCCCGTGGCTGACGGCGGTCACCGCCGACCCGTCCAGCCCCAGCTGGCCCAGCACCTTCTGGACACCGGCGAGGAAGCCGTCGGCCGGGTCGCCCGGTGTGGACGGCGTCTTGGTGGTGGAGACCTCCCCGGTCTCCTCGTCGACGGCGACCACGTCGGTGAAGGTGCCGCCCGTGTCGATCCCGATGCGGACCCGGCGAGTGCTCATGCCGAGAAACCTTAGTGCTGAGATACCTCCACCGGAAGACGCCCACCGATGAACTCCGTGTTTCCCCCGGTGACCCCGCGCGGTCGGCAGTCGCCGGCCGCGCGGGGCCCGGGCCTCAGCCGGCGAACACCCCCGCCAGGTGCTCGCGCAGGGCCGGCTCGCTGACCGGCCGGGTGCGGAAGCCGACGTGCCCGTCGGGTCGCACCAGGTAGGCCGCCGTCCCCGCCCCGCCCGTGCCGTAGGCGGCGGCGAACGCACCTCGCGCGTCCCGCAGGACCGGCAGGTCGACCAACGGCGGGACGGCGAGGTCCGGGCCGGCGACCAGGTAGGGGCGCACCTGCCCCCCGGTGGCCTGCCGGACCGAGGCGGCCAGCTCCTCCAGGGCCCGCAGCTCCTCGGCGCCGGTCCCGTCCCCGGCGGTCAGCAGCAGGGTCGCGTGCGTCCCCCGGGTGAGGTCGAACAGCCGCAGGTCGTGCGCGACCCCGAACCGGCGGAGCCCCAGCACGTCGGGTGCCCGGTGTCCGGGCAGCGGACCGCCGGTGAACCCGGCCGGGCCGGTGACCTCCCCGACCAGCGGGCTGTCGGCGTAGTTCATCGTCATCTGCATCTCGAGCAGGAACTGCGCCCGCTCGTCGTCCATGTCCATCTCGTCGGTGAACGCGATGGCCACGGCGCGGTCGACGATGGCCTTCCCGGCGGGCCGCCGCTCGGCCTCGTAGCTGTCCAGCAGGCCGGATGAGGCCTGCCCGCGGACGGCCAGGGCCACCTTCCAGGCCAGGTTCCAGGCGTCCTGGATCCCGGTGTTCATGCCCTGGCCCCCGGCCGGCGGGTGCAGGTGGGCGGCGTCCCCGGCGACGAAGACCCGGCCGGTGCGGTACCGGTCGACGATGCCGTGCTTGACCCGGAAGATCGACGACCAGCGCAGGTTGCTCGCCGTCGTCCCGGCCGGGCCGAGGTCGTCGATCGCGGCCTGGATGTCGGCCAGCCCCGGCGGGTCGTACTCCTTCCAGAACCCGGGCGGCACGACCCCGCTGCCGATCGTCTTCTGCAGCCGCTGCGGGGCCAGCGTCGCCACCCGGTACCGGTGGTGGCCCTTGAGCGGCACGCACACCAGCATCCCGGTGAAGTCGCCGTCCTCCTCGATCCGCACCCAGCGCACCAGGTGGCCCGGCGGCATCTCCCATTCGACGTCGACGTCCCCGAGCATGAACAGCTGCGGGAACATCGACAGGCCGCCGTCGAAGGTGAGCTCGAGCTGCTCCCGCACCGCGCTGCCGGACCCGTCGGCCCCGATCAGGTACTGCGCGCGGCTGCTCGACCGGGTGCCCGCCGCGTCGACGAACTCCGCGGTGACGCCGTCGTCGTCCTGGCTGAAGCCGGTGAGCTCGACCCCCCGGTCCACCGGGACGCCGAGGGACGTCAGCCGGTCGACGAGGATCCGCTCGGTCTCGTACTGCGGCAGCCCGAGGTGGGCGTAGGGCAGCTCCTCCAGCCCGGACCAGTCGACCTGGTGGGTCTGCTTGCCGTTGACGAACACCGTCTGCCCGTGCAGCCAGCTGCCGGCGTCCATCGCCTCGGTGACGATGCCCTGGTCCTCCCAGATCTCCATCGTCCGGCAGTGCACGCCGATGGCTTTGTCCGCCTGGGCGGCCGGCTGGGAGCGCTTGTCCACCACCCGGACGGCGATCCCGCGCCGGGCCAGCTCGATCGCCGCGGTCAGCCCGGTCGGGCCCGCGCCGACCACCAGGACCTCGCACGCGGTGCGGGTCGGGGCGTCCACCGGCGGGGGAGCGGCCGCGACCGCCGGCTCGGCCCGGGGCGCCGGCACGCTGGTGGTCTCCGGCGCGGCAGGGGCCGGTGTGGGGCGGGTGGCCCGGACGCCGCGGACCCCGGCCTCCTGCGGGCGGAAGCGGATCTCGTAGAGCTTGCGCTCGAAGAAGACCGACAGCCAGCGGATCAGCGGCCCGCTCTGGTCGGCGTGCGAGGGGTCGTCCACCCAGTTGCGGAAGTCCTGGTCGGACTCCCACTCGGCGAAGATGTGGAAGATGTCCGAGCCCGGTTCCCGGAGCAGCTCCTCGCGGATCAGGCCCGGCGTCCCGCGCAGCCGGTCGGTGACGACGGCGTAGGCCCGTTCGAACGCCTCCTCCTCGCCCGGGGCCACCCGGGTGCTGATGTCCACCCGGACGTGCGAGCCCTGCTCGCCCCCGGCGATGCCGTAGCGGATCTCGTACGTGCTGCGGTCGGCGTCCTCCCGCAGGTCGCGGAGCGAGGCGGTCAGCGCCTCCCGGGCGGCGGACCGGCCGAACGCGTCCGCAGCCGCCCGGTCGGCCCACTCGCCGACGATCAGGAAGGTGCGGGGGTCGTCGGCGTCCCGCATCAGCTCCTGCCGGACGTTGCCCGGTTCCCCGGCGATCTGGACCGCCGCCGTGCGCCACGCATCCTCGAACTGCTCCTCGCAGCCCTCCCGCACCCGCATCCGCAGCAGGGTGCGGACCGCGCCGCCCTGCTCGGCGGTGGTGGTGGTGGTGGCCGCGTCCTCCAACGTCGTCATGACGTCCTCTCCTCGGTGGGCCGGCGCAGCACCAGGCTGCTGTTGAAGCCGCCGAACCCCCGGGCGAGGACGACAGCCGTCTCGACCTGCTGGGCCCGGCTGTGCTGGACCAGGTCGAGCCCGGGGGCGTCGACCGGGTCGTCGAGGTACGCGGTTCCGGGCACGATCCCG
Source organism: Modestobacter caceresii (assembly GCF_000761485.1). Taxonomy (GTDB): domain Bacteria; phylum Actinomycetota; class Actinomycetes; order Mycobacteriales; family Geodermatophilaceae; genus Modestobacter; species Modestobacter caceresii. The sequence goes on from NZ_JPMX01000013.1 coordinate 24,557, forward strand.
TCCCGCATGGCCAGCAGCGCGGTGGCCACGTCGAGCGCCGAGCCGCCGGCCATCAGCCGTCCGGTGAAGGACGACGGCGCGGTCACCGGCACCGGGTCGGCGCGCCCGCCGAACACCCGCTGCAGCGCCTCCAGCTCGAGGGCGTCCAGCTCCGGCACCCCGGCCCCGTCGGCGAGGACCAGGTCCACCTCGTCCGGGGTGATCCCGGCGTCGGCGAGGGAGAGCTGGATGGCCCGGGCGTACTGCCGGGCGTCGGGTGCGGGGTCGGCGTGGTGGTGGGCGTCGTGCGTGGCGCCGTGGCCGACCACCTCGCCCCACACCCGTTCCACCCCGCGGGCCCGGGCGGCGTCGGCCTCCTCGACCAGCAGGATCGCCCCGCCCTCGCCGACGACGTGGCCCGAGGCCCGCCGGTCGAAGGGCTTGTAGGCGTCCTCGGGGGCCGTCGCCGTGGAGAGCCGCCCGCTGGTCGCCTGGCAGAGCAGGGCGTAGGGGGTGACCCCGGCCTCGGTGCCCCCGACCAGCACCGCCGGGGTGCCGCGGCGCACGACCCGGCGGGCCCAGCCGATGCTGTCCAGCCCGCCCGCGCCCTCGCTCACCACCACACCGGAGGGGCCCTTGTAGCCGTCCCGGATGGAGATCTGGCCGGTGCTGGCCGCGTAGAACCAGGCGATCGACTGGTAGGCGCCGACCGACTTGGGCCCCTTGGCCCACAGCCCCTGGATCTCGTGCTGGCTGAACTCGTTGCCGCCGGAGCCCGCGGCCAGGAACACCGAGGTCGCGTAGGCGTCCTCGGGTGGGGTGTACCCGGCGTCCTGCGCCGCCAGCGTGGCCGCCGCCAGCGACATCCAGGTCCAGCGGTCGGTCTGCACCATCAGCCGGGGGTCCACGTGGTCGGCCGGGACGAAGCCGGTCACCTGCCCGGCCAGCGAGACGCCGTACTGCGCCGGGTCGAAGCCGACGATCGGCCGGATGGCCGGCTCGCCGCGCACCAGGGAGGACCAGTGCGCCTCCACACCCACGCCGGTCGGCGCCACCACGCCGATCCCGGTGACGACCAGCCCGGTCACGGGGTCCTCCTCGTCGGGTGGGCCAGCACGATCGCGGACTGGAAGCCGCCGAAGCCGCTGCCCACCGACAGCGCGACGTCGACCTTCTGCTCCCGCGCGGTGTTGGGCACGTAGTCCAGGTCGCACTCGGGGTCGGGCACCTCGTAGTTCGCCGTCGGCGGCACCACGCCGCGCTGCACCGCCAGTGCGGTGGCGGCGATCTCGATCGAGCCGATGGCGCCCAGCGAGTGGCCGATCATCGACTTGATCGAGCTCATCGAGACCTGCTGGGCGGTCGGGCCGAGGCTGAGCTTCACCGCGGCCGTCTCGTGCCGGTCGTTCTGCTTGGTGCCCGAGCCGTGTGCGTTGACGTAGCCCACCTCGTCGGCGTCGATCCGGCCATGGTCGAGGGCCAGCCGGATCGCCTCGGCCATCTCCACCCCGTCGGGGCGCAGTCCGGTCATGTGGTGGGCGTTGCAGCGGTTGGCGTAGCCGCTGACCTCGCAGTACACCTCCGCGCCGCGCCGGCGGGCGTGCTCGAGCTCCTCCAGCACCAGCACGGCGGAGCCCTCGCCCATGACGAACCCGTCCCGGCGGGCGTCGAACGGCCGGGCGGCGTGCGCCGGGTCGTCGTTGTTGCCGGTCGTCGCCCGGATCGTGTCGAAGCAGGCCATCGAGATCGGCGAGATCGGGGCGTCGCTGGCCCCGGCGATGACGACGTCGGCGTCGCCGTCCTCGATCAGCTGGCTGCCGTAGCCGACGGCGTCGATGCCCGACGTGCAACCGGTGGAGACCACGGTGGCCGGCCCCGAGGCGCCGAAGCGCACCGCCAGCTCGGTCGCCCCGCAGCTGGGCACCAGCGCGTGGTGCAGGAACCGCGAGGCGTACTGCGGGTCGACCAGCCAGTGCGTGCCGGCGTCGCTGACCGCGACGTACTCGTCCTCCAGCCGCATGGTGGCCCCGACCGCACTGCCGAGGACGACGCCCACCCGGTCCGGGTCGGTGGCCTCGACACCGGCGCCGAGCGCCAGTCCGCTGTCGGCCACCGCCTCGTCGGCGGCGACCATCGCCATCTGCACGAAGCGGTCGTTGCGGAACACCTCGTGGGCGGTCAGGCCCAGCTTCCGCCCGTCGAAGTCGACCTCGGCGGCGACCTGGGAGCGGAAGCGGCTGGGGTCGAAGAAGGTGATCCGCCGGGTCGCCGTCCGGCCGGCGGTGATCATCTCCCAGAACCCCTCGCGGCCCATCGAGCCGGGCGCGACGACGCCGATGCCGGTGATGACCACCCGGCACCCGGTCGTGGTCACCGGACGCCCATCGAGCCCGGGGAGGGCTCGATGTCGACGTGGCCCAGCTCGGGACGCGGGGCCAGCGGGCCGGCGAGGAAGACGAAGAACGCCGACTCCGCGCCGTCGTTGACGATCCGGTGCCGCACGCCGATCGGGATGTGCAGCGCCGACTCGCCGCCCAGCCGGCGCTCCTCGCCGTCCAGCGTCACGAGCACGTCGCCGGAGACGCAGTACAGGAACTCCTCCGAGTACGGGTGCCAGTGCTCGGTGACGACCTCGCCCGGCTCGAGGGTCAGGGTGCCCATGAAGCCGGCGGTGGCGCCCACGCTGGTCGGCGAGAGCAGCACCCGGATGTCGCCGCCGCGCCGGCGGTTGGGCGCCGCGTCCGAGCGGGACACGGTGGGTCCGCACCGCACCTTCGTCGTGGGGTGCTGGATGGTGGTCATCTCTCTCCTCTGCTGGGGGCCGCGCCGGTGAGCGCGTGTTCGTCATGGGGATCCGGGCCGGGCACGCCCGGGCCGGTGGCCAGGAGGACCGGGAGGTCGGGGTGGACCTGGCGGATCAGCGGGCCCAGGGTCGGGACGGTGCCGACCTCGACGACCCAGGTCGCCCCCGCGTCCGCCACCAGGGCGTGTGCGGTGGCCTCCCACTGCACCGGCGACGTGAGGTGCCGCTGCAGGCACCGGGCCAGGTGCTCCGGGTCGCGGGAGGGCCGGGCGTCGACGTTGGACAGCACGGGCACGTACGGGACGGACCAGTCCAGCTCGTCGAACGAGGGCGCCAGGCGCTCGGCGATCGACTGCACCAGCGGACCGTGGCCGGCGGCCCGCCCCGGCAGCCGGACCAGGTCCAGGCCGGCGGCGACGACGCCCTCCCGGGCCTGGGCCAGCTCCGGGCACCAGCCGGAGAGCACCACCTGGGCCGGACCGTCGTACGCGGCGATCGCCAGACCCGAGGTGGTCCCCAGGTCCGCGACCACCGCACGGGCGACCTCACCGGCGCCCGGCCCGACGACGGCGGCCATGCCCGCGGTGGACGGGCGCGGGCCGTGGGCCAGCATCTCGGCCCGGCAGTCGACGAGGTCGACCACCTGGTCCAGCCGGAGGGTGCCCGCTGCGACCAGGGCCGCGTACTCCCCGACGCCGTGCCCGGCGACGGCGACCGGCTGCAGGCCGGCGGCGGCGAGGCTGCGGCAGCCCGCCACGCCGACGACGAGGGCCGCCAGGTGGGCGACCACCGGGTCGTGCAGGTTGAGCGGGTCGCCCCACCACGCGACGACGTCCCGGCCCAGCACGTCGGAGGCCTCGGCCACGACGTCCCGGGCGGCCGGGTCGGGCAGCCAGGGCTCCAGAGCACCGGGTGCGGCCGTCCACTCGCCCGGCAGGACGACGGCCGCCCCGGTGCGCGGGCCGGTCACCGCGCCGGCTCCGGATGCCGGGCGGCCGCCTCCACCTTGTCCCGGATGACCGCCATCTGGATCTTGCTGTTGGCGTCGATCCGCTCGGTCATGCCGGCGGTGTCGATGGGGGCCTCCGGACGCATCCGGAAGTCCTGCACCCACCGCATCCGGGTGCCCGTGCCCTCCGGGGCGTAGCTCCAGCGGATGTCCATCAACTCGAACGGGCCGGGCTCGACCCGGTGCGCCACCACCTCGTGCCGCTCCTCGTCCAGGGTCCGTTCGGAGACCCAGCTCCACACCCGGCCGCTCTCGTCCGGGTGCATCTTCAGCCGGAACCGGAAGGTCGAGCCGGTCTGCGCGAGCACCTCCACCTCGGCGTACTCGGTGAACAGGTCCGGCCACGTCGGCAGGTCGTTGGTCATCCGCCAGACGTGGTCGATGCCGGCGTCGATGAAGATCGAGTTGTCGGTGTGGCCGACGGTCCGGCCGTCGTTCTCGGGCGTGCTCATCTGGGTCCTCCGGTGGTCGAGGGGATGTGGCGGTGGGGGTTCGGCCCCGTCCAGGGGCTCGCGCCGAGCTCGCGAGGCGGGAGGAGGACGGGGTCCTGCTTCAGGCCGGCTGGGACTGGGCCGCGGAGACGGTCGCGACGATGTCGCCGAGGGTGTAGCGCTCCGCGTCGTCGTCGGGCATCTCGGTGCCGAACCGGTCGTGCAGCTCGGTCTGCATCGAGAGGAAGGCCAGCGAGTCCAGCCCGATGTCGGAGAAGTGGGCGTCGGGGTCGGTGGTGCGCGACTCCGGCGGGAGACCCGCCTTCTCCGACAGCAGGTCCATCAGGTCGTCGAGGGTGAACGGGGCTTTGGTCATGGCGGGGTCGGACATGGCGGTGTTCCTTCCAGGGACGGGGCGGGGACGGGAGGTCCCGGCCGGTGCTGCTCGGGGGCCGGGACGAGTTGGAGGGGGCCGTGCGGGACGGGCAGCCCCGTGGTCGAGCTCTCGGCGAGGGCCGCCGACTGCACGAGCAGGTCGGGCAGTGCGCGGTCGAGGAACTCGATGTCGTGGCAGTCGGCGCGCACGTCGGGGTGGCGCAGCAGGGCGCGGTGCAGGCCGACGGTGGTGCGCAGGCCCGGGCCCTCGACCCGCAGCTCGGCCAGCGCGCGGTCCATCCGCCGGATCGCCTGGTCCCGGTCGGGAGCCCAGACGACGAGCTTGCCGAGCAGCGAGTCGTAGTGCGGGCCCACGTCGTCGCCCTGGCGGTAGCCGGTGTCGAACCGGGTCCACGGGCCGCCCGGGGGGCGCAGCACGTCGAGGTGCCCGGGTGCGGGGGCGAAACCGCGGGTGGGGTCCTCGGCGTTGATCCGGCACTCGACCGCGGCCCCGCGCGGGACGACGTCCTCCTGGCGCAGCTGCAGCCGGCGGCCGCTGGCGGCCAACAGCTGCTCGCGGACCAGGTCGACCCCGGTGAGCATCTCGGTGACCGGGTGCTCGACCTGGATCCGCGCGTTCATCTCCATGAAGTACGCGCCGGCCTCGTCGACGAGGAACTCCACGGTGCCGGCCCCGGTGAACCCGACCGAGAGCGCCCCCTGCACGGCCAGGGCGCCCAGCTCCTCGCGCTGCTCGAGGGAGAGCCGACCGGCCGGGCCCTCCTCCAGCAGCTTCTGGTGCCGCCGCTGGAGCGAGCAGTCACGTTCGCCGAGTGAGATCCCGGAGCCGTGGGCGTCGCAGAGGACCTGGACCTCCACGTGCCGGGCCCGGGTCAGGTAGCGCTCCACGTAGACCGTCGGGTCGCGGAAGACCGCCCGGGCGACCGCCCGCGTGCTGGTGAAGGCCTCGGTGAAGTCCGCGGGGGAGGTCACCACCGTCATCCCGCGGCCACCCCCGCCCGCGACGGCCTTGATGATCACCGGGTAGCCGATCGCGTCGGCGATGGCGCGGCCCTCGTCCGCCGTCCGGACCGGTTCGACGACCCCGGGCAGCAGCGGCAGCCCGGCGCCGGCCATCAGCCGCCGCGCCGTCGCCTTGTTGCCCATCTGCTGCATGACCTCCGGCGGCGGGCCGACGAAGGTGAGGCCCTCCTTGTCGCAGATCTCGGCGAAGTCGGGGTCCTCGGAGAGGAAGCCGTACCCGGGGTGCACGGCGTCCGCGCCGGTGCGCAGCGCCGCCTCGATGAGGTTGGGCACGTGCAGGTAGCTGTGCCGTGGTGCGGCCGGGCCGATGTGGACGCTCTCGTCGGCCATCTCCACCACGGCGGAGTCCCGGTCGGGGGTGGAGCAGGCGGCGACCACCTCGATGCCGAGCTCCCGGCAGGCCCGCGCGATGCGGACGGCGATCTCACCGCGGTTGGCGATGAGCAGCCGGCTGATCACCGCGGGCCCCCGTCGCAGCGCAGGTACATCAGCACCTGGCCGTACTCGACGGACTCGGCGTCCCCGACGACGACCTCGGCGACCACGCCCGCCTCGTCGGCGACGATCGGGTTCATCAGCTTCATCGCCTCGACGATCCCGAGCGTCTGACCGGCCTCCACCTCGTCACCGACCCGGACGAAGGGCCCGGCGTCCGGGGCCGGCGCCGCGTAGAACGTGCCGACCAGGGGGGCGTGGACGGCGGTGAGGTCCGCCGGCACCTCGGCGTCGGAGGCAGGGTCCGCGGCGAGCGTGAGACCGCGCGGCCCGGGGACGCCGGCGCCGTCGGCGGGCGGACGGTCCTCGGTGGCCCACTCGATCTCGATCGAGCTGTCCCCGTTGCGCACGGTGAGCCGGCGCAGGTCCCCGGGGAGGGCCCGGGCCAGCTGCAGCACGTCCTCCCGCAGCGAGCGCACCTCGTCGTCCTCGCCGGTGGGCGGGCCGGTCACCTCGGCTCGCTGGGCGAGCTCCCCGGGGCGCACGTCACCGCTCCACCGGCAGGACGGGCTGGAGCGCCCGCACCGGCCGTCCGTCGTCCACGTCGATGCGGGAGAACCGCCGCGACCGGGCCGCCAGCAGGGCATCGACGTCCTGCCCGGCGAGTTCGTCCAGCTCCCGGCGGACCGCTGCGCGGAGCAGCCGCGCCGCCTCGGCCGGGTCGGTGTGCGCACCGCCCGGGGGCTCGGCGACCACGGAGGTGGCGATGCCCGACCGGTACAGGTGGGCCGCACCCAGGCGCATGGCCCGGGCGGCGGTCGGCGCCGCGGTGGACGTCCGCCACAGGATGGCCGCGCAGCCCTCGGGGCTGATCACCGACAGGTAGGCGTTCTCCAGCACCAGCAGCCGGTCGGAGGTGCACAGGGCCAGCGCGCCGCCGCTGCCGCCCTCCCCGGTCACCACCGAGACGACCGGGACGCGGAGCCGGCTGCTGCGCATGATGATCTCGGCGATCGCGTGGGACTGCCCGTGCTCCTCCGCCTCCGGTCCCGGATGGGCGCCGGGGGTGTCGACGAGCGTGACGACGGGCAGCCCGTGCACCTCCGCGTGCCCGAGCAGCCGCATCGCCTTGCGGTAGCCCTCCGGATGGGGCATCCCGAACTCGTGCGCCACCCGTTCGCGGACCGAGTGCCCCTTCTCGTGCCCGAGGACGACGACGCTGTGGCCGCCGATCGAGGCCACGCCCCCGATCAGGGCGGGGTCGTCACCGAAGGCCCGGTCGCCGTGCAGCTCGACGAAGTCGTCGAAGGCGGTGTGCAGGTAGTCCAGCGTCGTCGGCCGCTCGACCACCCGGGCCCGCTGGACCACGTCCCACGGGTCGCTGTCCGGTGGCGGCGTCACGTCGGGGGCGGTGGGGTCCGCCTCCTCGTCGACCTCGCCCCGGGGCCGGTCCGGCGCGTGCAGGGCCAGCAGCCGCACCAGCAGCGGACGCAGCTCGGCCCGGCTCTCCACCCGGTCGACCAGGCCGTGGGCCAGCAGGAACTCCGCGGTCTGGAAGTCTCTCGGGAGCTCGGCCCGGATCGTCTCCTGCACGACGCGGGGGCCGGCGAAGCCCACGTGCGCGCCGCGCTCGCCGACGAGGACCGAGGCCAGGGTGGCGAACGAGGCGGACACGCCCCCGTAGGTGGGGTCGGTGAGCACGCAGACCGAGAACAGCCCGGCCTCGCGCAGCCGGCCGAAGGCCTCGCTCACCCGGGCCATCTGGAAGAGCGAGAAGACGCCCTCCTGCATCCGCGCACCGCCGCTGGCGCAGACGGCCAGCAGCGGCAGGCCCCGCTCGAGCGCCAGCCCGGCGGCGCCGCTCACCCGGCGCCCGACCTCCACGCCCATGCTGCCGCCGAGGAAGCCGAAGTCCATGACGGCCAGCACCACGGGGGTGCCCCCGATCGCGGCCACCCCCACGACGACCGCCTCGGACTCCCCGGAGCGGTGCGCGGCGTCCCGCAGCCGGTCGGGGTAGGCGCGCAGGTCGGTGAAGCCGAGGGGGTCGCCCTCCCGTTCCGGGAAGACCGTCTCGGCGAAGCTCTCGGGGTCGACGAGCTGGTCGATGCGGGCCCGGGCGCCGAGCCGGAGGTGCGCGTCGCACTCCGGGCAGACGTGCAGGTCACGCTCGAGCCGTCTGCGGTAGAGCAGCCACCCGCAGGCGGGACAGGAGGTCCAGTCCGTCGGCGCCGGCGGTGCGGACACCCCGGGCGTGGTCATCGAGGAGCGTGTCATCTCGGCCTCTCAACCGTGTGCTGTCGCTCGCCTCATTCGGGCGAGGACGTCCAGTGGTAGAAGCGGCGGGCCATCGCGTCCTGCGGTGAGCGCCAGGTGGGGCTGTAGGCCTCGATGTAGGGCTGCAGGTCCGTGCTCACGGCGCGGAAGGCAGGCAGCGACTGGGCGACCTGCATCGCCTCCGCCGGGGGGCGGTCGAAGCCGACCAGGTGCACGTAGATGCCGTGGAACTGGAAGAGCGACCGGTGTCGCACCCCGATCTCGTGGGGCATCGAGGTCGCGTCGTAGCGACCGAAGACGGCGGCCACGTCGTCGGCGTGGGCCGGGTCCATCTTCGCGATGATCATCGTCTCGTGCACGGCTGCTCCTGCGGGCGTCGGGACCGGACGAACGAGGCGAACGCTAGGTCTGCGCCGGTCCGGCCGGCATCGGCCGCACGGGCGGTTCTGCAGGCGCACCCGGGGGCGTGGGTGGGGGCGTCGCCTCCACCGCGAGGAGGGGGACCGGCTCGCCCGGACGCCCGGGGTGGCCCGTCCGCCGTCGGTCACCTCCACCGCCCGGCGGGGTCGGGTCGTGCACCCGGGGCCGGGGGGACCACGACCCGGGTATGAACCCCGGGTGCGTTCGGTGACAACGCGCCCAAGCCGGTGGCGCTCACCGTGCGTCATCCCCTAACTTCCGAGACCGGTGAGATCCAGGCGGACGCCTCCTCGCGCCCGCCCGAGCGGAGTTGACAGGATGACCGGCGACCCGTACCTCGGCACGGCCCGCGAGGCGCTGCCCGATGGCCCGGTCCGGGACGACGGTGCCTCTTTCCGGGTGCTCATCTGTGACGACCACGAGGTGCTCCGGCACGGCCTGCGGGCAGTGCTGCTCCGGGCGTCCGACCTGCGCGTGGTCGCCGACGCGGGGTCGGCGACCGACGCACTCGCCCTGGCCGCCCGGTTCCGGCCCGACGTCACCGTCGTCGGGCTCGGGGCGTGGGGACCGGTCGTGGCCGAGCTGGTGCGCGCGCTGTGCGGACTGGGGGTCCGGGTGGTCCTCCTCGGTGAGCCCGGATCGGGCAGCGACCTGGTCGACGCCCTGCAGGCCGGTGCGTGCGGCTACGTGCACACCACGGTCAGTCCCCAGCGGCTGGTCGACGGCGTGCGGGCGGTGGCCCGGGGCGAGATGGTGCTGGACGCAGCGGCCACCGGCGAGCTGCTGCACCGGCTGGACGACGCACCGCGGCAGGCCGACGGCGCTCGGACGTCGTTCAGCGGGGTGCTGACCACGCGGCAGATGGCCGTGTCGCGGCTGGTCGCCGAGGGCCTCACCAACGCCGAGATCGCCGAACGGCTCGACGTCAGCCGGGCCACCGTCAAGGGCCACATCACGGTGGCCCTGCGTCGGCTGGGGCTGCGGGACCGCACCCAGCTGGCGATCCACTTCAACCGTGCGGCCGGCGACCTGCAGGCCTGAGCGCCTGCTGTGAGTTCCGTGGACGAGAACCGACACAGGAACTCGATTGTTCGTTACCGTTCCGTCACCGCGACTCCCGCCGGCCCACTGTGGCGGTCAGGGGCGGTGGTTGCGGTGGCATCAGGGGGAGTTCGCATGAGACTTGCCGACCCAGGGACCGAGACCGAGCACACCGATGCGCGCCCGCAGCCTGCCGACCCATCGAGCGTCCGGGCGGTGCTGCACGACGGCGTGGTCGTGCCGGACGGCCCGCCACCGCGGCCCGGCCTGCGGCCCTGCGCTCGGCGGACGCCCCGGCACCTGGTCCAGGTGCTGATCTGCGAGGATCAGGAGGTCTTCCGGCTCGGGCTCCGTGCGGTCTTCGAGGCCCAGCCCGACATCGCGGTCGTCGTCGAGACCGCCGACCTGATGGAGGTCGTGGCGGTCGCCGACGGCCCCGGGACGCGCGTCGTCATCGTCCGGCAGAGCCTGGTCGGCAGCGCCGCACTGCCGTTGCTGCGTGACCTGTGCCAGCGCGGGGTGGGCGTCCTCGTGCTCGCTGAGGCCGGCGGCGGTGGCCGGACCGGCCTGATGGACGTGCTGCAGTGCGGGGTCCGGGGGTTCCTGCCGCGTCGTGCCGCTGCCCAGCGGCTGGTGGAGGCGGTGCGCGCCCTCGCCCGCCAGGAGCCCGCCCTCGACGCCGCCGTGACCAGTCAGCTCGTGCGCCACCTGACCGGGGAGGTCCCCAGCCAGACCGTGGTGGCCCGGGCCCTCGACCGGCTGACCGAGCGCCAGCGCGAGGTGGCCGAGCTGGTGGCGCAGGGGCTCAGCAACGAGGAGATCGCCGGCCGGCTGTTCCTGAGCTCGGCGACGGTGAAGAGCCACCTGACGGCGGTGATGCGCCGGCTGGAGGTCCGGACCCGGACCCAGCTGGCGATCCTGGTCAACCGGGAGGACATCCCGGCAGCCTGAGACAGGACCGCCGCCCCTGGGGGGCGGCGGTCCTGTCTCAGACGACGTCGCGCCGGGTCAGCAGCAGGCCGGTCACGGTCGTGAACAGCACGAGGAACCCGGCGAGCACCCAGGCGGCCTGGGTCCCGTCGACGATCGCCGCCACCCCGGGCGTGCGCAGGGCCGCATCGGGCCCGGCGAGCGCGGCGACCAGCGAGCCGGCGTTGACCCCGGGCAACGCGGCCTGGGCGGCGTCGAACGCCCCGAGCAACGGTGCGGCGACGTTCACGATCAGGTTCTCCACGGCCAGCACCCAGACCAGCCCGAGCGCGATCGGCAGCGCGGTGCTGCGGAGCGCGTGCCCGAGCAGCAGGCCCAGCGCACCCCAGGCGGCCGCGATGAGCAGGCCGCCGCCGAGCCCGCGGAGGAGCCGGCCGACCGTCGGCCAGTCGGCGGCGGCGGACTCGCCGGCGGCGATCGCCCCGCTCGCCAGGGCGGTCAGCGCGAAGCTCACCAGCACGGCCACGGCCAACACCACGAGCAGGGCCAGGAGCTGGGCCGCCAGCACCTGGAGGCGGCGGGGGCCCTGGCCGAGCAGCGTCTTCAGGGTGCCCCAGCCGTACTCGCTGCCGGCCAGCAGGGCGCCGAGGGTGAGCAGCAGGGCACCACCGAACAGCGGCAGCCCGGAGAGCGAGTTCAGCACCAGCTGGTCGGGCAGCATGCTCGCCAGCAGCACCTCCGGCGGCAGTCCCTCGAACGTGGCGCCGCGCTGGTAGCTCACGTAGGGGATCACCGTGCTGAACACCAGCTGCAGCGCCGGCCACAGCCCGAGCAGCACCCAGGTGGCCGGCCGCCGGAGGAGCTTGGTCAGCTCGGCCCGGACCATGGCCCCCAGCGACCCCGCCGTCCGGCCGGTCGTCGGTGCGGGGCGTGCGGGCTCCGCCGTCCCCACCCCGGGGTCGTCGGTCTGCGTCGTCGCGCTCATCGCGCCGCTCCTCTCCGGGAGATCCGGGACAGCCGTCCGGTCCGTCGCGCCGGAGGAACGTCCGGATCGGGGCCCGCGGCGGCCAGCTCCGACCCGGTCATCTGCAGGAACACCGCCTCGAGGGTCTGCGCCTCCTGGCGGAGCCCGGACACCTCGACGTCGGCCAGCACCAGCGCCCGGTTGATCCGGGCGGCGTCCTCCGGCCCGGCCTGGGCGTGCACGACCCCGTCGACGACCGACACCCGTTCCGGGCCCAGCAGCCGGGTGGTGACCGCGGCGGCCTCGCCCAGCGGCTCGGCCTCGATCACCAGCCGGCGGAGCCCGAGCAGTTCGCCGACGCTGCTCTCCACCACCAGCCGGCCGGAGGAGATGACCGCCACCCGGTCGCAGACCTGCTCGACCTCACCGAGGAGGTGGCTGGACAGCAGCACGGTGTGGCCGTCGGCGGAGAGCCGCCGCAGCAGGGCCCGCATGTCGGAGATGCCCGCCGGGTCCAGCCCGTTGGTCGGCTCGTCCAGGACGACGAGCTCGGGGTCCTTGAGCAGCGCAGCGGCGACGCCCAGCCGCTGCTTCATGCCCAGGGAGTAGGTGCTGTAGCGGTCACGGGCGCGATCGGTCAGGCCGACGGTGCCCAGCACGGCGTCCACCCGGCCGGCGGGTGCACCGGCGTACCGGGCGAGCACGCGCAGGTTCTCCCGGCCGGAGAGGTACGGGTAGAACCCCGGGCCCTCGATCAGCGCGCCGACGCCCGCCGACGGGGAGCCGGCCGGCCGGCCGAGCACCGACGCCGTCCCGCTGGTCGGGCGGACCAGGCCCAGCAGCGCCCGCAGCGTGGTGGTCTTGCCCGCCCCGTTGGGGCCGAGGAAGCCGTACACCTCCCCGCGGCGCACGGTGAGGGAGAGGTCGTCGACGACGGTGCGCGGCCCGTAGCGCTTGGTGAGGCCGGCGATCACCACCACCTCGTCGCCGGGGCCGGACTCGACGAGTGGCCGCACACCGACGGCCTGCGCTGGGGGCATGGCGGGACTGTGCTCCTGCGGCTGCGCTGCTGTCGACGGCGACCCGGGGTCGATCCGCAATTCCCTCGGCGGACGGCAGACCTGCGGTGCGCGGGCCAACCAACGGCTGCGACCTGGGGCGCGTCCGGGGTGCGACCTCGGTCGCGGGTCGCCTCCTCCGCCGGTCGGGGGTTGCCACCTCGGGTGGGGAGAGTTGTCGACCCGCGGCGGCTGGGCGTGGTGCAGCGCGTCATCGAGGGTTGTCCTCGCCTCGGGACCCGATGCGGGACCGAGACGCCGGAGTGGGCGCCGCACCGGCGCGGCTCACCAGCGCGGTTCCTTTCCAGGAGGGCGAGAATGGACAGCAGCACCAGCACAACGAGGGCAGGCCGGGCCAGCTGGCGGACCCGTGGCCGGACGATCGTCCTGGCCGCAGCACTGACCGTCGGTGCCCTGCCGGTGGGCACCGCCGCCGCGGGTGGCCCCAGCACCCTGGTGGTGCGCCCGGGGGAGTCGATCCAGGCGGCGGTCGACCGGGCGTCCTCCGGCGACACCATCAAGATCGCGCCCGGCACCTACCAGGAGGCCGTGTGCGTCGAGGGCAAGGGCCTGAAGATCATCGGGTCCGGCCCCAACACGACGCTCATCACCTGGCCGGAGTGGGGCCAGGGCGCACCGCTGCCCGACGTCGCGCCCAACGCCTGCTGGACGGCCAGCGAGAACACGGACGCCGAGGGCGATCCCGGCACCCTGGCCGACGACGTGTCCGGGATCTTCTTCCTGAACCCGGACAGCCCGGTCACCGTCGCGAAGCTCGGCACCCGGAACCACCCGGCCAGCGGGATCGTCGGGTGGCAGGCCGACGGCTTCACCGTGAAGGCGACCTCGGGCATCGGCCACGAGCGGTACGGCGTGCTGGCCGCGGCGTCCACGGACATCACGATCGCCGGGAACGTCGAGCGGGGCGTCGACCGGGGTGCGCCCTGGTTCTCCGGCACCGGCGGCATCAGCGTCGGCGACTCCGACGGGGCGAACGCCCGGATCACCGCCAACTACGTCGAGGGCTTCAACCTCGGCATCTTCTTCCGCGAGTCACGTGGCGCGTCGATCACCGCCAACAAGGTGACCGGGAACTGCGTCGGTGTCCTCGTCTTCGACGACGCCGTCACGGAGATCCCGGACAGCACCCGGCAGGTGCAGGGCGGTGACGTCACCATCAAGGCCAACGCCTCGATCGCCAACAACCGGTACTGCATCGCCGGGCGGGACGGCACCCAGCTGGTCTCCGGCGTGGGGATGTCCATCGCCAACGCGGACTCCGTGCGGGTGATCGGCAACCGGATCACCGACAACCGCCCGGTCGTCCCCGCCGGCCAGGCACCCACCAACTACCCGGGCGGCGGGTTGACGCTGGTCAGCTTCGCCCCGCCGCCGGGCACCCTCCCGCCGGGCGTCGCCGGGCCGGGGCTGGTGGAGAACGTCGAGGTCAAGGCCAACCGGATCCTGGACAACGAGCCGGTGGACGTCTGGGTGACCCGGGCGATCCCGGGCACGCTGCTGCAGGAGGCCGGCCCGGGGATCACCTTCCGGGGCAACAACTGCCGGGTCAGTGACCCGGCGGAGATCTGCGCTCCCTGACCGACCCGGGCACCGCGAGGCCCCCTCCCGTCCGCGGGAGGGGGCCTCGTCCACGGTGACCCACGAGGTCGAGCACGTCACCGACATCCTGATCCGGGACCATGCCCCGGACACCCACATCGAGCAGAACGGCTGACCACGTGCAGGACCGACCGCGGATGACGCTGACCGCCACCGTGCTCGACACCCCGGACCCGCGCGGGCTCGCGCGCTTCTACGCGACGATGCTCGGCTGGCCGATCGGCACCGACGACCCCGAGTGGGTCATGCTGCGCCCGGGCGGGCCGGGGTTGTCGTTCCAGTTGGAGGCCGACCACGTGCCCCCGGTCTGGCCGGCCGGCCCCGGAGACCCGCGGATGCAGGCCCACCTGGACGTCGCCGTCGACGACCTGGACGCGGCCGTGGAGTTCGCCCGGTCGCTGGGAGCGACCGTCGCCGAGTTCCAGCCGCAGGCCGACGTCCGGGTGATGCTGGACCCGGCCGGCCACCCGTTCTGCCTCTACCTCCCCGGGTGAGCCGGCCGGGCGCCGGCGGTCAGTCGCGCCCGGCGCCGACGCTGTCCGCCGGCCGGCGGGCCAGGCGTTCCCGCAGGAACGCCACGACCTGCGCGCGCGCCTCGTGCGTCGGGTGGCCGGGGGTCTCGACATCGGCACTGGTGAGCACCCGGTGCTCCTGCTGGCCGATCCCCGCCTCGTTGCCCGGCCGGTTGTTCAGCGACACCGGCAGCCAGCCGTCGCCGAACACCGCCCGCAGGGCCCGGAAGCGGTCGCTGGGCGCCGTGGTGTCCTCGCTGAACCGCAGGCCCATCAGGCGCAGGCCCTCGGTGGTGACCCGCGCCCGGATCACCTCGCGTTCCCGGTCGGACATCCCCAGGTCCCGCCGGCGTCCCGGGGTCAGCGGGAACGGCGTCGACGGCTGGCTGGCGACCGGTGCGAGCACGGCGGGTTCGGCGGCGGAGGCCAGCGCGAGCCCTCCGCTGACGCCCATCCCGATCACCCCGATCCCCGGGCCACCCACCCGGTCGCGCACCCGGCGGGCCGCGGCCCGGACGTACTCGGCCGTCGGCCGGTCGGCCCGTCGGGCGAGGGCGCGGAGCTCCCGGCTGGTGCAGGCCCCGGCGGAGCTGCGCACGGCGTAGCCCGGGCTCGTCGCCCGGCCCGGGTCGCCGAAGAGGCCCACGACGGTGACGGTGAACCCCGCACCGACCAGGTGGTCGGCCAGGCCCATCACCTCCGGCGTGAGGCCGGGCAGGTCGGGCAGCAGCACCAGGCCCGGCCCGGAGCCGCGCGTGTGCAGGGTGTGGGTGATGCCGGCGTTGGTGAAGGGCTCGGGTGCCCAGCCGGCCAGGACGGCGGATGACGACTCTGTCATCGGCTGATCGTGGAGCACGGAGGCCGATCGGTCGAGTCCTCGGCGAGGAGAACCGCTCGGTCCGCTTCCCGGCGACGCTGCTCGGGCCGCACGGATGCCCGCCGGGCCGGTGTTCCGTGACGATCCTGCGTCGGTTCCCCGGCTCGGCGTGTCCCACCCGCCGAGCCGGGTGAAGCTGGGTGGATGGATGACGCACAACCGGTCGAACGACCGCGGGACGACGACGTGGCGCGGCGGGCACCGGCCGGCCGTGCCGCACTGTGCGGGCTGTTGGCGGCTGCGGCGGGCATCGGGGTGGTCGAGCTGGCCGCCGGCGCCGTCGACGGGGTGCCCTCGCTGGTCATCTCGGTGGGGGACGCCGTCATCGACAGCGTGCCCGGCTGGTTGGAGCGTGCCGCGATCGCCGCGCTGGGCACCAACGACAAGCCGGTGCTGCTGGCCTCGATCGGGCTGGTCGCCGCGCTGCTGGGCGCCGGCACCGGGCTGTTGGCACGGCGCTCGTTCGTGGCGGGTGCGGTCGCGTTCGTGCTGATCACCGCGCTCGGTGTCGCCGCCGGCCTCGCCGCGCCGGACGACTCCGCCGTCCTCACCGTGCTGGCCGGGGCGCTGGGCGCCGCGGTGGGGGTCGCGATCCTGTACCACCTGCTGGCTGCCGCGGCCGCGGAGACGCGGGCGTCGGACGGGCCCGGGACGACGGGCCGCCGCAACTTCCTCCTGCTGGCCGGCGGCGCGGCCGCGGTGGCGGTGATCGGTGGCGTCGGCAGCCGACTGCTCATGGGGCGCGAACGGCTGACCGAGCTGCGGGCGGCGATCCGGTTGCCCGTGCCGGTCCGGCCGGCGGGACCGGTGCCGGCGGGTGCCGACCTGGAGATCTCAGGCCTGACGCCGCTGTTCGTGCCGAACGAGGAGTTCTACCGGATCGACACCGCACTCCGGGTGCCGACCATCGACCCGGACGAATGGCGGCTGGAGATCCGGGGGATGGTGGACAACCCGTTCACCCTCACCTACGCCGAGCTGATGGCGATGCCGCAGATCGAGGCCGACATCACCCTGTCCTGTGTCTCCAACGAGGTCGGCGGCGACCTGGTGGGCAACGCACGCTGGCAGGGGGTCCCGCTGTTCCGGCTGCTCGAGCGCGCGGGGCTGCAGGAGGGGGCGACCCAACTGGTCGGCCGGTCGGTCGACGGGTTCACCGCCGGGTTCCCCACCGTCACCGCCCTGGACGTCACCGAGGCGATGGTGGCCGTCGGGATGAACGGCGAGCCGCTGCCGGCCGAGCACGGCTTCCCGGCGCGGCTGGTCGTCCCCGGGCTGTACGGCTACGTGTCGGCGACCAAGTGGCTCTCCGCGATCGAGCTCACCGACTGGGACGTCGACGGCTACTGGATCCCCCGCGGCTGGGCCAAGGAGGGGCCGATCAAGACCTCCACCCGGATCGACGTCCCGGGCCCGGGGCGGACCATCACCGCCGGGGAGCGTCCGATCGCCGGGGTGGCCTGGGCGCCCACCCGCGGCATCGAGGGGGTGGAGGTGCGCATCGACGACGGTCCCTGGCAGTCCGCGACGCTGGCCGAGCGCCTCGACGTCGACTGCTGGCGGCAGTGGTACCTGCCCTGGGACGCGACCCCGGGCGCCCACGTCATCACCGCCCGGGCCACCGACGGGCTCGGGGAGGTCCAGACCGACGAGCGCACCCCGGTGGCCCCGGACGGCGCCTCCGGGTACCCGGTGATCGAGGTCGTCGTCGAGGACTGACCGGCCCGGGGCGCCACTCCGCGGCCTGGTCCGTCAGGTGGCGGAACGTGACCGGACCGCAACCCACCCGTTCACTCGTTGCTGGGGTCCTCGGCCGGGTCGGGGAAGCTGAACCGCTCGAAGGGGTCGCTGTCGTCGGCGGACACCGGGACCTCGACGGTGATCTCGCCGGCCTCCTCGAACACGAACGTCACCGGGATCGACTGGGAGGAGCGCAGCTCCGTCTCCAGACCGACCAGGACGATCGAGGGCGAGCCCTCGGCCCCGATGTAGGTGTTGTCGTTCTGCGCGACGGTGATCTCGATCGCGTCCGACGGCTCTGCGCTCCCGCCGCCGCTGACGGCCTCCTCGAAGTCCGGGCCGGTGACGTCGACCAGGGTGACCGGCTCGGTGCCGATGTTGGTCAGCGCGGCGTAGAGCGGCACCTCCGCACCCACCTCGTGGAGCCCGTCGACCGGGTAGGCGAGCTCGACGCCCACGACCTCGACGTCGGAGTTGACGTCGACCGACGGGGCCTCGGGGCCACCGACGATCTCGCCGCCGTCGTCCGTCACGACCTCGCCCTCGTCGTCGTTGAGGCTGGGGGAGTCCTCCGTCTCGCCGCAGCCGGTGACGAGCAGCAGTGGGGTCGCGGCGGCGAGCGCGATGCCGGGCCACCGTCGGTACCGCGGGAGGTGCGAGGTCATGGGGGGTCCGTTCTCTCGGCGAGCAGGGATCTGCCAGCGCGTACCCGTCGGGTGGCGCGGTAGGCGTGTCGCTGAGGTCACGGTGTCGCAACGATGGCCGGGGTCCCCGGCGAAGCTGGGTAGCGGGCTCCTCATGAGCCGGCCCCTCACCACCTCGACCCAGTCGCCATCGGACCGCGAACCGCCGGAGGCACCCGGTCGCTTCGGCGTCCGCGCGGTCCTGGGGCTGGTGGCCCTCCTGGTCGGCGCCGTGCCGTTCCTCGCGCTGTGGCTGCTGGTCCAGGAGAGCTGGTCGCCGCTGGCCTCCCTCGACGGCGAGGTCGCGGCCGACCTGAACGAGGCGGTCAGCGGCTCGCCCGTGGCGGTGAGCGTGCTGCGCGGGGTGACCGACCTGGGCGGCACCGGCGCCTCGGTGCTGGTGACGGTGCTGGCGACGCTCTTCCTGCTCATCCGCCGGCACCGACGGCTGGCCGCGTTCGTCGCGGTCACCGGGATCGGCCTGCCCGTCCTGATCCTGCTCACCAAGTACGTGGCCGACCGCGCCCGCCCGGTGGTGCTGAAGCCGGTGGTCGAGACCCCGGCCAACCAGAGCTTCCCCAGCGGCCATGCGATGACCGCCGTGGTGACCTGGGGCGTGCTGCTGCTGGTGTTGCTGCCGGTGGTCAGCCGCCGGGTGCGCCCGTGGCTGATCGCCGCGTTCGCGCTGCTGGTGTTCGCGATCGGGTTCACCCGGCTGGCCCTCGGCGTGCACTTCGTCTCGGACGTGCTGGCCGGCTGGGCGCTGGGGGCGGCCTGGCTGGCGATCACCACGATGGCCTTCCGTGGCTGGCAGCACGACCGGCACGAGTACAGCGACGAGCCGCTGGACCCCCTGGAGGTCGACCCCGTGGAGGCCCCGCGGCCGGCTCCCACCCACCAGCCGGTGCTGCCCGCCGGCCGGACGACGGTCCTGCAGCTGGTCGGTGCGGCGGCGGCGTTGTTCGCCGTGCTCGTCGGGCTGGGGCTGCTGGTCACCCGCGTGCTGAGGGACACCGCTCTGGGCCGGTTCGACCAGAGCGTCACCGTCTGGTTCGTCGACCAGCGCACCGAGACGCTCACCACGGTGGCCGACGCGGTGGGGATGCTGTCCGGCACCCGGGCGGCCATCGCGGTCGGGCTCACCCTGGCGGTCCTGTCACTGGCCTGGGTGGGCAGCTGGCGCCCCGTCGTCTTCGTCCTGGTCACGATCGTCGGCGAGGTGGTCATCTACTTCGTCGTCGGCCTGGTCGTCGGCCGGGTCCGGCCCGACGTGGTCGACCTGACCGAGGGGCTGCCGGCCGGCGCCAGCTGGCCCTCCGGCCACTCCGGGATGGCCGTCGCCCTCTACGGCGCGCTGGCCGCGCTGGTCATCGGCTACGGGGTCAGCCGCTGGCGGTGGGCCGTGCTGGCGTTGCCGGTGCTGCTCGCGCCGGCGATCGGCATCACCCGGATCTACGTCGCCGCCCACTTCCCGACCGACGTCGCCGCCGGTCTGCTGCTGGGCACCGTGTGGGTGCTGGCGTGCGCCTGGGCCCTCGACCTCGGCTCCGGCCGAGGTCTCCGGCACCCCGCCCGAGGCGTGGCGATGGCCGGCCGGGCATGAGGCGCTGGTCCGTCCGTGTCGGGCTGGCCCTGCTGGCGGCCCTGGTCCTGCTCATCGGCTACGGCGTCCTGATCGAACCGCGGTTGGTCCTCGACGACGACCGGGAGGAGGTGGAGCTCCCCCGGCTGCCCGCAGAGGCGGCCGGGCTGGAGGTCGCCCTCCTGGCCGACATGCAGATCGGCATGTGGTGGGCCAACACCGGGATGGTCGAGCGGGTGGTCGAGCGGGTCGTGGAGGACGAGCCCGACCTCGTGCTGCTGGGCGGGGACTTCGTCTACCACGCCGGTCCGGACGTCGAGCCCGAGGTGGCGGCGGCGTTGGACCTGCTGACCCCGCTGCTGGACGCCGGGATCCCCACCTACGCCGTCCTGGGCAACCACGACTACGCCAGCGACGCCGCGGAGGAGCTGACCGCCGCCCTGGAGGGCGCCGGGGTCCCGGTGCTGCTCAACGAGGCGGTGCAGGTGCCCGGCACGGGTGCCGACCCGCTGTACGTCGTCGGGGTCGGCCCGGTGCGCCCCGGTCTGGTCGACGTCGACCAGGCGCTGAGCGGGCTGCCGGAGGACGCGCCGCGGGTGGTCCTGATGCACAACCCGACGGCCTTCCCCGAGATGCCGCCCGGCAGCGCGCCGCTGACCGTGGCCGGGCACACCCACTGCGGTCAGATCGCGTTGCCCGGCCTGCCGCGCTGGAGCTGGCTCGGGCTGACCGAGGCGGAGCAGGTGGTCGCCGACGGGTGGTCACCGGCGGACTACGGCGCCGAGGGCAACGCGCTGTACGTCACCTGCGGCATCGGGTTTCAGCGCGGTGCCGATGCGGGTCAACGCCCCGCCGCAGGTCGTGTTCTTCGAGCTGCAGCCGGCGGGGTGAGCGCCTCCCGCCGATGACTTCGGCCCGCCCGCCGGGTCTCTGGGTGCACGGGCCGCCGTCCGGGCGGCCGGACTCCGGAGGTCTGCCATGCGCCCGCTCGTCGTCACCACGTTCCTCACCCTCGACGGGGTCGCCCAGGCTCCGGGCGGCCCGGCGGAGGACACCTCCGGCGGCTTCGCCCACGGCGGCTGGCTGGTGCCGCACTTCGACGAGGTCATGGGCGACCAGATGGACGCCTGGTTCGCCACCGCTCAGGACTTCCTGCTCGGCCGGCGCACCTACGAGATCTTCGCCGCGCACTGGCCGAAGATGCCGACCGAGGGCGACCGGATCGCCTGGTCGCTGAACTCGCTGCCGAAGCACGTCGCCTCCCGCACGCTGGAGTCGGTCGACTGGTCGGGCGCCCGGCTGATCGAGGGGGACGTCGCCGACGCCGTCCGCGCGCTGAAGGTCGAGGACGGCGGTGAGCTGCAGGTGCACGGCAGCCTCGGCCTGGTGCAGACGCTGCTGGCGGAGGACCTGGTCGACGAGCTGCGGCTGGTCGTCTTCCCGGTCGTCCTCGGCTCCGGGCGGAAGCTGTTCGCCGAGGGCACGGTGCCGCGCACCTGGCGGCTGGCCACGTCGACGGTGTCCGGCACGGGGGCCGTCCTGGCCGGCTACCAGCGGGTCGGCGAGGTCGAGACGGGCTCGTTCGCCCTCGACGAGGGCTGAGCCCGCCGGTCAGTCGGTGAGCTGGCGCAGGATCCGTTCCAGCTCGGCGCGGTCGGCGGCCGAGAGCCGGGCGAACAGCTCCTGCGAGTCCGCGGCCCGCGCGTCGTCCACCTCGCGCTGCACCCGGCGGCCGGTCTCGGTCGGCGTCAACCGCACCGCCCGCCGGTCGTCCGGGTCGGCGGCGCGCTCGACCAGCCCACGCTCCTGCAGCCCGTCGGCCACCTCGGTCGCCGATCGCGGGGCGATCCGAAGTGCCTCGGCCAGCTCGGAGAGCCGGACGCCGTCGCGGGCGCAGACCACCCGGAGCGCGCGGGCCTGGTGCGGGGAGAGGTCCCAGGGTGCGAGCGCGGCGATGAACCGGCGGCGCAGCGTCCGGGCGACCCGCATGAGCAGGTCGCCGAGCGTCGCCGTGCCGCGGTCCGTCACGGCGGGAATGCTACCTGCTTTCCTGAGGTTGCCACACCGTGAGGTAACCTCAGGAAAGCAGAGAGGGGTGGTCGCCATCGACCCCATGGACCCAGGTCGGGGAGGCGGGCGCTCCGGCGGGCGGCCCGACCCGGCCGACCGCGCCCAGCTGGAGCGGGCACCGGTGAGCTGGAGCCGCGTCGCGGGGCTGTTCCGGCCGTACCGGGGGCAGCTCGCCACCGTGGTCGCGCTCATCGTCGCCAGCTCGGCCATCGCGCTGGCCACGCCGTTCCTCATCCGGCTGGTCATCGACGAGGCGATCCCCGAGCAGGACGTGCCCCTGCTCGGCTGGGCGGTCGCCGGCATGGTCGCCGTGGCTGCGGTGACCGCCGTCCTCGGCGTGCTGCAGACCTGGCTGTCCACCACCGTCGGCCAGCACGTCATGCACGGCCTCCGGACGGCGGTGTTCACGCACCTGCAGCGCCAGTCGCTCGGCTTCTTCACCCGCACCAAGGGCGGCGAGGTGCAGTCCCGGCTCACCAACGACATCGGGGGCATGCAGTCGGTGGTGACCACGACCGCCACCTCGTTCGCCGCCAACGCCACCACCGTGATCGGCACGGTCGTCGCCATGGCCGTGCTGAGCTGGCGGCTGTCGCTGCTGTCCCTCGTCGTCCTGCCGCCCGCCGTCTGGCTGACCCGGCGGGTGGCCCGGATGCGTCGCACCATCACCGCCGAGCGCCAGCGGTCCCTGGCCGACCTGCACTCCCAGGTGGAGGAGGGGCTCAGCGTCAGCGGCGTGCTGCTGGGCAAGACCCTCGGCGCGGGCCCGGCCCAGTCCCAGCGGTTCGCCGGCACCTCCGACGTCCTGGTCGGGCTCGAGGTCCGGTCCCAGCTCGCCGGCCGCTGGCGGATGGCCACGATGAGCATCGTCTTCGCCGGCATCCCGGCGCTGATCTACCTGATCGCCGGGATGCCCGCGACGTCGGGCGGGATGACCATCGGCACGCTCGTCGCGTTCACCGCGCTGCAGGGCGCGCTGTTCCGCCCGCTGATGGGCCTGCTGGACATCGGCGTCTCGCTGACCGCCTCGATGGCGCTGTTCAGCCGGGTCTTCGAGTACCTGGACCTGCCGGTCGACATCGACGACCCGGCCGACCCGGTGACCCTCGACCCGCGCGCGGTCCGCGGCGAGGTGCGGTTCGACCACGTCGGATTCCGGTACCCCGACGGCGCCCGCGACGCGCTGGACGACGTCGACCTCACGGTGCCCGCCGGGGCGACCCTGGCGCTGGTGGGGGAGACCGGGTCGGGCAAGAGCACGCTCGCCTCGCTGGTCGCCCGGCTCAACGACCCCACCGCCGGGCGGGTCACGATCGACGGCGTCGACGTCCGCGACGTCACGCTGGCCGACCTGGCCCAGGTGGTCGGCGTCGTGGCGCAGGAGACCTACCTGTTGCACGGCACGATCGCCGAGAACCTGCGGCACGCCAAGCCCGACGCCACCGACGCCGAGATGGTCGAGGCTGCCCGCCGGGCCCAGGTGCACGAGGTCATCGCCGCCTTGCCGGCCGGCTACGAGACGGTGGTCGGAGCCCGCGGCCACCGGTTCTCCGGCGGGGAGAAGCAGCGGCTGGCGATCGCCCGCACGCTGCTGCGCGACCCGCGCGTCCTGGTGCTCGACGAGGCGACCAGCGCGCTGGACAACACCACCGAGCGCGCCGTCCAGGCGGCCCTGGACGAGGCCAGCCGCGGCCGGACGACGATCACCATCGCCCACCGGCTGTCCACGGTGCGCGACGCCGACCTCATCGCCGTGCTCGCGCACGGCCGGGTGGTCGAGCAGGGCACCCACGAGGAGCTGCTGGCCCTCGGCGGCCGCTACGCCGCGCTGGCCGGCGCCGCCGAGCGGGAGGCCGTGCTCGCCGCCTGATCCACGGGCCGAGACGTTCCCGGGTCGACTCAATTGTGCCCAACCTGTTGCCGATAGCTGGGCATGACGACGACGTCGACCGGCGCCCCCGAGCATGTCCCGTTCCTGCCGCGCGGGGTCCGGTTGGACGAGGCGAGCTTCGTGGCCCGCCACCGGGTGATCTCCCTGGTGCTCGCCGCGCACGTCCCCGTGCTGGCCGGGATCGGGCTGGTCCGGGGTGTCGGCGGATGGCTGCTCTGGGGGCAGCTGGCCGTGCTGGCCGTGTTGCTGCTGCTGGGTCAGGTGCTGGGCGGTCAGGTCGCCCGGTCCAGCGCGGTCGCCCTCGGCCTGATGATCGGCGCCGACGTCCTCGTGCACGTCGGGGGTGGCCTCACCGACCTGCACATCTGGTTCTACGTCGTGCTCGCCCTGGTCGCGCTCTACCAGGCGTGGGTGCCCTTCCTGCTCGCCGTCGTCTTCGTCGCCGTGCACCACGCGGTGATGAGCCTGGCCATGCCCATGTCGGTCTTCTCCACCGAGGAGGCCCAGGCCGATCCGCTGCTCTTCGCCCTGCTGCACGCGGTGTTCCTGCTGGCCGAGGCGACGTTCCTGGCCTACGGCTGGAAGTTCGCCGAGCAGGCCGAACGGGCCCGGCAGGCACAGCAGCAGCTCGCCGAGGAGCAGTTGGCGGCCCAGGTGGCGGCCGAGGAGGAGCTGGCCGTGGAGCGGGCCAGGGTGGCGGCGGAGGAGGCGGCCCGCCTCTGCGAGCGTGCCAACCGGGCGGCCGCCCAGCAGGACCAGCTCGCGGGGCTGCTCGGCGCCGGGCAGCGGCTGGACGAGAACGTCGGGGTGGCCACCGAGGTCATGCAGGGGCTGCGCGCAGCGATCGGGGAGATCGCGGCGGCGGCGAGCCATGCGACGTCGACGGCGCACCGGGCCAGCGTCCAGTCCCGGGACAGTGCGGCCACGGTCGAGCGGCTGGCCGGCACCATGACCGAGATCGACCAGATCGCCAGCAGCATCTCCAGCATCGCCGACCAGACCAACCTGCTCGCCCTCAACGCCACCATCGAGTCGGCGCGCGCGGGCGAGTCGGGCAAGGGCTTCGCCGTGGTGGCCGGGGAGGTCAAGGACCTCGCGACGGAGACCGCCCAGGCCACCGAGCGGATCCGGCGGGTGGTCGACGCGGTCCGCGGCGACGTGGCCGCGGCCGGTGTCGCGCTGACCGGGGTGCAGGAGGTCATCCGCGGCGTCGTCGACGCCCAGACGACGATCGCGGCGGCGGTCGAGGAGCAGAACTCGTCGTCGGCGCAGGCGCAGGAGGCGATCACCGGGGCCTCTCGCGAGGCCGCCCGGATGGCCGCCGACCTGCGGGGTCTCGTCTCGGGGATGTGACCCGCCCGGGTCCGCCGCGAGGCCCGGCGAGTCGTCTCGGACGTCTTGACACCGTTTCGGATCCGCAACTAGTGTGACGCGCATCACTTGGGAAACCGCTTTCCCAATCTCCTCGAAGGAGTGGCATGCGCGCACTGCGTCGCACCCTGATCGTCACCGCGGCCGGAGCCCTGGCCGTCACGCTCGCCCCCACCGCGGCATCCGCGAACGGCCGGGACCCGGGCCGGGACCTCGGCCGGGAGGTGCTCGGCGCGCAGGACGGCTGGGCCGCCGCCGAGGGCGGCACCACCGGCGGCTCCACGGCCGACCCGGCGCACGTGTTCCACGTCCGCACCTGGGACGAGTTCCGTGCCGCCCTGGGTGGCGACGCCGCGCGCGGGGACACCACGCCGCGGATCGTCCACGTCCACGGCGTCCTGGACGCCCAGCGGCGCACCGCCGACGGCGCCGTCGACTGTGCGTCCTACGAGGTCGAGGGCTTCGACATGGCCGACTACATCGCGGCCTACGCACCGGAGGTCTGGGGCACCGAGACCGAGCCCACCGGTCCGCTGGAGGAGGCCCGGGCGGCGTCCGCGGACGTCCAGGAGGCCCAGGTGCGCCAGTACGTGGGCTCCAACGTCACGATCGTCGGGGTCGGCCGGGACGCCGGCATCGTCGGCGCCGCGCTCACCGTGCGCGGCTCGGACGACGTGATCATCCGCAACCTCCGGCTGTCCGACGCCTACGACTGCTTCACCGCCTGGGACCCCACCGACGGCGACGCCGGCGCCTGGAACGCCGCCTACGACAACCTGTGGCTCGCCGAGTCCACCCACATCTGGGTCGACCACAACACCTTCGACGACGGGCAGAACCCGCCGGAGGCGCTGCCCGTCGTGTACGGCCAGAAGTTCGAGGTTCACGACGGCCTGCTGGACATCACCAACTCCTCGGACCTGGTCACGGTCTCCTGGAACGAGTTCCAGGACCACGACAAGACCAACCTCGTCGGCTCCTCCAACAGCCGCGTCGCCGACCGCGGCCGGCTGCGGGTCACCTTCCACCACAACCTGTGGGAGGACATCGGCCAGCGCGCGCCCCGGGTGCGCTACGGCGACGTGCACGTCTACAACAACTGGTACGTCGTCTCCGACCCGGCGGCCTACCAGTACAGCTGGGGCGTCGGCGTGGAGGCCGAGATCGTCGCCGACAACAACTTCGTGCAGCTGGCGCCCGGGGTCGACCCGGCGTCCTTCGTCGAGGACTGGCGCGGTGACGTGCTCGACGGCGCGGGCCTGGACGAGTCCGGGACGCTGGTCGGCAGTCGCTCCTGGCCGCGCCGGACCAGCCTCGTCGAGGCCTACAACGCCGTGAACGACCCGGACATCCCGACCACGGTGAGCTGGACGCCCACCTTCGTGGAGCGGATCGACCCGACGGTCGCGGTGCCGGCGCTGGTGAAGGTCAAGGCCGGCTCCGGCCGCCTCCGCTGACCGAGGGCGCCCTCCCCGCCGGTCCGGCGGGGAGGGCGTCGTCTCAGGTGCGGACCAGGACGTCGGGGCGCAGCAGTCCCAGCTCGTCGCGGGTGGTCGGCCACAGGCCGTCGGTGGTGAGCACCTCCGGGCCGCCGTCGCCCAGGAGCAGGGTGTCCTCGATCTTCACCCCGGGGGCGGACGGGTTCCACGCGACGGCCTGTCCGGCCACCAGCTGGACCTCGCTCTCCGGGGTGGCGACCGGGTCGCGCCCCCAGTAGCCGGTCGGGCCGCCCTGGTGGTGCCGGGTCCACTCGTCGGCCGCGAAGCCCTGGTCGGCGTAGGCGCTGGCGCCGGCGGCGAAGACCTCACCGAGCGCGCGTCCGGGGGTGGAGGCGGCCAGGAACGCCGTCTCCACCGCGCGGATCCGTGCGTCGGCATCGGCCTCGGTGGCGGTCGGCGGCGCGAGGGCGACCCAGCGTGTCGCGTTCGCGATCAGCCCGTGCCGCCGCGCGCACACGACGAGCATCACCCGCCGGCCGAGCACCCCGTCGGTGGGCAGCGCGTGCCGGAAGGGCAGCCGCGCCTCCCCGGCGACCAGGACGACGAACGGTTCGGCCCCGCGGGCGATCAGCTCACCGCCGAGCCGGGCCGCAGCCTCGCGCTCGGTCGTCCGGGGCTCCAGCGACAGTGCGGTCGCGGTCAGCGCCTCGGCGGCGTCCCGGCCGAGTCGGCGGTACCGCTCGGTCTCGACCGGGAGCAGGCTCGCCCGGGCGGCCCGCAGCCCCTCCGCGGCGACCCGGTCGGCCTCGGTCAGCACTCCCGGGGTGCCCGGAGCCAGGTCGGGCCCCAGCAGCGGTGCCCACCAGTTGGTCACCTGCACCCGGACGTCGGCGGGCAGCTCCTCGGCGGCGAGCCGGTCGGCCTCGTTGTTCGGCACGAACACGGTGTCCCCGGCGGCGTCGACCACGACGGCGATCACCCCGTCCTCGGCGGACAGCTTGACGGCCGGCCGGGCGCCGTCCAGGTACCAGGACAGCGAGCCCACCGAGGTGAGCACCAGTCGCTCCTGCCCGGTCCGGCGCAGCAGGTCGAGCACGCGTTCGCGCTTGCCCGCCCGATCGGCGGCCGACGGTCGGTCCAGGTGGTGCACGGTGTCCTCCGGTGGTTGGTCAGGCGAGCCGGCGGGTGCTGTCGCGCAGCACCACCTCGGCATGGACCTTGACGGCCTGGCTCGTGGTCTGTGGTTCGGTGTCCAGCGCCAGCTGCGCCGCCCGGGCGCCCATCTCCTCCAGCGGCAGGTGCACCGACGTGAGCGAGGGCACGACGTCGCGCAGCGGGGCGATGTCGTCGAAGCCGGCCAGCGAGACGTCGTCCGGCACGCGCACGCCGGCGGCCCGGAAGCCGGCCAGCGCGCCGAGGGCCATCACGTCGTTGACGGCGAAGACGCAGGTCGGCAGCGGGCCCTGGGCGATCAGCCGGGCGGCCAGGCTCTCCCCGCCCTCCCGGGTGAACTCCCCGTGCAGCACCTGCAGGTCGGCGACGTCGACCCCCTCGGCGACCAGGCCCTCCCGGAAGCCGGTCAGCCGGTCACGGGAGGTCAGCAGCCCGCGTGGCCCGGCGAGCACCGCGAAGCGGCGGTGGCCCAGCCGGCACAGCTCGCGGGCCAGGGCGCGGGCCCCGGTGCGGTTCTGCGGCACCACGGCGTGGGTGCCCAGCCGGTCCTGGCTGATCACCGCGGCCTGGCCGCCGGCCGCCGCATAGCCCTCGAGCTCGTGGGCCAGCCGCTCGTTGTGCGCCCGGTCGGTGGTGCGGCTGCCGCAGATGATCAGCGCACGCACCCGGTGGGAGCGCATCGTCTGGACGAACTCCAGCTCGCGGTCGACGTCGCTGTGCGTGCTGGCCAGGAACACCACGAGCTCGCGCTCCTCGACCTGCCGCATCACCCCGCCGGCGATGCTGGAGAAGTACGGGTCCAGGACGTCGTGGATGATCAGGCCGACCACGTTGCTGGCCCCCCGGGCCACCGCCTGGGCCTGCGCGTTCGGCGTGTACCGGAGCTCCTGGGCCGCGGCCAGCACCCGGCCGCGATGCGGTTCACCGACCGAGCGGCTGCCGCTGAGCACCCGGGAGGCCGTGGCCAGCGAGACGCCGGCGTGGGCGGCGACCTCGGAGAGCAGCACGGGGCCGCTGCGCCGGACGGCGGGGGCCCCGACGACCTCGTCCGGCGTGGCCCGGCGGCCGGTCGGGCTCTCCCGAGCAGCGGTCATCGCCGTCCACCTTGGCCCGGCGCGGCCGTGAGCGCATCCCCGATGGCCTCGGAACCCGGCGTCCCGTCGGCCACCAGGGCCCGGAAGCTGCGGGTGGTGGCCGCCCCGGGGGCGAGCCGCACCGGGTGCTCGGCGGCCAGCTGGGAGCCCAGGCCCGGGTAGTCGTCGACGCGGACGAACCAGGGGTCGCCCTGGGTGGTCTCGTCGGTGCCGGCCAGCGCCACGGTGAACGGCGCCGGGCCGGTGGCGGCGAAGGCCACCCAGGCCGTCCGGGTGCCGTGCACGGCGTCCTCGCCCTCGGCGTCCGGGCTCCACACCCGGGCCCCGGTCACCGGGGGGAACCGCCAGAACAGCCCGCCGTAGCCGGCGCCGCTGCGCCCGTTGGTGGCGGGGCTGCCCAGCTCCACCGGGGCGTCGGTGGTGTTGCGCAGGGTGGTGGTCAGGTCGAGGGTCCAGGCGCCGGGGAGCGGGGCGGGCGCCGCCTTCACGGTGCGCTCCTCGGTGAGCAGCGTGCGCCCGTCCGGGCCCAGCCAGTCGAGGGTCTCCCGGAAGCCGTCGGGTGCCTGCGCCGTCCACCCGGTGTGCACCTGGCGGCCGTGGTCGGCCCGCCAGGTGTAGCCCTGGTCGCGCAGGTAGGTGCGGCCGCCCCAGACGTTCGCGCCGCCGACGTCCTGCAGGGTGACCGAGACGCCCAGGTGCCAGCGGTGGTCCTCGGGCTGGGCGTCGGTGACCGGGGTGCCGGCCAGGGTGCTGACCGGGTGCAGGAACGGCCGGGGGGCGAGCACACCGGGGAGCCCGGCGCCGTCCCAGCAGGTGGCGACCACGGTGCCGGCGACCGTCAGCGTGGCCAGAATCGCGCCGGCCGGGGACGGCTCCTCGGGGACGTGCCCCTGGTGCAGGGCCTTGAGCGCCATGGTCAGTGCCCCACCGGGGACGGCGCGGCACCCGGCCGCCGCACGGTCGGGGCCGTGGCCCAGGGAGCGCCGAGCTCGGAGAACAGCCGCAGCTCCTCCGCGGCCCGGTCGACCAGCGCGTCGATGCCCGGGACGACCTGGTGGGCGGTGGTGCCCTCGCCCTCGGCCCGCCGGTACCCGGCCGGGACCTCCGCCGGGTCCGGGGCGCAGCGCACCGCCTCCACGACCTCCATGAAGGAGCGCGTCGCCGACGGGGGGACGAGCAGCGGCCGGGTGCGGTCGCCGAGGTGGGCCAGCAGGTCCTCGAGCAGGTCGGCGGCGTCGTGCGTCGTGGTCTCGTCGACGCCGTCGGCCTGCAGCCGCACCTCACCGGTCTTGTAGGAGAGCGTGATCCGCCCGGTGCTCCCGTGCACGACGAGGACGGGGTCGCGAGGGTGCTCAGCGGCCAGCGTCGCGGCGATGGTCACGACCGTCCCGTCGGCGGTGCGGATCCGCAGGCAGGAGGTGTCGTCGGCCTCGATCGGGTTCGCCCGGTAGAGCTCGACCTCGATGGTCTCCAGCGAGCCGGCACCGGTGGCGCCGGCCAGGGCCAGGGCGGTGGCGACCGCGTGGGCGAAGGGGTTGGTCAGGGCGCCGTCGACGACCGGCACCCCGTCGACGCTGCGCCGCCCGGCCCAGCCGGCCCGGCCGTAGTAGGACGCGTCCCGGACCCACGCGCAGGCGCCGCCGATGCCCCGGACCGCGCCGATCGCCCCGCCCTCGACCAGCGAGCGCACCCGGCCGATGGCCGCCGAGCCCAGGCTCTGGAAGCCGATCTGGCAGGCCGCCCCGGTGCCCTCGATGCCCTCGATCAGCCGGTCGAACTCGGCCAGCGTCGGGGTGGGGGGCTTCTCCAGCAGCACGGCGCTGCCCGCCCGGGCGGCGGTGAGCGCCAGGTCGGTGTGGGTGTGGATCGGCGTGCAGATGATGGTCACGTCGGGGCTCGTCGCCGCGAGCAGCTCGTCCAACGAGGCGGCGACGGGGACGTCGCCGGCCAGTGCGCGCAGCTCGTCGTCCAGCGGTCGCGGGTCGCAGATCCCGACCAGACGGACGTCGCCGACCGCAGCCAGACGGCGCAGGTTCTGCAGGTGCCAGCGACCGTGGCCGTGGGCTCCGACGAGCACCACCCGGCCAGCGCTGCGGGACTGTTCTGGCACGTGATCCCCCTTGACCGAGCCAGTCGTCGGCGCGGTCGCCGACGGGACGCTGAGCGTAGCCAGACCTGCCGCGATGGGAAAGGGCTTGCCGACGCGTCGGTCGCGACGCGCCGGGTCGGAAGTCGCGGGTGGGCGCGAAAACCCAGGTCAGCCGGCCGTGACGACGCTCGTGGCCGGATCGTGACCGGGTGGCCCGAGTCGACTCGTTGACAGGCCGGAGCGGACGCGAGTAGAAAGCGCTTACCCACTTGTGAGGCAGCGCACAGCGGCAGCCGGGTGGCCCGGACGGTCTCGTCGAGCGTTGACAGCAGTTCGGCCGGGGGTCTAGAAAGCGCTTACCAGCATGTGAGCCACTGCACATCCGACGCACCGGACGAAGCCGTCCGGCGAGCTGCACAGAGAGGTGAGAGCCCGTGTCGTCAACGCTCGACGTGCCGTCGCGCGAACGCTCGCACGACGAGGCTCCCGGAGCCACGGGTCGTGCTGCGCCCCGTGGGCGGAAGTGGTGGACGGCTCGGCTCACGCCGTACCTGTTCCTCGCTCCGTGGTTCGCCGGCCTGCTGTTCATCACCGCCGGGCCGATCGCTGCATCGGCCTACCTGTCCTTCACCGACTACAGCCTCATCGGTGCGCCGGAGTGGATCGGGCTGGCCAACTTCGAGCGGATGTTCGACGACCCGCGCTTCTACCAGTCGCTGAAGGTCACGTTCATCTACGTCGCCGTCTCGGTGCCGATCCAGCTGGCGTTCGCACTGTTCCTGGCGATGATCCTGGACCGCGGCCTGCGCGGCCTGGCGCTCTACCGGTCGATCTACTACCTGCCGTCGCTGATCGGCGGCAGCGTC
Source organism: Modestobacter caceresii (assembly GCF_000761485.1). GTDB lineage: Bacteria > Actinomycetota > Actinomycetes > Mycobacteriales > Geodermatophilaceae > Modestobacter > Modestobacter caceresii. The sequence continues at coordinate 56,330 of NZ_JPMX01000013.1, forward strand.
GCGATCGCCATCCTGTGGCGGCAGATCTTCGGCTCCGACGGGCTGCTCAACCAGGTGCTCCGGTTCGTGGGGTTCGAGAACCCGCCCGGCTGGGTCTCCGACCCCGACTACGCCCTCGGCACGCTGATCATCCTGAACGTCTGGACCTTCGGTGCCCCGATGGTCATCTTCCTGGCCGGGCTGCGGCAGATCCCGACCATGTACTACGAGGCGGCGTCCCTGGACGGCGCGGGGAAGGTCCGGCAGTTCCTGCAGGTCACCCTGCCGCTGCTCTCGCCGATCATCTTCTTCAACCTCGTGCTGCAGACGATCAACGCGTTCCAGACGTTCACGCAGGCGTTCATCGTGAGCGGCGGCACCGGTGGTCCGGCCGACTCCACGCTCTTCTACACGCTCTACCTCTACCAGCGCGGCTTCGGCAACTTCGACATGGGCTACGCCTCGGCGCTGGCCTGGTTCCTCCTGCTCATCGTCGGTGGCCTGACCGCGATCAACTTCTTCGCATCGAAGTACTGGGTGTTCTATGGCGACTGACCTGACCGTGGCCCCCCCTGTGGCCGCCACGGAGAAGCTCCCCGACCGCAAGAAGAAGCAGCGGCCGCGTTGGCTGGCGCACATCGTGCTCATCCTCGGTGCGCTGCTCATGCTCTATCCGCTGCTGTGGATGCTCTCCAGCTCGTTCAAGTTCACCGAGGACATCTTCAGCCAGACCGGGCTGATCCCGGAGCGCGTCACCGGGCAGAACTACCCCGACGGCTGGACCGCCCTGCCGCGGGACTTCGGCCACTACATCTGGAACTCGCTGGTCATCGTCGTCGGTTCCATCATCGGCAACCTGCTGGCCTGCTCCCTGGCGGCCTACGCATTCGCGCGGCTGGACTTCAAGTTCAAGAAGTTCTGGTTCGCGGTGATGCTCGGGACGATGATGCTGCCGATCCACGTGGTGATCGTGCCGCAGTACATCCTGTTCTCCGAGCTCGAGTGGATCAACACGTACTGGCCGTTGATCGTGCCGAAGCTGCTGGCCACCGACGGCTTCTTCATCTTCCTGATGGTGCAGTTCATCCGGGGCATCCCGACCGAACTGGACGAGGCCGCCCGGATCGACGGCTGTGGGCACTTCGCGATCTTCTGGCGGATCGTGATCCCGCTGTCGGTGCCGGCCCTGGCCACCACGGCCATCTTCACCTTCATCTGGACCTGGAACGACTTCTTCAGCCAGCTGATCTTCCTGACCGACCCGGAGATGTACACCGTCCCGGTCGCCCTGCGGACGTTCGTCGACGCGACGAGCCAGACGCCGTGGGGTCCTGTCTTCGCCATGTCGATCGTCGCCCTGGCGCCGGTCTTCGGCTTCTTCCTCGCGGGCCAGCGCTATCTCGTCCGAGGCATCGCCACCACGGGGCTCAAGTGACACCACCACACGGCTCACGCGGCACCCGTTCACGCCGCACCCATTCACGCAGCACTTACAAGGAGGTAAGGAACGTGCACACGAACCGGACGAATTGGGCGCGTGCGCCCTGGCCCACCCGCCTCGGCGTGACCGGCGGCGTCCTCGGGCTGCTGCTCACCACCGCGGCCTGCGGCGGCGACAGCGGCGGCGGAGGCGGTGGTGCGGCTGCCGACGGCGGCACCACCCGAGAGGACGGGCCGGTCAGCATGCGGATGTCGTGGTGGGGCAGTGACACCCGGCACGCGGCCACCCAGCAGCTGATCGACCTCTACGAGTCGCAGAACGAGGGCGTCACGATCGAGGGCGACTTCACCGGCTTCGCCGACTACTGGGACCGGCTCGCCACGGGCACCGCCGGTGGCCAGGCGCCGTGCGTCATGCAGCAGGACACCCGCTACGTGCGGGAGTACGCCGACCGCAACGCGCTGCTGGACCTGACGCCGTACATCGAGGACGGCACCATCGACACCAGCAACCTCGACGAGAACGTCGCCGAGACGGGCATGGTCGAGGACGCCACCTACGCGATCCCGACCGGTGTCAACGCCTTCTCCCTGGTCGTCGACCCGCAGGCCTACGCCGCCGCCGGCGTCGAGCTGCCCGACGACTCGTCCTGGACGTGGGACGAGATGGTCGAGACCGCCGCCCAGGTCACCGAGGCGACCGGCGGGCAGGTGTACGGCATGCAGGCGATGGGCCTCAACGGTGGCGACACCAACTTCGAGGTCTACGCCCGGGAGCAGGGCGAGGCGCTGTTCGACGAGAACGGCGAGATCGGCTTCACCCAGGAGACCCTGGCCGAGTGGTGGAACATCGAGAAGCAGGCGTCCGAGACCGGCGCCGAGCCGCCGCCGTCCACCACCGTCGAGGTCTTCAACGGCGGTGTCGACCAGGCGCTGGTCGCCACCGGCCGGGGTGCCTCGGGGTTCTGGTGGACCAACGAGCTGCCCGCCCTGACCGCAGGGGCCGGCACCGAGCTGCAGTTCATGCGGTTCCCCACCGAGGAGGGGGACGGCGAGACCGGCATGTACCTGAAGCCGGCCATGTTCTGGGCGGTCAGCAGCAGCTGCGAGAGCCCGCAGGAGGCCGCGATGCTCGTCGACTGGCTGATCAACTCCGAGGACGCGGTGGAGATCATCAAGGCCGACCGCGGCCTGCCGGTGAACACCGAGCTGCGTGACCAGATCGCCCCGACGCTGGACCCGGCCGGCCAGGCCGCAGTGTCCTTCGTCGAGGAGATCACCCCCGACCTGCAGGACCCGCCGGCGCTGCCCCCGCAGGGCGCCGGTGAGGTGCAGGCGATCCTGCAGCGTTACACCGAGCAGATCCTGTTCGACCAGATCTCGGTGGAGGACGCCGCCGAGCGGTTCATGACCGAGGTCGAGTCGGCGATCGCCTGATCGGCGGCCAGGGGGCGGCCGGTCACCGGCCGCCCCCTGGCACCCCTCCCTGCGCCACCCGCCCCACCACCGAGAGGGAGACGTGACCACCACAGCCTCGTCCGCGCCCCCGGAGCCGCGTCGCTACGCGATCGTCGGCACCGGCCACCGCGCCGAGATGTACGTCGCGGCGCTGCTGGGCAGCCACGCCGACGTCGGCCGGCTCGTCGCCCTCTGCGACCCCAACAGCACGCGGATGGCCTACTACCAGCGCCAGTTCGCCGCAGCCCACCCCGGCGCGGCGCCGCTGCCGGCCTACGGGCCCGAGGACTTCGACACGATGCTCGACCGGGAGCAGCCCGACGTCGTCATCGTCGCGAGCGTCGACTTCACCCACGCCGAGTACATCTCCCGCGCGCTGCGCGCCGGCCGCGACGTGATCACCGAGAAGCCGCTGACCACCGACGCGGCAGGCTGCCGCACCATCGTCGACGCCGTCGACGAGACCGACCGCGACCTGGTCGTCACCTTCAACTACCGCTACTCGCCGCGGAACGCCGCCGTCCGCCGGCTCGTCGCCGAGGGCGCCATCGGCGCGGTCACCTCCGTGCACTTCGAGTGGGTGCTGGACTCCGTCCACGGCGCGGACTACTTCCGGCGCTGGCACCGGGACAAATCGCTGTCCGGCGGCCTGTTCGTGCACAAGGCCACGCACCACTTCGACCTGGTCAACTGGTGGGTCGGCGCGGTGCCGGAGACCGTCTTCGCCCTCGGCGACCTGCGCTTCTACGGCGACGCCAACGCGAAGGAGCGGGGCCTGGGGGAGCGCCCGGCGCGCAGCCACGGCGCCCCGGACGCCGGCCGTGACCCGTTCGCGCTCGACCTGGCCGGCAACGAGCGGCTGCGGCAGCTCTACCTGGAGGCGGAGGCCGAGGACGGCTACATCCGCGACCAGGACGTGTTCTCCCCGGGCATCACCATCGAGGACAACATGGCGCTGCTGCTGCGCTACGCCGACGGCCCGGTGCTCAGCTACTCGCTCAACGCGCACGGCCCCTGGGAGGGCTACCGGGTGAGCATCAACGGCACCGAGGGCCGGATCGAGCTGTCGGTGGTCGAGCGGGCCGCGGTCGTCGCCGCGGACGACGTCATCGGCGGGTTCGGCGTCGCCGTCGACCCGAGTGCCACGCCGGAGGAGGTCGAGGCGGCCTCCGGTGCCCGGAGCGAGGGCACCGAGCTGGTGCTGCAGCGCCGCTGGGAGGCGGCCCAGCGGATCGAGGTCCCCGAGGGGCCCGGTGCGCACGGCGGTGGCGACGCCCTGCTGCTGGACGACCTGTTCCGCCCCGGCGCCCGGTCGGACCCGCTGGGCCAGGCGGCCGGCTGGCTCGACGGCGTCCGCAGCGTGCTCGTCGGCGCGGCCGCCAACCAGTCCTTGACCACCGGCCAGGTCGTGCACCTGGCCGACTTCGGCATCCCGCTGCGGCCCGAGGCCGCAGCCGCTCCCGCCGGGAGCACCCGATGACCCCCTCACCCGCTTCGGAGGCAAGCACCGTGGACAGCTCGATCGGCATCATCATGAACGGCGTCACCGGCCGGATGGGCTACCGCCAGCACCTGGTCCGGTCCATCCTCGCCATCCGGGACGCCGGTGGGCTGCAGCTCGCCGACGGCCGCCGGGTCGTGCCCGAGCCGATCCTGGTCGGCCGCAACGAGCGCAAGCTGGCCGACCTCGCCGCCCAGCACGGCATCGAGCGGTGGACGACGGACCTGGACGAGGCGCTGCGGGACGACTCCGCACCGATCTACTTCGACGCCCAGGTCACCCAGGCGCGGGAGAAGTCGATCAAGGCCGCGATCGCCGCCGGCAAGCACATCTACACCGAGAAGCCGACCGCGGAGTCCCTCGAGGGCGCCTTGGAGCTGGCCCGGCTCGCCGCCGAGGCCGGGGTCAAGAACGGCGTCGTCCACGACAAGCTCTACCTGCCCGGCCTGGTCAAGCTGAAGCGGCTGATCGACGGCGGCTTCTTCGGCCAGATCCTGTCGGTGCGCGGCGAGTTCGGCTACTGGGTGTTCGAGGGCGACTGGCAGGAGGCCCAGCGGCCGAGCTGGAACTACCGCAAGGAGGACGGCGGCGGCATCGTCGTCGACATGTTCTGCCACTGGTCCTACGTGCTGGAGAACCTCTTCGGCCGGCCGGAGGCGGTCACCGCCAAGGCGGTCACCCACATCCCCACCCGGATCGACGAGCACGGGCAGCCCTACCCGGCCACCGCCGACGACGCCGCCTACGGCATCTTCGAGCTGCCCGGCGGCGTGATCGCGCAGATCAACTCCTCCTGGGCGGTGCGGGTCTACCGCGACGAGCTGGTCGAGTTCCAGGTCGACGGCACCGAGGGCAGCGCCGTCGCCGGGCTGCGCGAGTGCAAGATCCAGCACCGGGCCACCACCCCGAAGCCGGTCTGGAACCCCGACCTGCCGGTCACCGAGCGGTTCCGGGACCAGTGGCAGGTCGTGCCGGACAACGCCGACCTGGACAACGGCTTCCGGGCGCAGTGGGAGCAGTTCCTCCGCCACGTGCTCGAGGACGCCCCGCACGCCTACGACTTCCTCGCCGGTGCCCGCGGCGTGCAGGTGGCCGAGCTGGGCCTGCAGTCCTCGGCCGAGGGCCGCCGGATCGAGATCCCCGAGGTGACGGTGTGAGCGGCCCGACCGTCCGGCTGCCCCGGTCCGACGGCACGGTCGCCGAGCACCGGCTCGGCGAGCCCGGCGCCTTCACCCGCCCCGACGGCCCGCTGACCAGCCGCACCGCCTACGCCGCGGCGCACGTGGTGGCCGACCCGTTCGGCGACAACACCCCCGGTGCGCCGGTGGACGTCGACTGGGAGGCGACGCTCGCCTTCCGTCGGCACCTGTGGTCCTACGGCCTGGGTGTCGCCGACGCGATGGACACCGCCCAGCGCGGCATGGGCATGCCCTGGAGCACCACCGCCGAGCTGATCCGCCGGTCGGCCGCCGAGGCGCAGGCCTGCGGCGGGCTGCTGGCCTGCGGTGCGGGCACCGACCAGGCACCGGCCGACCTGGCCAGCACCGATGAGGTGCTGGCCGCCTACCTCGAGCAGATCGAGGTGGTCGAGGGCGCCGGCGCGAACGTGATCATCATGGCCAGCCGGCAGCTGGCCCGGGTGGCCCGCAGCGCCGAGGACTACGCCAAGGTCTACGCCCGGCTGCTCGAGCAGGTGTCCCGGCCGGTGGTCCTGCACTGGCTCGGCCCCATGTTCGACCCGGCACTGGCCGGCTACTGGGGCTCGGCGCAGCTGACCGAGGCCACCGACACCGTGCTGCAGGTGATCGCCGACCACAGCGCCAAGGTCGACGGCATCAAGGTCTCCATGCTCGACGAGGCGCACGAGGTCGACATGCGCCGCCGGCTGCCCGACGGCGTCCGGCTCTACACCGGGGACGACTTCAACTACCCGTCCCTGGTGCGCGGGGACGGCGAGTCGTACTCGCACGCCCTGCTGGGCATCTTCGACGCGATCGCCCCGGCCGCCTCCACCGCCCTGCAGGCGCTGGACCGCGGCGACCTGGCGACCTACGACCGGCTGCTCGAGCCGACCGTGGCGCTGTCCCGGCACCTGTTCGGCACGCCCACCTACTACTACAAGACCGGCATCGTCTTCCTGGCCTGGCTGGCCGGCCACCAGCAGGGCTTCCGGATGGTCGGCGGGCTGGAGAGCTCGCGCAGCCCGGTGCACCTGGCCGAGGTCTTCCGGCTGGCCGACGCCGCCGGGCTGCTGCCCGACCCGGAGCTCGCCGCCGGTCGGATGCGGACGTACCTGTCGACCGTGGGGGTGGCCCAGTGACCGCCGACCCGCGGCTGGCCAAGCTGTCGATCAACCACAAGACGGTCGAGGGCTGGTCGATGCCCGACTTCGTCGACGGGGTGGCCGCGGCGGGGCTCTCCGCGCTCGGCACCTGGCGCGAGCCGGTCGCCGAGTTCGGCCTGGAGCGGTCCGCGAAGCTGATCCGGGACGCCGGCCTGCGGGTCACCTCGCACTGCCGCGGCGGGTTCCTCACCGCGACCGACCCGGCCGCCCGGGCCACCGCGCTGGCGGACAACCGGCGGGCGATCGACGAGACCGCCACCCTGGGCGCCGAGTCGCTGGTCATGGTGGTCGGTGGGCTGCCCGCCGGCTCCCGCGACCTGGTCGGTGCCCGGGAACGGGTCGCCGAGGCGCTGGCCGAACTGGCCCCCTACGCCGGTGAGCGCGGCGTGCGGCTGTCCCTGGAGGCGCTGCACCCGATGTACTGCGCCGACCGGGCCGTGCTCTCCACCCTCGCCCAGGCCCTCGACCTCGCGGCGCCCTTCCCGTCGGCCCAGGTGGGCGTCGTCGTCGACACCTTCCACCTCTGGTGGGACCCGGAGGTCTGGGCGTCGATCGCCCGGGCCGGTGACCGGATCGCCTCCTTCCAGGTCTGCGACTTCCTCATGCCGATCCCGGCCGACGCGCTGATGGCCCGCGGCTACATGGGCGACGGGGTGATCGACTTCCCGCCGTTCGTGGCCGCGGTCGAGGCGGCGGGGTGGACCGGGGACGTCGAGGTGGAGATCTTCAACGCCGACGTCTGGGCCCAGCCCAAGGCCGAGGTCGTGGAGACGGTGAAGCAGCGCTACCTGGACGTCGTGGCGCCGGGCGTCGGGGCGGGTGGCGTGGGCGGGAGCAGGGTGGTGTCGGCGTGAGGGTGCTGGTCACCGGCGGTGCCGGCCGGCTGGGCCGCAGCGTCGTCGACGGGCTGGCCGACGTCGGCCACGAGGTGGTCTCGGTCGACGTCACCGCCGCGCCGCTGGAGAAGGCCGCGGCGACCTTCCCGGCCGACCTGACCGACCTCGGCCAGGCGTACGGGGTGATGGCCCGGTACCGGCCGGACGCCGTCGTCCACCTGGCGGCGATCGCCGTCCCGTTCAGCCGGCCCGAGTCGGTCATCCACGCCACCAACACCGCGCTGGCCTACAACGTGCTGCAGTCCGCCATCGACCTCGGCGTCGGCACCGTGGTGACCGCCAGCAGCCCCACCGTCATGGGCTACGGCAGCCCGGCCGGCTGGACGCCGCGGTACCTGCCGCTGGACGAGGCCCACCCGGCGCGGCCGTGGAACGCCTACGGGCTGTCCAAGCTGGCCGCCGAGCAGACCATGCAGATGTTCGCCGCCCAGTACGGCGACCGGGTGCGGCTGGCGGCGTTCCGGCCGTGCTTCGTCATCGCGCCGGAGGAGTGGGCGGGGGCGCCGACCCAGCAGGGGCACACCGTGCGCGAGCGGATCGCCGACCCCCGGCACGGCGCGGTCTCGCTGTTCAACTACGTCGACGCCCGTGACTGCGCGGACTTCCTGGACACCCTGCTGGGCAAGGCCGGCGAGGTGCCCAACGGCGAGGTGTTCTTCGTCGGCGCCCAGGACGCCCTGGCCGAGGCGCCGCTGGCCGAGCTGCTCCCGGAGTTCTCCGGGGTCGCCCCGCAGCTCGCGGCCGGCCTGACCGGCACGAGCCCGGCGTTCAGCACCGGCAAGGCCGAGCAGCTGCTGGGCTGGACGGCGTCCCGCAGCTGGCGCACGGAGCTGCGATGAGCACGGTCACCCGGCTGTCCAGCCGGCTGTTCCGGCTGCCGCTGGCCCGGCCGTGGGGCGCCGACGTCCCGGCGCTGCACCTGCTGGTCACCGAGCTGGAGACCAGCGACGGGCGCACCGGCACGGGCTTCAGCTGGACGCCGTCGATCGGGGCCCGCGCGCTGCAGTCGCTGGTCGACCACGACGTCGCCCCGGTGGTCGTCGGTGGGCCGGTGGAGCCCGGCGTCGTCTGGGACCGGCTCTGGTGGCACCTGCACGAGGCCGGCGGCGGCGGGCTGACCACGATGGCGATCGCCGCCGTCGACACCGCGCTGTGGGACCTCGCCGCGAAGGCGGCCGGGCAGAGCCTGGTCGACCACCTGGGCCGCCGGCGCGAGTCGGTCGCCGTCTACGGCAGCGGGGTCAACTTCCACTACTCCCTCGAGGAGCTGGTCGCGCAGACCGAGCGCTGGGTCGCCGACGGCTGCACCGCGGTGAAGATCAAGGTGGGCCGCCCCGACCTGGCCGAGGACGTCGAGCGGGTGGCCGCCGTGCGCGCGGCGCTCGGGCCGCACCGCCGGCTGATGGTCGACGCCAACCAGCGGTGGGACCTTCCGACGGCGCTGCGCGCGGTCCGGGCGATGGCCCCCTTCGACCTGTACTGGGTCGAGGAGCCGCTGGTCGCCGACGACCTGCCGGCGCTGGGCCGGCTGCACGACGCCGGGCTGGGCGTGCCGATCGCGGTGGGGGAGAACGTCTACACCGCGTTCCAGTACCGCGCGCTGCTCGCCTCCGGGGCTGCCGACGTCGTCCAGCCCAACGTGGTGCGGGTCGGCGGGATCACCCCGTTCCTCCGGATCGCCCAGCTCGCGGCGGCCGCGAGCGTGCCGGTGGCGCCGCACCTGCTGCCGGACGTCTCCGGGCAGCTGGCGATGTGCCTCCCGCTGACCACCATGGTCGAGGACGTCGAGGACGCCTCGTTCGCGGCGCTGGGTGCACTCGCCCAGCCCAGCGGGGTGACCATCGCCGACGGCCTGCTCCGGGCGCAGACGCCCCCCGGCCACGGGCTGGTCTTCGCCACCGACCGGATGGAGGCGCTGGACGGCTGAGCCGCCGGCGCGTGCACCACACACCATTGATCCCGGAAAGCGCTTGCCGTACGGTGACGGCAGTCACAGGCGCGACAGCGCACGAGCGAGGGAGCTCCCCCATGGCATCGGTCACCTACGACAAGGCGACCCGGCTCTACCCCGGCAGCGACAAGCCGGCGGTCGACCAGCTCGAGCTGCAGATCGAGGACGGCGAGTTCCTGGTCCTCGTCGGCCCCTCCGGGTGCGGCAAGTCGACCTCGCTGCGGATGCTCGCCGGCCTGGAGGAGGTCGACGGCGGCGCGATCCGGATCGGGGACAAGGACGTCACCGACGTCGAGCCGAAGGACCGGGACATCGCGATGGTGTTCCAGAACTACGCGCTCTACCCGCACATGAGCGTCGCCGACAACATGGGCTTCGCACTGAAGATCGCCGGGATGGGCAAGGAGGAACGCCGCACCCGGGTCGTCGAGGCGGCCCGGCTGCTGGACCTGGAGCCGTACCTGGACCGCAAGCCGAAGGCGCTCTCCGGTGGCCAGCGGCAGCGGGTCGCGATGGGGCGGGCGATCGTGCGCAAGCCGCAGGTGTTCCTGATGGACGAGCCGCTGTCGAACCTGGACGCGAAGCTGCGCGTGCAGACCCGCACTCAGATCGCCTCGCTGCAGCGCCGGCTGGGCATCACCACCGTCTACGTCACCCACGACCAGGTGGAGGCCATGACCATGGGCGACCGGGTCGCGGTGCTCAAGGACGGCGTCCTCCAGCAGGTGGCCAGCCCCCGGGAGATGTACGACCGCCCGGCCAACGTCTTCGTCGCCGGCTTCATCGGCTCCCCGGCGATGAACCTGGCCGAGGTGCCGCTGGTCGACGGTGGCGCCCGGCTCGGGGACATCGTCGTCGAGCTGCCGCGGGAGACCCTGACGGCCGCCGGTGCGGACCAGTCCGTCACGCTCGGGTTCCGGCCCGAGGCGCTGGAGCTGGCCGAGCCCGGGCAGGGCTTCAAGGTCAAGGTCGACCTGGTCGAGGAGCTGGGCTCCGACGCCTTCGTCTACGCCACGATCGCCGACGAGCAGCTCGCCGAGCACCTGCACGGCGGCGACACCGCACAGATCGTGGCCCGCGTCGACGCCCGGCGCCCACCGGCCAAGGGCGGCGACGTGTGGCTGAGCATCCGGCCGGGCGAGGAGCACGTCTTCTCCTCCAGCACCGGCCGGCGACTGTCCCACTGATGGCGGGCCCCGTCCTCCCCACCCGGCGCACGCTCGGGGCGGGACCCGGGACGGGGCCGACAGGGCTGGGCCCGGGGCGGGGGCGATGACCGGCCCCCTTCCTGGGCGGGCGCCGCGGTGGCTGTTCCAGCTGCTGGGTGTGATGGTGCTGATCCAGGCGGGCATCGCGGTCGCCCGGCCGGTCTCCGCCTACCGGGCGATCGACCTGGGCGCCGGGGCCACCGAGATCGGCCTGCTCACCGCGGCGTTCGCACTGCTGCCGATGGTGGTGGCCCTGCCGCTGGGCCGGGCGGCCGACCGCTGGCGGCCGGAGCCGATCCTGGTCAGCGGCGTGGCGTTGCTGGTGGTCGGCTGCGTGCTGCTGGCCACCAGTGGCTCGTTGCTGGCCGTGGCGCTGGGCAACGTGGTGCTCGGCCTGGGCAACCTCGGCTGCATCGTCGGCGGGGAGAACGTCGTCGCCCGGCTGCCCGGTGACCGGCTGGACTCCGGGTTCGGGCTGTTCACCGCGGTCGTCTCCGCCGGGCAGCTGGTGGGGCCGGCGCTGGCCGGGGCGGTGCTGGCCACCGCGCCGGGGGAGCTGTCCACCGGAACCGCCCGCGCGCTGGTGCTCTCCGCCGCGTTGTGCGCGCTCGCGCTGCCGGCGTCCTGGTGGCTGGCCGCCGGGCGACGGTTCCCGGCGGCCGCGGCCCGGCCGACCGGCCGGACGTCGGCCTTCCGGCTGCTCGGCCGGCCGCCGGTGCGCTCCGGGATCTTCGCCAGCCTGGTGCTGGCTGCCGCGGTCGACCTGCTGACCGCCTACCTGCCGCTGCTCGGGGAGAACCGCGGCATCTCCCCGGCGGTGGTCGGGGTGTTGCTCAGCGTCCGCGCCGGCGCCACCGTGGCCTCCCGGGTGCTGGTGCAGCCGATGCTGGTCCGGGTCGGCCGGGCCCGGCTGGTGGTGCTGAGCACCGTCGGCTCGGGCATCGCCGTCGCGTTCCTCCCGGCCACCGGCAACGTCTGGGCGCTCGGCGCACTGCTGGCGCTGATCGGGTTCCTGCTCGGCGTGGGCCAGCCGCTGCTGATGACGCTGATCATCCGGGCCGTCCCCGACGACGCCCGCGGCACCGCGCTGGCGCTGCGGCTGGTGGGCAACCGGGTCGGGCTGGTCGGCACCCCGGCGGCGGCCGGGCTGCTGGCCGGGACGGCCGGGGTCTCCGCGGCGTTCTGGCTGCTCGGCGGACTGCTGGCGGTCGCGGTGGTCGGCGCGCGGCACAGCGACTGAGCGACCGGCGGTGGAGGTGCCTCCGCCGAGTGACAGCTGAGCGGGCTTCCGTGCCGGGGAGTGCCCGATCAGCTGTCACTCGGCAACGGCCGCCAGCGGTCGGGCGGTGCCAGCGCATCCGGCACCGGTTGTGTCCCGAGATCAGTGATGCACAACGCAGTGGGGAATGGTCGCTGCCGGCGACGGCCTTCGGCCTGGCATGGACCTGTTCTCCCCCGTCACGCTCGGCGACCTCGAGCTCGCCAACCGCGTCGTCATGGCGCCGCTCACCCGCATGCGGTCCGGCGCCTCCGGCGTCCCCGGCGACCTGGTCGTCGAGCACTACGCGCAGCGGGCCGGCGTGGGCCTGATCATCACCGAGGGCACGTACCCCCGCTTCGAGTCCCAGGGCTTCGTCGGCCAGCCCGGCATCGTCACCGACGAGCAGGTGGCCGGTTGGCGCCGCGTCGCCGAGGCGGTGCACGCCCGCGGCGGCCGCATCGTCATGCAGCTGATGCACGCCGGCCGGGTGACCCACCCCGACGTCAACGGCGGCCGCCGGGTCGAGGCGCCCAGCGCCATCGCGATCGACGCTGCCGGCCACACCGAGCAGGGCAAGCAGGCCTACCCCGTGCCGCACGCGCTCACCGTCGAGGAGGCCCGCGAGGTCCGCGACGACTTCGTCGCCGCCGCCCGCCGGGCCGTCGAGGCCGGCCTGGACGGCGTCGAGGTGCACGGCGCCAACGGGTACCTGCTGCACGAGTTCCTGTCCCCGGCGTCCAACCAGCGGGACGACGTGTACGGCGGCTCCCCGGAGGCCCGCGCCCGGTTCGTGGTCGAGGTCGTCACCGCGGTCACCGAGGCCGTGGGTGCCGGCAAGGTCGGCCTGCGCATCTCGCCCGAGCACAACATCCAGGGCGCGCTGGAGACCGACCGGGACGACGTCCGGGCCACCTACGGCACGCTGATCGACGCGCTGCGCCCGCTGGGCCTGGCCTACCTCTCGGTGCTGCACGCCGAGCCGGCCGGGGAGCTGGTGCAGGAGCTGCGCCGCCGCTTCGACGGCCCGCTCATCGCCAACAGCGGCTTCGGCACGGTGACCACCCGCGCCGAGGCCGTCGAGCTGATCGAGGCCGCCCACGCGGAGGCCGTGGCCGTCGGTCGCGCGGTCCTCGCCAACCCCGACCTCGTCGAGCGCTGGGCCGGCGAGCACCCGGAGAACGAGCCGAACCCGGCCACGTTCTACGCCGCGGGTGCCGAGGGCTACACCGACTACCCGACCCTGCAGCTCAGCCAGAGCTGAGCCCGGCCGCCGGCGCCGTGGGCGATGAGTCCTGGCGCCGGCGGACGTCTTGGCTGGTGAGGCGCCCGGACGGGCGTCCACCGAGCGTGGGCGAGGGAGAGGCATCGAGATGACCGGGAACGCGCGTGACCTGCAGTCCTGGACGGCGAGGACGTACGACGGGCTCGCCGACCTGCTGGCCGCCGGGCCGGCCGGGCCCTGGGACGCCCCCTCGCTCTGCGCGGGCTGGCAGGTCAGGCACGTGGTGGCGCACGTGACCATGCCGGCGCGGCTGTCGGCCGAGCAGTTCGGTGCCGAGATGGCGGCGGCCGGCGGGGACTTCACCCGGCTCTCCGACACCGTGGCGTCCCGGGACGCGTCTCTGCCGGCCGCCGAGCTCCTGGCCGCGCTCCGCTCCTCCACCCTGCACGGCTGGGAACCCCCGGGCGGTGGCGCGGCCGGTGCGCTCAGCCATGCCGTGATCCACTCCCTCGACGTGACCGTCGCCCTCGGCCGGCCGCCGGTCGCCCCGGCCGAGGGCGTGCTCGCCGTCCTCGACCAGCTCACCGCGGTGGACGGCGCCTACTTCGGGATCGACCTGACCGGCCGCCGTCTGGAGGCGGCGGACACCACCTGGAGCTGGGGGGACGGCGAGGTCGTCCGCGCGGACAGCGGCCACCTGGTCGCCCTGCTGAGCGGCCGAATGCTCCCCGACGGCCGGGCCCTGCCCCGGGGCTGACGCTCGCCGGGGTTGTGCGCTGGTCGTCGCTTCCCGCGGGGCGGACCGACGACCAGCGCACAACGGCAGCCCGGGGGGCCGCGCGGTCACGGAACCGTTGCGGACCGTTCAGGCCCTTGACATGTGGCCGTAGTCACCCTGACTATCCCCCGCATGACTACGTTGTCATCGGGACCGCCCGACGAGTCGATGACTACGTTGTCATCGGACGTTGCCGCAGGTCCGGGCGCTGGTCGGACGCTCGGCCGGCTGCCCACGATGGTCGACGTCGCCCGCGCCGCCGGCACCTCGCAGAAGACCGTCAGCCGGGTGGTCAACGCCGAGCCCGGCGTCCGTCCCGAGACGATCGAGCGGGTGCAGCGGGCCATCGCCGAGCTGGGCTTCCGCCGGCACGACGGCGCCAGCCACCTGCGCCGCGGCACCAGCACCGCGAGCATCGGCCTGGTCCTCGAGGACCTCGCCGGCCCGTTCTACGCCGCGCTCACCGCGGGCGTGGAGCGCCGGGCCCGCGAGCACGGGTACCTCCTGCTCACCGGCTCCGCCGACGGGGACGCCGAGCGCGCCGGCCGGCTGGTGCAGGCCTTCGCCGCGCGCCGGGTCGACGGCCTGCTCATCGCCCCGAACCTGGTCGGCGACGAGGTGCTCACCGCCAACCTGCCGCCCGACGTCCCGGCGGTGCTGCTCGACCGGCCCAGCGCCGACCACGGCACCGACGAGGTGCTGTCGGACAACGCCGGCGGCATCGCCCAGGCCGTGCACCACCTGGCCGAGCGCGGGCACCGGTCGATCGCCTACCTGGGCGACGACGAGCGGTTCTGGACCTCCCGCCAGCGCCGCGACGGCTTCCTCGCCGCCTGCGCCGAGCGCGGCCTCCGCACCGAGGGCCTGGTGTCGCTCGGCGTGCTGACTCCCGAGCGCATCGCCGCCGCGGTGTCGGGTTGGGCCGCGGCCGGGGTCACCGCCGTGGTGACCGGCAACAACCGGGCCAGCGTCGCCCTGCTGCACCACCTGCACGCGCGCACCGGCCCGCGCCCCGCGCACGTCGGCTTCGACGAGCTGGACCTCGCCGACCTCCTCGACCCGCCGCTCACCACGGTCGCCCAGGACGCCGCCGGCATCGGCTCGGCCGCGGTCGACCTGCTGTTCGAGCGGCTCGCCACGCCGACCCTGCCGCCCCGCTCGGTCGTCGTCCCCACCCGTCTCGTCGTCCGGCGGTCCAGTCCGCCGCCGGACGGCGCGTCCGCGCCACCCGTCAGGAACGACCGATGACCGCCCGTCCCGACCTCCAGGAGCAGCCCATGTCCCGCACCCGCCTCTCCGTCCGCGCCGCCGTCCCGGTCGCGCTCACCACCGCCCTGCTGCTGGCCGGCTGCGGTGGGGGCGACGACGAGTCGGCGGCCGCCGAGCCGGCCGCCGAGGGCTCCACCGACTCCGCGGTGCCCGACACCAGCGACATCGTCGGCGGGGTCAGCGAGGACGCCGCCCTGGCCGAGGGCCTGCCGGCGGACCTGGCCTCGCTGTCGATCGGGTCGAACGTGCAGTCGCCGCCGAACAACTTCTACGCCGAGGACGGGTCGACCCCGGTCGGCTTCGAGGTCGACATCATCACCGCGATCGGCAACAAGCTGGGCCTGGACGTCGAGTACTCCGACATGGCCTTCGACTCGCTGATCACCGGCCTGCAGACCGGTCGGGTCGACGCCACGATCGCCGGGATGAACGACACCCCGGAGCGGCAGGAGTCGATCGACTTCGTCGACTACTTCGAGTCGGGCATCACGATCATGGTGCAGAAGGGCAACCCCGCGGGGATCGAGGCCAGCGCCGACCTGTGCGGCCAGGCGATCGCCGTCGTCCAGGGGACGACGCAGGAGGACTTCGCCGCCGAGCAGTCCGCCGAGTGCGAGGCGAACGGCGAGGAGCCGCTGGCGGTCACCGCGACCCCGAGCGACTCGCAGAACCAGACGCAGCTGCGCACCGGCCGGGTCGACGCGATCCTCAACGACCTGCCCACCGCGGTCTACATCTCCCAGACCGCCGGCGACGGCGAGTACTTCGAGACCGTCGACCAGGACCCGATCAACGGCGGCCCGTACGGCATCGGGCTCAACAAGGACGACGCCGCGCTGCGCGACGCCATCCAGCAGGCGCTGCAGTCGCTGATCGACGACGGCACCTACGGCGAGATCCTCGAGGCGTGGGACGTCACCTCCGGCGCGGTCGACCAGGCGACCGTCAACGGTGGCTGACCGCGCCGGCGCGGCGCTGACCAGGCCGGTCGACGCACCGGGGGACGGCGAGCTGCTGCCCCAGGTGCGGATCCGGCACTGGGGGCGCGTGGTCGCCGGGCTGGCCGTCCTCGCCGTGCTGGGCTTGCTGTTCCAGGCGATCTCGCGGGGCGACATCGACTACGCCAGCATCCCGGCGCTGCTCACCCAGGACGTGATCCTGGAGGGGCTGGTCGACACCATCGTGCTGGCGGTGGTCGCCCAGGCCGGGGCGATCGTCATCGGCACGGTCGTGGCGCTGATGCGGACCTCGGCCAACCCGGTGCTGCGCTGGGTCTCCTGGGCCTACATCTGGGTGTTCCGCGGTCTGCCGGTGCTGCTGCAGATCCTGCTCTGGTACAACATCGCGCTGGTCTTCCCGGCCTTCTCGATCCCGATCCCGTTCACCGACGCCTACCTGCTCGACCAGCCGGCGAACGTGATCATGACCGGCTTCCTGGCCGCGCTGCTGGGGCTGGGGCTCAACGAGAGCGCCTACATGGCCGAGATCGTCCGGGCCGGGCTGACCAGCGTCGACCGGGGGCAGACCGAGGCGGCGAAGTCGATCGGGATGTCGCCGGCGAAGGTGCTGAGCCGGGTCGTGCTGCCGCAGGCGATGCGGGTGATCATCCCGCCGACCGGCAACGACTTCATCAACATGCTCAAGGGGACGTCGATCGCCTCGGTCATCGGCTTCACCGAGCTCATCCACGCAGCCAACGCGCTCTCCAGCCGCAGCCTCGCGGTCATGGAGACGCTGCTGGCCGTGGCCGTCTGGTACATGGTGGTGGTGAGCGTGGCCAACGTCGGGCAGTACTACCTGGAACGGCACTACAACGCCTCGATCCGGCCCACGGGCACCCGCGGGTCGGTGTGGGCCAAGGTCGGCGGCTCGCTGCGCACCCCGCCGTTCATGCGGAGCTCCCGGTGAGCGCCGTGGCGATCGAGGGGGCGGGCGAGGGGGCGGCGCAGGGCGAGGTGCTCGTCCGGGCCCGTGGGCTGCGCAAGCAATACGGCTCGCTGGAGGTGCTCCGCGGCGTCGACCTGACGGTGCGGCGCGGGCAGGTCGTCGTCCTGCTCGGTGCCTCGGGTGCGGGCAAGAGCACGCTGCTGCGCTGCGTGAACCACCTCGAGGCCGCCGACGGCGGTGAGATCTGGGTGGACGGGGTGCCGATCGGATTCCGGCACGACGGCGACCGGCTGCACGAGCTGCGGGAGAAGGACGTCGCCCGGCAGCGCGCGGAGATCGGCATGGTGTTCCAGCGGTTCAACCTCTTCCCGCACCGCACCGTGCTGGCCAACGTGACCGAGGGGCCGGTGCAGGTGCGCGGCGTCCCGCGGCGCGAGGCGGAGGCCTACGCCCGGGAGCTGCTGGAGCGGGTGGGGCTCGGCGACAAGGTCGACACCTACCCCGACCGGCTCTCCGGCGGGCAGCAGCAGCGGGTGGCGATCGCCCGGGCGCTGGCGATGCGGCCCAAGCTGCTGCTGTTCGACGAGCCGACGAGCGCGCTGGACCCCGAGCTGGTCGGGGAGGTGCTGGCGGTGATGACCGAGCTGGCGCGGGAGGGGATGACGATGATCGTCGTGACCCACGAGATCTCCTTCGCCCGCGAGGTCGCCGACCACGTCGTCTTCATGGCCGGCGGGGTGGTGGTCGAGGAGGGGCCGCCGGAGCAGGTGATCGGCGCGCCGCAGCACGAGCGCACCCGTGCGTTCCTGGCGCGGGTGACCGCGTGAACCCTGCCTACCTGTCCGCCTTCGCCGAGGAGGAGGGCTACCTGGACCACGCCCGGGTCGGCCCGCCGTCCCGGCCGGTGGTCGAGGCCGGCACCGCGGCGCTGGCCGCGGTGTCGGCCGCGGGGCTGGGCACCGTCGACGAGCTGATGGGCGCCGAGGGCCGGGCGCTGGCCGCGGCGTCCCGGTTGCTCGGCTTCCCGCCGGGCAACGTCGCCTACTCGCCGAGCACCTCGGCCGGGCTGTTCCAGGCGGCGTTCGCGGTGCACGGGCCGGTGCTGGTCAGCCCGACGGAGTTCCCGGCCAACCTCTACCCCTGGTGGCGGGCGGAGTCGGCCGGGCGGCTGGACGTCGTCCCGCTGCCGGCCGGGCCGGTGACGCCGGACGCCGTCCGGGCCGCCCCGGACGCGGCGGCGCTGGTGGTCAGCGCGGTCGACTTCGCCACCGGCTTCCGGGCCGACCTGCCCGGGTTGCGTGAGGTGCTGGGGGAGCGGCTGCTGGTCGTGGACGCGATCCAGGGCCTCGGCGCGGTCGACATCGACTGGACGGCGGCCGACGTGCTGGTCGCCGGTGGGCAGAAGTGGCTGCGCAGCGGCTGGAGCACCGGGGTGGTCGCGGTGTCCGACCGGGCGCTGGAGCGGCTGGACCCGCTGCTGGCCGGCTGGACCGCGGTGCAGGACGCCACCGACTACGACGGCGAGGAGCACCCGCTGGCTGCCGGCGCGGCCCGGTTCGGCACCACCAACACCAGCCCCGTCGCGCAGGCGTGCCTGGCTGCGGGGCTGGAGCTGCTGGAGTCCGCCGGGGTGGGCGCCGTCGCCGGCCGGATCTCCGCACGGGTCGAGGAGCTGCTGGAGCTGCTGGACCGGCGGGGAGTGGTGGTGACGTCGGCCCGGGAGCCGGCGGAGCGGGCCGGGATCGTGGCGTTCCGGGTGCCGGGGGTGGACGGCGCGGAGCTGCACGCCGCGCTGGGCCGGGCCGGGGTCACCTGCACCCGGCACGGCGAGCGGGTGCGGCTGAGCGTGCACGCGACGACGACGCCGGCCGCACTGGACCGGGTGGACGACGCCCTGCTCTCACTGGGCGCGGCGGCCGCCCAGGCCTGACAGTGGGCCCGGGCGGCTTCGGCACCGGGCCCGCCAGGTCTCGATCCGGTGACGGTCGACGCCGGCGTCGTGCGGGAGCCGATCCGGTGGGCACTCACCGTGTTGCGGGCCGCCCACACGGGGAATGACGACCGCCACAAGCCGACACACGACGTCCTGGGCCGGTCGCGGCCCGGTGAGGAGATCGTCATGCGCACCTCCACCCCGTTCCGCTCGTCCGCCGCCCGTCCGGGTCGGCGCAGCCGGCTCGTCTCGGTGCCGGTCACCGGTGCGGCCGCGCTCGCCCTGGTCCTGACCGGGTGCGGTGCGGAGGCGGAGGAGCAAGGCGTCACCGCAGTCGAGATCTTCAACGAGGAGGCCGGGGCGCTCGCGGAGAACGCGGGGGTCGTCCAGGAGGAGGCGGACTTCCTCGGGGAGGAGGAGTCGGCGGAGGCCGGTCCCGTGGGCGCCGTCGCGCCGGGTGCCTTCGTCGCCGGTGACGTGGCGATCCCGCGGTTGCTGGCCGAGGCCGACCCCCAGGCTGCGCTGGCCGGGCTGCCCGATGAGCCAGCGGTGGCCACCGAGGTCCCGGTGTTCGCCGTCCCCAACGACGAGGGCTTCTGGATCGGCACCGAGGAGGTCCGCATCTGGGTGCAGCTGACCGCGCCGGGCGAGTCCCCGGTGGACGTCAGCCCGGGCGACCGGGTGTCCTTCACCGGCGAGGTCGTGCCGAACGGCGACGGCTTCGTGGAGGGGCTGGCGCTGCCCGCCGACCAGGCGGCCGCGCTCACCGCCCTCGGCCACCACGTGGAGGTCCCGGCCGGCGAGATCACCATCGCCTGACCCCAGGTCCTCCTGCTGCCCGCTGATCGTCGTCCCGCCACGGCGGGACGACGATCAGCGCTGTCCGCCGGTCAGGCGGCGTGCTGGGCGGGGAGCTGGTCGGTCAGGGCCTCGGCCAAGTGCCGGCCGCGGGGCGGCAGCGGCGGCGCCGCACGGATCAGCTGGACCGGCTCGGGCTCGGGCTCGGCCTCCTCGGGCGCGACGTCGACGACCGGCTCGGCCACCGGGGCTGCCGCCTCGGGCAGCGGCATCCGGACCGATGCCGGGTCCTCCGCGATGGTGGCGACGGCGACCAGGCCGTCGGCGTGGATGCGCGCGATGGACGCCAGGACGGCGGTGGCCATCTCCTCGATGGCCTGCACGTCCGTGGTGGCGGTGTGCTCGGCAGCAGCGTGGATGCTCATGTCGACCTCATCGGCAGCCTCGGCCCGCCCCGGAACCGGTTCGTCACGGCCTTCTGGGGACATGTGCGGCGACCTCGATAGCGTGCGCTCACCCCCCCCCGAGAGGAGTCCTCGTGAGTCGACGTGCCGACCACCTGGTCGTCGGGATCTCCCTGGCGGCCGCCGGGATGGTCCTGCTGGCCGTGCTGCTGTCCGGCGACGCCTCCAGCACCGCTCGGCTGGTGGGCGCTGGGTTGCTGGTCGCGGCGGGGGTGCTGTTCGTCGTCTCCAGTCGGAGGGTGCCCGCGGGGCCGACGAGGGAGCCCCGGTCGTCCCGCGGCCGGACGGAGTTCGGTCTGCTGCTGGTGCTCGGCGCCGTCGAGCTGGTCCTGTGGGGCGTCGGACTGCCCGACCGCTCCGGTCAGTGGGGCGTCGCCACCGGCTTCCTCGTCGTCGGCGTCGGGCTGGTCGTCGCCGGCCGGCGGGCGCAGAGCCGCAGCTGAGGGGGATCGGCAGCCCGGCTCAGTCCTCCAGCAGCCCGGCCTCGTGGGCGAGGATCGCCGCCTGGGTGCGGTTGGCCAGGTCCAGCTTGGTGAGCAACCGGGACACGTAGGTCTTCACCGTCGCCTCGCTGACGAACAGCCGCCCGGCCACCTCGGCGTTCGAGTCGCCGCGGCCCAGCCGCGCCAGCACCTCCCGCTCCCGGTCCGTCAGCGTCTCGACCCGCCGCAGCGCCTCGGCGCGTCGGGGTGCGGACCGGCGGCGGACGTAGGAGTCGATCAGTGTCGTGGTGACCGCCGGAGACAGCGTCGCCGTCCCGTCGGCGACCGCCCGCACCGCGGCAGCGATCTCCCGGGGCGGGGTGTCCTTGAGCAGGAAGCCGGCCGCACCGGCGGCGAGCGCGGCGTACACGTACTCGTCCTGGTGGAAGGTGGTGAGCACGGCGACCTGTGGCGACTGGGGCAGCGCCAGGATCTGCTCGGTCGCCGCGAGCCCGTCCAGCACCGGCATCCGGACGTCGATCAGCACGACGTCGGGCCGCAGCTCCCGCGCCGCCCGCACACCGGCGGCGCCGTCCCCGGCCTCCCCGACGACCTCGAAGCCGCCAGAGGACTCCAGCACCGTGCGCAGGCCGAAGCGCACCAGTTCCTCGTCGTCCACGAGCAGCACTCGGACCGGGTCGCCGATCACGCCGGCAGCACCGCCTCGACCACGAACCCGCCGTCCAACCGGTGTTCGGCCGTGAGCCGGCCGCCGAGCGTGCGCACCCGCTCACCCAACCCCACCAGGCCGTACCCGTCACCGGGCACCGGCTCGGCGGGGCGGGCCGGCGCGCCGTTGACCACCCGCAGGTGCAGCTCCTCGGGGCGGCACTCCACGCTCACCTGCACGCGGGCGCCGGGGGCGTGCTTGCCCGCGTTGGTCAGCGCCTCCTGCGCGATCCGGTAGGCGGCCCGGCCCACCGCGGGGTCGACGGCGCGATGCGAGGCGGGGTCGGTGGCGCCGGTCAGGGTCAGCTCCATGCCCGCCTCCCGCGCCTGGTCGACCAGCCGGGGCAGGTCCTCCAGGCCCGGCTGTGGGCCCAGGGGTGCGTCCTCGTCGACGTCCCCGGCGCGGAGCACGCCGACCATCTGACGCAGCTCGACCAGCGCGCGCCGCCCGGCGGTCTGCACCTGCCCGGCGAGCTGCTCGACCCGGTCGGCGTCGCGCGCGGCCAGCTCGATCGCGCCGGCCTGCAGCACCATCAGGCTCACCCGGTGCCCGACGGCGTCGTGCATCTCCCGGGCGATCCGGGTGCGCTCGAAGAGGACGGCGTCGCGGGCGAGCAGCTCCCGCTCGGCCTCGGCCCGCTCGGCGCGCTCGCGCAGCACCCCCAGCAGCTGCTCGCGGGTCCGCTGCCAGATCCCCAGGGCGGCGGGGAGGGCGACGATCGCCCCGGTCGCGGCGGCGACGACCGTCCAGCCCCCGACCGTGACCGGGTCCGCGGCGACGGCGATCGCCACGGCCCCACCCATCCCCACCCCACCCCGGACCCACCAGGAGTCGCTGTAGCGGCCGACGGCGTAGCTGGCCAGCAGCCAGGGCCCGGTGGGGGAGAAGCCGAGCGCGGCCGACACGGCGCACACCGCGAAGGGGACCGCGGGCTGGGTGCGGCGGAAGAGGAACAACCCGAGGGCCATCAGCGCGGTGGCCACGACGACGGCGCCCAGGTCCAGCGACGGGGGCGCGAGGGTGCCGAAGCCGCTGACGATCATCACCACGCCCAGCACGGCGAGGCCGGCCTCCAGCGCGATGCCGCGGGCGGTGAGCCCCGGCCAGGTGCGCTCGCGGACCCCCATGGGCCGGAGCGTAGGTCCTGTCCGGCGAGCTGCGGGTCACCCGCGGGTCGACTGCCGACGTCCTCTTCCGGATGACCGGGTCGCACCGTCCGGTGCACGAGGCCGCAGCCTCCGGCCGACGCGCTGACCAGTGGGTCCACCGCAGATTGGGGACACCACACCGAACCCCGGAGGCACCCATGATCTCGGTCAGCGGACTGACCAAGCGCTACGGCGCACGCACCGTCGTCGACGACGTCAGCTTCACCCTCGAGCCCGGCACCGTGACCGGCTTCCTCGGCCCGAACGGTGCCGGCAAGACCACCACGATGCGGATGATGACCGGGCTGATCCCGGCGACCGCGGGCACGGCGACGATCGACGGCCGGCCCTACGCAGACCTGGCCAACCCGGGCGCCGTCGTCGGCACCCTGCTCGACGCCTCGGCCGTGCACCCCGGCCGCACCGGCCGGGCGCACCTCGGGCTGCACGCCATCGCCGTCGGCGTCGGCTCCCGCCGGGTCGACGAGGTGCTGGAGCTCGTCGGCCTCGCCGACGCCGCCCGCCGGCCGGTGGGCGGCTACTCGCTGGGGATGCGGCAGCGGCTCGGCATCGCCGGCGCGCTGCTCACCGTTCCGCCGGTGCTGGTGTTCGACGAGCCCGCCAACGGCCTGGACCCGGAGGGCATCCGCTGGTTGCGGGCACTGCTGCGCAGCTACGCGGAGAACGGCGGCACGGTGCTGCTCTCCTCGCACCTGCTCGGCGAGGTCGAGCACACCGTCGACCGGCTGCTGGTGATCGGCGGCGGGCGGATCGTGGCCGACGGCCCGGTCGGCTCGCTGCTGGGCGCCAGCGGCACCGCGGTGCGGTCGGTCGACCCCCGCGGACTGGCCGACGCGCTGCGAGCCCGGGAGTTCCACGTGGAACGCCAGGACGACGGCGTGCTGGTCGTGGACGGTGCCGAGCCCGCCACCATCGGCGCCATCGCGGCCGAGGCCGGGGTCGCGCTGATCGACCTGCATCCCGTGCAGCGCGGCCTCGAGCACCTGTTCTTCCAGCTCACGGACGACTCCGGAGCTGCCCACACCCCCGCTGAGCACTGAGGAGCCCCGACATGACCACGAGCTCGAACACCATGACCCTCGACACTGCCGCTCCGGCACGGCCCGCCGTCCGTCCGACCCGCGCCTCGCTGCCGACGCTCGTCGGCCTCGAGGTGCGCAAGACCCTGACCACCCGCTCCGGCCGGATGCTCGCCCTCGCCGCCGGGCTGGCCGGGCCGGCCGGGATGGGCCTGCTGGAGGCCAGCGACGATGCCTTCCCCTCCGTGGCCGGCCCGTTCGCCGTGGTGGGCATCATGACCGGCCTGCTGCTGCTCGCGATGGGGGTGCTGAGCACCGCCGGTGAGTGGACGCACCGGACCGCACAGACCACCTACCTGCTGGTGCCGCAGCGCGGCCGGGTGCTCGCGGCGAAGACCGTCGCGACGGCGCTGCTCGGCGCGGCCTTGACCGCCGTCTCGATGGGGGCGTCGTGGCTGATCCTGGCCGTGCTGGCCGACCCGGGCGTGTCCTGGGACGGCGCCGCCCAGGCCGCGCTGACCGCGGTGGGCGCCGGGGCGGCGTTCGCGCTGATCGGGGTGGGCGTCGGCGCCGCGACCGCGAACACCCCGGCCGCGCTGACCGGCCTCTACCTGACCATCCTCGGCCTGGTGCAGATCATCCGGGCCTGGGACGCGCAGATCGCCGACGCCGTCGACCCGCAGCAGGCGGTGCTCCGGTTCGCCCGCGGTGACGCCGAGGTGGCCTCGCTGCTGACGCTGGGCGGCTGGGTGGTCGCCGCGCTGGTCGCGGGCTGGGTGTTCAGCAGGCGGCGCCCGGTGCAGTGACGGCAGTCCACCGGCGACGGCCGGGAACCGGTTCGCCGGCTCCCGGCCGTCGCCGCGTCCCCGC
>NZ_JPMX01000014.1 GCF_000761485.1 Modestobacter caceresii
GGTCGGCCTGGGCCTGCTCCAGCTGGACGACGTCGTCCCGCTGCCCCGGGTCGAGGGCATCCCGCTGCCGACGCTGCTGCTGGCCGGGGGGCTGCTCGCCGGGTTGCTGCTGGCGCTGCTGGCCCGGCCACTGGTGCACGTCGGCGCCCGGAGACGGGCCGGACAGGTGCGGCGGCGGTTGCTGGACCGGGTCGGTGAGGTGGCCGACGCGGAGGTGGCCGAGCCGCTCACCGAGGCCCGCGAGGACCACACCCGGTTCTGTGCGGCGGTGACCCGCGCTGGCAGCTAGTCGAGGGCGGCGGCGGGGGCCCGGTGCGCGGGCTCCCCGACCGGGGTGGCCGGCCGGCGCGCGTGCAGGGCCAGGCCGCCCACCGCCAGCAGGGCCAGCACGATGACGGCCACGCCGTACACCTGTGCCGTCCGCTCCAGGCCGACGTGCCCGGCCGCCACCCCCGCGGCGATCGCCGGCACGCTGAAGGCCAGGTAGCTGGCGGTGAAGACCGCCGACAGCAGGGCGGCCCGCTGCCCGGGGGCGACGCCCTGGGTGACGGTCGCCATCGCACCCAGGAAGGCGGTGCCGAAACCGAAGCCGGAGACCACCGCGGCGACGAAGAACAGCGTGAGCGACCCGGTGGTCAGCGCGGTCACGGTGCCGGCCACCCCGACGGCGAAGACCAGGGCGCCGACGACCATCGACCGGGCCGGCGCGACCGTGCGCATCGACAGCGAGCCGACCAGGCCGGTGCCGTTGAGCGCGAGGATGACCAGGCTGCCGACGACGTGGTCCTGCACGTCGAAGACGCCGGCCACCAGCGACGGGCCGAGCGAGGCGTAGAGCCCGCCCAACGCCCAGGTGGCGACCAGGCAGGGCAGGACGACGACGAACGCCCGGCGCTGCGAGGCGGGCACCTGGACGCTGGGCCGCAGCGACCGCGCCGCACCGGGCAGCCGGGGGGAGGACTCCGGCAGGAACACCCACACCCCGGCGGCCGCGGCCACGCACAGCACGGTGAGGACACCGAAGACCCAGCTGGTCGGTGCGGGCAGGAACTCGACCGCCAGCCCGGCGCTCACCGCGCCGACGGAGAGCCCCACCGCGGGGGACGCCGAGTTGACCAGGGCCCCCAGCGGCCGGTCCGGGCGCTGCAGGTCCAGCAGCGCCGCACCGAACGCGCCGGTCAGCGCCCCGGTGGCCAGCCCCTGGACGATGCGGGCCAGCAGCAGCCACTCCACCCCGTCGGCGGTCAGGAACAGCACCATCGAGACGGCCTCGAGCAGCAGCGCGACGGCGAGCACCGGGCGGCGACCCACGTGGTCCGACAGCGCCCCGACCACCAGCAGCGACAGCAGCAGGGCGAAGGCGTAGACGCCGAAGACGACGGTGATCAGGCCGGAGCCGAACCCGAACTCCTCCGCGTAGACCCGGTACAGCGGCGAGGGCACCCCGGAGGCGGCGAGCATCAGGGTCAGCAGCACCGCCACCGTCCAGAAGGCGGCAGGCCGGCTGAGCTCACGACGGGGCACGAACCGATGCAAGCCGCAACGAGCCCGCACTGTTCCCGCTGGCGGCTCCGCCCGGAGGCTCGTCCCGAGCTCCCGAGCTCCCGAGCTCGCGAGGGATGAGAGGGGCGGGGTCCTTCAGCAGCCGGGGTAGCGGCGGGAGGTGAAGACCTGACCGGACGGCGTCACCCGGGTCTGGGTGGAGCCGATCATCACCAGACACCGCATGTCGACGGACTCGGGGTCGAACTCGCCGAGGGTGGTCACGGTGACCGACTCCTCCGCGCCGCCGACGTCCCGGCCGATGACGACCACGGTCTCCGGCTTCTTGACCTCCAGCAGCGCCTGGTGCGCCTCGCCCAGCTGGTGTGGCCGGGCCTTGGAGCGCGGGTTGTAGAGCGCGATCACCAGGTCGGCGGCGGCCGCGTGCCGCAGCCGGTCCAGCACGACGTCCCAGGGCTTGAGGACGTCGGACAGCGAGATGACCGCGAAGTCGTGCCCGAGCGGTGCACCCACCCGCGAGGCCACCGCCTGCGCCGCGGTGAGCCCGGGCAGCACCCGCACCTGCACGTCGGGGAAGTCCTCGGCCGCCACCTCGAGCACCGCCGCGGCCATCGCGAACACGCCGGGGTCGCCGCTGGAGACGACGGCCACGCGCCGTCCGGACCGGGCCAGCTCCAGGGCGTGCGCGGCGCGCTCGGCCTCCACCCGGTTGTCGCTGGGGTGCCGGGTCTGCCGCGGGTTGGCCGGCACCCGGTCCAGGTAGGGGCCGTAGCCGACCAGGTCGTCGGCGCGGGCCAGCGCCTCGGCGGCCTCCGGCGTCGTCCAGCTGCGCTGCCCGGGGCCGAGGCCGACCACCACCACCTCGCCGGTGCGCACCTCGGCCTCACTGGCCTGTTCCGGTCCCGGGACCGGCCCGGTCAGCTCGCTGGGCAGCAGTGCGAGGGAGAAGTAGGGGACGGTGTCGGGGTCCACGTCCGCCAGCGGCATGGTGCGCTGCTGGGCGGTCGTCGCCCGCTCCACGTAGAAGGCGCGGTCGAGCACCCCGGCGGCCTCGAAGGCGTCGCGGACGTTGCGGAACGTGCGGCCGAGCTTCATCACCGCGGCCGAGTCGGTGGTCGACAGCCACTCGGCGAGCTCGTCGGACGGCAGCGTGCCGGGCAGCACGGTGAGCACCTCGTCCCGCTCCACCAGCGGCCGGCCGAGCACCGCGGCCGCGCCGCTGACGCTGGTGACCCCGGGGACCACCTCGGTCGGGTACCGGTGCGCCAGCCGCTTGTGCATGTGCATGTACGAGCCGTAGAAGAACGGGTCGCCCTCGGCGAGGACGACGACGTCCCGGCCGGCGTCCAGGTGCGCGGCCAGCCGGGCGGCGGCGGCCTCGTAGAACTCGTCGATCGCGCCCTGGTAGCCGCCGGGGTGCGCGGTGGTCTCGGTGGTGACCGGATAGACCAGCAGCTCCTCGACCTGCCCCTCGCGCAGGTACGGCGCGGCCAGGGCCCGGGCAACCGAGCGGCCGTGCTGGGCGGCGTGGAAGGCGACGACGTCCGCGGCGCCGATCAGCCGGGCGGCCTTCACCGTCACCAGCTCCGGGTCGCCCGGCCCCAACCCGACCCCGTACAGCCGCCCGGTCACCGGTGTCCCCCGTCCACCAAAATGGCCATTGTGGTGGTCATCCGGCGCGTCTCGCGGCCCGTCATTCGGCGGTGCTCGCGATCGCGTTGACGGCGGCGGCGGTGATGGCGCTGCCACCGCGCCGGCCGCGGACGGCGAGGAACTCCAGGTCCGAGGCGGCCAGCGCCTCCTTGGACTCGACCGCACCGATGAAGCCCACCGGGATGCCGATGACCGCAGCCGGGCGCGGGGCCCCGTCGCGGACCATCTCCAGCAGGTGGAACAGCGCGGTGGGGGCGTTGCCGATCGCGACGACGGCGCCGTCCAGCCGGTCCCCCCACAGGTGCATCGCCGCCGCGGTGCGGGTGGTGCCCATCTCCCGCGCCAGGTCGGGGGTGCGCGGGTCGTTGAGGGTGCAGACGACCTCGTTGAACGCCGGCAGCCGCTTCCGGGTCACGCCGGAGGCGACCATCTGGGCGTCGCACAGCACCGGGGCGCCGGACTCCAGCGCCTTGCGGCCGGCCAGGACGACGTCGGGGGAGAAGGCCACGTCGGCCACCAGGTCGACCTGCCCGCAGGCGTGGATCATCCGGACGGCGACCTGGGCGACGTCCTCGGGCAGGCCCGACAGGTCGGCCTCGGCGCGGATGGTGGCGAAGGACTGCCGGTAGATCTCGGCGCCGTCGTGCTCGTAGGAGTACATCAGTCCTCATCGATCCAGAGTTCGTAGCCGGACGGCGTCGCGACGACGTCGACGACCCCACCCTGCGGTCGGCCGCAGCGGCGCTCGCAGCCGGCCCAGTGCTGTCGGGCGCCGCCGGCGGGCAGCGTCCGGGTGGAGACGGCGGTGAGCGCGTCGGCGCGGACGTCGGCCAGCGACTTGGCGCAGCCCGGGCGGCCGGCGCAGGTGGTCACCTGCAGCCAGGGGCTCGCCTCGTCGAACACCATGCCGGTGCGGAACAGGTCGACAGCGGCGTCGTCCACGGCGTCCTCGGCCAGGTCGGGCACGACGACGCTGCGCCACGGCGTCAGCTGCACCTCGTCGGCGAGCCGGGCGAGGAGGTCGGCCTGGTCGGCGGTCAGCCGGCCCAGCGGGACGACGCCGATCAGCGCCGTCCGGCCGTCGACCTGCGTCGCGGCCCCGACCGGCCCCACCACCGCCGCCCCCGGCACCTCTACCCGACCACCAAGATGGCCATTCTGGTGGTCGGGGAGGGCCAGGCGGGTGGCGACGCGGGTGGGGCCGTCGGCGAGCTCGGTCAGGCGCCAGGCGGTCGAGCCCTGGGCCGAGCGCTCGGCGAGGAAGGCTCGGGTGGCGTCGAGGGCGAGCGGCACCGCGTCGGCCGGGGAGCAGCGCAGGCCGGAGTCGACGCCGCCGAGGAGCAGGGCCACGGTGGCGGCGGAGAGGGCCAGCAGGCCGACGTCCCCACCGAGACCGGCGACGTCGCCCCGGCCGTCGTCCAGGGTCAGCAGGAAGCGGCCGGGCAGCTCGGCCAGCACGGGGTCGGCGCAGAGACCGGCGTCGAAGGCGCCGACCCACGGCCGGACGTCGACGTGCCCGCCCTCGGTCCGCCCGGACAGCGTGCTGGCCAGGACGTTGCGCACCCGCTCGTGCGTGGCGCTGGGCAGCAGCCCGGCCGTGGCCAGCCGCTCGCCCAGCTCGACCTCCGCGCCGGACGGCAGGCCGCGAAGCTGCAGGTTGCCCCGGCTGGTCAGCTCCAGGTGCCCGTCGCCGAGCTCCCGGGCCGCGGCCGCCAGCGCCTGCAGTTGCGCCGCGCTGATCGCCCCGCCCGGCACCCGGACCCGGGCCAGCCCGCCGTCCGCTGCGGCGTGGGTCTGCAGGGCGCCGGGGCAGGCGTCGACGCGGTCGCGCGGAGGGGAGACGGAGGCACCGGACGAAGACATGGCGCTCGCGAGGCTACTTCCCGACGGCCCCGGTGCACCGGGGCCGTCGGGCCGGTCCTGCCGGATCAGGTCAGCGACGTCCGGTCGGAGGACATCCAGACCCGCCGCCGGTCGGCCCGGGTGCGCACCTTCGCCATCGCGTCGACCCGCCGCTGCTGCTCGGCGGTGGCGCGGTGCTCGACCACGGCCAGCTCGGCCTGTCGCATGTCCCGCTCGGCCGCCTCCTCCGCCGGGGTCTGCGGCAGCTGCGGGTCGAGGTCCTCGGGCGAGACCTCCGGGCCGGTGTCCTCCCGGTAGGGACTGTCGGCCGGCAGGTTCCCACTGATCCGGCCGTAGGCGCCGAGCGTCAGCAGCACGAGGCCGGCGCAGATGGAGAAGATGACGTTGGCCATCGAGAACGCCAGCAGGTTCAGGTCGCCCTCCAGTACCGCCAGGTTCGCCAGCGCGGAGATCAGGAACAGCGCGCCGATCACCAGCATCACGTTCGACACCGGGCGGGGGCCGAGGAACGCGGTGACCACCAGCACGAGCGCGGTGACCACCGAGATCGTGGAGAGCAGGCCGTTGGAGGACAGGCCGGCCACCTCGCCACCGTCGGTGGAGAAGTAGGCCAGCCCGTCGGCGAAGCCGAGCAGGCCGAAGGTGAGCAGGACCAGGGCCACGACCACCGCGCCGACGCGCTGCACGGTGTAGACCACCGACCCACCACCCTCGTCGGTCTGGTTCGCGTCGTCCGACCCGTTCGGCCGACGGTCTCGCAGGTTCTCGCGCACGCCCATGGTTTG
Organism: Modestobacter caceresii; assembly: GCF_000761485.1. Taxonomy (GTDB): domain Bacteria; phylum Actinomycetota; class Actinomycetes; order Mycobacteriales; family Geodermatophilaceae; genus Modestobacter; species Modestobacter caceresii. Next base: position 5,805 of record NZ_JPMX01000014.1, read on the forward strand.
CCTCCGTCGTGTGGATGACCAGACGTCGGTGCTTCGTCGTCCGCTGCCCGGGTGGATGCGCCGCGTGCACGACACGCCGGGAAGAGCCGTGGGGACGGCGCTGTTACGGGCCGGTGGAAGGAGCGTCATGACCCAGCCGTACGAGATCGACCTGCACTCGGAGTACCTGCGCGCGGACCTGTTCCTGGCGATGGGCCAGCCCACGGAGGCCGCCCGCGTCCTGGAGGCGGTGCTCGCCGCCGAGCCGGACAACCAGGCGGCGCTGGAGCTGCTGGCCCGGAGCTACTTCGGCTCGGCCCAGCTCAGCCGCGCCGAGGAGACGCTGAGCCGGCTGGTGGAGCGGGCCCCGGCCAACGGCTGGGCCCGCCGCGCGCTCGCCCGCACCCTGGAGCGGCAGAGCCGGGGCGCGGACGCCGCCGTCCACCACCGGGTGGCCGACGCACTCGGCGCCGCCTGACGGCCCCGTCCCGAGGCTCGCCCCCAGCTCGCGCGGGGTGAGCCTCGGGAGGGGCTCCTCCGTCAGGCCGGCGTCAGGTCGGTCGAGTGCAGCACCGCTCCGGCGACGTCGCGCAGCTGGACCGTCATGACCCCGCTGTGCCCGTCGATCCGGACGTGGCCGAGGAACTGGAGGCCGGCGCTCGGCGGCTGGTTCGGGCTGTCCGCCGCGCGGGACCAGACCACCTGGGGGCCGAAGGTGCCGTCGAGGTCGTTCGGTCCGAACGTGCCGGCGTGCAGCGGGCCGCTGACGAACTCCCAGAACGGGTCGAAGTCGGAGAACGAGGCCTTCTCCGGGTCGTAGAAGTGGGCCGCGGTGTAGTGGACGTCGGCGGTCAGCCACACCACGTTGCGGACCCTGCGGCGCTTCAGCTCCGACAGCAACCACGCCACCTCGAGCTCCCGTCCGGCGGGCGAGCCGGGAGCGTGGTTGGCGATGGCCTCCTGCGCGACCTCGCCGTCGGGCACCACCACGCCCAGCGGCATGTCGGAGGCCACCACCTTCCACAGCGCGCAGGAGGCAGCCAGCTGGTCGGCGAGCCGGGTGAGCTGGTCGGTACCGAAGATCCGGGTCTCCGGCCCCTCCGTCGCCAGGTTGGCGGTGTTGGGCCCGCGGAACGAACGCAGGTCGAGCGCGAAGACGTCGACCAGCGGGCCGTAGGGGAGGACCCGGTCGATCCGGCTGCCGGAGAGCGGCATGTACTCGCCGAACGCCTGGCGGGCGCGGGCGGCGAGGGTGTCGACGTCCTTGACCGTGTACCTGGCGTCGCTGCCCGTCGTCCCCAGGACCTCGCCGGGGTACCAGTTGTTGGTCACCTCGTGGTCGTCCCACTGGACGAACTGCGGGACCTGGGCGGCGAACCGGCGCACGTTGTCGTCGATCAGGTTGTAGCGGTACTGACCGCGGTACTCGTCCAGGGTCTCGGCGACCTTGCTCTTCGCCGGGGTGACCACGTTGCGCCACACCGTGCCGTCGGGGAGCTCGACCCGCTCCTCCAGCGGCCCGTCGGCGTACACGCTGTCGCCGGAGTGGATGAAGAAGTCCGGGTCCAGGAGGCGGACGGACTCGAAACCGGTCATGCCCCCGAGGTCGGGGTTGATCCCCCAGCCCTGCCCCGCGACGTCGCCGGACCACGAGAAGCTGACGTCCCGGCGGTCGGCCGGGGCGGTGCGCAGCGTGCCCAGCAGGGGCTCGCAGGCGCGGCCGTGCTCCCCGACGAACCGGACGCGGTAGAACAGCTCGGTGCCGGCCGGCAGGCCACTGAGCGCCACCTTGCCGGTGAAGTCGGTGTCCGGGCCGACGTCGACCCGCCAGCGGCCGCGCCGGCCGCGGAAGTCCTCGGTCCCGGCGACCTCGACCAGCATCCGAGCCGGCCGGTCGGTCTTCGACCAGATGATCCCGGACGTCGCGGTGACGTCGCCGCTCTGCACGCCCCACGACGTGGCGGGACGGTCGAACCGCTGAGCCGGCGCGGCGAACGCCCGCGGTGCCGGACCGAGCAGTGCGCCGGCGCCGGCAGCTCCGCCGACGGCGGCGGCCTGCATCAGCTGCCGTCGGGAGAGCGGTCGTGCCGGTGGCGAAGCGGGCGAGGTGTGTGGCTGATCGGACATCGGTGGCCCCCCTGGGTTCCGCGCTGGTGGTGGAACCCTGGGCCGTCGAGGAGGCGGCCGGACCACGGGTCGGCGACCGGCGGGCGAGGACCGCGTGAACCGGCCGTGGACGGCCACGCGCTGTCCATGGAGGCTCCCGGCCTCGTCGTCCGGCGGGTGCTCGAGTTGCAGACCACCCGCCGGAGCGACGGGTCAGCGGTCCTCGACCGAGGGCGGCGGGTTCGGGGTGGTGCCGTCGACGCCCGTGGTGGCAGCGGTGCTGCCGCCCGTCGGGGAGGGCGTGATGCCCCGCTCGGCGACCGGCAGGAGCGCCCCGTGGGCCAGCCGCTCGCGGTAGCCGAACAGCTCCCGCTTCACCACCCGGCTCAGGATGTAGAGCCCGATGATGTTCGGCAGCGACATCAGGAAGATCATGCTGTCGGAGAAGCCGATCACCGCGTCGAGGGTCGAGGAGGCCCCGATGACGACGAAGATGCAGAAGATCAGCTTCCAGGTCCGGTCCACGAACATCGACTCGCCGAACAGGTAGGTCGACGCCTTCAGCCCGTAGTAGCTCCAGGCGAGCATCGTCGAGTAGGCGAACAGGATCACCGCGACCGCCAGCACGACCGGGAACCAGCCCGCGACCGTCTCGAAGGCGGCCGACGTGGTCTCCACACCCGGGGCGCTGGTCTCGTCCGCCCAGGTGCCGGTGATCACGATGGCCAGCGCGGTCATCGTGCAGATGACGACGGTGTCGACGAAGGGCTCGAGGACCGCGACGTGCCCCTCGGTCGCCGGCTCGTTCGTCTTCACCGCGGAGTGGGCGATCGCGGCCGACCCCAGCCCGGCCTCGTTGCTGAACGCCGCCCGCCGGAAGCCCTGGATGAGCACGCCGACGACGCCGCCGAACCCGGCCTCGGGGCTGAACGCCGTCCGGAGGATCTCCCACAGGGCGCTGGGGATCTGGGTGAAGTTCGAGAACAGGACGGCGAGGCAGGCCAGCACGTAGAAGACGGCCATGAACGGGACGAGCTTGTCGGTGACCCGGGCGATGCTCCGGATCCCGCCGATGATCACCGCCCCGACCAGGAGCGCGAGCACCAGGCCGAAGACGGCGCCGGCGGCCCCGAACCCGAGCCAGCCGTCCGCGCCGCCCGTCACCGACTGGGCCTGGGCGAAGGCCTGGTTGGCCTGGAACATGTTCCCGCCACCGACGGCGCCGCCCAGGGTGAAGATGCAGAACAGGACCGCGAGGACCTTGCCCAGCGTGCCCTTGCCCTTCTCCTTCAGCCCCTGGCTCAGGTAGTACATGGGGCCACCGGAGACCCGGCCGTCGTCGTAGACCCTGCGGTACTTGACGCCGAGGGTGCACTCCACGCCCTTGGTGCACATGCCGACGAGGCCGGCGATGATCATCCAGAAGGTCGCCCCCGGCCCGCCGAGGGAGATGGCCACCGCGACCCCGGCGATGTTGCCCAAGCCCACCGTCCCGGAGACGGCGGTCGCCAGCGCCTGGAAGTGGGTCACCTCACCGGCGTCCTCGGGGTCGTCGTACTTGCCCTTGATCAGCTGGATCGCATGGCCGAAGGCCCGGAACTGGAAGCCCTTCAGGTAGATGGTGAAGAAGATCCCGGCGACGACCAGCCAGACGACGATCAGCGGCAGCTCGACGCCCTCGTCGATGAAGTCCAGCGGGACGGCGGCGAAGACGACGCCGGTGATGAACTCCGAGATCGGCGCGAAGACGTTGTCGACCTGCTCGTCGAACGTGGCGGCCAGCACCTCACGGGCAGGGACGTCGGAGAGGGCGAGCTGGGTCATCACGGCACCACCAGGACGGGGACGGGGGAGAGCTGGATGAGGCTGCTCGGGGTGGACCCGAACAGCAGCGTGCGGACCCGGCTCTGCCCGATCCGACCGACGGTGATCCACGCTGCGTCGTGCTCACGGGCCAGGGAGACCAGCGTCTCGGCGGGGTGCCCGTGCCGGACGACGCCGTCGATCTGCAGGTCACCGGCGGCGGACAGCCGCGCGAGCGCCGGGTCGAGCACCCGCTCGCGGGCCGACCTCGCCTCGCGTTCCTTGTCGATCGTGCGGCGCTCGTTCTCCTCCGCCGTGGAGAACGAGTAGGGCGACCAGGGGACGACGCAGGCCAGCACCAGGCGCAGGTCGTGTCTGCGCGCCGCGTCGGCAGCGGCGTCGGCCGCTCGCCCGCTCGCCTCGCTCCCGTCGAGCCCAACGATGATCGATGCGGACATCGGGTGACCCCCAGCCGTCGCGGACGTTGCGGGAAAGTTAGTGCCAAGCAGCGGCCCACCGCCAGACGAGCCCGGACCTCGTCGTCCGAGCTGTGGTGTCCTGGTGACCGTGCGGCCGGCGTCCTCGACCGGCCGGCCGCACCGAATGCCCGCCCCGACTCGAGCACCGCTCGGCCAGGAGACCTCCCCATGAACCGCCGCACCGTCCGCCGCACGCTGCTCGCCCTCCCGCTGTCGCTCGCCCTGTCCCTGCCGCTCGCCGCCTGCGCGAGCGGCGAGCCAGCCGGGTCGGCCGGGTCAGCGGTCGAGGAGGTGGCGGCCGAGGTCTCCACCGACCTCGGCGTGCGCCCCGAGGTGCCGGCGTCGGACGCGCCGGCGCCCACCGAGCTCGTCGTCGAGGACGTCGTCGTCGGGGACGGCGCCGAGGCCACCGAGGGCGCCGCCGCGCAGGTCAAGTACGTCGGCGGCTTCTACGAGTCCGGCGAGGAGTTCGACGCCTCCTGGGACCGGGGCGAGGACGAGACCCTGCCGGTCACCCTGGGGGCCGGCCAGGTCATCCCCGGCTTCGAGCAGGGCATCGAGGGCATGCAGGTCGGTGGCCGCCGGGTCGTCACCATCCCCAGCGAGCTCGGCTACGGCGACCAGGCCAGAGGGCCGATCCCCGCCGGGTCGACCCTGGTCTTCGTCCTCGACCTCGTCTCGGTGGACTGACCCGGGCCCCGGTGGTCGCCGATCGCGACCACCGTCCCGGCCCGGGGCGGTGGTGGGCCCGCGGGCTGCTCGCCGGCTACCTGGCCCTCGGCGCCCTCGTGACGTTGTGGCCCACCCGGTGGGCGGGTTCTCCGGCCCGATCGCCCGGGCCGTGCTGCAGGCCACCGGCCTCTCCTGGTCGGTGGTCTTCCCGCTGGTCGAGCGGGGCAGCAACGTGCTGCTGTTCGTCCCGCTGGCGCTGCTGTTGTGCTGGTCGCTGCCCCGATGGCCCCGGTGGGCGGTCTGGCTGACGTGCGTGGCCGGTTCGGTGGGCATCGAGCTCGTCCAGGCGCTGTTCCTGCCGGCGCGCTACCCGTCCCTGGTGGACATCGGCACCAACAGCACCGGCGCCGCGATCGGCGTCGGGCTGCACTGGCTGCTCACCCGCCGCCGCTGAGCCCCGGCCGTCAGGACGTCGGCTGGTGCCCGGGTGCGACCGCGGCCAGCATCGCCTCGAGGACCTCCCGGCGCAGGAACGCCAGCCGCGCGCGCTTGGTCGGCAGCTCCACCTCGGGACCGAGCTCGAAGCCCGTCCGGCGCAGCCGCTCCAGGGCGCCCTCGTTCGCCGCGTCGGGCTCGACGACGACGCGCCGCACGGTCGGGTCCGCGAGCGCGACCGCCCCGAGGGCGGCGGCGAGCCGGAGGGTGAACCCCGGCTCCGGGGTCGTGGCGGGGGCCAGCAGCACGTGGATGCCGAGGTCGCCGGGCTCCACGTCGTACACCTCGCCCACCGGGTCGGCGGCCGGCTGGTAGGTCTGCAGCAGCCCCACCGGACGGCCCGCCACGGACACCAGCCAGGCGTGGTGGGTGTCCAGCGAGTCCACGTAGGCGTAGATGTCGCGCACCTGCTCCTCGGTGTGGTCGGTCATCCCCCAGAACCGGGCGCGCTCCTCCCGCACCCACGAGTGCACCAGCGGGGCGTCGCGGTCGGGGTCGAGCCGGCGCACCTCGAGGGTGCGGCCGTCCCCGAAGGGGTGGGTGCCCTCGGCGAGGCGGGCATCGGTCACGGGATTTCCTCAGGTCGGGCGGATGGGACGGGGATCAGGGAGCCACGGGCCCAGAGCGGGGTCTGGTCCTCGGCGTGCGGGCCGGGCACACCGTCGGCGCCCAGCGGGACCACCCAGCGGCTGGCGTCGCGGTCGGCGAGGTCCCAGACGTAGCGGGCCACCGGTCCGCGCAGGCACAGGTCGGTGAGCCCGGGCAGGCTCGCGGTCGCCAGGACGCAGTTGGTGTCGCCGTGCAGCGGCAGCCCGTCGGCGGGCCGGACGACGGTCTCCTCCCAGCCGGTGCCGTCGAGGGAGTGCACGGTCCGCAGCCGGTGCGTCGACCCCCAGGCCGGCGCAGGTGTGGTCGCGGCGTCGGCGAGGGCGTCGTGGACCAGCGCGTCGACGTCGACGCCGTGCCGGGGGAGGACGTCGAGCAGCCGCTCCAGCGCCGTCCCGACCCGCTCCACGGGGGACAGCCACGGCGCCAGCACCTCCGGGACGCCGGCCGGGTGGTGCAGCGGTGCCAACAGCGGGAGGTCCAGGACGCGCCGCACCAGGGCGCTCCGCCAGGCGGCGAAGGCCCCGGCGCCGCGGCTGTCGGCGGCCATCCGGCGGTCCCAGGACAACAGCTCCGCGTGCAGCCGGGCGGCGGGGGTGCCGGTCGCGGGTGCTGCGCTCCGGCGGAGGACGTCGAGCAGCCCGGTGGCGGGGGAGGCCGTGTCGACCAGCAGCTCGGCGAGGTCCCCGGCCCGCAGGCCGGTGCGGTCGCCGACGAGGGCCCGCAGCCGGGCGGCGCGGTTCGGTGGGGCGAAGACCGTGCCGTACGGGACGACGTCCGGGCGCGCGTCGTTGGCGGTCACCGCGACGCCGTCCCAGGGCGCGCCGTCGGTGACCCGCAGCCCGGCGGGGGGAGGGCAGGAGCCGCGCCAGGCGTGCGCGTGGTCCCAGGCCGGGACCGGGTGCCAGCGGTTGCCGGCCGCCCGGTCGGGCACGCGGCCGGCGACCAGCTGGCGCACGTCGCCGGTGGTGTCGGCGACCAGCACGCTGTTCACCGGCTCGACCCAGGAGGCGAGGGCGGCCTCGACGTCCCGGGCCGTGCGCGCCTGCAGCAGCCGCGGCAGCGCCTCGAACCCGAGCGCGGTGTCCACCCGGCTGGGCGCGCGCAGGCTCAGCGCCTCGGGCTCCGCACCGCCGGACCAGGACGGCACGACGACCGGTCCGCGGGCGGTCTCCACGGTCTCCACGGTCACCGGCTCGCCGTCGCGGACGGCCAGCCGGACCGTCGCGGTGTCGGCCGGCTCCCAGCCGTCCGGCCCGAGGGCCAGCAGCCGGTCACCGTCGCGGCGCAGCCGTTCCCGGTAGAGGTCCTGGTGGACGGCCATCGCGTTCGTCACCGCCCAGGCCGCCGAGCCGGTGTGGCCGAAGTGGGCGACGCCGGGGACGCCGGGGAAGGCGAGCCCGACCACGTCGAGGGCCCCGGGCCCGTCCACCACCAGGTGCACCTGCTGGTAGACGCCGGGGCGCTCCAGCACCCGGTGCGGGTCGCCGGCGACCAGGGGGAGTCCGGACGCCGTCCGGGACCCGGTCACCGCGACCGCGTTGCTGCCGTCGGGTGGGCCCAGCCCGAGCGCGGTGGCGAGGTCGGGCCCGAGCCGCGACCCGAAGGACCGCAGCAGGTGCCCACGCCAGACCGTCGTCCCCAGGGACCCGAACAGGACGTGGTGGACCAGGAAGACCCCCAGCGGGGTCCACGGCTGCCAGCCGCCGTGCCCGCCCCGGGGCAGGCCGAGCGCCTGCAGCTCCGGTGACCGCGCGGCGCCCTCGGCCAGGCCGTCGCGCACGCCCGCCACGTAGGCGGCGACCCACCGCCGGGTCGCCGGGTCCAGCGCGTCGTGGCAGCGGCGGGCGGTGTCGTCCAGTCGGGCGCGGGCGGCGAAGGTGTCCCAGGACAGCCCGGCCGCGCCGACGTGCGCGGCCAGCGTCGCCTCGCTGCGCCAGCGCTCGACCTCCAGCTGCCACGCGCGGTCGACGGCGGTGACCCGGCCCTGCGCCCAGGCGAGGTCGTCGATCGACCCGGCCCGCACCGTCGGCACGCCCCACGGGTCACGGGTCACCCCGGCCGGGGCGGTCACCGGGGCGGGGCCGGTGCGTGCCGAGCCGGTGCGTGCGGGGCGACCGGGTTGGCCAGCGTGCCGGCGTACTGCAGGGAGGACGCCTGGTCGGCCAGGTCGACCATCTGGAGCGTGTTCCGCAGCTGCAGCCGGTTCAGGCAGGAGTGCTGGAACTCCGGGGTGAAGAGGTCGAAGCGCCGGTGCAGGTCGGGGTGGGCGTCCCGGTGCGCCAGCAGGCAGTCGGCGACGCAGCGCCAGACCTCGTCGGCGGGTAGCAGCCCGTCGGCGTCCAGCACGCCGGCGAGGTAGCGCAGGAACCCGTCGAAGACGTCGGTGAAGACCGACAGCAGGCGCACGTCGTCGTCGTACGCGACCCGCACCCGCTCGACGCCGGATGGCAGCGGCCGGTCACCGAAGACGGCGACCTCCTCCCCGACGTCCTTCATCAGGACCCGGGTCGGCACCGAGTCGCGCAGCACGAGGATGACGTTCTCCCCGTGCGGCATGAAGGCGAGGTCCTGGGCGAGCAGGCAGTGCACGACGGGGCGGAGGTAGGCGTCGAGGTAGCGCCGCAGCCAGGTGCGCGGGTCCAGCCCCGAGTCGGCGACGAGACCGCCCACCAGCGAGCGGCCCTCGGTGTCCCGGTGCAGCAGCGCGGCCATGGTCATCGCCCGCTCGTCCGGCGCCAGCCGCGGCACCGGGCTCTCCCGCCACAGCGCCGCGACCATCCGCTGGTACGGCGAGCGCAGCCCGCGGGCGGCCATCCGGTGGTAGGCGTCGCCGGTGTAGCCGACCGACGCGAGCTCGCGCAGCACCCCGAACCCGCTGGCCACCAGCTCGGGGTCACCGGTGACGACCTCGGCGACCCAGTCGTTGATCGCCGGGGTCGCCCGCATGTAGGCCGGTGAGAGCCCGCGCAGGAAGCCCATGTTCTGGATCGCCAGCGCCGTCTTGACGTAGTGCCGGTCGGGGCGGTCGAGGTCGAAGAACGTCCGGATCGACTGCTGGGCCTGGTAGCGGTCCTCGCTGTGCCCCACCGGCACGAGGTCGCGCCGGCCGACGTCGGCGGCGAAGGTGACCGCCAGCCGGTGGTCCCACTGCCAGGGGTGCATCGGCAGGTAGCTGAAGTCGTCCGGGTCCAGCCCCAGCGACCGCAGCCGGTCGGCGAACCGCGCGAGCAGCTCCTCGCCGAGCTGCCCGGCGTAGAGCTGCTGCTCGTCGACGCCCTCCCCGCAGACGAGGTGGGTGTGCTCCCGGCGCGCCGCCAGCCAGACCAGCCGGATCGGGGCTCCGGCCTCGGGGGCGTAGGCGGCGGCGTCGGCCAGCCCGAAGCCGATGCGCCCGTTGTTGGCCACGAACGCCGGGTGCCCCTCGGTCATCGACCGCTCGACGGTCTGCAGGTCGGCGCGGGCCAGCTCCCGGGCGTCGGTGCGGCGGTGGTGCAGCTTCCACGCCGCACCGGCGAGGGTCGCGCTGACCTCCTCCAGGTAGGTGCCCAGCAGCTGGTCGGGGATGCCGAGGTCGTGCTGCAGCTCGTCGACCAGCGCCAGCGCGTCCAGCGGTGCGTCGACGCCATCTACGGTGCGGGACACCGACGCCGGGTCCACGTCCCAGTGCTCCAGCGGCAGCACCCGCGCGGCGAACCGGTACCGGACGTCCGCGGCGGTGCGCAGCGACCACCAGGTCCGGCCCAGGCCGTCGGCCGGCCCGCCGTCCGCCTCGGGGGTGACGAGTCGCTCGTGGCCGAACTCCGACAGCGCCTTGGTGACGACGTGCCGGTGCGCCCGGGCCATCGCCACCGGCTCGAGGTGCTCGGCGCCGAGCGGGACGGCGTCCGCCGACAGCTCGTCCCGCTCGGTCGTGGACGCGGTCATGCCAGCACCCGGCCCAGCTCGCTCGCCGCGAAGGACGCCGGGGTGCAGGTGCTCAGTGCCGCGGTCTTGTGCCCCAGGTCGACCAGGCCGTGCTCGACGAAGCCCGCCGCCCGGTTCTTCGCCCGGATCGCCGCGTTGCGCGCGTCCGGCTCGACGACCACCCGGCGCGCGCCCGGGCGGTCCAGGGCGAAGCGCACGACCGCCGCCATCACGGCCGAGGTCAGCCCGCGGACGGGTGGGGCCCCCTCGGCCGGCGGTGCGACGAGGACGTGCATCCCGACGTCGCCGGGCTCGGCCGCCCAGACGCCGACCAGCTCCCGGTGGCGGGGGTCGTAGGTCTCGGCGAGGAACGCCGGGGTCCCGTCGACCCGGCCCAGCCACGCGTCGTGGTGCGGGTCGGCGGTGATCGCGGCGTAGGCGGTCCGCACCGCTGCCGGCTCGGCGCCCTGCATGAGCCAGTAGACCGAGCGCGGGTGGGTGACCCAGGAGTGCAGCAGGTCCAGGTCGCGGTCGACGTCCAGCGGTTCCAGGGTCAGCACCCCGACGGTCGTGCGGACCGACCAGGGGGGCGCGGCGGGGGCGGCGCTCATCGCAGGGCCCCGGTCGCCGTCAGCCCCGCCTCGTCGGGCAGCGCGTCGGCGTCCTCGGCGTCCTCGAGCTCGACCCCGAACTCCTGGTAGGCGATGTGCTGCTCGACCGGGTAGACCTCCCGGCCGCACATCGCGTTGAGGATCACCGAGTTCCGGTAGGGGCCCATGCCGAGGTCGGGCGCGGTGAGGCTGTGGGTGTGCTCCTCGGCGTTCTGCACGAAGACCTCCCGGCCGGTGGTGTCCACCGCGTAGTCCAGCGCCACGTCGTACCGGCCGTGCGCGTCCCACCGGATCCGGTCGCGGATCGGGTCCAGGAACGCCGGCACCCGGGACCGGTAGCCGGTGGCGAGGACGAGCCCCCGCGTCGACCGGCTGACCGTGCGCCCCTGCTCGGCGTGGTGCAGCCGCAGCTCGTAGCGCCGCTGCTCGGCGTCCCAGTGGGCGCCGACCACCTCGACGCCGGTGTGCAGCGACGAGGGCACCGCGCCGCGTCGTCCGGTGCGGTAGAGGGTGTCGTAGATGGCGTCCACGAGGGTGCCGCTGATGCCCTTGTAGAGGTGGCGCTGCTCGCGGGCGAGGGCGTCGCGGCGCCCCATCGGCAGGGCGTGGTGGTACCGGGCGTACTCCGGCGAGGTCATCTCCAGGGTCAGCTTCGTGTACTCCATGGGGAAGAACCGGGGGGAGCGGGTGAGCCAGTCGACGCGGTACCCGAGCCGGTCGGCGTCGGTGAGCAGGTCGAGGTACACCTCCGCGGCGCTCTGCCCGCTGCCCACGACCGTCACGTGCCCGAGGGTCTGCAGCTCCTCCTTGTGCTCCAGGTAGGCCGAGGAGTGCCAGGCCGGGCCGGGGAGCTCCCGCACCGGCTCGGGGACCCACGGCGCCGTCCCGACGCCGAGGACCAGCCGCCGGCCCAGGTGCACCTCCGGCTCACCCGAGCGGACGTCGCGGGCGTGCACCCGGTAGACCCCGGCGGCGGCGTCGTGCTCGACCCGCTCGACGCGCCGGCCCCATCGCAGCCCGGGCACCCGCTCGGCGACCCAGCGGCAGTAGGCGTCGTACTCCGCGCGCAGCGGGTGGAAGTCCTCGCGGATGTAGAAGGGGTAGAGCCGGCCGGTCGCCTTGAGGTGCGCCAGGAAGGAGTACGGCGACGTCGGGTCGGCCATGGTCACCAGGTCGGCGAGGAACGGGACCTGGAGGGTGGTGCCCTCGATCATCATCCCGGGGTGCCAGGAGAACTCCTCGTGCTCGTCGAGGAAGACGCCGGACAGGTCGGGCACCGGGGCGGTGAGCGCGGCCAGGCCGAGGTTGAACGGCCCGATGCCGACGGCGACGAAGTCGTGCACGGGGTCGGTGCTCATGCCGGGGCCTGCCCGCCGGCCAGCACCAGCGCCGCCGCGGGGGTCACCGCGGACTCCGCGACCAGGTCCTCGCCGGCCGCCCGGACCAGGTCGACCACCGCGCGGACGTCCGCCCGGGTGGTCGCCGGGTTCAGCAGGGTCAGCTTCAGCCACGGGCGCCCGTCGACGACGGTGCGGGCGACGACCGCCTCCCCCTCGTCGAACAACCGCTCGCGGATGCCGGCGACGAGCAGGTCGGCGGCGGCCGGGTCGAGCGGGCCGTCGGGGCCGATGGGCCGGTGCCGGAACAGGACGGTGCTCAGCGACGGTGCGCTGTGCACCTCGATGTCCGGGGCGGCGCAGAGGTCCTCGTGGACCTGCACGGCGAGGTCCAGGCAGGTGTCGAAGGCCTCGCCGATCGCGTCGGCCCCCATGGCGCGCAGCGTCACCCACAGCTTGAGCGCGTCGAAGCGCCGGGTGGTCTGCAGGCTCCGGTCGACCTGGTTCGGCGCGCGCTCACCGCGCGGGTTGAGGTACGCCGCGTGGTGGGTGACGTGCCGCAGCGTCGCGCCGTCGCGGACCAGCACCGCCGAGGACGCCACCGGCTGGAAGAAGGTCTTGTGGAAGTCCACGGTCACCGAGTCGGCGCGTTCGATGCCGTCGAGCAGGTGCCGGCGGCGGCGGGACGCCAGCAGCCCGCCGCCGTACGCGGCGTCGACGTGCAGCCACGCGCCGACCTCCGTGCAGACGTCGGCCACCGCGGGGAGCGGGTCGATCCGGCCGAGGTCGGTGGTGCCGGCGGTGACGGACACCGCCATGACGACGTCGCCGGCGTCCCGGACCCGGGCGGCGACCTGACGCAGCGCGGCGGGGTCCATCCGGTGCCGCTCGTCGGTCGGCACCGTGAGCACCGCGTCGGTGCCGAGCCCGAGCAGGCGTGCGGCCTTGCCGACGCTGAAGTGGGCCTGGTCGGTGGCCAGCACCCGCAGCCGCGCACCCGGGGGCAGCACGCCGCCCGGCAGCGCGGCGAGCGCCTCGTCCCGGGCCAGCAGCAGCGCGTGCAGGTTGGACTGGGTGCCGCCGCTGGTGAACACGCCGTCCGCAGCGGGGCCCAGGCCGGCACGGCCGGCGGCCCAGGCGACGAGCCGGCGCTCCATCAGGGTGGCCGTCGTCGACTGGTCGTAGGTGTCGACCGAGGTGTTGACCGCGGAGGCGAGCAGGTCCGCCGCCAGGGCCGGGATCGCGACCGGGCAGTTGAGGTGGGCCACGTAGCCGGGCTCGTGGAACCACACCGCGTGCTCGAGGTAGATCCGGGAGGTCTCCTTGAGGGCGGAGAACGTGTCGCCGAGCGGGGCCTCGAGGTCGACCCCGGCCACGAGCTCCTCGAGGTCCTGCTGCGGCACGCCCGAGCGGGGGCGGCGGACCACCCGCACGCGGTCGGTGAGCGCGCCGAGCGCCGCGGTGACGACCGCGGCGTAGTGGTCGACCGTCTCGCCCGAGAACAGGTGTGCGGTCGGCGTGTGCTCCGTCACGAACGAGCCCTTCCGTAGGTTAGCCTCCCCTAAACACGGCGGACGGTACACGGGGCTCGGACCCGGTGCGCGGGGGTCCTGCCGGGGGTGACGGCGAGAGGGACGAGCGATGCAGCACGGCTGGGAGGGCGTGGTCCTCAAGGCGCTGCGCGGTAAGGACTTCGTCCTCACCGTGCGCGGGAGCGAGCAGGTCGGCGAGCAGTACCAGCGGGTCCGGGTCTCCGACGGCGGGCTGCTCGCCGCCTGCCCGCCGCATCCGGCGATGTGGGTCCGGCTGTGGTTCGAACACGAGGGGCGCGCCCACCAGCGGGCGTACACGCTCGTCGATCCGGACCCGGCGGCGGGCACCTTCGACCTCGAGTTCGCCCTGCACGACGGTCCGGCCGCGCACTGGTCCGTCGCGGTGCAGCCCGGCGGCACCATCGAGGCGACGGTGCAGGGCACACGCGAGGCCGAGCCACCCCCGGCGACCCGGGTGGTGCACCTCGTCGGTGACCCGGCGTCCCTGCCGGCGGTGAACTCGCTGCTCGACGCCCACCCGACGACGCCCGCGCGGGTCTGGCTGGAGGCCGGGCACCCGGCCGACCGCGACCTCCCCGTGCGCGCCCGGGCCGGGCACGAGGTGGTGTGGGTCGACCGCGACGGCGCCGCCCCCGGGCAGGCGCTGCAGGCCGCCGTGACGGGCGCCTGGGCGGGGGACGCGGCAGCCGACCCGGCGCAGGACTGGTTCTGGGTGGCCTGCGAGGCCGCCGCCGCCCGGGCGCTGACCAAGCACCTGCGCCGTGACCTCGGCGTGGCCAAAGACCGCGTGTCCTCCCTCGCCTACTGGCGCGCGACGTGACCGCGCCGTCCGCACCCGCCGTCGCCGAGACGTCCCCGGTGGCGGTGGGCCGGCCGCCGTGGGCCCTGCTCACCACCCTCTGGGTCACCCAGTACGTCGGCATCGGCTTCCTCACCGTCGGGCTGGTCGCGATCCTGCGGGCCGACGGCGTCTCCCTCGCCGACCTCTCGCTCGTCTCGCTGCTGGGCCTCGCCTGGCCGCTCAAGCTGCTCTGGGCGCCGCTGCTGGACCGGTACGGGTCCCGGCGGCTCGGGCACCACCGCTCCTGGCTGCTCGCCCTGCAGAGCGCGATGGTCCTGGCGCTGCTGGCGCTGCTGCCCTTCGACGACCCGGGCGCCTCGCTCGGCCCGCTCGTGGTCGTCTGCGCCGTCTACGTGCTGCTGTCGGCGACCCAGGACGTGGCCGCCGACGCCCTCGCCGTCCGGCTGCTGCGTCCGGAGGACCGCGGCCTCGGCAACGGGGTCCAGGTGGGTGCCAGCTACGTCGGCACCGTGCTCGGCGGTGGACTCTGCGTCCTGGTGTACGACCGCGCCGGGTGGACCGCGGCCGTGCTGCTGCTCGCCGCCCTCACCCTGGTCGCGCTCGTGGTCGTGCTCCGGTTCCGTGAGCCGGAGCGCGACCCCCGGGTGCCCGGGAGCGCGGCGTGGGGTGCGTTGATCGGGGTGTTCCGCCGTCCCGGCGTGCCGGTCTGGGCGCTGGGCGTCGTGCCGCTCGTCTACGGCGGCGCGGCCGGGGTGTACGCCCTGCCCAGCGCGGCGCTGGTGGACGCCGGGTGGTCCCTCACCCGCATCGGCGTGGTCACCGGCGTCGTCGTCAGCGTGCCCGCGGCGCTGGCCGGCCCGCTCGCGGGGTGGCTGGTCCGCCGCTGGGGCCGGGCCGCGGTGCTCGTCGGCGGTGGCGTCGCCCTGGCGCTGTCGACGGCCGGGCTGGTCCCGCTGCTCCTCGGGTCGGCGCCGCTCACCGGCACGGTGGTGGCGCTCAGCGGCTTCCTCGTCGCGTACACCGCGCTGAACGTGGTGGTCTACACGGTGAGCATGGACCTCTCCCGCCCGGCCACGGCGGGCACCGACTTCACCACGCTCACCACGGTCCCGCTGCTCGCCTCCTTCCTCACCGCCTCCGCCGCGCTCGCCACGGCGGCGCTCGTCGGGTACGTCGCCTCGGCGGCCCTGTGGTGCGGCGTCACCCTGGTCGGGGTGGTGCTCGGCGTGCGGTGGTTGCGAGCCGCGCCGCTCCGGTGACCACGGTCCCGGCCGACCGGACGGCGGTGGACCCGCCCCGGCGGCTGCCGCTGCTCGCGGTCGAGGCGGCGACCCTGCTCTCCGGCACGGCCAACGGGGTCACCGCCGTCGTCCTGCCGTGGCTCGTCCTGGAGCGCGGCGGCGGCGCGGCGGGCGCCGGCCTCGTCGCCGCGGGGACGGCGCTGCCGCTGGTGCTCACCGCGGTGCTCGCCGGCGTCGTCGTCGACCGGGTCGGCCGGCGGCGGGTGTCGGTGGTCTCCGACGTGGTCTCCGCGGCCGCGGTCGCCGCGATCCCGCTGCTGGAGCTGGCGACGGGCGGGCTGGGGCTGGGTGCGGTGGTCGCGCTGGCCGCCCTCGGGGCCCTGCTCGACCCGGCCGGCGTGACCGCGCGCGAGGCGATGCTCCCCGAGGCCGCCGCGGCCGCCCGACTCCCGCTCTCCCGGGTCAACGGCGTCCACGAGGCGGTGTGGGGGTCGGCGTTCTTCATCGGGCCGGCGGTCGGCGGCGTGCTGATCGGGCTGGTCGGCGCGGTCCCGGCGCTGTGGGCCACGGCGGTCGCCTTCGCGCTGTCGGTCCTCGTCGTGGCCTTCGTCCGGGTCCCCGGCGGCGGGCAGCCGGAGCCCCGCACGGAGTCCTCCGGCAGCGCGGTCCGGCGCGTCCTCACCGACACCGCCGAGGGGATCGGCGTGCTCCGCCGCGACCGCCTCGTGCGGTGCGCCGCCCTGGTCGCCGTCCTGGTCTCGGCGACCTACCTGCCGATCTCGGCGGTGCTGCTGCCGGTGCTGTTCGAGGAGCAGGGCGCCCCCGGCCGGCTCGGCCTGCTGCTCCTGGTGATGAGCGGCGGCTGGGTGCTCGGGAGCCTGCTGCAGGGTGCGCTGGGCCACCGGCTGCCCCGCAGCGTCGTGCTCCGGGTCGCCACCGTGGGGGCGTCGGTCGCGCTCGTGCCGTTCGTGGCCCTGCCGCCCTACCCGGTCCTGCTCGGCTGCGGCGCGCTCGCCGGGCTGCTGTTCGGCCCGATCAACCCGCTGGTCAACCTGGCCTTCCAGCGCCGGGTGCCCACGCACCTGCGCGGGCGGGTGCTCGGGATCGTCGCCTCCGGCGCGTACGCCGCGGGGCCGGCCGGCTACCTGGCGGCCGGCGTGCTCGTCGACACCACCGGGCTGCGCGCGGCCTTCGCCGTCTTCGTCGGCGCCGTCGTCTTCGCCGGCCTCTCCGTGCTGGTGATGCGCCCGCTCCGGGAGCTCGACGACCTGTCGGACGGGGAGGGGCCTCCGCCGGGTCTGCCGGCCGCGGCCGGGCCGGTGCTGCCCGAGCCCCGGGCATCGGCAGCCCGGTAGCGTCTCCGGCACATCACGGCAGTGCGCGAGGAAGCCGGTGCGAACCCGGCGCGGTCCCGCCACTGTGAGCCCCGGCGTCGTCGAGATGCGGGGGCGAGCCAGACACTCCGGCTGCCGTGCTCGACGACCCGGGGCGCGGACCCCGAGGGAGGCACCGACGTGAGCTCACGCACCTTCACCCTGCTCTCCACCTCCGACACCGACCTGCTGGCGGCCCGAGCCAGCGACTCGTCGTGGCGGCTGGGCAACCCCTACCGCGCCGGCGACCTCGCCGAGTTCGCCGCCGGCACCGATCTCGTCGTGGTCCGCATCCTGGGGTCCCGCCGGAAGTACGAGGACATGGTCGCGCCCCTGTTGGGCCTGGGCGTCCCGGTGGTCGTGCTGGGTGGTGAGCAGCTGCCCGACGCCGAGCTGATGGAACTCTCGACCGTCCCGATGGGCGTGGCCACCGAGGCGCACGCCTACCTGGCCCAGGGCGGCCCGGACAACATGGTGCAGCTGCACCGCTTCCTGGCCGACACGGTGCTGCTGGACGGCGAGGGCTTCGACGCCCCGGCCGTCGCCCCGGACTGGGGCCTGCTGGACCGCCCGACCAGCTCGACCGGCCCGCGGATCGCCGTCCTCTACTACCGGGCGCACCACCTGGCCGGGAACACCGCGTTCGTGCACACGCTGTGCGAGGCGATCGAGACCGCCGGCGGCGTGCCGGTGCCGGTCTACACCGCGTCCCTGCGGTCGGTGGACCCGGAGATGCTCGACGTGCTGCGCACGGTCGACGCGATGGTCGTCACGGTCCTGGCGGCCGGCGGCTCGAAGCCCGCCACCGCCTCCGCCGGTGGGGACGACGGCGCCTGGGACGTCGGCGAGCTGGCCCGCCTCGACGTGCCGGTGATCCAGGGCCTGGTGCTCGGCACCCCGCGGGCGACCTGGGCGGCCAACGACGACGGGCTCTCCCCGCTGGACGTCGGCAACCAGGTCGCCATCCCGGAGTTCGACGGCCGGATCATCAGCGTGCCGTTCTCCTTCAAGGAGGCCGACGAGGAGGGCCTGACCTCCTACGTGCCCGACCCCGAGCGGGCCGCCCGGGTGGCCGGCACCGCCGTCGCGCACGCCCGGCTGCGGCACACCGCCCCGGCCGACCGCAAGATCGTGGTGATGCTGTCGGCGTACCCGACCAAGCACGCCCGGATCGGCAACGCGGTCGGCCTGGACACCCCCGCCTCGGTGGTCCGGCTGCTGGCCGCGATGGCCGGGCAGGGCTACGACATCGGCCCGTTCGACGGCGAGGGCGCCCTGCCCGGCGTCGCCGACCTGGACGGCGACCGGCTGGTGCACGCCCTCATCGAGGCCGGCGGCCAGGACCCGGACTGGCTGACCGCGGAGCAGCTGTCCGGCAACCCGGTGCGCATCCCGGCCGCAGAGTACCGCCGGTTCTTCGACACCCTCCCCGCCGAGCTGACCGACCGGATGGTGGAGCACTGGGGGCCGCCGCCCGGTGAGCTCTTCGTGGACCCGACCGACGACTGCATCGTCTTCGCCGCGCTGCGCGCCGGCAACGTCGTGGTGATGGTCCAGCCGCCGCGCGGCTTCGGGGAGAACCCGATCGCGATCTACCACGACCCCGACCTGCCGCCGTCGCACCACTACCTGGCCGCCTACCACTGGCTGCGCTCGTCCTTCGGCGCGCACGCGGTCGTGCACGTGGGCAAGCACGGCAACCTGGAGTGGATGCCCGGCAAGACCGTCGGGCTGTCGGCGTCCTGCGCGCCGGACGCAGCGCTGGGCGACCTGCCGATGGTCTACCCGTTCCTGGTCAACGACCCGGGCGAGGGCTCGCAGGCCAAGCGGCGCGCGCACGCGGTGCTGGTCGACCACATGGTGCCGCCGATGGCCCGCGCCGAGACCTACGGCGACATCGCCCGGCTGGAGCAACTGCTCGACGAGCACGCCAACATCGCCGCGATGGACCCGCCCAAGCTGCCCGCCGTCCGGCAGCAGATCTGGACGCTGATCCAGGCCGCCAAGCTCGACCACGACCTCGGCCTGGACGACCGGCCGCACGACGCCGAGTTCGACGAGATGATCCTGCACGTCGACGGCTGGCTGTGTGCCATCAAGGACAGCCAGATCCGCGACGGGCTGCACGTCTTCGGCTCCCCGCCGGAGGGCGACGCCCGCGTGGGCCTGGTGCTGGCGATCCTGCGGGCCCGGCAGATCTGGGGCGGCTCGGTCGCCATGCCCGGCCTGCGCGAGGCACTCGGCCTGGTGGAGGACGGCTCGGCCGGGCTGCACGAGACCGATGAGGTCGAGGCCCGGGCGCTCGCCCTGGTCACCGCGATGGAGGCGGCCGGCTGGACCGCCGACGCCGTCGAGCCCACCGTCGCCGAGGTGCTGGGCGGGCCGCACGCCGAGGTCAGCCGGGTGCTCGACTTCGCGGTCGCCGAGGTCGTGCCGCGGCTGGCGAAGACCACCGACGAGATCGACATGGCCCTGCACGCCCTGGACGGCGGCTACGTGCCGGCCGGCCCGTCGGGCTCGCCGCTGCGCGGCCTGGTCAACGTGCTGCCGACCGGTCGCAACTTCTACTCCGTCGACCCGCGCGCGGTGCCCTCCCGGCTCGCCTGGGAGACCGGGCAGGGCCTGGCCGAGTCG
This sequence comes from Modestobacter caceresii, assembly GCF_000761485.1. GTDB lineage: Bacteria > Actinomycetota > Actinomycetes > Mycobacteriales > Geodermatophilaceae > Modestobacter > Modestobacter caceresii. The sequence continues at coordinate 25,402 of NZ_JPMX01000014.1, forward strand.
CTGGTCGAGCGCTACGTCACCGAGACCGGGGCGCACCCGCGTTCGGTGGGGCTCTCCGTGTGGGGCACCTCGGCGATGCGCACCTCCGGCGACGACGTCGCGCAGGTGCTGGCGCTGCTCGGCGTCCGGCCGGTCTGGGACGAGGCCTCGCGCCGGGTGACGAAGCTGGAGCCGATCCCGCTCGGTGAGCTGGGCCGGCCGCGGATCGACGTCACGGTGCGCATCTCCGGGTTCTTCCGGGACGCCTTCCCGCACGTGGTGACGATGCTCGACGACGCGGTCACCCTGGCCGCGGGGCTGGACGAGACGCCGGAGCAGAACTTCGTCCGCGCCCACGTGGACGCCGACGTCGCCGAGCACGGGGACCGCCGGCGCGCCACCACCCGGGTCTTCGGCTCCAAGCCCGGTGCCTACGGGGCCGGGCTGCTGTCGCTGATCGACAGCCGGGACTGGCGCACCGACGCGGACCTGGCCGAGGTCTACGCGGTGTGGGGCGGCTACGCCTACGGCCGGGACCTCGACGGTGTGCAGGCCCGCCCGGACATGGAGACCGCCTACCGGCGGATCGCGGTGGCGGCGAAGAACATCGACACCCGCGAGCACGACATCGCCGACTCCGACGACTACTTCCAGTACCACGGCGGGATGGTCGCCACGGTGCGCGCGCTGACCGGCAGCTCACCGAAGGCCTACATCGGCGACTCGACCCGCCCCGAGCACGTGCGCACCCGTTCGCTGGTCGAGGAGACCTCGCGGGTGTTCCGGGCCCGGGTGGTGAACCCCAAGTGGCTGGCCGCCATGCGCCGGCACGGCTACAAGGGCGCGTTCGAGATGGCCGCCACGGTCGACTACCTGTTCGGCTACGACGCCACCACCGGTGTGGTCGCGGACTGGATGTACGAGAAGCTGGCGCAGAGCTACGTCCTCGACCCGGAGAACCGGGCGTTCATGGAGCAGTCGAACCCCTGGGCGCTGCACGGGATCGCCGAGCGGCTGCTGGAGGCGGTCGACCGGAAGATGTGGGCCGACCCCGACCCGGCGCTGCTGGCCGAGCTGCAGCAGGCCTACCTGGACACCGAGGGCGACCTCGAGGGCGGCGACACCCCGGCCCAGCAACCGGTCTGAGCGCCGGTCCCTGGGTCCCCACACGATCAGGTCACCTGGTCGTGTGGGGACCTACCCGGTGGTCTGCGGCGGGGTAGGTCCCCACAGCGCGAGGTAGGACGCCGGGCAGCGCAGCGATGACTCTGTCGGCGTCCGGCGGTCTACTGCTGCATGGCGACGACTCTGCTGGCGATCGGCACGCGCAAGGGGCTCTGGCTCGCGACGAGTGAGGACCGGCGCAGCTGGTCGCTCTCCGCACCACACTTCCTGATGACCGAGGTGCCGAGCATCGGCATCGACACCCGCGACGGGCGCACCCGGCTGATGGTCGGGGTGCGGTCGGAGCACTTCGGTCCGACGGTCCTGCACTCCGACGACCTGGGCGCGAGCTGGGACGAGCCGGCCGGTGGGGCGATCCGGTTCCCGGCCGACACCGGGGCCGCCGTCGAGCGGATCTGGCAGCTGCGCCCGGACTCCGCCGACCGGCCCGGGGTCGTCTGGGCCGGCTGCGAGCCGATCTCGGTCTGGCGCTCGGACGACGGCGGGGAGTCCTTCGAGCTGTGCCGCGGGCTGTGGGACCACCCGCATCGCAGCGAGTGGGGCGCGGGCTACGGCGGTGCGGCGGCGCACTCCGTCGTCCCCGGGCCCGAGGGCACGGTGCACGTGGCGATGAGCACCGGCGGCGTCTACCGGACGCGGGACGGCGGGGGCTCCTGGCAGCCGCGCAACTCCGGCATCTCGGCGTACTTCATGCCCGGTCCGGCACCGGAGTTCGGGCAGTGCGTGCACAAGATCGCTCGGGACGCCGCGGACCCACGGAGGCTGTACGCGCAGAACCACCACGGCGTGTACCGGTCCGACGACGACGGCGACTCGTGGACGTCGATCGCCGACGGGCTGCCCTCCGACTTCGGCTTCGCGATGCTCGCCGACCCGCGCCGGGGCGGGCGGATCTGGGTGGTCCCGCTGGTCGCCGACGGTGAGCGGATCCCGCCGGACGGCGAGCTGGCCGTGCACCGCAGCGACGACGCCGGCTCCACCTGGCGCCGGCTCGACACCGGGCTGCCCACGCACGAGTACAACGCGGTGCTGCGGGACGCCGCCTGCGTGGACGCCGGTGACCCGGTGGGCGTCTACGTCGGCACCCGCGGCGGCGAGGTGTACGCCAGCGCCGACGAGGGGGAGTCGTTCAGCACGGTCACCTCCCACCTGCCCGACGTGCTGTGCGTGCGGGCGGCGGTGCTGCCGTGACCGTCCGGGTGCTGCTGCCGAGGCTGCTGGCCGACTGCACCGGCGGCCGGACGTCGATGTCGCTGGACCTGCCCGAGCCGGCGACGGTCCGCGCCCTGCTCGACGCGCTGGCCACCGAGCACCCGGTGTTCGACCGGCGGGTGCGCGACGAGACCGGGGCGCTGCGCCGGCACGTCAACGTCTACGTCGACGGCGAGGAGGTCCGGCGGCTCTCCGGTCTGGTCACCCCGGTGCCGGCCGGCGCGGAGGTGATGGTCGTGCAGTCCGTGGCTGGTGGCTGACCGCGACGACGCGCCGCGATCCGGCTGGCCAGCAGGTTACGAGTTGATGACGGCGGTCACACCTCTTCCATGAGCATCCTCGGCAGGTTGATGGGCACGGCAGGGAACACCGCGTCACGGAGCGCGCGTGGTGGACGTTCGGCCACCCGGGGCACCGCCGGTCGGCGCCGGACCGGGACGGCCGGAGGTGGGATGGGGCGTGGCCGGGCCGCCTCGCCCGCCGCCTCCGGCGGCCTGAGCCGGGTCCTCGGCTCACTCACCCGTCGCCGGTGACCGCGCTCAGCTGAGCAGGCCGGCGGCGGCGAGCAGGGTGACCGCCGCCGTCACCTCACCCATGGCGCCCATGACGTCGCCGTTCACGCCACCCAGCCGGGCGCGGGCCCGGGAGAACAGCGCCTCGGACGACGCCAGCCCGACCGCGACGGCGGCGACCAGCCCGAGTGCGGCGGCGACTCCCTCGGCGCCGGCGAGCAGCGCGCCGACGGCCGCTGCCGTGGCGGTGCTCAGGGCGGCACCGGCCAGCCAGCCCCGGGACACCGTGCCGGCGACCGCCTGGCCCAACGACGAGCCCGCCGCGATCGGCACACCGGGCAGGCCGGTGCGGGCCATCGCCACCCGGGCGGTGACCGTCGCGATCGGGAGTGCGAGCCAGCCGCCGTCCAGGGTGAGCAGGTGGGCCAGGCCGGCGACCTGCAGCAACAGGGTCAGCACCAACGTGACCACGCCGAAGGGGCCGACGTCCCCGGCGCGCATCACCGCCAGCGCCTTCTCCCGGCCGCGCAGCGGGCCCAGCCCGTCGGCGGTGTCGGCCAGCCCGTCCAGGTGCAGCCCGCGGGTGAGCCCGGCCAGGACGGCGACGCCGAGCACCGCGCCGACCAGTGGGCTGGCCGCACGACCGGCGGCCCAGGCGATTGCGGCCGCCACGCCCCCCAGCACCAGGCCGACCAGCGGCGCCCAGGGCAGCACCCCGCGGGCCGAGGCGGCGGCCGGCACCCGCAGGCTGGTCAGCAGCGCGAAGGACTCCGCCGGCCCGGTCCAGGGGCGGCGGGTCGCGGGCTGGTCCGGTGAGTTCATCGCAACCGCTGGGGAAGCCCGGCGACCACGAACCACACCTCGTCGGCGGTCGAGGCGAGCCGCTGGTTGACCGTGCCCAGCGTGTCCCGGAAGAGCCGACCGGCCCGGGTCTCCGGCACCACGCCGAGCCCCACCTCGTCGCTGACCGCCACCACGTGCGCCGGCGTCATCACCCAGTTGTCGACCAGCGCATCGCAGCGCTGGTCCAGCCGGTCGCGGGCCGCGGCGGCGTCCGCGGGGGAGCCCGCAGCGTGCGCCCCGGTCGCGTCGACGGCGTCCCAGATGCCGGTCTCGTCCATCAGCGCGGCCACCCAGGTGGTGACGCTGTCGACCAGCACCGCACCCTGGCGCAGCAGCTCCGACGGCGCGGTCGTCTCCACCGTCGTCCACCCGGCCGGGCGGCGGGCGCGGTGGGCGGCGACCCGCGCCGACCACTCGGCGTCGGTCTCGTCGACGACGGAGGTTGCGAGGTACGTGACCTCGTCCCAGCCGGCCAGCAGCTGCTCGGCGTGCGCGGACTTGCCCGACCGGGAGCCGCCGAGCACGAGCACCCTGGTCACGTCAGCACCAGCGTCGTGACCGTGCCGTTGTGCGGGGTGACCCCCGGCAGCTGGTCGGGCCCGAGCCCGGCGACCACCGCCTGGGCGGCCCGGATCGTGTCCCCGTGGGTGACCAGGGCCACGACCGCGGCCGGCGGCTCGGCGCGCAGTCGATCGAGGTAGCCGGCGACCCGGGAGTGCAGCTGGGCGAGGCTCTCCCCGCCCTCGGCCGACCAGTGCGGGTCGGTCCAGTCGACGACGTCCCACAGCTCACGGGAGGGCCGCCCCTCGAGCACGCCGTAGCCCTGCTCGCGCAGCGCCGGGGTGGTGCTGAGGGGCAGCCCGGTGGCCGCGGCGCAGTGCTCGGCGGTCTGCACGGCGCGGTGCAGGTCGCTGGAGACGAGGGCGCCGGGGCCACCGCCGTCGCGGGTGAGCGCGGCGAGATCGGCGGCGGCCTGCGCCGCCTGCTGGTGGCCGAGCTCGGTCAGCGGCACGTGCGCGGTCTGGCCCTGCATCAGCCCGGCGGCGTTCCACTCGCTCTGGCCGTGCCGGACGAGGAGCAGGGTCAGGGGAGCGGCCATGGTGGTTGGGAGCGTAGGCGCCGGGTCGCGGAGGGCGGCGGGAGACCTGCCGCCCCGGACTCGTACCGTCGCAGCCGTGACGATCCCGCTGCGCCCCGGCGCCGGCCGGGCCCCCCGGCCCGCCGCGCGCCCGACCGGCCCCGACCCGCTCGCCCCGCTGCTGGAGCTGCCCGGCGTCGCCGCGGCGGCCGAGGGCGCACGTGCCGCGGTGGACCGCCTGCTCGGCCACAAGGTGCTCCGCCGCGAGTCGGCCGGGGTCAGCGCGGAGTCGGCGCTGCGCGGTGCCCGGGCGTCGGCCGCGCTGGAGGGCGTGGACCGGCCGCTGGCGGACCTGCGCGCCGGCGAGGTGACCGACCCGGTCGTCCAGGGTGCGCTGCGGGTCTCGGTGGGCCTCGGCTCGATGGTGGAGACCTGGGAGCGGGCACCCGGTCAGGTGCTCGCCCGGCTGCACGTCCTGGCCGCCACGGACCTCGCCGAGCCGGCCGACCTGGGTCGGCCGAGCGGCGCGGCCGGTCCGCGGTTGGGTGGGCTCTTCTCCCTGATCACCGGTGCGACCACGGTCCCGGCCGTGGTGGTGGCCGGGGTGGTGCACGGCGAGCTGGCCGCGCTGGCGCCCTTCGGGGTGCAGGACGGCGTGGTCGCCCGCGCCGCTGCCCGGCTGGTCATCATCAGCCGGGGCCTGGACCGCAAGGCGGTCTCTGTGCCGGAGGTCGGGTTCGCCGAGCTGGGCCGGGACGCCTACGAGGCTGCGCTGGCGGGCTACCGGTCCGGCGGCCCGGCCGGGGTGGCCGGCTGGCTCGTGCACTGCTGCCGCGCCACCGAGCACGGCGCCACCGAGGGCCTGGCGATCTGCGAGAGCCTGCTCCGCGGCTGAGCACGACAGCGCCGTCCTGCGGCTCCGCTGCGGCACGACCAGACTGGGCGGATGCGCTTCCTCGAGGTCGATGGTCTGGGACAGGTCAGCCGGGTCGGACTCGGCACCTGGCAGTTCGGCTCCCGGGAATGGGGCTACGGCGACGACTACGCCGTCGGCGCGGCGCGTGACATCGTCCGGCGGGCCCGCGAACTGGGCGTCACGCTGTTCGACACCGCCGAGGTGTACGGCTTCGGCCGCAGCGAGAAGATCCTGGCCGAGGCGCTCGGTGCGGACCGGGCCGAGGTGGTCGTCGCCAGCAAGGTCCTCCCGGTGGCGCCGTTCCCGGCGGTCGTCCGCAACCGCGCGGCCGGGAGCGCCCGCCGGCTGCAGCTCGACCGGATCCCGCTCTACCAGGTGCACCAGGCCAACCCGCTGGTGCCGGACTCGGTGATCATGCCGGGCATGCGTGCCCTCCTCGACGAGGGCGTGATCGGTGCCGTCGGGGTCTCCAACTACTCGCTGGAGCGCTGGCAGGCGGCCGACCGCGCGCTGGGCAGCCCGGTGGTGAGCAACCAGGTCCAGTTCTCCCTGGCGCACGCCGGGCCCCTGACCGACCTGGTGCCCTTCGCCGAGCGCGAGGACCGGGTGGTCATCGCCTACAGCCCGCTCGCCCAGGGCCTGCTGGGCGGCCGCTACTCCGCCGACCACCGGCCCGGGGGCGTCCGGGCGATGAACCCGCTGTTCGGCACCGAGAACCTGAGCCGGGCCGAGCCGCTCCTCCAGCTGCTCAGGGACGTGGCCGCTGCGCACCAGGCGAAGCCGGCCCAGGTGGCGCTGGCCTGGCTCCTCGGCCTGCCGCAGGTCGTCGTGATCCCGGGGGCGTCCAGCGTCGAGCAGCTGGAGTCCAACGTGGCGGCCGCCGAGCTGGAGCTGACGCCGGCGGAGCAGCAGGCACTGACCACCGCCGCGCAGGACTTCCAGCCGGTCTCCACCGCCCGCACGGTCGTGGACCAGGTGCGCGAGAAGGTCGCCGAGGTGCGCAGCCGCGTCGGCGGCTGAGTCGAGGCCGGCCCCTGCGGTCAGGCCCCGCGGCGCCGACGGCGACCGGCCGGGGGCAGCACGACCGGTGCGGTGAGCGCGAGGCCGGCGGCCGGGAGCGCCCGCAGCGTGCGCCGCCGGGCGAACCAGGCCAGCCCGGCCACGGCGGCCCCGACGCCGACCGCGGCACTGGTGACGACCGGCGTCCGGGCGCCGGAGAACCGCGAACGCAGGGTGACCGGGCGGGTGAACTCGAGCACCGGCCAGCCCCGTTCGACGGCGGCCTTGCGCAGCCCGCGGTCGGGGTTGACGGCGGTGGGGTGGCCGACCGCCTCGAGCATCGGCAGGTCGGTGATCGAGTCGCTGTAGGCCCAGCAGTCGGCCAGGTCCCAGCCCTTCTCGGCGGCCACCTCGCGCATCGCGGCGGCCTTGTTCTCGCCGTAGGCGTAGTAGTCGATCTCGCCGGTGTACTTCCCGTCGACGGTGACCATCCGGGTGGCGACGACGCGGTCGACCCCGAGCATCTCGCCGATCGGCTCCACCATCTCCGCACCGCTGCTGGAGACGATGACGATCTCCCGGCCGGCCGCCTGGTGTTCCTCGATCAGGTCGGCGGCCTCCGCGTAGACGAGCGGGTCGACGATGCCGTGCAGCGTCTCCCGCACGATCTCGTGCACGACGGCGACGTCCCAGCCCGTGGTCATCGCGGTGATCTGTCGCCGCATCCGCTCCATCTGGTCGGCGTCGGCGCCGGCCAGGGAGAAGACGAACTGCGCGTAGGCGCCCTTGAGGACGGCTCGCCGGTTGATCAGCCCACCCTGGAAGAACGGTCGTCCGAAGGCCAACGTGCTGGACTTCGCGATGACCGTCTTGTCCAGGTCGAAGAACGCCGCAGCGCGGGTCACATCGCACACGGTAAGGGGATCGGCAGTCCAGGGGGTCGGGCACACCGCCGTCCACACCCGGAGGGGTTGTCCACAGATGCCGTCCGGGACTGGGCCGGCGCCGACCGGCCCGCTGCGCTGGGCGGGTGTCCGCTGCCTCGCGAGCCCCCGGCTCCGCGCCCGTCGCCCCCGCCCACCCGCTGGTCCTGAGCACCGACTCCGGCCTGCTCGACGACCTGCTCCGGCTGCTCGCCGCCGCCGGTGCCACCGCTGAGCTGACCACGGGAGGGGGTGCGCTCCGCCGCGCCCACCGGCACGCGCCGCTGGTGCTCCTCGGCGCCGAGGTGCTGGGCAGTGCGCCGGTGCGGGCGCTGCCGCGGCGCCCCGGGGTGCTGGTGATCGCCGCCGGTGAACCCGCGGCCGAGGTGTGGCCGGCGGCCGTCGAGCTCGGCGCCGAACGGGTGGTGGTGCTGCCCCGCGAGGAGGCGTGGCTGGTGGAGCGGGTGGCCGCGGCGGTGCAGGCCCCCGCCCGGCCGGGCTGGCTGACCGTGGTCGGCGGAGCCTGCGGCGGTGCCGGCGCGAGCACCCTGGCGACGGCGCTCGCGGTGGCCGCGGGCAGCGCGGCCGACGGCGGCGTGCTGCTGGTGGACGGCGACGGCTGGGCCGCCGGCCTGGACCTGCTGCTCGGGGCGGAACGGGAGCCCGGGCTGCGCTGGCCGGAGCTGGCCGGGGTGAGTGGACGGGTGGCCGGTCCGGCGCTCGCCGCCGCCCTGCCCGAGGTCGCCGGGGTCGCGGTGCTCTCCGCCTCCCGGGAGCACCCCCAGGAGCTGCCGGCCGAGGCCCTGCTCGCCGTCTGCGCGGGTGCCCGGGCCAGCGGGTGCGGCGTCGTGCTCGACCTCCCCGTCCGCAGCCCCGCGGCCGAGGTGCTCCTGGCCGAGGCCGACCTCAGCGTCCTGCTCGTACCGGCGCGGCTGCGGGCCGGAGCCGCCGCCCGCGCCCTGCTGGAGGGGGACCAGCGGCCCTGGTCGGGGGCGCTCGTGGTCAGCCGGCCGGTCCCCGGGGGCCTGAGCCGCGCCGAGGTGGCCGACGTGGTCGGCCGGCCGGTCTTCGCCGAGCTCGCCGCCGACCGGTCGGCGGCACCGCGCAGCGAACGGGGCGAACCGCCGTCCGTGGCCGCCCGGTCCCCGCTCGGCGGGCTCAGCCGGCTGCTCCTCGCCGAGCTGGCCGGGCGGGCGGCGTGATCGTGGAGTCGGCGCCTCCACTGGTGGAGCGGGTCCGCGCCAGGCTGGCCACCGGTGTGGGCGCCCCCAGCCCGGCGGTCGTGGCGGCCCTGGTCCGCGAGGAGTCCGGCGGCCTGCTGGGCGACCGCGGGGTGCTCGACGCGGTCCGGGCCGCCACCGACGAGCTGGCCGGGGCCGGCGTGCTGGAGCCGCTGCTGCGCACGCCCGGCGTCACCGACGTGCTGGTGAACGGGCCGGACGAGGTGTGGATCGACCGGGGCGAGGGACTGGAGCCGGTCGACGTCCGGTTCCCCGACGAGGCGGCCGTCCGCCGGCTGGCGGTGCGGCTGGCCGCCGCTGCCGGCCGCCGGCTCGACGACGCGGCGTCGTGGGTCGACGCCGGCCTGCCCGACGGCACCCGGCTGCACGCGGTCCTGCCGCCGGTGTCCGGGGCGGGCACCTGCCTGTCCCTGCGGGTGCTGCGCCGGGCGGCGCTCTCCTTCGCCGACCTCTCCGACCGGGGCGCCCTGCCCGGCGCCAGCGCCGAGCTGCTGGCGGCCGCCGTCCGGGCGCGGCTGGCGTTCCTGGTCACCGGCGGCACGGGCACCGGGAAGACGACGGTCCTCTCCGCACTCCTCGGGCTGGTCGCTCCCGGGGAACGGCTGGTGCTCTGCGAGGACGCACCCGAGCTGACCCCACGGCACCCGCACGTCGTCCGGCTGCTCACCCGGCCGGCCAACGTCGAGGCCGCCGGCGCGGTCACGCTGCGGGACCTGGTGCGGCAGGCCCTGCGGATGCGCCCGGACCGGCTGGTCGTCGGCGAGGTCCGCGGCGCCGAGGTGGTCGACCTGCTCGCCGCCCTGAACACCGGGCACGACGGCGGCTGCGGCACGGTGCACGTCAACCGGGCCGCGGACCTGCCGGCCCGGCTCGAGGCCCTCGGCGGTGCGGCCGGCCTGGGTCGGGCCGCGGTGCACAGCCAGGCGGCGGCCGCGCTCGTGCTCGTCGTGCACCTGCGGCGGGGCCCGGCGGGGCGGGGCGTGGCCGAGCTGGGGGTGGTCCGGCGACGGGGAGAGCTGATCGAGGTGGCCGCGGGCTGGCGGGCCGACGGCGGCCCCACCCCGGCGCGCGGGGAGCTCGCCGACCTGCTCGGCGTCCGGGTGCCCGGATGAGCCCGGCCCTGCTGGTCCTCGGGGTCGCGCTGCTGGCCTGGCCCTCGGGCGCCGCCGGCCGGCCGCGACGGCTCACCGAGCCGGGGTGGGGTGGGGCGCGTCCGGACCTCCGCGCTCTGGCCGGTGGCCCGGCTGGGCCGTGGGTGTTCGCGCTGGTGAGCGGGGGAGCCGGGGCGTTGCTGTCCACCCCGGTCGTGGCCGCGCTCGCGGCCGTCTGCGGTGTCGTCGCCGGCCGGGCCCTGCAGGCGCGCGGCCGGACCGCCGCCGGAGAGCGGCGTACCCGGGCCCTGGTGGAGGCGCTCGGCGTGCTGGCCGCGGAGGTGCGAGCCGGGCGACCGCTCCCGGAGGCGGCCACCACCGCGGTCGACGGCTGCCCGGACGCCGGCATGGCGCGGGCGCTCGAGCCGGTCCTGCGACTGGGCGACCCGCCGACGGGGCCGGCGAGGGACGAGTCGGCCCGGGCGCTCGTGCGGATCGCGGCCGCGGTGCGGTTGAGCACCCGCACCGGCTGCTCGCTGGCCGGGGTGGTCACCGCCGTCGAGGACGACCTGCGGGCCCGGCTGCGGGCCGGGGAGGAGTTGCGCTCCGCGGTCGCCGGGCCGCGGGCCAGCGCCACCGTGCTCGCCGGTCTCCCGTTGCTCGGCCTGCTGATGGGCAGCGGGGTGGGTGCCGATCCCTGGCGGGTGCTCACCACCACCGGCGCGGGGACGGCGCTGCTGGTGCTCGGCGTGGCCCTGGAACTGGCCGGGCTGACCTGGTCGGCGCGGCTGGTCCGGCGGGCGGTGGCGCAGTGAACGGTGTCTGGGCCGTCCTGGTCCTGGCCGGCGCGGTGCTGCTGTGGGTGCCGCCCGGGGCCGGCCGCCGGGACCGGGTGCGGTCACTGCTCGCCGTCCCCGGGGACGGCGGTCGTCCGTGGCGGTCGACGAGCGGCCCACCCGGGGCGGCGCGACGCCGTGTGGAGGCGGGTCTGGGTGGGCTGGCGGCCTTCCTGGTGCTCGGTGCCGGGCTGCCGGCCGCGCTGGTCGGACTGGGCCTGGTCGCAGGGCTGGACCGGCTGCTCCGGCGGTCCGGTGCGCCACCGGCCGTCGCCGACTCCCTCGCCCGGGACCTGCCGGTGGCCTGCGACCTGCTCGCCGTCTGCCTCGCGGCCGGCACCCCGGTCGGGTCGGCCGTCGCGGCCGTCGGGGAGGCCGTGCCCGGCCCGCTCGGCGACCGGCTGGTCGAGGTGGGCGCGCTGTACCGGCTGGGCGCGGCCCCGCGCCGGGTCTGGACCGGAGCGCCACCGCCGGTCGACGCGCTGGCGCGCACGGTGGTGCGGGCCGGGGAGTCGGGGTCGGCGGTCGTCCCGGCCCTGCAGCGGCTCGCCGCCGACCTGCGCAGCGCCGGCCGCAGCCAGACCGAGGCCGCGGTGCAGCGGGCGGGGGTGTGGGTGCTGGCGCCGCTGGGGCTGTGCTTCCTGCCCGCCTTCCTGTGCCTGGGCGTCGTCCCGATGGTGCTGGGCATCGGCGGCGACGTCTTCGGCTGAGTCACGGTCACCACCGTCGTGCCGGGCGGCGTCCACAATCACGGGCGTCCTCCACAACCCGGCCGCAGCGACCGGGGACTGCCCTCGCCGGCGCCAGGCTCGGGTCGACGGACCGGCAGGCGGTCCGGCGGAGGAGGACACATGGAGATCCAGCCGGAGAACGAGGAACGGACCACCGGACGCCGGCGCTCGGCGCTGGCCCAGCGTTGGTCGGAGTCCTGCGTAGCCGGCGAGGAGGGCATGAGCACCGCCGAGTACGCCGTCGGCACGGTGGCCGCCTGCGCCTTCGCCGCCGTGCTCTACCAGGTGGTCACCGGCGGATCGGTGGTCGCGGCGCTGGGCGAGCTCGTGCAGACCGCGCTCGCCACGCTCGCCTGAGTCGACGTGTCGACACCCGACCGCACCGGCCGGTCCGGCGGCTCCCGGGAGGCCGGGATGGTGACCGCGGAGACCGCCGTGGTGCTGCCCGTGCTCCTGTTGGTGCTGGCCGGGGCGGTGGCGGCGGTCGTCGTGGTCGGTGCCCAGCTGCGCTGCGTGGACGCCGCCCGGGAAGGGGCCCGGGCGGCGGCGCGCGGCGAGCCGGCGGCCGTGGTGCACGAGCTGGCGGCGCAGGCCGCGCCCGATGGGGCGACCACGGACCTGGCCGTGGGGGAGACGGTGCGGGTCACCGTCGCGGCCACGGTCGCCCCGCTGGGGCCGCTGCCCTGGCGGGTGGAGGTCACGGCGACGGCGACGGGCGTCCGCGAACCGGCGGCAGGCGGTTCGCCATGACCGGGCCCGAGCCGGCCGACGACGGGGAGCGCGGCTCGGCCACCGTGTGGATGGTCGCGCTGGCCGGGCTGCTGGCACTGGTCGGCGTCGCCACGGTGCTCGTCGGAACCGCGGTCGTGGGGCGGCACCGCGCCACCTCGGCGGCCGACCTCGCCGCCCTGGCCGCCGCTGGCCGGGCCGTGCTGGGCGACCCGGCCGCCTGCGCGGTCGCCGAGGAGATCGCCGCGGCGAACGAGGCCGTCGTGGACTCGTGCGCCGTCACCGCCGGCGCGGTCGTCGAGCTGCGGGTGCACGTCCCGGTCCGGCTGGGTCCGCTCGGCGTCGTGGACGCCCCGGCCCGGGCGCGCGCCGGCCCGGCACCGCCAGGGACCGGGTCAGCAGACCCAGGGACCCGGTCAGAAGACGAGGTCGTCGGGGTCGGAGCCGGTCGCACCGGCGTCGGCGGCGGAGCCGGTCGCACCGACGTCGGCGGCGGGGTCGGTCACGGCCGGGGCGCTGGTGCCGAACAGGCCCGATCGCGGCGCCGGGCGGCGGGTCACCTCCGCCTCCTCGGCCGTCAGCTCCGGTGCGCCGGCCAGCTCGTCCAGCACCACGTCGAGCACCCGGACCGCGCCGGCCTTGTCCAGCGGGTCGTTGCCGTTGCCGCACTTGGGCGACTGCACGCACGAGGGGCAGCCGGACTCGCACTCGCAGCTGGCCACCGTGGCCCGGGTCGCCTGCAGCCAGTCCCGCAGCACCGCGTACCCGCGCTCGGCGAAACCGGCCCCGCCCGGGTGGCCGTCGTAGACCACGATCGTGGCCGCGCCGGTGTCCGGGTGCAGGGCGGTGGAGACCCCGCCGAGGTCCCAGCGGTCGCAGGTCGCCAGCAGCGGCAGCAACCCGATCGCGGCGTGCTCGGCCGCGTGCAGCGAGCCGGGCAGTGCCGCGTCGTCGACGTCGGCGCGGGCGATCGCCCGCTCGTCCAGCGTCAGCCACACCGCCCGGGTGCGCAGCTGGCGGGGCGGCAGGTCCAGCGGGAACTCGGCGAGCACCTCGCCGGTGCCCAGCCGCCGCCGCTGGTACGCCACGACCTGGTTGGTCACGTCCACGACGCCGGTGTGCGCGGTGACCGTGCCCAGCCGGCGGGTGCGGTCGGTGGCGACGATCGACAGGTCCACGGTGTCCCGGGCCACCGTCGTCCACTCCGGGCTCTCCGGGTGCACCACCGCGCAGGCGTCCTCCACGTCGAGTTCGTCGACCACGTAGGTCTCGCCGCGGTGCACGTAGAGCGCGCCGGTGTGCACGGTCGCGTGCGAGGCGTCGCCGTCGACCGTGCCCAGCAGCCGGCCGGTCGAGCCCTCGATGATCGACACCGGCGCGGCACCGCTGCCGCGGATGTCCACGTCCGGCCGGCCACGCCCGGCCCAGTACCAGCCGGTGGGGCGGGTGCGCAGCAGCCCCTCGGCGACCAGCTCCGCCACCTGCGCCTCGGCCACCTCGCCGCCGAAGTCCGCCAGGTCGGCGTGGGTGAGCGGCAGTTCTGCGGCGGCACAGCACAGCTGCGGGCCCAGCACGTAGGGGTTGGCCGGGTCGGTGACGGTCGCCTCGACGGGCCGGCCGAACACCGCCCGCGGGTGGTGGGCCAGGTAGTGGTCCAGCGGGTCGTCCCGGGCGACGAACACGACGAGCGACTCGCGCTGGGCCCGCCCCGCCCGCCCGGCCTGCTGCCACATCGAGGCCAGCGTGCCCGGGTAGCCGGCGAGCACGACGGCGTCGAGCCCGGCGATGTCGATCCCCAGCTCCAGGGCGTTCGTGGTCGCCACCCCCAGCAGCACCCCGGTCGACAGCGCCCGCTCCAGCTCCCGCCGCTCCTCGGGCAGGTATCCACCGCGGTAGGAGTCGACCCGGGAGACCAGGTCCGACCGGCCGCGGGAGCGCAGGATCGCCCGCGCCTGCTCGGCGACGGACTCCGCGCCGCGGCGGGACCGCACGAACGCCAGCGTGCGGGCGTTCTGCTCGACCAGGTCGGCCAGCAGCCCGGCTGCGTCAGCGGCCGCCGACCGGCGCAGCGGCGCACCGTGCTCGCCGGTCCGCTCCGTCAGCGGCGGCTCCCACAGCGCGAAGGTCGCACCCGGACGCGGCGAGCCGTCCTCGGTGACAGCCGTGACCGGGGCACCGACCAGCCGGCCGGCGGCCAGCGCCGGGTCGGCCACGGTCGCCGACGCCAGTACGAACACCGGGTCGGCGCCGTAGCGGCGGCAGATCCGCCGCAGCCGGCGCAGCACGTGCCCGACGTGCGAGCCGAACACGCCCCGGTAGGCGTGGCACTCGTCCACGACCACGTAGGCGACCCGGCGCAGCGTGCTCGACCACTTCTGGTGGGCAGGGAGCACTCCCCGGTGCAGCATGTCGGGGTTGGTCACGATCCAGCGCGAGTGCCGCCGCACCCACTCGCGCTCCTCCATCGGGGTGTCGCCGTCGTAGGCCGCCGGCCGCACCGAGGAGTCGGCCAGCTCGGCGACGGAGGCCAGCTGGTCCCGGGCCAGGGCCTTGGTGGGGGCGAGGTAGAGCACGCAGGCGCGCGGGTCGTCGGCGAGCTCGGTCAGCGCGGGCAGCTGGTAGGCCAGGGACTTGCCCGACGCCGTCCCGGTGGCGACGACGACGTGGCTGCCGGCTCGCGCCAGTTCGGCCGCCTCGACCTGGTGGCTGAAGGGCGCCGGCACGCCGCGCTCGGTCAGCCGGTCGCGCAGCGGCGTCCCGACCCACTCCGGCCACTCCGCCAGCCGGCTGGGGCGGGCCGGGAGCCGGTGGACGTGGGTCACGGGGTCGTCGTCGGCATCGGTGCCGGACAGCAGGGCCTCGAGCAGCTCGGTACCCGGCAGCGCGCCACCGGCCGGGTCGGGCACCGACTCCGGCGGCGCGTCCGCGGGTGGCCGGACGGAGCGCAGGGACGTCACCACCCCACTGTCACACCGGTGCGCAACCCACTGCCCGGGCCACCTGGCCGGATGACGTCCCATGTGAACTGGATCACATCGGGGTCTGGCGGCGGGCCTGCCTCCTGCGGCACAGTGCGTCCCACGCCGGGCCCTCCCGCGCGAGAGCTCGGGGGCGGCTGGCCGGTGCGCGCCCCACCTCGCCACGGAGGAACCATGCCCGACGCCGACCTGTCCGGAGGAGACCTCGCCCTGGTGGCGATCGCGCTCCTCATCTCCCTCGCCGCCCTCGGCTTCGCCGCCTGGCTGGTCCGCGCGGTCCTGGCCGCCGACCAGGGCACGGCGTCGATGCAGGAGATCGCGAAGGCGATCCAGGAGGGCGCCGGGGCCTACCTGAGACGGCAGTACCGCACGCTCGCCGTCTTCGCCGCCATCGTCTTCGGGTTGCTGCTCCTGCTCCCGGTGGCCGACGGCGGCCTGGGCACCCGGCTGGGCCGCGCGGCCTTCTTCCTCGTCGGGGCCGCGTTCTCCGCCGCGGTCGGCTTCATCGGGATGACCCTGGCCACCCGCGGCAACGTCCGGGTGGCGGCCGCGGCGGCCGCCGGTGGGCACCGGCCCGCCTTCCGCATCGCGTTCCGCACCGGCGGCGTCTGCGGGATGATCACCGTGGGCCTGGGGCTCTTCGGGGCCTCGCTGGCGCTGCTGCTGTTCCGGGACACCGCGCCGATCGTGCTGGAGGGCTTCGGCTTCGGCGGCGCGCTGCTGGCGATGTTCATGCGGGTCGGCGGCGGCATCTTCACCAAGGCCGCCGACGTCGGCGCGGACCTGGTCGGCAAGGTCGAGGCCGGCATCCCGGAGGACGACCCGCGCAACGCCGCGACGATCGCGGACAACGTCGGGGACAACGTCGGCGACTGCGCGGGCATGGCCGCCGACCTCTTCGAGTCCTATGCGGTGACGCTGGTGGCCGCGCTGATCCTCGGCCAGGTGTTCTTCGGGCCGGTGGGCATGGTCTTCCCGCTGGTGGTGGCCGCGATCGGGGTGATCGCCTCCGTGGTCGGCATCCTGGCCAGCAACCCGGGCAGCAACGACCGGAACTGGATGTCCCCGATCAACCGCGGCTTCTTCGTCTCCGCCGCCGTCTCCCTGGTGCTGGTCGCCGCCGCGTCCTTCACCGTCCTGCCCACGATCTCCGACGGGCTGGACATCGCGGTCAGCCCGCAGGTGCTCGGCTTCCTGTCCGTCCTCATCGGCATCGTGCTGGCCGCGGCGATCCAGCAGCTCACCGGCTACTTCACCGAGACCTCTCGCCGGCCCGTCCGCGACGTCGGCCGCAGCTCGCTCACCGGCCCGGCGACGGTGATCCTCTCCGGCATCTCCCTGGGCCTGGAGTCGGCCGTCTACGCCGCGTTGCTCATCGGCACCGCCGTCTACGGCGCCTTCCTCATCGGCGGCGCCGCGGCGCTGTACGCGGTCGCGCTGGCCGGCTGCGGGCTGCTCACCACCGCCGGGGTCATCGTCTCGATGGACACCTTCGGCCCGGTGAGCGACAACGCGCAGGGCATCGCGGAGATGTCCGGGGACATCGACGAGGAGGGCGCCCAGGTCCTCACCGACCTCGACGCCGTCGGCAACACCACCAAGGCGATCACCAAGGGCATCGCGATCGCCACCGCCGTGCTGGCGGCCACCGCGCTGTTCGGCTCCTACAACGCCAGCCTCATCGACGCGCTGGACGACGCCGGGACCGAGCTCGGCGACGCGCTCACCCTGGTCTCACCGAACAACGTCGTCGGCGCCGTGGTCGGCGCGGCCGTCGTGTTCCTCTTCTCCGGGCTGGCGATCAGCGCGGTGTCGCGGGCCGCCGGCCGGGTGGTGTTCGAGGTGCGCGAACAGTTCCGCACCCACCCCGGGATCATGGACTACAGCGAGCGCCCCGACTACAGCCGCGTGGTCGACATCTGCACCCGGGACTCGCTGCGCGAACTGGCCACCCCCGGTCTGCTCGCCGTCCTGGCCCCGGTGGCGGTCGGCTTCGGTCTCGGCTTCGGCCCGCTGGCCGCCTACCTGGTCGGCGCGATCGCGACCGGCACGCTCATGGCGGTGTTCCTGTCCAACTCCGGCGGCGCCTGGGACAACGCCAAGAAGATGGTCGAGGACGGCGCCCACGGCGGGAAGGGCAGCCAGGCCCACGCGGCGACCATCATCGGCGACACCGTCGGCGACCCGTTCAAGGACACCGCCGGCCCGGCCATCAACCCGCTGATCAAGGTGATGAACCTGGTCGCGCTGCTGATCGCCCCGGCCGTCGTCGGGCTGTCCGTCGGCGAGGACGCCAACACCGTGTTGCGGCTGGCGATCGCCATCGGGGCGACCCTGGTGATCGCGGCGGCCGTGGTGGTCAGCAAGCGGCGGTCCAGCGTCGTGGGCGGCGAGACCGACGCGACGGCCGGGACGCTGACCACCAGCGCCCCCTGAGGGCCATGGCCTGCGCCCGGATGCTGGGACGACGGTGGCCCGGCACCTCGGTCAGCTGGCATGTCCGGTGAACACCGCGGTGCCCGAGCCGCTGTCGGTGAGTTCGACGTCCGCGCCGGTCCCTTGGTCCGAGGACGTTGGCCGTCCGGTCCGAGAAGGGCGCCCACGAGGACGGCTTCTCCACGAGTAGCGCCCATCGGGGTCATGCCGATGATGGAGGTGTCGCATCGCTGACCTACCCCGGTGAAGAGCCAGCTGGCCCGATCGACGGGCTCAGCCCCAGTCCAACACCAGTTCAGCCGCTGTGCCGGTGTTCTGCCGGGCATCGTAGGTCTGTTCGTACTGGGTGCTCGAGTCCTCGTTTCGGTCCTTGAGCATGAAGCCGTTGTTGCCCTGGGCGTATTGGGCGCTGACGTGGTCGAAGACACCCCACACCTGCCAGCCGGCACCGCTCAGGATGCTGCCGCCGATGGGGAATCCGACACCGGCGGGCTGGTTCGCCCAGTTGATCGTCGTCTCCGACCACGTCGCTGCGACCGGGTCACCCCGAAGGACGTCGATCACCCGTTCGACGTTCGGCTGGCGGTTGTAGACCCGGAGGGTGGCTGCGGTGAGCTCACACCCGGCCGGTACCGCCGGCAGGTCGAACCGGATCCACGTGCGCACGTTGCGCGAGAGGACTGATCGGACGCGCAGCAGCGAGTCGCTGTCGTAGTTGCTGGTTGGGGAGTTCTGGTCGGTGTAGGAGTCGCCGACGGCGATCCGGGTGGTCGACCCCGGAGTCGTGCAGAAACTCGCGGCGGCGCTGATCGAGTTGCCGCTGTCGTCGGTGGTCGCCGTGAAGGCGCCCGCGACCGGGTTCTGCGCCAGCAGCACCGTCAGGCCCGCCGCGACCAGCGCCGCGAGCGTCCGGGAGGCCCACCGTACGCGGCGGCGAGCCGGGCTCACGAGTTCGCCTCGCTAGCACTCGTCGGCCTCGTTCGCGTAGCTGGTGTGCCCATGCGGGAGCCCGCACGCACGCTCACGCCGGTGCCCCGGCCAGCTCGCCCTGCGCAGACCCGCCGGCCTTCTTGCTGCGCTTCACCTCGTACATGAGCTGGTCGGCGCAGCCGAGCAGCGCGTCGAGATCCCGCTCGCCGTCATCGGCGTGTGCGACCCCGATGCTCACGCCGATCCGGGCCATTCCCGCCTCCAGGAGGAACGGCCGGTCCAGGTCGGCCTCGATCCGCCGGCCGAGACCGGCGAGGTCCTCGTCCGAGGCGCCGGGCACGACGACGACGAACTCGTCACCACCCATCCGGCCGAGCACGCTGCCCGAGCGCAGGCCGCCCTCCAGTCGCCTCGCCACCTGCTCCAAGAGCTCATCGCCGGCGGCGTGGCCGAGGGTGTCGTTGACACCCTTGAAGCCGTCCAGATCGCAGAACAGCACGCCGAGGCGGCCGGGCAGCTGCTCGGCGCGCAGCACCAGACCTCGGCGGTTGAGCAGGCCGGTCAACTGGTCGCGGGTGGCCTGCTCCTCGAAGGTCTGCTTCAGCTGTTCCAACTGCTGGACGAGCATGGCGTTGGCCAACGCGACCCGCGCCTGGGCCACCAGCAGGTCGAGTGCATCCAGGCGACGGGTCACCTCTTCGGCAGAGCCGACGACCACGGCGGTGAACGTGTAGGGAGTTCCGCCGGGGACCGTCAGCTGACGGGTCAGGACGGCGGACCGGTCTTCCGCATCCGGCGTGGTGGCGGTGGCAGGCGTCCCCCCACCGGGCCCGTCCCCGGCCACGGAGGGCACCGACTGCGCATCGCCCGCGGCCGCGAGCAGCGGCTGGGCGTGCCGGCCCGCTCCGGGGTCGATGACCGTGGCACCGATCGCGCCGAGCCGCTGAGCGCCGGTCACCAGCTGCACGAGCACCGCATCCCCATCCAGCGGGAAGATGTCCGCGGTGATGGCGGAGAGGTCGCCCAGCAGCCGGGCGCGGTCGTCGGCCGCCGTACGCGCCTCGGCAAGTCGACCGACCTGGGCGACGAGGTGCTCGGCCAGCATGGCCACGGGGATGGTGGCGAGCAGCAAGGTCGGCATGGCGATGACCAGGACGCCGAATGCCTCGTCCGGGACCTGACCGGGAAGAGTCATGACGAGCGCGCCAAGGAGCACCGACGACGCCGTCCACAGTCCCGCCAGCCCCGTCAGGCCGAACCACAGGGCCGCTTCCAGAAACGGGAGCATCAGCAGGACGAGCGCGAAGGACTGCGGCGGGAGGCCGGCCAGGCCCACCACCCCGAGCACCACCACGGCGTCGGCCACCGTGCCCGCCAGCGCCAGCTTCGACCGCCGGCCCGCTGCCGCCGTGGCGGCGCGGGCGGTGAGCAGAGCGACCAGCAGGAGGATCGCGGCGGCACCGCCGGCCAGGGGGAAGGCGAGGTCGCGACCGAGGGGCCCACCCGCCGCCGGACGATGGCCCGCGCCACCGACCAGCAGCAGGGCTACCGCGATGAGCCGGATCTGGCCAATGGCCCGCTCGGCGACCGAGCGCCCACCCTGGCGGCTGTCGTCATGGTCGGGTCGGCCGGCAGCACTGGTGAACGGGTGACGGGTCATGAGAGGCCTTTCAGCAGCTGGAGAGTGCGGGCGGCAGCAACACCGCTCTGTCCGGCGAGCCGTTCGTGGACGAGGTCGTGCAGGTCCTCCGACAGCAGGCGGCTGCTGTCTGTACGTCGGTCGCTGGGATGCGCGCCAGCACGGTCCAACAGGACCTCGGCGGGGTTCACCCGTTGGGCGGCCGCCCACGGGTCGAAGGCGGGGTCGAAGGCCCGGGGGGCCAGTGCCAGCAGGACCAGGAGGGTGATCCCGGCGGCGGCGAGCGGAAGCGCCCGGCCCTCGTGCAACCACAGGGACGGTCGTCCGATCCACGGCACCGCGAGGACCGCAGCTCCGCGGACGTCCGCCACCGCGACCGGGGCGCTGTCGACATCGACGTTGGCGTCGCCGCGGGTCCGGAAGGTCCCGTCGGGCAGCTCTTCGACGATCCGGTGCAGGATCCGGTCGCTCTCGGATCGGCCGTAGAGGACGACCGTGTCGGGGCCCAGGTCCGCGGATGACACCGGTCGGATCATGACCACGTCGCCGGGGCTCACCAGGGGGGTCATCGAGCCGGAGGTCACCAGCGTCGGCGCCCAGCCGAGGAAGGCCCAGGGCAGGGCGATCCACAGAGCCAGACTGGCCACCATGGAGATGGCCAGCATGCTCACGGTGCCGGCCGCGTAGAGGGCCGGCCGGAGCCAGGCCCTGGTGGGGGACCCGAGGGCGCCGGTCAGCTGGTGCGCGTTTCCCACGTGAACCCGAACGTCGAGGTCTGGCCCTCGGCCGCCTGGTCATCCTGCACGGAGACGCGGAAGCGGAAGGTCCGCGTCTCCGGGTTGGCGACCGGGTCCCAGGTGTTCAGGCCGGCGCCATAGCTGCTGTGCGCCGTCGCGAAGCCCGCAAGGGTTCCGGTGTACAGGGTGGCGGTGGAGGAGAAGTTGGTGCAGCTCCGGAATGCGTCCGTGGTGTCGGCACCGATGTCGACGGTCAGGTTCAGGTAGGGCGCCAACCCCCCGGTCGGCGCCGATGTCGCATACAGCAGCACCGCGCCCGGGTCAACTGTGCCGGTGTAGGTGACGTCGATGCAGCGGTCCACGGGAGTGGCCCCGGGGACGAGGCCGGTGACGTTCGCGAACATCGCGGTGCCGGCGTCGTTGTCGGTCAGGTCGATGGCCCCAGCGCTGACCTGGTTGGGAGAGTTCTCGGTCTGGGCGTTGAAGGCGGCCCGGGACGACGTGACGACGAGCAGAGCGACCAGGATGAACGACAGTGCGAGTGCACACAGCTGCAGCGCCAGGCCGTTCAGTGAACGCCTGACACCCAGTCGGGTCAGGATCCCGGCCGGGCGGGCCGCTGGCGAGTTCATGCCCAGATCGTCGGAGTGCGACCGCGGAACCTTGAGCGTCTGCAGCTTGATACCCACAAGGGGTGATCCGCCGACCGCGCCGGTGCCGCGCGGGGACCAGGGCGACGGCGGCCGCTGGCTGTGGATACCAGCTGCGGGTGTGGACGACGGCACCCGTACCGGCCACCGGTCTCCCTAGCGTTCCCGGCGTCGGTCCTTCCCCGGGGCCGCTGTCGCGCCGGGAGGCCACGTGTCCCATCTGATCTCCGTCCAGCTCGACGCGCTGGCCGCCTTGCTGGCGGAGCTGACCGCACTGGGTGCTGAGCTCGGAGAGGACGGCGAGCTGACCGCAGCGACCGGGCGGTCGCTGGGCACCGCGTTGGACGGCCCGGTGGGGGTGTCGGCCGCCGCGGCCGGCGCGGGCTGGGCGGGCGCGTTGACCGCCCTGACTGCCCGGACGCTTGCGGTCGCGGCGACCCTGGAAGCGGCGCTGGGGGCCTACCGGAGAGCGGATGCCGGGATCGCCGGCCGGATCGACCCGGGCTGGGCCGGCCGGGTGCCGGTGCCGCGGTGACGACGATGGTCGAACTCGCGGACTGGGACGTCCCACAGCTGCGGGGAGCCGTGGTCACCCTTGGCGTGGTGGCCGAGCGACTGGTGCCGTGGCGGCACCGGCTGGACGCACTGGGCCGGCAGCTCGGTGCGGCGGAGTGCTGGTCGGGTCCGGCCGGGACGGTGGCCGCTGCGGCGCTCGTCGAGCTGTCCACGGTCGCCTCGGTCGTCGGTGGGGCGCTGGCGGCCTCGCTGGCCGACCTGGCCGGGCTGAGCGCCGCCGCGGACGAGGCGCAGGAGCTCGCCGCCGAGGCCCTGGCGGTCGCGACCGCCGGTGGGGTCGGTCTGGACGGCGCCGGCCGGGCGGTCGGGGTCCCCGCGCCGCCCTCCCCGGCGATGGCGCCGGACCAGTTGGCCGACGTCGAGTCCGCCCGGACCGCCGCGGTGCTCGCCGAGGCCAGGGCCGAGGAGGCCGGTGTCGCGGCAGCCCGGGCGCAGGCGTGTGCCGGGGCCGCCCTCGAGCCGCTGGCGCAGCTCGGTGCAGTCGCCGTCCCGGTGCCGGACCGCTTCGCCGACCTGGTCGGCCGGTTGCTGCCGGTGCGGACGCCGCAGGTGCCGGCCACGGCCGGCCCCCAGGACGCGGCGGCCTGGTGGGCGGGCCTGACGGCAGCTGGGCAGCTGCTGGCGATCGACGGGCAGCCAGGAGTCGTCGGCGCCCTGGACGGGCTGCCGGCCTGGGCGCGCGACCAGGCGAACCGGGCCAACCTGGTGGCGGCGCTGGCCCACCTCCCGCCGGGGACGGCCGGCCACGACACGGCCGACGCGGTGCGGCGCGCTCTCGCCGCGGTGGCGGCCGGTGGCGCCGAGGCCCAGCTCCTGCAGTTCGACCCGGCGATCGGCCTGGTGGCCCTGTCCGTCGGCGACCTGGACACCGCTGCGGCCGTGGGCGTGCTCGTCCCGGGCATCAACACCACGCCCGTCGACGACCTGGCCGAGCTGGTGGGGGACGCCAGGGACGTCGCGGCGGCCGCGGCGACGGCCGCCCCGGGCCTGGCCGTGGCCACGGTCGCCTGGCTGGGTTACCAGACCCCCAGGACGCGCTCAGCCTGGACGCCCGGAGCGGCCGGCTGGGGCGGCCGAGCGCTCGACCGGGCCCTCGACGGGCTCGCTGCCGCCCGTACTGCGCCGGACGGCGTGAGCCCCCCGGCCGGTGGCCGGGCAGCCGCTGTGCCGGCGCCCCCACGGACGACGGTGCTGGCGCACAGCTACGGCACGGTGGTCGCGGGGAAGGCGGCGCGTGCACCGGGCCGGCTGGCCGCCGATGCACTCGTCCTGCTCGGCAGCCCCGGGTTGGCCGGCCAGGTCGAGGAACTGGAGGCGTCGGAGGTGTACGGCGCCTGGTCGCCGGCTGACCCGGTCTCCTGGCTGGAGTGGTTCGGTGACACCCCGGCCGACCCCTCGTTCGGCGACGTCCCCCTGCCCACCGACCCGACCCAGGGGCACACCGAGTACTACGACCGCGACCGCCCGACGCTGGCCGCGATCGGCGAGGTCGTCGCCGGCACCCGGGAGCCGCGATGACCTGCCGATCGGCGCCGGGAACAGTGACCGCCGTCATCCGTTGGAGGTGGGACGGCGGGCGCGTTCCGGTTCACCGATCGGCCTCCCGGTCGCGCGGTGGCCTACCGTGGCGTCGCCGAGCGGGTACAGCCCGCTCTGCCCCGTGCGCGACCGGGTCCTCCCCGGCGCCTGCACCAGCACCCCCCGACAGGAGCACCGTGCCGCCCACCAAGACCACGAAGTCAGCCCCCAGCACCGGCGACCGCGCGCCGCGCAAGCGTGCCGCCGCGGCCGGAGGCAAGCCGCTGGTCATCGTGGAGTCGCCGACCAAGGCGAACAAGATCGCGGGCTACCTCGGCAGCGACTACGTCGTCGAGGCCAGCGTCGGGCACATCCGCGACCTGCCGCGCAACGCCGCCGACGTGCCGGCTGCGCACAAGGGCGAGTCCTGGGCCCGGCTGGGCGTCGACGTCGACAACGGCTTCGCCCCGCTCTACGTGGTCAGCCCCGACCGCAGGCAGCAGGTGACCCGGCTGAAGCAGCTGGTCAAGGAAGCGAGCGAGATCTACCTCGCCACCGATGAGGACCGCGAGGGCGAGGCCATCGCCTGGCACCTGATCGACACGCTCAAGCCCACCGTGCCCGTCCGCCGGATGGTGTTCCACGAGATCACCCGCGAGGCGATCGCCCGCGCCGTGGCGAATCCGCGCGAGCTGGACACCGCGCTGGTCGACGCCCAGGAGACCCGCCGCATCCTCGACCGGCTCTACGGCTACGAGGTCTCCCCGGTGCTGTGGAAGAAGGTGCTGCCGAAGCTGTCGGCCGGCCGCGTGCAGTCGGTCGCCACCCGGATCGTGGTGGAGCGCGAGCGGGCCCGGATGCGGTTCACCGCCGCGGACTACTGGAGCCTCGACGGCCTGTTCGAGGTCGCCCAGCAGCGCGCCGGCGCCGACGCCGGTGAGCCGACGACCCTGCGGGCGCGGCTGGTGACCGTGGACGACAGCCGGGTGGCCACCGGCAAGGACTTCGACGCAGACACCGGCTCGGTGACCAGCAACGTCGTCCACCTCGACGAGGCCGGCGCCCGCGGCCTGGCAGCCCGGCTGGAAGGTCGCGCGGTCACGGTCAGCCGGGTCGACGAACGGGACTACACCCGCAAGCCCTACGCCCCCTTCATCACCTCGAGCCTGCAGATGGAGGCCGGCCGCAAGTTCGGCTGGTCGTCGGCCCAGGTGATGCGGGTGGCCCAGCGGCTGTACGAGAACGGCCACATCACCTACATGCGGACCGACTCGACCAACCTGTCCAGCGAGGCGATCAGCGCCGCCCGCCGGCAGGCCGCCGAGCTGTACGGCGACGCCTACGTGCCGGCCGAGCCGCGCCGCTATGCGACGAAGGACAAGGGCGCCCAGGAGGCGCACGAGGCCATCCGTCCCGCCGGTGACTCCTTCCGCACGCCCGGCCAGCTGGCCGCGCAGCTGGCCCGCGACGAGTTCCGGCTCTACGAGCTCATCTGGCAGCGCACCGTCGCCTCCCAGATGGCCAACGCCGTGGGCAAGACGCTGAGCATCCGGCTCGCCGGCAGCTCCAGCACCGGTGAGGCCGTCGAGTTCACCGCCTCGGGCCGCACGATCACCTTCCCGGGGTTCCTGCGGGCCTACGTCGAGGGCAAGGACGAGGGGTCCGGCAACGACGACGAGGCCGACGACAGCGAGCGCCGGCTGCCCCGGGTCGAGCGCGGTCAGCAGCTGGACACCCGCGAGCTGGACCCCAAGGGGCACACCACCAGCCCGCCGGCCCGCTACACCGAGCCGAGCCTCACCGCCCGCCTGCAGGAGCTGCGGATCGGCCGGCCGTCGACCTACGCGTCGATCATGCAGACCATCCAGGACCGCGGGTACGTGTGGAAGAAGGGCTCGGCGCTGGTGCCGACCTTCATCGCCTTCGCGGTGGTCAACCTGCTCGAGCAGCACTTCGGCCAGCTCGTCGACTACGACTTCACCGCCCTGCTGGAGGAGGAGCTCGACGAGATCGCCGCCGGTCAGCTCGGCCGGGTCGACTGGCTCACCGAGTTCTACTTCGGGGGCGAGGGCCAGCACGCCGGCGGCATCGGCGCCTCCGGTGGGCTGAAGTCCGTCATCGGTCAGCGGCTGGAGGAGATCGACGCCCGCGGCGTCAACTCCATCCCGCTGCGGGCGGTGGCGCCCAACGGCGACCCGGTCGTCGTGCGGGTCGGCCGGTACGGCCCCTACCTGCAGGCCGGCGGTGAGGACGGCGCCCGGGTGAGCATCCCCGAGGAGATCGCGCCCGACGAGCTGACCAGCGAGAAGGTCCTCGAGCTGCTCAACGCCCCCTCCTCGGACCGGGAGCTGGGCACCGACCCGGAGTCCGGCTTCCCGGTGGCGGTGAAGGCCGGCCGGTACGGCCCCTACGTCACCACGCTGGTGCCCGAGGGCAGCAAGGAGACCCCGCGGACGGCCAGCCTGTTCAAGACCATGACGCCGGAGACGGTCACCCTGGAGCAGGCACTGCAGCTGCTCACCCTGCCGCGCTCGATCGGCAAGGACGCCGAGGGCGAGGAGATCCAGGCGCTCAACGGCCGCTACGGGCCCTACATCAAGAAGGGCACCGACTCGCGTTCGCTGGAGAGCGAGGAGGCGCTCTTCACCATCACCCTCGACGAGGCGCTGGCGATCTTCGCCCAGCCCAAGCAGCGGGGCCGGGCCGCGGCCAAGGCGCCGCTCAAGGAGCTGGGCGCGGACCCGGTCAGCCAGGGCCAGGTCACGGTGCGCGAGGGCCGCTTCGGCCCCTACGTCACCGACGGCGAGCACAACGCCAGCC
The DNA here is from genome assembly GCF_000761485.1 of Modestobacter caceresii. Classification (GTDB taxonomy): domain Bacteria; phylum Actinomycetota; class Actinomycetes; order Mycobacteriales; family Geodermatophilaceae; genus Modestobacter; species Modestobacter caceresii. The sequence goes on from NZ_JPMX01000014.1 coordinate 51,961, forward strand.
TGCGCAAGGGCGACGAGGTCGAGACGATCACCCTGGAGCGGGCGGCCGAGCTGCTCGCCGACCGCCGTGAGCGGGCACCGGTGAAGAAGAAGGCGGCCAAGAAGACCGCCGCGAAGAAGGCGCCGGCGAAGAAGGCGGCCGCCAAGAAGGCCACGGCGAAGAAGACGACGGCGAAGTCGACGACGGCGAAGTCGGCGGCGGCCGGGAAGACGGCGGAGACCGCAGCCGACGTCGCGGTCAAGGTGCCGGCCGGCAGCTGAGCTCGGACGGAGGGCGCGGGTGGACGGCTGGGAGCAGCGGCGGACGTCGTTCGGCGCGGTCGCGGCCGACTACGCCGCCCTCCGGCCGACCTACCCGGCCGACGTGGTCGGGTTCCTGCTCGGCGACGCCCCGCGCCGGGTGCTCGACCTCGGTGCGGGCACCGGCCTGCTCACCGACCGCCTGGTTGCCGCCGGGCACGAGGTGGTCGCCGTCGACCTGTCCGGGGAGATGCTGGCGCAGCTGCGGGAGCGTCTGCCCCAGGTGCGTGCGGCCACCGGGGGAGCGGAGTCGATCCCACTGCCCGACTCCGACGTGGACGCCGTCGTCGCCGGGCAGGCCGCGCACTGGTTCGACGTCGTCCCCGCGGCCGCCGAGCTGCGCCGGGTGCTCCGGCGGGGCGGGGTGGTCGGCCTGGTCTGGAACACCCGGGACGAGCGGGTGCCGTGGGTGCGCGCCCTCGGTGAGCTGCTCGCCGACGAGGCCCGGGACCACGAGGCCGACCAGACGGTGGTGCACCGGTTCGCTGCCGAGCTGCCCGCCGAGGTGGCGGTGGCCGACTCCGCCGTCGCGCAGCGGGTGACCCCCGAGCAGGTCGTCGCCGGCATCGGCACCCGCAGCTACGTGGCGATGATGTCCGACGACCGGCGGGCGGAGTTCCTCGGTCAGGTGCGTGAGCTGCTGGCCACCCATCCCGACACCCGGGGGTCCGCGCAGCTCGAGCTGCCGTACACCACCCGGGCGTACCGGCTCACCCCGCGCTGAGCCCACGAGTCGGTCGGCGCCCGACGACGAACACCCGGCGGAAGGGGAGCACCGTCGTCCCGTCGGGGCGTGGGGGGTGTGCCCGACGCAGGGCGGCGGCGTACTCGGCGGTGAACTCGGCGGCGTCGGCTGGGGCGAGGCGCGCCAGCACCGGGCGGAGGACGGTGCCGGACACCCAGTGCAGGACCGGGTCCTCCCCGGTCAGCACGTGCAGGTAGGTGGTCTCCCAGGCATCGACGGCCAGTCCCGCCGCGGTGAGCACCTCCAGGTAGCCCGCCGGGTCCAGCACCGCACGCGGGTCCAGTGCGACCTCCGCACCGGGGGAGAGCCGACCTGCCCACCGCGGACCGGTGATCAGCTCGGCCAGCAGTGCGTGGGTGGGTGCCCGCTGGTTGCCGGGCACCTGCACCGCGAGCCATCCGCCGGGGGCCAGTGCGTCCGCCCAGCCCGGGAGCAGGTCGGCGTGCCCGGGCACCCAGTGCAGTGCGGCGTTGCTGACCAGCACGTCGACCGGCCCGTCCGGCCGCCAGTCGCGCAGGTCACGCTGGAGGAACGTCAGCCTGCCGGGCACGGCGTGGTCCGCGGCGGCCGCGAGCATCGCCGGTGAGCTGTCCACGCCGACGACCCGGGCGCCGGGCCAGCGCCGGGCCAGCGTGGCGGTGGCCGAGCCGTCGCCGCAACCGAGGTCCACGACCACCTTCGGGGCCTCCGCGCCGATCCGGGCCAGCAGCTCCGCGAAGGGGCGGGCTCGCTCGCCGGCGAAGCGCAGGTAGGTGCCCGGGTCCCAGCTGCCGCGGTCGTCCACGGCCGCAGGCTAGCGCCGGAGGCACCTGGCCCGGAGGAGTGGAAATCGCCCGGACTCGTCGGTCCCGACCGGTACGGTGACCGAGCCGAGGCCACGACACGGCCACGTCCCGCGGCGCTCCGGTGCCGCCACACCCCGGGGGTCTTCGATCAGCTCCGACCCGACGGACCGCCCGTCCCCGGGTGGCTCGTCCGCTGCGACGCCGGCGGACGACGGGAGCCGCCCGCCGCCCGGCGCCGCGCCAGGCTCGCGTGGTGTCGAGGACGACGGTGCCGGGACGGCACCGGCCGCAGTGCCCCCGGACGGGCTCCCGGCGGCCGGCGCACCCACCCCGGACAGCGCCGGCGTACCGCTGCTCTCGCCGCCGGACGACGCCCCGGGTGACGACCGGTCCGGCGCGGACGACGAGGAGCACCCCGGCGCCGGAGCGGTCGGTCAGGTCGCGAAGATGCGCGCGGTGCTGCGGGTGCGCGACTTCCGCAAGCTGTGGCTGTCCATGTCGCTGTCCAGCTTCGGCGACTGGCTCGGGCTGCTGGCGATCACCGCGACCGCCACCACGCTGGTCGACGGTTACATGGCCAGCAACCTGGCCCTCAGCGGCGTGCTGCTCTTCCGGCTGCTGCCGGCGCTCGTGCTCGGGCCGCTGGCCGGGGTCTTCGCCGACCGGTTCGACCGACGCAAGACGATGGTGCTCACCGACGTCTTCCGGTTCGGCCTCTTCGCCTCCATCCCGCTGGTCGACAACCTGATCTGGCTGTTCATCGCGCAGTTCCTCATCGAGGTGGTCAGCCTCTTCTGGACCCCGGCCAAGGACGCCGCCGTCCCGAACATGCTCCGCAAGGACCAGTTGGAGCCGGCGAACCAGCTGTCCCTGATCACCACCTACGGGATCACCCCGGTGCTCGCCGGTGGCGTCTACGCGATGCTCAACACCTCCGGTGGCCGGCTGAGCCAGCTGCTCCCCGGGCTCGACCAGATCGCCCTCGCGCTCTACCTGAACGCGCTGACCTTCCTGGTCGCGGCCTTCGTGATCTGGAACCTGCCCTCGATCAGCGGTCGCCGGGCCGCCCGGCCCGAGGCGCCGCAGGAGAGCTTCCTCGGCTCGCTGAAGGCGGGCTTCTCCTTCGCCGGCCACACCCGTCTGGTCCGCGGGCTGATCCTCGGGATCACCGGGGCCTTCGCCGCTGCCGGCGCGATCATCGCGACCGGGCAGTTCTACGTGACCGCCCTCGGTGGGGGGCAGGCGGCCTACGGGCTGCTCTTCGGGGCGGTCTTCGTCGGCCTCGGCCTGGGCATCGGCCTGGGCCCCAGCATCGCCCACGACCTCGCCCGGGAGCGGATCTTCGGGGTGGCCATCGTGGGCGCCGGGATCGCCGTGCTGCTCATGTCCTGGATCGCCACGTTGTGGGTGGCGCTGCTGCTGGTCGTGCTGATGGGCTTCTTCGCCGGCATCGCCTACCTGGCCGGCTTCACCCTGCTCGGCACGGAGGTAGACGACGCGATCCGAGGCCGCACGTTCGCGATCGTCCAGTCCCTCGTCCGCGCCTCGCTGATCCTCTCCCTCGCGACGGTGCCGATCGGCGTGGGCGTGATCGGTCAGAACCAGGTCGACGTCGGCGTCCTGACGCTGGCGGTCACCGGGGAGCGGGTCATGCTCTTCGTGGCCGGCCTGCTGGCCGTCGGCGTCGGCGTGGTCGCCTACCGGCAGATGGACGACGGCCGTCCGGTGCCGCTGCTGGCCGACGTCGTCACCGCTCTGCGCCGGGACACCACCGCGCGGCGTCGGCTGGCCGGGGGCGGGGTGTTCATCGCCTTCGAGGGCGGCGAGGGGGCGGGCAAGTCGACGCAGGTGCGCCGCCTGCAGGAGTGGCTGACCGGGGAGGGCCTGGTCGCCCGGACCACCCGCGAACCGGGCGGGACGGCGCTGGGCGGGAAGGTCCGGGCGCTCCTGCTGGACCCGGCCAGTGCCGGGCTGTCGCCGCGGGCCGAGGCCCTGATGTACGCCGCCGACCGCGCGCAGCACGTGCACGACGTCCTCCGCCCGGCGCTGGACGCAGGTGAGGTGGTGATCACCGACCGGTTCGTGGACAGCTCGCTGGCCTACCAGGGCGCCGGCCGCACGATCCCGATGGACGACGTCCGCTCGATCTCCCGCTGGGCCACCCAGGGGCTGCGGCCGGACCTCACCCTGCTCCTGGACCTGCCACCGGAGGTCGGCCTGGCCCGGGCCCGGGGGCGGGCCGCAGCAGACCGGCTGGAGTCGGAGTCGTTGGACTTCCACCAGCGGGTCCGCCGCACGTTCCTCGCCCTGGCCGAGGCCGAGCCCGACCGCTACCTGGTGCTCGACGCCCGTCGGCCACCGGAGGAGATCGCCGCCGCCATCCGCACCCGGGTGAGCGTGCTGCTGGAGGGCCTGCCGCTGCAGCAGCTCACGGCCGACGTCTCGGTGCCGCACAGCCGCCGCGGCGGCGACCACGTCGTCCAGACGGGGTCGACGCCCGACCTGCACCCCTGAAGGCCCCGTCCGACGCACGGGGCGGGGCTCGGGGCGGGGCCGGGACCGACTGAGGGAGGATGACGACGTGACGGTCGCTGGGGTGTGGGCCGACGTGGTGGGCCAGCCGGCGGTGGTGGCCGAGCTGCAGGCCGCGGTGGCCCAGCCGGGGGCGATGACCCACGCCTGGCTCTTCACCGGGCCGCCCGGCTCCGGGCGCTCGGTCGCCGCCCGCGCCTTCGCCGCTGCCCTGCAGTGCCCGGCCGGGGGTGACGGCACCTGCCACGCCTGCCGGACCGTGCTGGCCGGCAGCCATGCCGACGTGCACCGCGTCGTGCCCGAGGGGCTGTCCATCGGGGTCGCCGAGGTGCGGCAGATCGTCCGGACCGCGGGCCGGGCGCCGTCCCAGGGCCGCTGGCAGATCGTCGTGGTCGAGGACGCCGACCGGATGACCGAGCAGGCCTCCAACACCGTGCTGAAGATGCTGGAGGAGCCGCCGCCGCGGACGGTCTTCCTGCTCTGCGCGCCCTCGCTGCACCCTGACGACGTGCCGGTCACCATCCGCTCCCGCTGCCGGGTGGTGGCGCTGCGCACCCCGCGGATCGACGCGGTCACCGAGGTGCTGGTCCGCCGGGACGGCATCGACCCGGCCCTGGCCGCCTGGTCCGCGGCGGCCGCCGGCGGGCACGTCGGGCGGGCCCGGCACCTGGCCCAGGACGAGTCGGCCCGGCTGGCGCGCAAGGCGGTGCTGGACATCCCGCTGTCGCTGGTCTCGCTCGCGGCCTGCCTGCACGCCGCCGACGACCTGGTCGGCACGGCCAAGGACGAGTCGGACAAGACCGTCGCCGAGGTCGACGCGGTCGAGACCGACGCCGTCAAGGCCAGCCTGGGTGTGGGCGCGCGCGGGCCGGGGGTGGCTGCCGCCAGTCGCGGGGCCGGTCAGCTCAAGGAGCTGGAGACGCGGCAGAAGCGGCGGGCCACCCGGATCGGCCGGGACTCCCTGGACCGGGCGCTGGTCGACCTGGCGGCGCTGTACCGGGACGCACTGGTGATCAGCTCGATGGCGGGGACGGCGGGGGAGCTGACGCTGCCGCTGGCCCACCCGGACCGCCGGGCCGAGGCGGTGGAGCTGGCCCGCCGGATCGGCGCCGAGGGGGCGCTGCGCCGGATCGACGCGGTGCTGGCCGCGCGCACCGCCCTGGAGCAGAACGTGAAGCCGCAGATCGCCGTGGAGGCGCTCACCGTCGCCCTCCGCCTGCCCGCCTGAACCGCCCCGCCACCCCGGCGGGGGTGTCGCAGGAGGGGGGGTGGCGGTGCCGTAAGCTCACTCGCGCAGTCCGCCGCCTTAGCTCAGTCGGTAGAGCGTCTCACTCGTAATGAGAAGGTCGTCGGTTCGATTCCGACAGGCGGCTCCCCTTCCCCCTCCGTCTCCGATCCAGGTGGGCGCGCCTCGTCGGTGCGCCGCAGGAGGCCGGCGTCGACAGCGGTCCCCGGATGCGGAACGGCGGCGCACCCGGGTGGGTGCGCCGCCGTCTGGTCGGTGCGTGTCCGGCGAGGTCCGCCGGTGGGGTCAGTGCTGTCGGGGGGTGTCGATGGCGCGCTGCCGGGAGGCCTCGATCTCGGCCTCGGCCTCGGCGCGCCCGACCCACTCGGCACCCTCGACCGACTTGCCCGGCTCGAGGTCCTTGTAGGTCTCGAAGAAGTGCTGGATCTCCAGCCGGTCGAACTCCGAGACGTCGTTGATGTCCTGGAGGTGGGCCATCCGGGGGTCGGTCGCCGGGACGGTGAGGACCTTGTCGTCCCCGCCGGCCTCGTCGGTCATCCGGAACATCCCGATGGCCCGGCAGGTGATGAGGCACCCGGGGAACGTCGGTTCCTCCAGGAGCACGAGGGCATCGAGTGGGTCACCGTCCATTCCGAGCGTCTCCTCGATGTACCCGTAGTCGGCGGGGTACCGGGTCGAGGTGAACAGCATCCGGTCCAGGCGGATGCGTCCGGTGGCGTGGTCCAGCTCGTACTTGTTCCGCTGGCCCTTGGGGATCTCTACCGTCACGTCGAACTGCACGCCGATAGTGTGTCGTACGACTGTCCGCCCCGTCGGCGGAGGTCACTCCAGGGGGTGGGAGAGATCTCGGCGAGTCCGCGTGACGAGCAGTCGGGGGAGCCGGCGGACGGCCCGGAGGTGGCGTCCTCGGCGGCCGTCAACGGCGACGCGGCGACGTCCGATCCGTCGGTCCCGGCCGCCACGGAGCCCACCACGGAGCCCACCGCGAGCACCGCGGACGACGTCGAGGGTCCGGCTGCACCCGCGGGTGCGGAGTCGGACGAGGCGAGGGCCGAGCCGGAGCCCGTCGAGTCGGGGCCCGTCGAGCCGGACGCCGAGCCGGCACACCCGGAGACCACGGCTGCGGCCACGCCGGAGCAGGCAGCCGAGCCGTCGGTGTCCGAGCAGCCGGCGTCCGAGCGGGCCACGGAACAGCCGGCCCCGCAGGTGACCGACGAGGCTGCCGAGGCACGCCGCGTCGCCGCGGAACAGGCGGCCGCCGACCTGGCCGCGGTGAAGCGGTGGGCGGCCGAGCGGGCCGCCGCCGAGCGCGCGGCGGCCGAGGACGCCGAGCGTGCTGCCGCCGCCCAGGCCGAGCTCGACGAGGCCGACGTCGAACGTGTCCGGGCCGAGCAGGCCGCCGCCGACCTCGCGGCCGTCCGGGAGTGGGCGGCCCAGCAGGCCGCCGCGGAGCGAGCCGCCGAGGAGCAGGCCGCTGCCGAGCGAGCCGCGGTCGAGGAGGCCGAGGCGGCGCGCGTCGCGGCCGAGCGGGCGGCCGTCGAGCA
>NZ_JPMX01000015.1 GCF_000761485.1 Modestobacter caceresii
GCCGCCGGACATAACTCCCAGGACGGGGTCACAGCTACGGCTGTGGCCCCGTTCCTGCATTTCCGGGCCGGCATCGCGAGCGACGTTCAGCGGTGCACGAACCGGCCCCACCATGTCGTTCTCGGTGTCGGTGGAGCAGCGGGACTGCCGCACCAGGACCAGCCGAGCCCCGCACCCGTGTGCGGGTCGCCGAGCGCGGACGCCACGTCACGTGACGCTACTGGTCAACGACGACGATCGGCCGGTGTGCTGGTGGCCCCGACGTTCTCATCGAGCCACCGGTTCAGCGGCGAGAAGGCGCGCCACGCATCGCGGACCCGCTCGAGCGCCGCACGGGTGTGCAGCCAGTCCGCCGGCGTCCACTGCTGGGACCCGTGCAGGGACTTGTGCCGGAGCAACTCGACCCGCGGGTGGTCCGCCGGCCAGCCCCGTGGTGTGCGGATCAGTTGGTCCCCTTCGACCTCGTAGCCCGCGTCGCGCAGCCGGCGAACCACGTCCGCCAGCCGGGCTCCCTGCACGTCGTCGCCGACGGCCCGGCGGTACCGCTCCACCTGGTCCGGCTGGAGGCGCCAGCAGCCACCGGCGACGCGGAGCCCGTCTGCGGACACCTGCACGTAGACCGAGCCCAGGCCGGCGCCGTCCGGATGGAACACGGCCCCCTGGTGGGTCTTGTAGGGCGTCTTGTCCGTGCTGAAGCGCACGTCCCGGTACGGCCGGAAGAGCTTCGGTGTGCCGAACTCCGGCGAGAGCTCGTCGGCCAGCGCCTGGAGCGGCGCCCGGACGTGGTCGTCGTAGCTCGCCCGGTGCTGGGTCCAGTAGGTCTTGCTGTTGTCGGCCTCGAGGCCCTCGTAGAAGACGAGTGCTTCGTCGGGGAAGCCGGAGAACGTCACGGTGTTGCCCGCTCCTCGTCGTGGGCGTCGTCGTCCAGCAGCGCCGTCCAGCGGAGCTGGGACAGCGGGGCGGCGCCGGTGTCCAGCGTCCGTGTCCAGCCGTCCGTTGCCCAACCCGCCGACCCCAGGAACCGTCCGGTCACCACGTCGTCCTCGGGGACCCACGTCTGCAGGGAGTGGACCCCGCGCTCGGTGGCCAGGTCGGCGACCGCGGCGAGCAGTCGGCTCCCGTGGCCACGCCGTCCCCAGCGGGGCTCGACGAGCAGGGTGGCGAGCTCGGCGGCGCCGGGGTCGTCCGTCGGGCCGTAGGCGGCGAACCCGACCGCGGTGCCCGACTCCACGGCGACCAGCACGCCGTGCCCGGACGTCGGGGGCGCGGCCACTGCCGTCCGCCAGCTCGTCGCGGCGGCATCGTCGTCCCACTCGTCGAGCACCTGTGCCGGGAGGAGCGAGCGGTAGGCGGTCCGCCAGGTGACCACCTGGACGCGGGCGATCGCCTCCGCGTCCGCGATCGTCGCCGGTCGTACGGACACGTCGGCGCGGCCGGTCAGGCCGCGTCCCCTCGGCAGCTCCACCGGGGCAGCGTAGGCGGTGGGGTCGCTGTCGTCGGCGTCCCGTTCGGGCACGCCCGGCCGCAGTGGGTGGCCCCGCCCAGCGTGGACGGGGGGGGCACGCGTGGCACCCCTGAGTCGGTCGGGTGGCAGTGTCGGACCGGCAGGGCAGGATCGACCGGGTGACGTCCTCCGTCGAGCGGCTGCCCGCCGGGCTGGCCCGCCGCATCGCCCTGGCCGCCCAGGGGTTCGCCGAGCCGCGGCCCACCGGCGGCGTCGGCACCCGGCAGCTGCGCCGGACCGCCGAGCGGCTGGCCGTGGTGCAGATCGACTCGGTCAACGTGCTCTCCCGGTCGCACTACCTCCCCTTCTTCAGCCGGCTCGGGCCCTACCCGCGCAGCGACCTCGACGCCGTCTCGAACCGGCGGCACGACGTCTTCGAGTACTGGGCGCACGAGGCGTCGTTCCTGCCCGTCCGGCTGCACCCGCACCTGCGCTGGCGGATGGCCGCCGCCGACCGAGAGGCCTGGGGCTCGATGACCCGGGTGCAGCAGGAGCGTCCGGAGTACGTGGCGTCGCTGCTGGCGCGGGTGCGCACCGACGGGCCGATCCGGGCCAGCCAGCTGCAGGAGGAACGGCCCAACCGGCCGGGCAGCATGTGGAACTGGCACGCCGGCAAGGCCGCGCTGGAGTACCTGTTCTTCACCGGTGCGCTCACCGCGCGGGGGCGCACGGCCGGCTTCGAGCGGGTCTACGACCTCCCGGAGCGGGTGCTGTCGCACGCCGTCTTCCAGGCGCCGACCCCGGAGCGGCCGGATGCCATCCGGGAGCTGGTCCGGACGGCGGCCCGGGCTCTGGGGGTGGCCACCGAGACCGACCTGCGCGACTACTTCCGGCTCGCCCCGGTCGACGCCCGGACGGCGATCGCCGAGCTGGCCGACGCCGGCGAGCTGCAACCGGTCGAGGTGGTGGGCTGGAACCGGCCGGCCTGGCTGGACCCGCAGGCGCGACGGCCACGGTGGATCCGGGCCCGCGCGCTGCTGTCCCCGTTCGACTCCCTGGTGTGGGAGCGGCCGCGGGTCGAGCGCATCTTCGGGTTCCGGTACCGGCTGGAGATCTACACGCCGGCCGCGAAGCGGGTGCACGGCTACTACGTGCTGCCGTTCCTGCTCGGCGACCGGCTCGTCGCCCGCGTCGACCTGAAGGCCGACCGGAAGGCCGGAGTGCTGCGGGTCCAGGGCGCCTTCGCCGAGCCGGGTGTCGATGCCGTAGAGGTCGCCGCGGCACTGGCCGACGAGCTCCGGCTGATGGCCGGCTGGCTGGCCCTGGACCAGGTCGTCGTCAACGGGCGCGGTGACCTGGCCGACGCCCTGGGTCTCGCCGTCGCCGGAGGGGACGACCGGGGCTGACGGACCGCCCCGGTCAGTGTGCCGGGGAGGACGGCGCAGCGCGGCGCAGGCGCAGGTCGCCGGAGACCGAGGTGAGCAGGAGCGAGAGGGGCGCCCCCGGGTCGCCGGTCGCGCCGGGCACCTCGTCGTCCAGGTCCGACGTCAGTCGGCCGGAGACGCTCTGCACGTCGAGCCACACCCGCAGGCCCGGCTCCACGGCGACGGTCGTGTCGCCGGAGACCGTGGCGACCCGGACCGTCCCGGCGACCGCCCGCTCGATCCGGACGTCGCCCGACGCGGTCTTGGCGGACACGTCGGTGGCGGCCCGGCCCAGCACCACGTCGCCCGAGGCGGTGCGCACGTCGACCGGGCCACGGGTGTCGTCCAGCTGCAGGTCGCCGGAGGCGGTGGCTGCCGTCGACGGACCGTCGACCCGGCTGCTCCGCACGTTGCCGCTGGCCGACCGCACCTGGAGCGCGGCGGCGTGCTCGACCGAGACGTCCCCGCTGGCCGTGGTGACGGTGACGTGGCCGAGCCGGCCGCGCACCGTGGCGTCGGCCGAGGCGACCGCGATGGTGACGGGCACGTCGGGCGGGGTGGTCACCTCGATCCCGTACCGCGGGGTGCGGCCGATGCGCCGCTCGGGCACGCCGATCCGCAGCGCGGTGTCGGTGGTCGAGACCTCGACCCGGTCCAGCAACTGCTCGGCGGTGCCGTCCAGGGCCTCGATGGCGACCACGATCTCGGTGGCGCCGTCCACCGCCTGGACCAGGACGGAGCCGGCAGGGTCGCGCACCTCGAGGGTGCGGGGGGAGCTCCCGAGTGGGAAGCGGTGGAGGCGGACGGTCATGGGTGCTCCAGGGGGTCAGCTCCGGGCGAAGCCGGAGTAGCGGCGCGGGCCGCGCGCAGAGCGCGGTGGGTCGGTCGGTTCCCGCAGGCCGTCGGCGACGGCGCGGACCAGCCAGGCGTTGAGCGAGAGGCCGGCCGCGGCGGCGGCCGTCTCGGCGCGGGACTTCAGTGCCTCGGGGAGCCGGAGGCTGATCCGGGCGACCGCTCCGTCGTCCTCGGGGTCGGCCTCCTCCACGGGTGGACCGGGGGCCGGGTCGAACTCGGGGCCGGACTCGGGCGCATGGACGACGACGACCTCGGGGTCGCGGCCGCGGACCCGGATGTCGACCAGCCCGCCGTCCCAGGCGGCGGTGACCTCGGCGGCCATCGCCGAGAGGGCCTCGGTGACGGTGAGCCGGACGGCGGGTTCCAGCGCCTCGGCGAGCAGCCGGGCGGTCTCCTGCGCCTGCTCGGTGCCGGCTGCCGCGGTCGCGGTCAGTGAGCGGCGGAGGGCGTCGACGTAGTCGGTCAGGTCCATGGCCGCCATCGTGACGTCAGCTGCAGCCGGGCGGTCGCCGGGGTCGGCGGCGCCGGCGGTGGCCCGGGGGAGGGGTGGCTCACTGCGACCCGCCACCGAGCCAGCGTGGACGGCGACCGTGGCGGTGCCGGGTACGCGGCTGTGCGTCCGGCGGCCTCTTCGGCAGGCGTGGCGCCACGGCCTTCTGCAGGTCCTCGAGGTGTGTCCAGTTCTCCATGACGCCAGGATGACACCATAATGACGTCACAGCAAGGGCACGGCGACGTCACGCGTGAGATCGCAGCCGGGTGAGGCGGGTGGTGCTGCGGTCGCCCTCCGGGTCCAGGAGATCCCCGCTGGTGCAGGGACGGCGGCCTCTCCCCGTACCCTCGACGGGTGCCCGCCATCGCCCCCCTGAAGGTGCAGGTCGTCGCGCAGACGCAGTTCACCCCGCCGGCGGACGTGCCCTGGGAGACCGACGCCGACGGCGGGCAGGCGCTGGCGGAGTTCGCCGGGCGGGCCTGCTACCAGTCCTGGACCAAGCCGAACCCGACCACGGCGACCAACGAGGGCTACCTGCGGCACATCCTCGAGGTCGGTCACCTGTCGGTGCTCGAGCACGGCACCGTGACCATGTACCTCTCCGGCGTCTCGCGGTCGCTGACCCACGAGCTGATCCGGCACCGGCACTTCTCCTACAGTCAGCTGTCCCAGCGCTACGTGCCCGAGCGGGACGCCGCGGTCGTCGAGCCGGCGGTGATCGCCGAGGACCCCGAGCTGCACGAGAAGTTCCTCGCCGCCACCGATGCCGCACTGGCCGCCTACGCCGAGCTGCTCGAGGGGCTGGAGAAGCGCTTCGCCGACGTCCCGAACGCGACGCTGCGCCGCAAGCAGGCCCGGCAGGCAGCCCGTTCGGTGCTGCCGAACGCCACCGAGACCCGCATCGTCGTCACCGGCAACTACCGGGCCTGGCGGCACTTCGTGGCCATGCGGGCCAGCGAGCACGCCGACGTCGAGATCCGCGAGCTGGCCATCGCCTGCCTGCGCGAGCTGCAGGACGCCGCCCCGCACGTCTTCGGTGACTTCCGGATCAGCGAGCTCTCCGACGGAACCGCCGTCGCCGCGAGCCCGCTGGTCGCCGAGGGCTGACCCGCCACCGTCCCATCCCCACCCACGATCGCGACGAGGAGTCGACATGGCCGAGGTGGCCGTCCAGCAGCAGGTCGACACGCAGTACGAGGACCTGCTCCGTCGGGTCCTGGAGACCGGGACGCCGAAGGACGACCGCACCGGCACCGGCACGCTGAGCCTGTTCGGGGAGCGGCTGCGCTACGACCTGTCCAGCTCCTTCCCGCTGGTGACGACGAAGTCGGTGCACTTCAAGTCGATCGCCTACGAGCTGCTGTGGTTCCTGCGCGGCGAGGGCAACGTCGGCTGGCTGAAGGAGCACGGCGTCTCGATCTGGGACGAGTGGGCGGCCGAGGACGGCAGCCTGGGCCCGGTCTACGGCGTCCAGTGGCGGTCCTGGCCCACGCCGGACGGCGGGTCGATCGACCAGCTCTCCGCCGTCCTGGACACGCTGCGCACCGACCCGGACTCCCGGCGGATGGTGGTCTCGGCGTGGAACGTGGCCGCCCTGCCGGAGATGGCGCTGGCTCCCTGCCACGCGCTGTTCCAGTTCCACGTCGCCGACGGCAAGCTCTCCTGCCAGCTCTACCAGCGCAGCGCCGACCTGTTCCTCGGCGTCCCCTTCAACATCGCCAGCTACGCGCTGCTGACCCGGATGGTCGCCCAGCAGGTCGGCCTCGAGCCGGGCGACTTCATCTGGGTCGGCGGGGACTGCCACATCTACCGCAACCACCTGCCCCAGGTGCGCGAGCAGCTCTCCCGGGAGGTGCTGCCCTTCCCGCAGCTGGAGATCGATCCGGCGCCGTCGCTGTTCGACCACCGCTACGAGGACTTCCACGTCGTCGACTACCGGCACCACCCGGCCATCCGGGGTGCGGTGGCGGTGTGACCGAGCCGACGACCCCGCGACGCACGGTGCGGATGGTCTGGGCCCAGACCACCGACGGCGGCGTCATCGGCGCGGACGGCGCGCTGCCCTGGCAGCTGCCCGAGGACCTCCGGCTGTTCAAGGCGCTGACCGTGGGCGGCACCGTGGTCATGGGCCGCCGCACCTGGGAGTCGCTGCCGGCGAGGTACCGGCCGCTGCCGGGCCGCCGCAACGTGGTGCTCAGCTCGACGCTGGACGCGGCCGAGCCGGGGGCCGAGGTGGTCCGGTCGGTGACCGAGGCGCTTGCGCTGGACGGCGACCTGTGGGTGATCGGCGGCGGGGCGGTCTACGGCACGTTCCTCCCGTACGCCGACGAGCTGGTGGTGACCGAGGTCGACGTGCAGCTGCCGGGTGACACGTGGGCGCCCCGCCCGGGCCCGGACTGGGCGCCGGGTACGCGGGTGCCCGACCCCGGTTGGTCGGAGTCGACGACCGGGCTCCGATTCCGGGTCACCCAGTGGGGACGGGGGACGGCCGCTCCGGACCCCGTGGCCCGCGTCCTCGCCGAGCACGAGCAGACCTGGGCCGCCGCAGGGCGGTCCGGCGGTGTCGGGGCGGGCCGGTAGATTCCAGGCCATGACCCCGGCCACGACCACGGACCCCGCCCGACCGTTCGGGCGCGTGCTCACGGCGATGGTCACCCCGCTCGCCGAGGACGGCACGATCGACCTCTCCGGCGCCCAGGAGCTCGCCGCGCACCTCGTCGACCGGCAGTCGCACGACGGCCTGGTCGTCTTCGGGACCACGGGTGAGTCGCCGACCATCAGCGACGGCGAGCAGCACGCGGTGCTCGAGGCCGTGCTGGACGCCGTCGGTGACCGGGCCATGGTGGTCGCCGGCGTCGGCACGAACGACACCGCGCACTCCATCGAGAAGGCCCAGTCGGCGGCCCGGCTCGGCGTGCACGGCCTGCTCGTCGTCACCCCTTACTACAACAAGCCCCCGCAGGCCGGCCTGCTGCGGCACTTCACCGCGGTCGCCGACTCCACAGACCTGCCGGTGATGCTCTACGACATCCCGCCGCGCTCGGTGGTCCCCATCGAGGTGGAGACGCTGGTCCGCGCCGCGGAACACCCGAACATCGTCGCGGTCAAGGACGCCAAGGGCGACTTCGGCGCCCTCATGCAGACCCTGGCCCGCACCGACCTCGCCTACTACTCCGGCGAGGACATGCTGAACCTGCCGCTGCTCGCGGTCGGCGCCGTCGGTGTGGTGAGCGTCGTCGGGCACCTGGTCGGCACCCGGCTGGCCGAGCTGATCGCCGCCGTCGAGGCCGGCGACCTGGCCCGGGCGCGGGAGGTCAACGACGAGCTGCTGCCGGTGTACACCGGCATCTTCCGCACCCAGGGCACGATCATGGTCAAGGCGGCGCTGCGCGAGCTCGGGCTCCCGTCCGGCCCGGTGCGCCCGCCGCTCGTGGACGCCACCGAGGAGCAGGTGGCGCAGCTGCGCGTGGACCTCGCCGCCGGAGGTGTCGTGCTGTGACGACGTCGAACTCCCCGCAGCCCCACCTGGACCTGAAGGCCCCGCCGCCCCTCCCGGCCGGTGGCCTGCGGGTGATGGCGCTGGGCGGGCTGGGGGAGATCGGCCGGAACATGGCCGTGCTCGAGTTCGACGGCCAGCTGCTGGTCATCGACTGCGGGGTGCTCTTCCCCGAGGCGGAGCAGCCCGGCGTCGACCTGATCCTGCCCGACTTCGGGGTCATCGAGCACCGGCTGGAGGACATCGCCGCCGTCGTCCTCACCCACGGGCACGAGGACCACATCGGCGCCGTCCCCTACCTGCTCCGGCTGCGCGCCGACATCCCGCTGGTCGGCTCCCGGTTCACCCTCGCGCTGGTCAAGGCCAAGCTGCGCGAGCACCGGATCGACCCGGTGCTGGTCGAGGTGGCGGCCGGGGACGACCACCTGGCCGGGCCGTTCCACTGCGAGTTCATCAGCGTCAACCACTCCATCCCCGACGCGCTGGCCGTCGCGGTGCACACCCCGGCGGGCACCCTCGTGCACACCGGCGACTTCAAGATGGACCAGCTGCCCCTCGACGGCGTGCTGACCGACCTCGGTGCCTTCGCCCGGCTCGGGTTCGAGGGCATCGACCTGCTGCTGAGCGACTCCACCAACGCCGAGGTGCCCGGGTTCGTCACCTCCGAGCGCACCATCGGCCCGGTGCTGGACTCGGTCTTCGAGCGCGCCTCCCAGCGGCTGATCGTCTCCAGCTTCGCCAGTCACGTGCACCGGATCCAGCAGGTGCTCGACTGCGCGGCCGAGCACGGCCGCAAGGTGGCGCTGGTGGGCCGCTCGATGGTCCGCAACATGGGGGTCGCCCAGGACCTCGGCCTCCTGCGGGTCGCACCCGGCCTGATGGTCAAGCTCGACGAGGCCACCGCGATGCCCCCGGAGCAGGTGGTGCTGGTCAGCACCGGCTCGCAGGGTGAGCCGCTGTCCGCGCTGGGCCGGATGGCCCGCGGCGAGCACCACCAGGTCACCATCGAGGCCGGCGACACGATCATCCTGGCGTCCTCGCTGGTGCCCGGGAACGAGACCGCCGTCTACAAGGTGATCAACGGCCTCGCCCGGCTCGGCGCGACCGTGGTGCACAAGGAGACGGCCCGCGTGCACGTCTCCGGGCACGCCCCGGCCGGGGAGCTGCGCACCCTGCTCAACGTGGCCAAGCCGCGGTACCTGATGCCGGTGCACGGGGAGTGGCGGCACCTGCGGGCGCACGCCGCGCTGGCCCAGGAGACCGGGATGAGCCGAGACCGCATCCTGCTGGCCGAGGACGGCGTCGTCGTCGACCTGGTCGACGGCAAGGCGTCGATCGTGGGCAGCGTGCCGATCGGCAACGTCTATGTCGACGGGCTCAACGTCGGCGACGTCGGCGAGGAGTCGCTGCAGGCCCGACGCATCCTCGGTGACGAGGGCTTCGTCGCGCTGACCGTGGTCATCGAGCCCTCGACCCGCACCATCGTCCGGCCGGTGCACCTGTCGACCCGGGGTTTCTCCGACGACCCGGCCGCCTTCACCGAGGCGCTCGTCCTGGTGGAGGCCGAGCTGAAGCGGGCCCTGGCCGCCGACGACCAGATCGACGCCCACCGGCTGTCCCAGGTGATCCGCCGGACGGTCGGCAAGTGGGTGTCGGACACCTACCGCCGCCGCCCGATGATCATCCCCACCGTCCTCGAGGTCTGATCCGTTCGCTGAGCCGCTGTCCCCAGGGCGGACCCTGACGGGCTGTGGTGCACATCTCATCAAACCGTCAGGCCACGCCGGGGCGCGAGGCTGTCGGAGCCCGCGGCGACAGATCCTCAGCTCTCCGATCGAACGGGTGCCCGCGCCCTGCGTACCCACCGGTGTCCGGTGTTCGTCCGCCGGCCACACCGATCGACGAGGAGACGACAGATGCGCACCAGATCACTGGCGGGTGCTGCGGCGTCAGCGCTGGCAATCAGCCTGCTGGCCGGCAGTCCAGCTCTGGCCCACGACGCATGGGCCGCGGGCGAGGGGCAAGAGAGTGCCCGGGACCAGAGCGACCGGCACCAGGGCAACCGGGGGGACGACGACCGGTACCACGGCAAGCAGAAGGACCGGGACCGGCAGCAGGGCATCCGGGTCACCACCACGGCCGACACCGTCGACGCCGGCCCCGGGGACGGTCGCTGCGCCGACGTCCACGAGGAGTGCTCGCTCCGTGCCGCGGTACAGGAGGCCAACGCGTCGGGTGGTGGCACGATCGAGCTGAGCAAGGGCACCTACCTGCTCACCCTCAGGAACGGCGATGCGGCCGGCGAGGACGACTCGGCGACGGGTGACCTCGACATCAGGGCCGAGATCACCATCAAGGGCAACGGGGGCACGGTCGATGCCCAGGGCATCGACCGTGGCTTCGACGTGCTCGTCGGCGGTTGGCTGTCAGTGCGCGACCTCACGGTCACGGGTGGGGTGGCGGCGGGGACGGGGCTGCCCGCTTCCGGCGGCGGCCTGCGGAATGCCGGCACCCTGGAGGTCCAGCGCAGCGCGATCACCGGGAACAGCGCGGTGCGGGCCGGCGGGGGGATCGAGGCGAGCGACGGGTCGACGACGACCGTCTCCTGGTCGAGGCTGTCGGGGAACTCCACCGGCGACGGTCCCGGCAACGGCGGTGGCCTGCACCTCACCGGCGCCGGCACCGTGGACGTCGAGCGCAGCGCGGTGACCGGCAACACGGCTGCGTCCGAGGGCGGCGGGCTGTGGAACTCCGGTCTCGGCACCATGACCGTGGACCGCAGCATCGTCGTCGGGAACACCGCCAGCGGTGCCGAGGCCACCATGGGCGGCGGCGGCCTGTTCCAGGAGGCGGGGGAGTCCGGGACGCTGGTCGTCACCCGCTCCGCGATCAAGGACAACGTCGCCGATGGCGCGTCCGGCTCCGGTGGCGGCATCCTCAACGACCAGGGCACCCTCCTGGTCGACCGCTCCTTGATCAGCGGCAACTCCGCGACGCGTGCCGGTGGCGGCATCGAGGCCAACGTCGGCACGACGACGCTCGAGCGCAGTCTCCTCACCGGCAACTCCACCGGTGACAGTCCCGGCAACGGCGGCGGCCTGCACCTGACCGGCGCCGGAACGGTGGACATCGACCGGAGCCGGGTGACGAGCAACACCGCTGCAGCCGAGGGCGGAGGGCTCTGGAACTCCGCGACCGGGACGATGACCGTGACCCGCACGGCTGTCCGCGGCAACTCTGCACCGGTCGGCCCGAACGTCTTCCAGGACGGCCCCGGCTCGGGCCTCACCGTGGACGGGGAGACGGTGCCGGCGACTCCCTGACCGACCGACGGCCGACACGAGCGGCCGACAGCACGATCTCCGGCCGCGTCGGGGGCAGTCCCTGCCACCCGACGCGGCCGGAGCGCGTGGCCCGGACGTGCTCAGCGCCGGCCGGGACGATGCTCAGAAGGTCGAGCGCAGCACGACCGCGCCGCTGGCGTCGACCACCTGGAAGCCCTCGGCGTCGCCGCGCAGGACCGGGGAGTTGAGGTTGCAGAACAGCTCCGCCGGACCGGTGCCGAGGAAGGCCCCGGCGGGCGCCGCGTCCCCGTCGTCCTCGAGGACGGTGACCCGGTAGACCTCCCCGGAGGTGAAGCCGGCTCCGGCGAGCTTCACCTCCACCCCCCAGGTGTGCGGCACCACGTCGGCGGTCGCGGTGATGTCCGGGTCGGTGACCTCGACGGCCACGCTCTCCAGCGGCGGTGGGGGCGGGACCGGCCGGACCAGCCAGCCGACGGCGAAGGCCGCGGCAGCCGTGGCCAGCACCAGCGAACCGGCGGCGAGCCGGGTCCGTCGACGGCGCCCGGCCGGGTCGGCCCGGGGGAGTGCGCCCTCGGCGGCGATCCGGGCCAGGACGGCGTCGGCCAGCCCGGGCGGGGGCGCCGGGTCCTCGTCGAGCCGGTCGGGGTCGGCGTCGGCGAGCCGGGCGGCGATCGGGGCCAGCTCGGCCAGTTCGGCGCGGCAGGCGGCACACCCCTCCAGGTGCGCCCGCACCACGGCGCGCTCGTCGGGGCTGCCCGCCCCCAGGGCGTACACGCCGAGCTCCTCGCGCAGTGCGCGGTGCGCCTGATCCTCGTTCACGGTTCCACCCCCATCTCCTCCATCGCCAGCCGCAGTGCCTTCAGGCCGTAGAACACCCTGCTGCGCAGTGTGCCCACCGGTACGCCGAGCTCCGCCGCGACCTCGGCGTGCGGCCGGCCGCGCAGGTGGGTCTCCACGATCGCGGCCCGGTGTTCGGCCCCGATCCGACGCAGCGCCTCCTCGACCACCCAGGCGTCGACCAGGCGCTCGTCCAGGGCAGGTCCGGGCGGGCTGTGGTCGTCGTGCCGGGTGCCGTCGGTGAGCTGGCGCTGCCACGGGCGGGCCGCACCGCGTCGCGCCTCGTCGACCAGCAGGTTGCGGGCGATGGCGAACAGCCAGGTGCGCAGGCTGGCCAGTCCGGGGTCGAAGGACCCCGCGGACCGCCAGGCCCGCAGGAACACCTCCTGCACGACGTCCTGGGCGGCGCCCTGGTCACCGAGGTGGCGCAGGGCGAAGCGGTAGAGCTCCGGCCCGTGCGCGGCGTAGGCGGCCGGGACGTCGAGGTGGCCGGTCCCGGCCGGTCGCAGCTGCCGCACCATGTCCCACCTCCCGATCGCCGGATGCCCTACGGGTGTGTACGGCGCTGGGACCGGATCGGTTCACCGGGTCTCGTGCCGCCGTTACGGACCCACGACCTCGATCGGGGTGATCCCCTCCGCCTCGGGCAGGCCGAAGCCGAGCACCTGGGCGTAGAAGGACAGCTCGCCGTCCAGGGCGGTGCGGATGTTCTCCGCCTTGCGGAAGCCGTGCTGCTCTCCGGCGAAGAGGGCGTAGGCGTGCGACACGCCCTTGGCGCGGAGGGCCGCGACCATCAGCTCCGCCTGCTCGGGCGGCACCACCCGGTCCTCGTCGCCCTGGAACACCGCCAGCGGGGTGCCCAGTGCGTCGGTCGCGTTGATCGGCGAGCGCTCGGCGTAGACGTCGGCGCCGGCGGGCCACGGTGCGATCAGCCCGTCGAGGTAGCGGGACTCGAACTTGTGCGTGTCGGCGGCCAGCGCGGCCAGGTCGGCGACGCCGTAGTGGCTGGCCCCGGCAGCGAAGACGCCCGGGCGGAAGGTCAGCGCGGCCAGCGTGGTGTACCCGCCGGCCGAGCCGCCGCGGATCGCCAGCCGCGCCTGGTCGACGCGCAGCCCGGCGGGGCCGTCGCCGGAGGAGAGGTACCGGGCGCAGGCGACGACGTCGTCCAGGTCGGCGACGCCCCACTGCCCCTTCAGCGCCTCCCGGTAGCGCCGGCCGTAGCCGGTGGAGCCGCGGTAGTCGACGTCGGCGACGGCGAACCCGCGGGAGGTCCAGTACTGGACGCCGAGGTCCAGCACCGACCGGGCGGCGGCGGTGGGCCCGCCGTGCACGAGCACCAGGAGCGGCGGCAGCTCGTCGTCCGGGCCGGTGACCTGCGGGTTGGCCGGCGGGTACACCAGCGCGTGGGCCTCGGCGACCCCGCTGGGCCCGGGCTCGGTGGGGAAGGTGACGTGCTGGGGGCGGGAGAACCAGGCCGGGTCGAGGCCGAGGTCGCGGGCCGGGCGGAGCACCTCGGGGGCACCGTCGAGACCGACCCGGAGGACGACCGCCTCGGACGCCGGGCCGCCGGCCACGCACACCACGCCGTCCGTGGTGCCGCGCACCTGGCCGAAGGCGGAGTACGGCAGGTCGAACTCGCGCGCCGTGCCGTCGGTGTCGAGCACGGCGAGCCGGTCGGCGCCGTCCCGGCCGTAGGCGAGGGCGACCCGGCCGTCGTCCAGCAGGTCGAACCGGCTCTGCCCGAAGACCCACTGCGGCCCGGCGATGTCGCTGCCGGCGTCGAACACCAGCTCGACCTCGCCGTGCGGCCGGCGCCGGTACAGCGACCAGACGTCGGTGCGGTCGCAGAGCCACCACAGCGCGCCGTCCGCGCCCCACACCGGCTGGACGACCGACTCACCGTGCCCGCCGGCGATGACGTGCTCATCGCCCGCGCCGTCACGGACCACCAGCTGGGCAGCGTCCCACGGCATGTCCGGGTGGTTCCACCGCAGGAAGGCCAGCGCGGGGCCGTCGGGCTCCCGCCGCGGGTCGGAGACGAAGTCCGGCCCGCTGACCAGCACCTCCACGGTGCCGTCGGCGTCGACCCGGACCACCTCGTTGACGACCTCGGCGGCCAGGCCGGCGGCGGTGTGGGTCTCCCGGACCGCCAGGACGCCGTCGCCGTCGGCGTGCAGGTCGGCGAACCGGACGCCGGCGGGGACCTCCGGCTCAGGGGTCACCGCGACCGGTTCGCTGCTGCCCGGCGCCACCCGGTACAGCCGCTGGTCGGCGAAGTCGGTGAACCACACGGTGCCGGCGGCCACGGTCCAGGCGCCGCCGCCGTACTCGTGCACCCGGGTGCGGGCGTTCCAGGGGGAGGGGAGCAGGTCGGTCGTCGTCCCGTCCGGCGTGCGGCGGACCAGCACGGTGCGGCCGCCCTCGCTGGGCCGGCCCTCGGCCCACCAGACGTCAGCGTCGTCCCCGGAGCCGTCCACGACGACCTCGCCGAGCCTGGCCGCGGCGCGCACCACCAGCTCGGAGGTGATCGGCGTCGGCCAGCTGCCGTGGGGGAGGGTCTGCTCGGGGGCGGTCACCCCGGTCACGCTAGCCAGCCGGGCGGCTGGGTGTCAGCTGAGCCCGAGCCGGACACGCGGCGCTGAATGGACCCCGGCCACCGGCATCCCGATTACCGTCTGACGCATGCCTGCTCGCGCGTCGACGTCGAACCGGGCGCCTGCACGCGGCAGCGCCCCTGCTCGCCCGCGCTCGGGCAGCACCGCAGCCAAGAAGCGCCCCCCGGCCAAGCGCGGGTCCACCGCGGCCCGCCGGCCGCCGCCGAAGAAGAAGCAGGGCACGCTCGCCGGCAGTCTCTGGCGCTGCGCGTCCGGCGCCTGGGGCCTGCTGGCCCGCAGCGCCGGCGGTGTGGCGCGCTCGGTCGCCCGGCCGGAGGAGGCCGAGCCGCTGGGCCCCGAGCACCGCCGGGACGGCGTCGGCCTCGCGGTGCTGGGCCTGGCGATCGTGCTGGGCGCGGCGGTCTGGACCGACGGGATCGGCCCGGTCGGCGCCGGCCTCGCCACCGGCGTCGAGTGGACGATCGGCGCGCTCACCGTCGCCCTGCCGGTCGTTCTGCTGCTGGTCGCGCTTCGGCTGCTGCGGCACCCCCCGCACCCGGAGTCGCGCGGGCGGCTGATGATCGGCTGGCTCAGCGTGATCGCCGCCGTCGTCGGCGTCGCCCACGTCGTCGGACCGGACGCCGACCCGGCGGACCGGACCGGCGCCGGTGGCCTGCTCGGGTGGGCGGTCGGCATGCCGCTGACCGCCGGCGTCGGCCCGATCGTCACCGTGCTGCTGCTGGTCCTGCTCGCGTTCTTCGGCGTGCTCGTCGTCACGGCCACGCCGGTGCACCAGGTGCCCGAACGCCTGCGGGAGTGGGCCGACCGGCAGTTGGGCCGGGACGGCGACGAGGAGTACGGCGACTACGACGAGTACCAGGACGAGGAGCCGGCGACCGAGCCGGTCCCGCGGGTCCGCAAGGGACGCAAGGCCGCGGCCCCGGCGGTCGAGGACACCCTGGACACCGGGTCGATCGACCTCGGTGCGCTGGACGAGGCCCCGGAGGCGGTCGTCCACGAGCCGGCCCCCGAGCCCGTGCCGGTCCGCCGTCCGGCGATCATCGACCGCACGGCTCCGCCGGAGGACCTCCCGCCGATCGAGGAGCCCGAGCAGCTCCGGATCCAGCCGGTCGAGGGCGCCTACACCCTGCCCTCGGTCAGCGTGCTGCGCGCGGGCACCCCGCCGCGGGCCAAGTCCAAGGCCAACGACGTCGCCATCGAGGCGATCACCGGGGTGCTCGAGCAGTTCAACATCGACGCCGCGGTCACCAGCTTCACCCGCGGCCCGACGGTGACCCGCTACGAGATCGAGCTGGGCAACGCGGTCAAGGTCGAGAAGATCACCGCGCTGACCAAGAACCTCGCCTACGCCGTCGCCAACGACAACATCCGGATCCTGGCGCCCATCCCGGGCAAGTCCGCGGTGGGCGTCGAGGTGCCCAACACCGACCGCGAGACGGTGAGCCTGGGCGACGTCATGCGCTCGCAGGTCGCCAAGCAGGACCCGCACCCGATGCTGGTGGGCCTGGGCAAGGACATCGAGGGCGGCTTCGTCTGCGCCAACCTGGCGAAGATGCCGCACCTGCTCGTGGCCGGTGCCACCGGTGCCGGTAAGTCCAGCTGCATCAACTCGCTGCTGACCTCGCTGCTGCTGCGGGCCACCCCCGAGCAGCTGCGGATGATCCTGATCGACCCGAAGATGGTCGAGCTGACCCCGTACGACGGCATCCCGCACCTGATCACGCCGATCATCACCGACCCCAAGAAGGCCGCGACCGCGCTGGCCTGGCTGGTGGAGGAGATGGAGCAGCGGTACCAGGACATGCGCGCCACCGGGGTGCGGCACATCGACGACTTCAACAAGAAGGTCGAGCGCGGGGAGATCACCGCCCCGCCCGGCAGCGAGCGGGTGTACCAGCCCTACCCGTACATCCTCACGATCGTCGACGAGCTCGCCGACCTGATGATGGTGGCGCCGCGGGACGTCGAGGAGTCGATCGTCCGGATCACCCAGAAGGCCCGTGCTGCCGGGATCCACCTGGTGCTGGCCACCCAGCGGCCGTCGGTCGACGTCGTCACCGGCCTGATCAAGGCCAACGTGCCCTCCCGGCTGGCCTTCTCCACCTCCAGCCTCACCGACAGCCGGGTCATCCTCGACCAGCCGGGTGCGGAGAAGCTGATCGGCATGGGCGACGCGCTCTTCCTGCCGATCGGGGCGGGCAAGCCGATCCGGGTGCAGGGGGCCTACGTCTCGGACACCGAGATCGAGGCGGTCGTCGAGTTCACCAAGCGGCAGGCCGAGCCGGAGTACCGCGAGGAGGTCTTCACCGCCGCTGCGGGGGAGAAGAAGGAGATCGACGAGGACATCGGCAGCGACCTGGAGCTGCTGGTCCAGGCGGTCGAGCTCGTCGTCACCAGCCAGTTCGGCTCCACCTCGATGCTGCAGCGCAAGCTGCGGGTGGGCTTCGCCAAGGCGGGCCGGCTGATGGACCTGATGGAGAGCCGGGGCATCGTCGGGCCGTCCGAGGGCTCGAAGGCCCGGGACGTGCTCATCAAGCCCGACGAGCTGGAGTCGGTCATGTTCACGCTGCGCGGGAGCCAGTAGCAGGGCGATCCGGTGGCGCCGGGCGGGATGTGGGACGGCGCCTACGATGGTGCGGTGCCAGCCCTGCCCAGACCCATGACATCCCCCGAAGGGCAGCCCGCCGGTCCCGCTCCGCGGCGCGTCGCCGTCGTCACCCTCGGCTGCGCCCGCAACGAGGTCGACTCCGAGGAGCTCGCCGGCCGGCTGGCCGGCGACGGGTACGAACTGGTGGCCGACGGCGAGGCCGCCGACGCCGTGCTGGTGAACACCTGCGGCTTCATCGAGAGCGCGAAGAAGGACTCGGTGGACGCGATCCTCGCCGCCACCGACTCCGGCGCCGAGGTGATCGCCGTCGGCTGCATGGCCGAGCGGTACGGCGCGGAGCTCGCCGGGGCGCTGCCCGAGGCCACCGTGCTCGGCTTCGACGACTACGGCGCCATCGGCGACCGGCTGGACGACGTCCTCACCGGCCGGCCGCTGGTCCCGCACACCCCGCAGGACCGGCGCACCCTGCTGCCGATCAGCCCGGTGCAGCGCAGCGCGGCGACCCAGGCCCCCGACGCGCCGAGCATCCCCGGCCACGACTGGCTGCGGCGCAAGCGGCTGGCGAGCGGCCCGTCGGCGGCGTTGAAGATCGCCTCCGGCTGCGACCGGCGCTGCTCCTTCTGCGCGATCCCCACCTTCCGCGGGTCGTTCGTCTCCCGGCCGGCCGGTGAGGTGCTCGGCGAGGCGCAGTGGCTGGCCTCCCAGGGCGTCACCGAGATCGTCCTGGTCAGCGAGAACTCCACCTCCTACGGCAAGGACACCGGCGACCTGCGCTCGCTGGAGAAGCTGCTGCCCCAGCTGGCCGCGATCGACGGCGTCGTCCGGGTGCGGGTGGCCTACCTGCAGCCGGCGGAGCTGCGGCCGGGCCTGCTCGAGGTGATCGCCGCGACCCCGGGCATCGCCCCCTACTTCGACCTGTCGTTCCAGCACTCCTCACCGACGCTGCTGCGCCGGATGCGGCGCTTCGGCGGCACCGAGGACTTCCTCGGCATCATCGAGCGGGCCCGGGCGCTGGCCCCGGGCGCGGGCTTCCGGACCAACGTCATCCTCGGGTTCCCCGGGGAGACCGAGGACGACGTCGCCGAGCTGGAGCGGTTCCTCACCGAGGGGCGGCTGGACGCCGTCGGCGTGTTCGGCTACTCCGACGAGGACGGCACCGAGGCGCTCGGCCTGCCCGGCAAGCTGGACCAGGACGAGATCGACGCCCGGGTGCGGCGGATCACCGACCTGGTCGAGGAGCTCACCGCCCAGCGCGCCGAGGAGCGGATCGGCAGCACCGCGGAGGTGCTGCTGACCGAGGACCTGTCGGTCGACGACGAGCCCGGCACCTGGGCCGGCCACGCCGCCCACCAGGACCCGGACGCCGATGGCACGACGACGGTCTCCGGGGTGCCCGGCGACGCGCTCGCCGGACAGGTGGTGCGGGCGGAGGTGGTCGACACCGAGGGCGTCGACCTGGTCGCCCGCGCGCTGCTGCCCGCGCCTGCCGCGACGGCTGTCGCTGAGACGGCCGGGGTCTGACCGGATGAGCACGGGTGTACCGGCCGACCCGGCGGCGACGCCGCCGGAGAGCACCCGCCTGCTCAACCTGCCCAACGCGCTGACCATGCTCCGGCTGGCGGTCGTGCCGCTGTTCGCGGTGCTGCTGCTGTCCGAGGGTGGGGCGGACGACGGGCGTCGTGCCTGGGCCACCCTCTTCTTCGTCGTCGCGATCATCACCGACCAGCTGGACGGCATGATCGCCCGCCGGACCAACCAGGTGACCGAGTTCGGGAAGCTCGCCGACCCGATCGCCGACAAGGCGCTCACCGGTACGGCGCTCATCGGCCTGTCGGTGCTGGACCTGCTGCCGTGGTGGGTGACGCTCACCATCCTGGTCCGCGAGGTGGGGGTCACCCTGCTGCGGTTCTGGGTCATCCGGCACGGGGTGATCGCCGCCAGCCGCGGCGGCAAGGCCAAGACCGTGCTCCAGTCGCTGGCCATCGGGATGTACATCCTGCCGATCGACGGGCTCTTCGGGTCGGCCCGCTGGTGGGTGATGGCCGCGGCCTTCGTGCTGACCGTCGCCACCGGCATCGACTACGTCTACCGGGCGGTGAAGCTGCGCCGCACCAGCGCGCGCGCCATGCGGGCCGCGGCGACCAGGCGGGCAGGCGCGGGCGACGAGCCCGGCGCCGCTGGTGGCCGCCGGGGCACCGTGGCGTGAGCTCGCCGGGCGCTGCGGGGACCGCGCAGCGGGTGCACGCAGCCCTGCTGGCCCGCGGTGAGACGGTCGCGGCCGCCGAGTCGCTGACCGCCGGCCTGTTCTGCGCGACCCTCGCCGCGGTGCCCGGCGCCAGCGCCACCCTGCGCGGGGGAGCGGTCGTGTACGCCACCGACCTGAAGACGACGCTGGCCGGGGTCGCCCCGGAGCTGCTGGCCGCCTCCGGCCCGGTGAGTGAGCCCACCGCGGCCGCGCTCGCCGAGGGCATCCGCAGCCGCTGTGCCGCCACCTGGGGCGTCGGGATCACCGGGGTGGCCGGTCCCGACCCGGTCGACGAGCACGGGCCGGGGCGGGTCTACGTGGGTCTCAGTGACGGGCTGGTCACCGTCGTCCACGAGCTGGACCTCCCCGGCGACCGGGCCGCGGTGCGTGCCGGGGCGGTGCAGGAGGCGATGGCGCGGCTGCTGGGCCGGCTCGCCGAGCACGCGCTCCCCGGGAAGGCGGAGGACGGCGGGGGTGTTACGCCATGAGCGGACGGACCTCCACCGGCACGGTGACCCGGGTCATGGCCGCGTACGGTGAGCACACGGCGTCTCCCGGCCGATCCGGTCGGTGGCGTTGCTCGTTCGACCTGCTCGTCAGAGTGGACAGGAGACGGCCATGACGCTGCTGCGCACCCAGCTGGGGAACACCCTGCGGGGCCACCGGCTGCGCCAGCGGCGGACGCTGCGCGACGTCTCCGGCGCGGCCCGGGTGAGCCTGGGGTACCTCTCGGAGGTCGAGCGTGGCCAGAAGGAGGCGTCCTCCGAGCTGCTGGCCTCCATCTGCGACGCCCTGGACGTGGAGCTGGCCGACCTGCTGGCCGAGGTGAGCCTGGAGATGCGGCTCGCCGACCCGGCCGGGCACCCGGTCCGCCCGGTCGCGGTCGCCCGCCCGGGAGCCGGCGACGACGACGCGGCCGCGGCCGCGACGGACGTGCCCGCGGAGCAGGAGGCTGCCGCGGCGCCGGTCGCCGAGCCGGCCCTGGCCCTCGTGGGCAGTGGCCAGTCGGCCCGTGCGGCCGCCCGCCCCCGTGGGGCCGTCTCGCTCGCTGCCTGAGGAAGGACCCCGTCCTCCTCACCCCGCGCAGGCTCGGTGCGAGCCTGCGGACGGGATGGGGGTCGCGGCCTCCTGCGCCGGGCCGGTCGCTGTCGGTCTGATTCGTCCAGCGCGGGCGGGTGGGCGCGACACGAACTGCGCTCAGGGTCCACCTCCTTGACCCAGTGCGACGGAACGGGCACAAAGTGTCCATGTCTTCCCCAGGATCCCGCCCCCCGCTGCCGCAGCACCCCTCGCTCCCGGTGCCGACCGTCACCGGCCGGGGCGGGGTCACCGTGCTGGAGGCCGACGCCGCCGAGTCCGCGGCCGCCGAGGCCGCGGCTGCGGGCGGGCAGCACCTGACGACCCCGGTCCCGGCCGGCGCCGCGTTCCTGCAGCCGCCGGCACCCGGCCACCACGTGACCGCGCCGGTGCCCTCGCTGACCGTCGCCGTCCCCGCCCCGCGCCCGACCGCCCCGCGTCAGGACACCCGCCGCCCCGGGCGGGCCGGTGTGCCGATGAGCCGCACCCGGCGCGGCCTGCTCAACGGGGCACGCACGGCCTTCGCCGAGCGTGGGGTCCGCAAGACCACGATGCAGCACGTCGCCGCCGCCGCCGGCGTCGCCAAGGCCACCTTGTACAACCACTTCCGGACCAAGGACGACGTGGCGCACGCGCTGATCGCCTTCGAGCTGGACCGGCTGGCCGCGCTCGCCGCCGAGCTGCCGCTGACCGTCGCCGTCCCCGCGCTCGCCGAGGAGGTCGGCGGGCACCCGGTGCTGCGCCGGCTGGCCGAGACCGAGCCGGAGACCCTCGTGCAGATGATGGGGCTGGACGCCGACCGCTGGGGCGACGTCGTCGTCACCCTCGGCTCGGCGCTGCGGATCTCCCGCCCGGAGGCCGAGCTGGTGTGCCGCTGGCTGCTCGGCCTGGTGCTGCAGCCGGGCACGGTGCAGGAGCGGGCCGCGCAGGCCGCCGTCGTCACCGGACAGCTCGTCGGCTGACCCACCCGCGCCGCTCCCTCGGCCGTCCCGGTCCCCGTGGACCGGGACGGCCGAGCGCCGTCCAGCCGGCACAGCGGGCCGTCGACCCGGTGACGTGACATCGTGTCGGGCGGCGCCCAGAGCCGGACCCGTGCCAGACCACCAGCGGAGCGCGTGATGCGGTACCTGTTCCGGCCCCCGGCCACCGAGGCCGCCGGCCTGCTGTCCCTGCCGTGGCACCAGCCGCTGGAGGAGTGGGACGAGGCCCTGCTGCTCGAGGTGCCGCAACGGGGCATCTCGCGGCACGTCGTCCGCTTCACCGCCTCCGAGGGGCGGGTCTTCGCGCTCAAGGAGATCGCCGAGCCGCTGGCCCGGCACGAGTACGCGCTGCTGGCCGAGTTCGAGGGCGAGGGGCTGCCCTCGGTGTCGGTGCTGGGGATCTGCGTCGACCGGCCCGACGACCAGCAGGCCATCCTGGTCACCCGGTACCTCGAGTACTCGATGTCCTACCGGTACCTGTTCTCCGGCCCACGTGCCGCGGACGACCCGATGAAGCTGCTGGACACGCTGGTGGAGCTGCTGGTGCGGCTGCACCTGGCCGGCGTCTACTGGGGCGACTGCTCCCTGTCGAACACGCTCTTCCGGCTGGACGCCGGCACCTTCACCGCCTACATGGTCGACGCGGAGACCGCGGAGCGGCACCCCACGCTGTCGGCCCGCAAGCGCGCCTACGACGTCGACCTGGCGCGGGAACGGGTCGGGGCCGAGCTGATGGACCTGCAGGCCGGCGAGCTGCTGTCACCGGAGATCGACCCGATCGAGATCGCCGAGAGCCTGCCGATCCGGTACGAGGCGCTCTGGGAGGAGGTGACCCGGGAGGAGGTCTTCCGCGCCGACGAGCAGGCGATCCGGGTCGCCGAGCGACTCCAGCGGATCAACGACCTGGGCTTCGACGTCGGCGAGATCGAGCTGGTGACCTCGGGGGACGGCGCGCGGCTGCGGGTGGAGACCCGGGTCGCCGAGCCCGGACAGCACCGGCGTGAGCTGCTCCGGCTGACCGGCCTGGAGGTGCAGGAGAACCAGGCACAGCGGCTGCTCAACGACCTGCGTTCCTACCGGGCCTACCTGGAGCAGCGCGGCGGCAGCCCGGTGCCGGAGGCCGTCGCCGGCCACCGCTGGGTGACCGAGGTGTACCTGCCGGTGGTGGGCGCGGTCCCCGACGAGCTGGCCGGCCGGCTCGAGCCCGCGGAGGTCTTCCACGAGGTGCTGGAGCACCGCTGGTTCCTCTCCGAGCAGGCCGGGTTCGACGTCGGCACCTGGGTCGCGGTGCGCTCCTACGTCCAGAACGTGCTGCCCCGGATGCCCGCTCAGCTCACCACGCCGTCGGTGATCGCGCACCGCTCCGAAGCCCGCTGAGGGCGTTCGCCGGGACCACTCGGCGAGAGGAAACGGTGAGGTCTCGCTCCGGTTGACAGTCGTTGTGAGCAAGGCCACTCTCCGAGTTCCACGGTGACACGAGGTCACCTGGCGCCAACGGAGGCGGTGGTCCGGTGCCGGACGTCAGCAAGGTCGGAAGCGACAGGGTGCAGACCGGTCGGGCCGGTCCGTTCCACTCCCGCAGGTGGCGCAGGGCGTTGTCCGGTGCCGCGGCGGCTGGTCTCCTGAGCTCCGCGCTCGCGGCCTGTGGCAGCGACGAGGGGGGTGTGCCGACCCTCACCTGGTACACCAACCCCGACTCCGGGGGGCAGGCCGAGATCGCCGCCCGGTGCACGGAAGCCGCGGACGGCCAGTACGCGATCGAGACCGCCGTGCTGCCCCGTGAGGCCTCCCAGCAGCGGGAGCAGCTGATCCGGCGGCTGGCCGCGAACGACGCCTCGATCGACATCATGAGCCTGGACCCGCCGTTCATCCCGGAGTTCGCCGAGGCGGGCTTCCTCGCGCCGGTGCCCTCCGACGTCGCCGAGCGGGTCACCGAGGACGTGGTGGAGAGCGCGGTCGAGGGCTCGACCTGGAACGACGAACTGGTCGCCGTCCCGTTCTGGGCCAACACCCAGCTGCTCTGGTACCGCGAGTCGGTCGTCGAGCAGGCCGGGCTGGACATGAGCCAGCCGGTCACCTGGGACCAGATCGTGGAGGCAGCCCAGGCCGCCGACGTGCAGGTCGGCGTGCAGGGCATCCGTGCCGAGGCGCTGACCGTCTGGTTCAACGCGCTGATCGAGTCCGCCGGCGGGTCGATCATCGAGGAGAACTCCACCGACCCGTCGGAGATCGAGCTGGGGCTCACGTCCGAGGCCGGCATCCGTGCCGCTGAGGTGATGCGGATGATCGGCACCAGCGGGACGGTCGGCCCGGCGCTGTCGACGGCGAACGAGGACTCCACCGCGACGGCGTTCGAGGGCCCCAACGGCGGGTTCAACGTGAACTACCCGTTCGTCTACCCCCGGGCACTGTCCGCCGTGGAGGCCGGGACCATGGACGCCTCGGTGCCCGAGGACTACGGCTGGGCGATCTACCCGCGGGTGGACGCCGACACCCCGGCCGCGCCGCCCTACGGCGGGATCAACCTCGGCGTCGGTGCCTTCAGCCAGTACCCCGAGCTCGCCTACGAGGCGACCGAGTGCATCACCTCGACGGAGAACCAGGCCTACTACTTCGTCACCAACGGCAACCCGGCCTCCGACACCGCGGTCTACGACGACCCGGAGGTGCTCGAGCAGTTCCCGATGGCCCCCACCATCCGGGACTCCCTGGAGCTGGCGGCGCCCCGACCGCAGACCCCGTACTACAGCGAGGTCTCCGGCGGGATCCAGCGGGTCTACCACCCGCCGTCGTCGGTCGAGCCGGAGCAGACCCCCGAGGCGGCCGCCGAGCTCATCAACGCCGTGCTGCGGAAGGAGCAGCTGCTGTGACGCAGACCACGCTCCCCCCGGTGGAGAAGACCCAACCGGTCTCCGCCCCCGGCGGGACGACCAGTGACCGGGCCAAGAGCGAGCGGAAGCTCGGCTGGCTGCTGGCCGGCCCCGCCCTGGCGGTGATGCTGCTGGTGACCGCCTACCCGATCGCCCAGGCGGTCTACGACTCGCTCTTCGACTTCCGGCTGACCGACCCGGACAACCGGTCCTTCACCGGGCTGTCGAACTACGCGGTGATCCTGAGCGACTGGCTGTGGTGGCGGTCCCTGCTGGTCACCGGGTTCATCACCCTGGTGACCGTGGCCGTGGAGCTGGTCCTGGGCTTCGCCCTCGCCATGGTGATGGCCAAGGCCCTGAGCACGATCCGGCCGGTGCTGCGGGCCGCGATCCTCATCCCCTACGCGGTCATCACCGTGGTGTCGGCCTTCGCCTGGCAGTTCGCGTTCGACATCCAGACCGGCTTCGTCAACACCTGGTTCGGCTGGGTGCCGGGCATCAGTGGGGACACCGACTGGTTCGGCGGCACCTGGACCTCGCTGCTGGTCATCTGTCTCGCCGAGATCTGGAAGACCACGCCGTTCATCTCGCTGCTCCTGCTGGCCGGGCTCGCCCAGGTGCCGGAGGTGCTGCAGGAGGCGGCGAAGGTCGACGGTGCGAGCTGGTGGCAGCGGATGCGCAAGGTCACCCTGCCGAACATGAAGGCCGCGATCATGGTGGCCCTGCTGTTCCGCACCCTGGACGCGTTCCGGGTCTTCGACAGCATCTTCATCATGACCGGCGGGGCGAACGCGACCGAGTCGGTCTCCTTCCTCGCCTACCGGCAGACCATCTCGCGGCTGGAGATCGGGCTGGGGTCGGCGGTCTCGGTGCTGCTGTTCCTGGCGGTCGTGTTCATCGCCATGAGCTTCATCAAGGGCTTCAAGGTCGACCTGTCCCAGTCGAGGGGGGAAGGCTGATGTCCACCAAGGAGAAGACCTGGTGGGGCGTCGCCGGAGTGGCGATCGTCATCTACGCGCTGTTCCCGATCGCCTGGATCGTGTCACTGTCGTTCAAGGCGCCCAGCGCCCTGAACAACGGCAACTTCCTCCCCGGCGCCCCGACGTGGGAGAACTACTCCCTGATCCTCACCGGCGGGGCCAGCGACCTGTTCCTGCCGGCGTTGCGCAACTCGTTCGGCATCTGCCTGATCGCCACGGCGATCTCGTGCCTGCTGGCCATGTTCGCCGCCTATGCGATCGCCCGGCTGGACTTCCCGGGGAAGAAGTTCATCCTCGGGACGGCGCTGGCGGTGGCGATCTTCCCGGTGATCTCGATCGTCACGCCGCTGTTCAACCTGTGGCGCAACATCGGCCTCTACGACACCTGGCCCGGGTTGATCATCCCGTACCTGTCCCTCACGCTGCCGATCTCGATCTGGACGATGTCGGCGTTCTTCCGGGAGATCCCCTGGGAGATGGAGCAGGCCGCGCAGGTCGACGGCGCGACCACCTGGCAGGCGTTCCGCAAGGTGATCGTCCCGCTGGCTGCGCCGGGCGTCTTCACCACGGCGATCATCGCCTTCTTCATCGCCTGGAACGACTTCGTCTACGGCATCTCGCTCACCTCCACCGAGGCGGCGCGACCCGTGCCCGCGGCGCTGGGCCTGTTCTCCGGCGCCTCCCAGTTCGAGGACCCGACCGGTGCGATCGCGGCTGCCGCGGTCATCGTCACCATCCCGGTCATCGTGCTGGTCCTGCTGTTCCAGCGGCGCATCGTCGCCGGCCTCACCAACGGCGCCGTCAAGGGCTGACGCCCTCCCGCCGACCCATGCTGATCGTGAAAGGGACGAACTGATGGCCTCGATCGAGATGAAGAACATCGTCAAGAAGTACGGCGACGGCTTCCCGGCGGTGAACGACGTGAGCCTGGACATCGACGAGGGGGAGTTCATGATCCTCGTCGGCCCGTCCGGCTGCGGGAAGTCCACGTTGCTGCGGATGATCGTCGGGCTGGAGGACATCACCAGCGGCGACATGGTCATCGGCGGCACCCGGGTCAACGACAAGGCACCGCGGGAGCGCAACCTGTCGATGGTCTTCCAGAACTACGCGCTGTACCCGCACCTGAGCGTGTTCGAGAACATCGCCTTCCCGTTGCGGCTGGCCAAGGTGGACGACGCCGAGGTGCAGCGGCGGGTGAACGAGGCTGCCGACGTCCTGGAGCTGCACGAGCACCTGGAGCGCAAGCCGGCCAACCTCTCCGGTGGTCAGCGGCAGCGGGTGGCGATGGGCCGGGCGATCGTGCGCCAGGCCGAGGCGTTCCTCTTCGACGAGCCGCTGTCGAACCTGGACGCCAAGCTCCGCGGCCAGATGCGCACCGAGATCTCCCGGCTGCAGCGCCGCCTGGGCATCACCACCGTCTACGTCACCCACGACCAGACGGAGGCGATGACGCTCGGCGACCGGGTCTGCGTCCTGCGCAAGGGCAAGATCCAGCAGGTCGCCTCGCCGCGGGAGCTGTACGAGCAGCCGGTCAACCTCTTCGTCGCCGGCTTCATCGGCTCGCCGCCGATGAACTTCCTGCCGGCCCAGCTCGAGGGCTCCCGGCTGACCACGCCCTTCGGGGACATCGAGCTCGACGAGCGCCGGGCGGCCGCGGTCGCCGGCCGCGACCTCCTGCTGGTCGGCATCCGGCCGGAGTACTTCGAGGACGCCTCCCTGGTCGACGAGGCGAAGCGACCGCTCGGTTCGGTCTTCACCGCTCGTGTGGACGTCACCGAGTGGCTCGGTGACTCCCAGTTCGCCTACATCCCCTACGAGGCGCCCGACGAGATCCGCACCCAGCTGCGGGAACTGTCCAAGGAGCTGGACTCCGAGGAGCTGCGCACCCAGGCGATCGTGTCCATCGACGCGACCAGCCGCATCAGGGAGGGCCGGGACGCAGAGTTCTGGCTGGACAGCCGCAAGGTGCACGTCTTCGACCCGACGACGGGGGACAACCTGACCCGGGACGCCGATGCCGGTGCCGAGCTGACCCGGATGGCGGCCGAGGACCGGGTCGAGCAGGTCCAGTCGGCGGAGGGCGAGGGGATCAGCGCCGCCTGACGGCGCCCCGGGGGGCGGCCACGGGTGGCTGTCGCCCACGCTGCCCGGCGCAGGAGGGCCTGCGCCGGGCAGCTGCCCGGCGCAGGCATGATCATGCCCGGGGTTTGTGCTGCGGCGTCGCTGCGCACCTGTCCCCGCAGAGACCTGGCCGGACACTGGAGGCAGCACAGCATGGACATCACCGCGACCGACGAGTGGGCAGCCCTTGCCGAGCACCACCGCGCGGTCGGCGCCCGGACGCTGCGCGAGCTGTTCGCCGAGGACCCCGAGCGCGCGGCCCGGCTGACCGGCACCGCCGGCGACCTGCACGTCGATCTCGCCAAGCACCGGGTCACCGACGAGACGCTGCAGCTGTTGGTCGCGCTGGCCGAGCGGGCCGGCGTCCCGGAGCGGATCGCGGCGATGTTCCGCGGCGAGCACATCAACACCACCGAGGACCGCGCTGTCCTGCACGTGGCGCTGCGCGCACCGGAGTCGGTGCCGCTCACCGTCGACGGCCAGGACGTCAGCGCCGACGTGCACGCGGTGCTGGCCAAGATGCGCGCCTTCGCCGACCGGGTGCGGTCGGGGGAGTGGAAGGGGCACACCGG
Source organism: Modestobacter caceresii (assembly GCF_000761485.1). Classification (GTDB taxonomy): domain Bacteria; phylum Actinomycetota; class Actinomycetes; order Mycobacteriales; family Geodermatophilaceae; genus Modestobacter; species Modestobacter caceresii. Next base: position 27,926 of record NZ_JPMX01000015.1, read on the forward strand.
CGAGCGCATCCGGGCCGTGGTGAACATCGGCATCGGCGGCTCCGACCTCGGCCCGGCGATGGCGTACACCGCCCTGGCCGACTACAGCGACCGCGACCTCACCGCCCGGTTCGTCTCCAACATCGACCCGACCGACTTCGCCGAGAAGACCCGCGACCTCGACCCGGCGACCACCCTCTTCGTCGTCTGCTCCAAGACGTTCACCACCCTGGAGACGCTGACCAACGCGACCGTCGCCCGGGACTGGCTGCTGGCCTCGGGTGCCGACGAGTCGGCGGTGGCGGAGCACTTCGTCGCGGTCTCCACCAACACCGACGCGGTGGCCGAGTTCGGCATCGACACCGCCAACATGTTCGAGTTCTGGGACTGGGTGGGCGGCCGCTACTCCTTCACCTCGGCGATCGGGCTCTCGCTCATGGTCGCGATCGGGCCGGACGCCTACGCCGAGATGCTCGCCGGCTTCCACGCCGTCGACGAGCACTTCCGGACCGCGCCCCTCGCGGAGAACATGCCTGTGGTCCAGGGGCTGCTGAACGTCTGGTACACCGACTTCTTCGGTGCCCAGAGCCACGCCGTCCTGCCCTACAGCCAGTACCTGTCCCGGCTGCCGGCCTACCTGCAGCAGCTGACGATGGAGAGCAACGGCAAGTCCGTGCAGGCCGACGGGCAGCCGATGACGACGGCGACCGGCGAGGTCTACTGGGGTGAGCCGGGCACCAACGGCCAGCACGCCTTCCACCAGCTGCTGCACCAGGGCACCTCGCTCCTCCCGGCCGACTTCATCGGGTTCGGGGAGCCCAACCACGACATCGGCGAGATGCACGACCTGCTGATGGCGAACATGTTCGCGCAGAGCGCCGCGCTCGCGTTCGGCAAGTCCGCGGAGGAGGTCTCCGCCGACGGCACGCCGGCCGACGTCGTCCCGCACAAGGTGATGCCGGGCAACCGGCCCTCGACCACGATCCTGGCGCCGAAGCTGACCCCGGCCACGCTCGGGCAGCTGATCGCCTTCTACGAGCACACCGTCTTCACCCAGGGCGCGATCTGGCAGATCGACTCCTTCGACCAGTGGGGGGTCGAGCTCGGCAAGGTGATGGCCCGGCAGCTGGCCCCGGCGCTGACCAGCGAGACCGCGCCGGACATGGACAGCCCCGAGATCGACGCGGACCCCTCCACCGCCGCCCTCGTCGCGCACTACCGGCGGCTGCGCGGCCGCCCGGCCTGACGACCCCCGCCGTCCCCAGCGTGGATCAGGTGACCTGATCGAAGGCTGTCCCCCCGCACCAGCGTTGGTGCGGGGGGACAGTCGTCGGTGCAGGAGGACGCGGGCGGAGACGGCGCGAACGGGTCATCGGGACGTGTGCGGTGGCTGGCCGGGGGCGCCGCCTGGGACGATGATCGGGACAGCGTCATCCGTGTCGCACCGCCCGCCGTCCGGCGGGGCTGGAGCACCGGACCAGGAGGAGCCATGCCGAACCCGTTCGTGAAGCTGTGGAAGTACCTGACGGCCTCGGCCAACAACCAGATCGACCAGCGCGCCGATCCCAAGATCCAGATCCAGCAGGCGATCGAGGCGGAGCAGCAGCGGCACCAGGCGCTGGCCAACCAGGCCGCCGCGGTGCTGGGCAACCAGCGTCAGCTGGAGATGCGGCTCAGCCGGCAGCTCGGTGACATCGAGAAGCTGCAGGCCTCGGCCCGGCAGGCGCTGACCCTCGCCGACCAGACCCGGGCCGCCGGGAACGCCGGGAAGGCCGCCGAGTACGAGCAGGCCGCGCAGGCCTTCGCCACCCAGCTGGTCAGCGGCGAGCAGGCGGTCGAGGACCTCAAGCGCAGCCACGACGAGGCCCTGCAGGCCGCCGAGCAGGCCAAGGGCGCGGTCGAGCAGAGCCGGATGCGGCTGCAGTCGACGCTGGCCGAGCGCACCAAGCTGATGTCGCAGCTGGAGCAGGCCAAGATGCAGGAGCAGGTCTCCGCCTCGCTCAAGTCGGTCAACGAGCTGTCCGCACCGGGCAACACCCCCAACCTCGGTGAGGTCCGCGACAAGATCGAGGCCCGCTACGCCAACGCGCTCGGCCAGGCCGAGCTCGCGCAGAACTCGGTCGAGGGCCGGATGCTCGAGGTCGAGAAGGCGACCATCGACGTCGCCGGCGCCTCCCGGCTGGCCGAGCTCCGCGCGTCGATGGGCGGTGGCACCCAGGCCATCAGCGGCACCCAGGCCGCCGGCGCGATCGAGCAGGGCACCCCGCAGGTGACCGAGCTCGGCGCCGAGACCCCGGTTGCCCAGCCGGCGGAGCGGCCCGAGCAGTAGGAGCACTGCTGCCTCGCACGTCAGAGGCGAGCCCCCCCGGAGCCCCGTCGTCCTGCTGGACGGCGGGGCTCCTTCGGTCAGGTGGCGACCATCGACGCCGGGTGGCCGGGCTCTCCCGTGCAGGCCAGCGGGTCGATCGGGCTGCGTGCGGCCTGGCACGCCGGGCACCAGTAGGTCACCCGCTCCTGGGTGTCCGGCCCCTGGTCGCCCAGCAGGATCGCGGTGCGGCAGCGACGGCACGGCCGGCCGCGGCGGCCGAACACCCAGTGGTCCTCCCCGCGCCGGGTGGAGCCGGTGGTGCTCTGCTCGGGGTGGTCGCGATTGGCCAGCATCAGCGTGCGGGCGCGTTCGACCAGCCCGGGCAGGTCGGGGACGTCGGCGACCCGCGTCCACGGGTGGGTGCGGGTCATGAACAGCGTCTCGACCTTGTAGAGGTTGCCGATGCCGGCGAGGTTGCGCTGGTCCAGGATCGCTACGCCGATCTGCTCGTCCGGGTGGGAGCGGAGTCGGCGCAGCGCCTCGTCGAGGTCCCAGTCGGGGCCGAGCACGTCGGGTCCCAGATGGCCGACCAGCTCGCCCTCACCGCTGGTCGGCACGATCCGCAGGTCGTGCAGCCGGTAGCCGACGCAGTCCCACGCGTCGGTGGCCAGGATCGCCCGGATGCTGTGCGCGGGCCCGCCCTTCCACGGGGTTCCCTTCCGGTAGATGTGCCAGCTGCCGTCCATCCGGTAGTGCGTGCGCAGCGTGCGTCCGTCGGCGAAGCGGGTGAGCATGTGCTTGCCGCGGGGGACGACCTCGGTGACGGTGGCGCCGGTGAGGTCGACGGTGGCCAGCTGGGGCACGCGCAACTCGCCCTTCGTGAGCGTGGCGCCGGCCAGCGCCGTGTTCATCCGCTGGGCGGCCAGCCAGACTGTGTCTCCCTCGGGCATCCCGCCATGATCCCCGCCCGCACGCGCTCCTGCCGGACCTGGCAGCCGTCGCGTCGGGCGCTGCGGGCGGCTCCGTCGTCACTGGTACCTGGCGCGGCGCGCCTCGGTGCCGGGCTCCCCGGTGCGCGCCCGCGGATCCACCGGTGCGGGCGTGGCCTGGCAGTGCGGGCACCACCAGGTGACGCGCTCCTGCAGGTCGGGGCCCTGGTCGCCGAGCCGGATCGGCGTCCGGCAGCGCCGGCAGGGGCGGCCCTTTCGACCAGCGACCCAGTGGTCCTGCCCGCGGCGGGTCTCGCCGGTGGTGCTCTGCTCGGGGTGGTGCCGGTTGGCCAGCATCAGCGTGCGGGCTCGTTCGACCAGCGCGCGCAGGTCGGGGACGTCGGCGACCCGAGCCCAGGGGTGCACGCCGGTCAGGAAGAGCGACTCGACCTTGTAGAGGTTGCCGATCCCGGCGAGGTTGCGCTGGTCCAGGATCGCCACGCCGATCTGCTCGTCCGGCTGCGAGCAGAGCCGGCGCAGGGCCTCCTCGACGTCCCAGTCCGGGTCCAGCACGTCGGGCCCGAGGTGCCCGACCAGCTCGGCCTCCTGGCTGGTGGGCACGACCCGCATGTCGTGCAGCCGGTAGCCGACGCACTCCCACTCGTCGGTGGCGAGCACCGCGCGGATGCTGCGCCCGGGGCCGCCCCGCCACCGGGTGCCCCGCCGGTAGATGTGCCAGCTGCCGTCCATCCGGTAGTGCGTGCGCAGCGTCCGGCCGTCGGCCAGCCGGGTGAGCATGTGCTTGCCGCGGGGGACGACCTCGGTGACGGTGGCGCCGGCGAGGTCGACCGCTGCCAGCTGCGGCACCCGGAGCTCGCCGCGGCGGAGGATGGCGCCGGCCAATGCCGTGTTCATCCGCTGGGCGGCCAGCCAGACGGTGTCTCCCTCGGGCACGCCGACCATGGTCCCCGCGCGGGCTGGCCGGCCGCTCGGTGGCGGTGAGCCTGTCCCGGCCGACGGTCCGGCTCCCTCGGTCGGGTGGCCTCGTGTGAGTGGGGCGACAGCCGGGAAGAGCCGGGCTTCCTTCAGCGCTGAGGAACTCTGTGACCGTGTCGACCCGCCTGCGCAGCCTGCCGGACCGCCTGACCGGCAGCATCGCGACCCGGCAGCCGACCCCGGCGCCGGAGCCGGTCACCGTCACCGTCGCCCGGGTGGTGCGCCCGGACCAGCAGAACGCCTTCGAGCGCTGGGCGACCGAGGTGCAGGAGGTGGCCGCGGGCTTCCCCGGTCACCTGGGTTCCTCCCTGCTGCGCCCCGGAGCGGGCAGCGACGAGTACCACCTGGTCTACCGCTTCCGGGACGACGAGTCCCTCGCCGCCTGGGAGCGCTCGCCGGAACGGCGCGAGGCGCTCGACCGGGTGCACCAGCTGGTGGAGGACGAGCGGGTGGCCCGGGCCGTCGGCCTGCAGACCTTCTTCGCGGTGCCGGCCCGGCCGGGGCCGGCGTGGCGCAGCTGGCTGCTCACCGTCGCCGTCGTGCTGCTGTTCACCTCGACGTTCCAAGTCCTCGTCGTGCCCTTCGTCGGCGACTGGCCCTGGCCGGCGCGGCTCCTGCTGTCGGCGGCCTACGTGGTGACGGCGCTGCGGCTGTCCATGCCGCGGCTCAGCCGCTGGCTCGGCCCCTGGCTGCAGGGCTCCCGCCGCCGCTGACCCCTGCGCGCACCCGCGGGTGCGCTGAGCGGCGCTCTCCGCGCACCCGCTGTGCGCTCAGCGGCACTCCACGCGACAGAGCGCCGGTGAGCGCACAACGGCGGGGTCGCGGGTCTAGTTGCGCAGGCGCAGGCCGCGCGGGGTGGCCGCGAAGCCGGCTGCTTGCAGCGCCGTGGTGAGCGGGCCGGACTCGTGCACCGACGCGCCGTCGGCCTTCTGCACGATCATCCGGCCCAGCGCCCCGGAGGCGACCGCGCCGGACAGCGCGGTGGCGGCCTCCTTGAGCACGGTCTCCTCCTCGGTCCAGGACAGCAGGGTCTTCCCGCCGCGCTCGACGTAGAGCACCAGCTCGCCGTCGACCAGCACCACCAGGGCACCCGCCTTCCGCCCGGCCCGGTGCCCGGTCCTCCGGCTGCCGGTGCCCTCACCGAGGTCGACGGCGGGGCCGTCGACCGGGCCGTCGGCGGAGGCGACCGCGCGCTCCGGCCAGGGGAGTGCGGCGCCGTAGACGTTGGCCGGGTCGGTGGCGGCGAGCACGACCGGGCCGGCGGGCGTGCGGTCGGGGCTGGCGAAGCTGCGCAGCCGGTCGACCGAGCCCGGGGTACCGAACTGGGCCGCGCCGAGGGTCTCGACGAAGTAGCCCCGGCGGGCCCGGCCGTTCTCCTCGAACGCCCGCAGCACCGGGTAGACCGCCGAGAACCCCCCGGTCACCTGCTCGGCCTGCACCGCGCCGCGGGTCAGCACGCCGTGCCGCTCCAGCAGTGCCTCCGCCCGCGCGGTGGTGCGCTTGGTGGCGTTGCCCTCCAGCTCGGGCAACCGCGACCAGCGCCCGGCCATCGACGGCGGACCGGTGCGGCTGGGCATCGACGGGCGGCCGAGCCGGGTGCGGCCGTACCGGCTGCGGTCCAGCCGGGCGCGGGGAGCGGCCGCCTGCTTCTTGTGCGTCCCGCCGCCGGACAACCGGGTGCGGAGCGGTGCGAGGGTGTCGTTGGTCAGGGCCCCGGCCCAGACCAGGTCCCAGACCTCCTCGGCCAGCGCGGTGTCGTCGGTGGCGCCCACCCGGTCGGACAGCGCTCGGAAGAACAGCGCCTGCCCGCCGGCGAGCTCGTCGAGCAGGAGCTGCCCGATGCCGCCCTCGGTCGTCGCACCCCCGGGCGGCTCGGGCAGCAGCAGCGGGGCCAGGTCGGCCGGCACCAGGGTCACCCAGCCGTCACCACCGGAGAGCCCGCCCGCGCCGGCCCACAGCACCTCACCGGCGCTGGTCAGCTCGTCGAGCATCGCGGGCGAGTAGTCCTGCACCCGGGAGGGCAGCACCAGCGACTCCAGCGCCGAGGCGGGCACCAGCGCGCCGGCCAGCTGCTCGACCACCGCCAGGACGCCGTCGACCCCGCGCATCCGGCCGCCCACCGACTGCCAGGACGGCGTGAACCGGGCCAGCGTGTCGATCGGGACGGGCTCGACCTCCTGCCGCAGCTTGGCCAGCGACCGGCGCCGGATCGAGCGCAGCACCTCGGCGTCGCACCACTCCTGGCCGATGCCGCCGGGCCGGAACTCACCGGTGACCAGCCGGCCGGTGCCGACCAGCCGCTGCACGGTGGCGGTGACGACGGCGACGCCGAGGCCCAGCCGGGTGGCGACCTCTGGCGGGGCGAAGGGGCCGTGGGTGCGGGCGTAGCGGCCGATCAGGTCACCGAGCGGGTCGGCCACCGGCTCGGTGAACACCTCGGGCACCCCGACCGGCAGCGCGGTGCCCAGGGCGTCACGGAGCCGGCCGGCGTCCTCGATGGCGACGTACCGTTCCTCCCCGGCGATCCGCACCACGAGCGCCCGCCGGGCGGCGACGAGCTCCGAGAGCCAGTCGGCCGGCACGCCGCGGGCACCCGCCTCGGCCACGGTCAGGTCACCGACCCCGCGGAGGAGGTCGCTGGCGCCGTCGACGTCGCGCGGGTGCCGCTGCTCAGGCAGCCGCTGCAGCTCCGCCTCGACCTCGGCCATGGCGTCGCCGTCGAGCAGTTCGCGCAACTCGGAGCGGCCCAGCAGCTCGGCGAGCAGCCCGGTGTCCAGGGCGAGCGCCTGGGCGCGGCGCTCGGCCAGCGGGGCGTCGCCCTCGTAGATGAACTGGCCGACGTAGCCGAACAGCAGCGACTGGGCGAACGGCGAGGCCGTCTGGGTCTGCACGTCGACCAGCCGCACCCGGCGGGCGCGCGCGTCGCTCATCAGCTCGACCAGCCCGGGCACGTCGTAGACGTCCTGCAGCACCTCCCGGACCGCCTCCAGGGTGATCGGGAACGAGGAGAACTCGCTGGCCACCGAGAGCAGCTGGGCCGCTCGCTGCCGCTGCTGCCACAGCGGGGTGCGCCGCCGCGGGTCGCGACGGGGGAGCAGCAGCGCACGGGCGGCGCACTCGCGGAACCGGCTGGCGAACAGCGCGGAGTTGCCGACCTCGGCGGTGACCTCCCGCTCGACGTCGTCCGGGTCCAGCAGCGCGAGGTCGGCCTCCGGCGCCTCCCCGGTGGTGTCCGGGAGCCGCAGCACGATGCCGTCGTCGGAGTGCATCGACGCGACGTCGACGCCGTAGCGCTCACGCAGCCGGGCGGCGAGCACCAGCGCCCAGGGGGCGTTGACCTGGGCGCCGAAGGGGGAGTGGACGACCAGCCGCCAGTCGCCGAGCTCGTCGCGGAACCGCTCGACCAGCAGCGTGCGGTCGTCGGGCAGGTGGCCGGTGGCCGCCTTCTGCTCGGCCAGGTAGGCGAACAGGTTGCTCGCGCCCCAGGCGTCCAGGCCGGCAGCGCGGGCCCGGTCCATGCCCGCCTCCGGCGTGGCCGAGCCGACCTCGCGCAGGAAGGCGCCCAGCGCCCGGCCCAGCTCCAGCGGGCGGCCCAGGGTGTCGCCGTGCCAGAACGGCATCTTGCCGGGCTGGCCGGGCGCCGGGCTGACCAGGACCCGGTCGTGGGTGATCTCCTCGATCCGCCACGAGGAGGACCCGAGCAGGAAGACGTCGCCCACGCGGGACTCGTAGACCATCTCCTCGTCCAGCTCACCGACCCGGCGACCACCGTTCGCCCCCGCACCGGAGACGAGGAAGACGCCGAACAGCCCGCGGTCGGGGATCGTGCCGCCGCTGGTGACCGCCAGCCGCTGGGCGCCGGCGCGGGCGGTGAGGGTGTCGGTGACCCGGTCCCAGGTCAGCCGGGGCCGCAGCTCGGCGAAGGCGTCGGAGGGGTAGCGGCCGGCCAGCATGTCCAGCACCGCGTGCAGGGCGGAGTCGGGCAGCGAGGCGAAGGCGGCCGAGCGGCGCAGCACGGCGGCGACCTCGTCGACGGTGCGCGGCCGCTCGGAGACCATCGCGACGATCTGCTGGGCCAGCACGTCGAGCGGGTTGCGCAGGTAGCGGGTCGACTCGATGGCGCCGGCCCGCATCCGCTCGGCGACGACGGCGCTCTGCACCAGGTCGCCGCGGAACTTCGGGAAGATGACGCCCTCGCTGACCGCGCCCACCTGGTGGCCGGCCCGGCCCACCCGCTGCAGCCCGGCCGCCACGTTCGGCGGCGACTCGACCTGGACCACCAGGTCGACCGCGCCCATGTCGATGCCGAGCTCCAGGGAGGAGGTGGCGACCACGGCCGGCAGCTGCCCGGACTTGAGCGCCTCCTCGACGACCGCGCGCTGTTCCCGGGAGACCGAGCCGTGGTGCGCGGAGGCGACCGGCTTCACGTCCGCCGGCAGCCCACCGCCGGAGCCGGCCTGGGCCATCAGCTCGGCCGGGTTGGCGCCGTGCGGCATCGGCTCACCGGTGGCGCGCTCGTAGGCCAGCTCGTTCAGCCGGCTGGTCAGCCGCTCGGCCAGGCGGCGGGAGTTGGCGAACACGATGGTGGTGCGGTGGCTCTCGATCAGGTCGAGCACCCGCTCCTCGACCGCCGGCCAGATCGACGTCCGCGGCTGGTTGCCGGCGGCGGAGCCCTCCAGCTCCCCGGTGGGCTGCCCCAGCTGGCTCATGTCCTCGACCGGGACGACGACCGACAGGTCCCACTGCTTGGTCGACGGCGGGGCGACCACCTGGACCGGGCGGCCGCCGGCGAGGAAGGTCGACACCTCCTCGATCGGGCGCACCGTCGCCGACAACCCGATCCGCTGGGCCGGCCGGTCCAGCAGCTCGTCGAGCCGGTCGAGGGAGACCGCCAGGTGCGCGCCGCGCTTGCTGCCGCAGACGGCGTGCACCTCGTCGAGGATCACCGTCTCCACCCCGCGCAGCGACTCCCGGGCCTGGCTGGTGAGCAGCAGGAACAGCGACTCGGGGGTGGTGATCAGGATGTCCGGCGGGCGCTTGGCGAACAGCCGCCGCTCGTCGGCCGGGGTGTCACCGGAGCGGATGCCGACGCTGATCTCCGGCCGTTCCTGACCCAGCCGGGCAGCGGCCTGGCCGATCCCGGTCAGCGGTGCGCGCAGGTTGCGCTCGACGTCGACGGCCAGCGCCTTGAGCGGGGAGACGTAGAGGACGCGGCAGCGGGCCAGCGGGTCCTCCGGCGGGGGCGTGGCGGCCAGCCGGTCGAGCGACCAGAGGAAGGCCGCCAGCGTCTTGCCCGACCCGGTGGGGGCGACGACGAGGGCGTGCTCGCCGCTGCTGATCGCCGTCCAGGCGCCCTCCTGGGCTGCGGTGGGCTGCTCGAACGCGCCGGTGAACCACGCCTGGGTGGGCGCAGAGAAACGCTCGAGAGCGGACACGCGACCAGTGTCCACGCGGGTACGACAGTCCGCCGGGGCCGGCGGTTCAGCTCGGACGGCGGGCCTCGATCAGGTAGCGCTGTGACCACGACACGAATGCGCCCTCCCGCTCGATCCGGCGGTGCACCTCGGCGAGCTGCGGGCGGTACCGCTCCACCGAGAAGTCCGGCACCGTCCAGACCACCTTGCGCAGGAAGTGCACGACCGCGCCGACGTCGTGGAACTCCACCCGGCAGCGCCAGGCCCGGAGGTCGACCACCTGCAGGCCGGCCGTCCGGGCGGCCTCGGCGGCCAGGGCGCCGGTGGGCTCGTCGGCGCCGGGCAGGGGCCCCAGCAGCGCTTCGGCCAGCACCCGGTGGGTGCCCGACCCGATGCCCTGGCAGAGGTGGCTGCCGCCGGGCGCGAGGACGCGGGCGATCTCGTCCCAGCGCTGGACGGTGGGGTGCCGGCTGCTCACCAGGTCGAAGGTGGCGTCGGGGAAGGGGAGGGGGCCGTCGTCCGCCACCTCGGCCACCTCGCCACCCCACTCCGCCAGGCGCCGCCGGGCGAGGGCGAGGTTCGGCGGCCACGACTCGGTGGCGGCCACCCGCCCGGGCTGCCGCTCGGCCCGGGTCAGTGCCTCGGCGTACACCTCGCCGCCGCCGGTCTGCAGGTCCAGCGACCCGAGGGCGCTCCCGAGCCGGTCGGCCAGCAGCCCGCGCCAGCCCCAGGGAGGCCGTTCCTCCGTCGCCCGGCCGACGAGCCAGGAGAAGTCCCATCCCTCGGTCGGTACGGCCGCGCCCTCGGCGACGAGCTCCTCGAACGTGCGCACGGCGGCAGCCTGTCGACCCGTCGCCGGGTCGACAAGCGGATTCGTCGACATGTGGCCCCGGGCGGATCACACTGGTGTCATTTCCAGCCGTCGTCCCCCAGGGGAGGCAGCCATGCTGCGAGCAGCGGTGCAGTCCTCCAGCATCGCGACCGTCGGCTACGACGAGGAGCAGCAGGTCCTCGAGATCGTGTTCAACGACGGACGCGTCTACCACTTCCTCGAGGTGCCGCCGGAGCGGGTGCTGTCGCTGTTGCGGGCCGAGAGCAAGGGTCGCTTCCTCAACGCCGAGATCAAGCCGGACTTCGACTACCGGGCTGTCGGCCGTCGCTGGGGCTGAGCCACACTGCGTGGCATGCGTCACAGCCTGTACGAGGCCGACCACGAGGACTTCCGGAGCAGCGTCCGGGCCTTCTGCGAGAAGGAGGTCGCGCCCTTCCACGACGACTGGGAACGCGCCGGCATCGTGCCGCGGGAGCTGTGGACGGCGGCCGGCGCGCAGGGTCTGCTGGGCATCGGGGTGGACGAGCGGTACGGCGGCGGTGGGGTGCGCGACTTCCGCTGGTCCTGCGTGCTGAGCGAGGAGCTCGTCCGGATCGGCGCCAGCGGGGTGGGCTTCGGGCTGCACAACGACGTCGTCGGCCCCTACCTGCAGGACCTGGCCACCGAGGAGCAGAAGCAGCGCTGGCTGCCCGGCTTCTGCACCGGTGAGCTGATCACCGCGATCGCGATGACCGAGCCGGCCGCCGGGAGCGACCTGCAGGGCATCGGCACCACCGCCCGCCGGGACGGCGAGCACTGGGTGCTCAACGGCTCGAAGACCTTCATCACCAACGGCATCAACGCCGACCTGGTCATCGTCGTGGCGCGCACCGATCCGGAGGCGCCCGGCTCCCGCGGCCTCAGCCTGCTCGTCGTCGAGCGCGACATGGCCGGCTTCTCCCGCGGCCGCAACCTGGACAAGGTCGGGCTGAAGGCGCAGGACACCGCTGAGCTGTTCTTCGACGACGTCCGCGTGCCCGCCGCCAACCTGCTGGGCACCGAGGGGCGCGGCTTCGCCCACCTGATGCAGAACCTGCCGCAGGAGCGCCTGCACATCGCGGTCTCCGCGGTGGCCGCCGCCGAGACCGTGCTCGCGCTGACCGTCGAGTACGTCACCACCCGGACGGCGTTCGGCCGGCCGGTCGGTTCCTTCCAGAACTCCCGGTTCGTCCTCGCCGAGCTGCAGACGGAGGTGACGATCGCGCGGACCTTCGTCGACGAGTGCGTGCGCCAGCTCGACAGCGGCGACCTCACCGCAACCGATGCCGCGATGGCCAAGTGGTGGACGACGGAGCTGCAGAACAAGGTCGCCGACCGGTGCCTGCAGCTGCACGGCGGCTACGGCTACATGAGCGAGTACCGGGTCTCCAAGGCCTGGCGGGACGCCCGGGTGCAGTCCATCTACGGCGGGACCAACGAGATCATGAAGGAGATCGTGGGGCGCTCGATGGGTCTGTGACGACGTTGCCACCCACCGGAACCCTGGTTGTGTGGCCGCTCAGCCGGTCCTTAGGTTCGGGCCCGTCTCGGGGGACATCGGGGTCACCCCGGGCGCGACACAGGAGTCGCTCATGAGACCGCACCGCACTCGACGCCTGCGTGCCGGCGTCGCCCTCGTCGCCGCGGCGGCGGTCGTCACCGGCGGGGCCACCCCGGCGCTCGCCTCGCCGGGCACCGACCGGTACGCAGACGGCAACGGCAACGGCAACGGCAACGGCAACGGCAACGGCAACGGCAACGGCAACGGCCACCGCAACGGCCACGGCCACGGCCACGGCCACGGCCACGACCGTGGCGACCACGACCGGATCGCGCAGCAGGTGGCCGCCCTGGTGGCCCAGCTGACCGTCCCGGAGAAGTTCGGGCTGCTCGGGGGGACCACCGGCAGCAACGGTGCCGCCGGCGCCCTGGGCGGGGTCCCGCGACTGGGCATCCCGACCCTCGACATGGCCGACGGCCCCTCGGGGGTCCGGGCCGCCGAGCCGGCGACCGCGCTGCCGGCCCCGGTGGCCCTCGGGGCGACGTTCTCCCCGGAGCTGGCCGCCGCGTACGGCGGGGTGCTCGGCCAGGAGGCCGATGCGCTGGGCATGGAGGTGCTGCTCGGCCCGATGATGAACCTGGTCCGCACCCCCTACGCCGGCCGGAACTTCGAGACGCTGAGCGAGGACCCGCTCCTCACCGCCTCCCTCGCGGCCCCGCAGGTCTCCGGGATCCAGGACCACGGCGTCATCGCCACGGCCAAGCACTTCGCGGCGAACAACCAGGAACTCGGCCGCGCCGGCCTGGACGTCCTGGTCGACGAGAAGACCCTGCACGAGACGGAGCTGGCCGGCTTCGAGGCGGTCGTCGACGCCGGGATCGGTGCGGTCATGTGCGCCTACAACCAGGTCGAGTCCGTCCAGGCGTGCCAGAACTCCGAGCTCCTCACCGAGGTGCTGCGCGAGCAGTGGGGCTTCGACGGCTTCGTCATGACCGACTGGTTCGCCATCCACGGTCCCGAGGCCCTGGTGGCCGGGCTGGACGTCGAGATGCCCCGGCCGATGGCGTTCCCCGAGCTGGCCCAGGACGTCGACGGCGACGGGCAGGTGACCGAGCGCGACCTGTCCGAGCCGGTCGCGGCCTCGCTGGACCGGGCGGTCAGCGGCGTGCTGACCGCGATGGCCGAGGTCGGACTGCTCGACGGCGTGGGGGAGGAGCCCGAGCGTGCGGTCGAGGAGAACGCCGCGGTGGCCCGGCAGGTGGCGACGGAGGGCGCCGTCCTGCTGCGCAACGAGCAGGGCGCGCTCCCGCTGTCCGACGAGGCGCTGGGCAGTCTCGCGGTGGTCGGGCCCACGGCGGCCACCCCGTTGATCGGCGGCGGTGGCAGCGCCCGGGTCAACCCCGATGCCGGCGCGGTCGACAGCACCGTCGAGGTGCTCGAGGCCGGCGGCGCCGGCGTCACCTGGGCGACCGGCGAGGACCTCGAGGGCGAGTTGGTGCCCGGCGCCGTGCTGGGCAGCGGCAGCCCCCTGGAGCTCACCGGCGAGGCCGCCCCCACCGGGGAGTTCAGCGAGGCCGTCACCGTCACCGCCCCCGAGGACGGCACGTACACGTTCCACCTGCAGACCACCGGGCCCGGCGCCGAGGTGACCCTGGGCGAGGAGCAGGTGGCCTCCACCCAGAACCGGTTCGGTGCGCTGGGCGGCAGCCTCATCCCCACCGCCGACGGCTTCATCAACGACAGCTGGACCGTCGAGCTGGCGGCCGGCGAGCAGGTCGCCTTCACGGTGAGCGGCACCGGCACGGTCGAGGCGCCGATGCAGCTCCGCCTGCACTGGACGACCCCGCAGCTGCGTCAGCAGCGGATCGACGAGGCCGTCTCCGCAGCCGAGGCGGCGCACACCGCGGTGGTCTTCGGCTACAACGAGGGCACCGAGGGGGAGGACCGGGCGTCGCTGGCGCTGCCCGGCTTCCAGGACGAGGTCATCGCCGCCGTGGCGGCGGCGAACCCGCGCACGGTGGTCGTGCTGAACACCGGTGACCCGGTGCTCATGCCGTGGCTGGACGACGTCTCGGCCGTGCTGCAGATGTGGTACCCGGGCCAGGAGGGCGCCGAGGCCACCGTCGACCTGCTCACCGGTGCGGCCGGCCCGGCCGGCAAGCTCCCGCAGACGTACCCGGCCGACCCGGCCCGGACGCCGGTCAGCGACCCGGCGAACTACCCGGGCGTCGACCTCGACGGTGACGGGGTGCCCGACCAGCAGACCTACACCGAGGGCACGGACGTCGGGTACCGCTGGTACGCGGCCACCGACACCGACCCGTTGTTCGCCTTCGGGCACGGGCTGTCGTACACGTCGTTCGACTACTCCCGGCTGCGCACCCGTACCGGCAAGGACGGCGTGGAGGTGTCCTTCGTGCTCACCAACACCGGGTCGCGGACCGGCACCGAGGTGCCGCAGGTCTACCTGGGCGCCGGCACCGCGGCCGGCACGCCGACGCTCCAGCTGGCCGGCTTCGACCGGGTGACGCTGGAGCCGGGCGAGCGGCAGCGGGTGACGATCGAGGTCGACGAGCGCCAGCTCTCGGTGTGGGACGCCGAGGACGACCGGTGGGAGCGCGCCTGCGGCGTCCGTCCGGTGCTCGTCGGCGCAGCCTCGGACGACGTGCGGCTGACGGACTCGGTGCGCGTCCGCTGAGCCGATCGGCCCGCCGGTGAGACCACACCGGCGGGCCGTCGACCGGCCGGTCAGCGGCGGCGGTCGGGCACACTCACCCGGTGACCCGACCGTCGCTGTCCCACCCCGACCAGGCCGTCGTCCAGCGCCGCACGCTGGGGGTGCTCTCGGCGGGGGTGGCCCTCGGCGGTCTCGGCGTGACGATCGGGATCACGGTCGGGGGCCTGCTCGCCCGGGACGTCGCCGGGAGCGACGCCGCCGCCGGGCTGGGGCAGACGGCGAGCGTCCTGGGCGCTGCCCTGATCGCCGTCCCGCTGGCCCAGGTCAGCGACCGGTACGGCCGGCGCGTCGGCCTGTCCGTCGGCTACGGGGTCGCGGGCGCGGGTTCCCTGGTCGTCGTCGCGGCCGCGGCGGTGTCGTCCCTGCTGCTCCTGCTCGTCGGCCTCTTCCTGTTCGGCGCCGCCACCACCAGCGGCCTGCAGGCCCGGTACGCCGCGGCCGACCTGGCCGCTCCCGAACACCGTGGCCGCTCGTTGTCCCTGGTGGTCTGGGCGACCACGATCGGCTCGGTGCTCGGGCCCAACCTGGCCGGCCCGGCCGACGACCTGGGGCGCGCCCTCGGGCTGCCTGCGCTGGGCGGGGCGTTCGTGCTGTCCATCGCGGTGTTCGCGGTGGTCGTCCTCGGGGTGCTCCTGCTGCTCCGCCCGGACCCCCTGCTGCTGGCCCGGCAGCTCACCGCGGCCAACCGCCCGGCCGGGCCGGCGCCGCTGCGATCGGGCTCGGCGGCGGCGCTGTGCGCGGTGTGGGCCACCCCCGGTGGACGGCTGGGGCTGACCGCCGTCGTCGTCTCGCACGCGGTGATGGTCGGGCTGATGGTGATGACCCCGGTGCACATGGGCGCCGGCCACTCGGGGGCCGACGGGACGACGTTGCGGGTGATCGGCCTGGTCATCAGCGTGCACGTGGCCGGGATGTACCTGTTCTCCCCGGTGGTCGGCTGGCTCGCCGACCGGGCCGGGCGGGCGGCGACGGTCGCGCTGGGTGGGGTCCTGCTCCTGCTGGCCGCCGTGGTCGCGGGCACGGCGCCCCCGGGGGCCGCCCTCCAGCTCGGCGTCGGGCTGTTCCTGCTCGGGCTGGGCTGGTCCTGCGGGCTGGTGGCCGGGTCGACCCTGGTCACCGAGGCCGTGTCCGCCGAGGTCCGCCCGTCGGCGCAGGGCGCGACCGACCTGCTCATGGGGCTGGGGGCAGCCGTGGCCGGCGCGGTGGGCGGACCGTTGCTGGCGCTCGGCGGTTTCGGCCTGGTGGCGGCGGTGTCCGCAGCGCTCATAGGCCCGCTGCTCGTGGTCTGGGTGCGGGCCCGCCCCCGGCTCAGCGCCGGTTGAGGTAGTCGCGGGCCAGCAGGACCAGGAGCGCGATCAAGGCGCCGACGAGGGCGATCTGCAGGATCAGGTCCCAGGTGGGGGAGCCGGTGCTGGGGACCATGCGACGAGGGTAGAGCCCGCTGCCCGGGGCCGGTGGTGCCCGGCGCGCGGGCTCCCGGCGGGTGGGTACCGTCGTGGCGTGCGGCTGCAGGAGTTCCGGTCCCGGATGGAGCGCCAGTTCGGTGCGATCCGTGCGCAGAGCGTCGCCAGCGACCACGTCTTCGGTCCCCTGGGCGGGCGCACCGCCGCTGAGGCGATCGAGGCGGGCGTGCCGGTGCGCACGGTCTGGCTGGAGATCTGCAAGGAGTACGACGTCCCGCCGAAGGAACGCTGAGCCGTCCCGCCGGAGGGATGCTGAGCCTCCGGCGGGATCCGGACTCAGCCCGCGAGGACCGAACGGACGTGCTCGGCGAGCGGGGTGGTCGGCCGGCCGATGAGCGCCGACAGCGCGGTGCTCCCGGTCTCCAGGGCGCCCTGGGCGATCGACTGGTCGAGGCCGACGACGAACTCGGCGGTCTCCTGCGGCAGGCCCTGCCCGAGCAGGAACTGCACGTGCTCCTCGGCCGACAGGTCGCGGTAGGTGACCTCCCGGCCCGTCTCGGCGGCGACGGCAGCGGCCAGGTCGGCGAGCGTGAACGGCTGGTCCCCGCCCAGCTCCACGATGCCCGGCTCCGGCTCCGCCGCGGTCAGGACGGCGACCGCGCCGGCCGCGAAGTCGGCGCGCGTCGCCGCCGCGATCCGGCCCGCCCCCGAGCTGCCGACGACCTCGCCGGTCGCAGCAGCCGTCGTGATCGGCTGGTCGTAGTTCTCCAGGTACCAGTTGTTGCGCAGCACGACGGCCGGGAGCCCGGCCTCGGCGATCAGCCGCTCGGTGGCGGCGTGCTCGGGGGCCAGCGGGAGCGGGGTGTCGTCGACCTTGGGCGCGCTGGTGTAGACGACCAGTCCCACGCCTGCGGCCCGGGCCGCGTCCAGCACGTTGCCGTGCTGGACCACCCGCTGGCCGACCTCGCTGCCGGAGACCAGCAGCAGCCGGTGGGTGCCCTCCAGGGCGGTCTGCAGGCTCGCCGGGTCGCCGTACTCGGCCTGGCGGACCTGCACGCCACGGGCGGCCAGGTCGCTGGCCTTCCCCGGGGTGCGGACGACGGCGACGACCTCGCCGGCGGGCACGCCGGCGTCGAGCAGTCCGGTGACGACGAGCCGGCCGAGGTGGCCGCTGGCTCCGGTGACGGTGATCAAGGGGGACTCCCTCCGAGTGCTTCCTGCACGGTGGGCACTTACGAACAGTTAGTACCAGCTCGTCGGACGGTACTCTGGTGGCGTGCGCGAGGTGGCTGGGGGTGCGGGAGAGCAGACGGTCGAGGAGCTGGTGGCCGACGTCTTCCGGCGCGCCTGCACCTCCCGCGAGGCGCTGGAGCACGTGACCGGCAAGTGGTCGCTGCTGGCACTGTCGGCGCTGGCCGAGTCCCCGCACCGGTTCGGCGAGCTGCGCCGCCGGATCGAGGGCGTGAGCGAGCGGATGCTGGCGCAGAGCCTGCAGACCCTCGAGCGGGACGGCTGGGTGCACCGCGAGGTGCGGTCGGCGATCCCCCCGCACGTGGAGTACCGGCTGACCGAGGACGGCGCCGCCCTCGTGCCCCACCTGCTGGCGCTCATCTCCTTCGTCGAGGGCCGGATGCCG
Organism: Modestobacter caceresii; assembly: GCF_000761485.1. GTDB lineage: Bacteria > Actinomycetota > Actinomycetes > Mycobacteriales > Geodermatophilaceae > Modestobacter > Modestobacter caceresii. Next base: position 45,679 of record NZ_JPMX01000015.1, read on the forward strand.
GCCGTGCACGCGGCCCGGGCCCTCGCCGACGAGGTCCGTCCGCCGCGCTGACCGCGCTGTCCCGGTGGACGCCGAGGGTGCTGGACGGCACGACGCACCGATCCCGGCGTGTCACTGGATTCGAACAGGTGTTCGGCCTACGGTGGCGTCCACAGGTCCGGTGTCCGTCCACAGATGCACCCGGTCCGCGGAAAGTGTCAGACCCCCGCCCTAGCGTCGGCGACGACCCGCTACAGCGACATCCGAAGGTGGCCACCATGGCAACGCTCGACCGCGACAAGGCCCTCGACATGGCCCTCGCCCAGATCGACAAGCAGTTCGGCAAGGGCTCCGTCATGCGCCTGGGCGACTCGCCCGAGGTCGCCATGAAGGTCATCCCGACCGGCTCCGTCGCCCTCGACATCGCCCTCGGCGTCGGCGGCCTGCCCCGTGGCCGCGTCGTCGAGGTGTACGGCCCCGAGGCCTCCGGCAAGACGACGGTCGCCCTGCACGCGGTGGCCAACGCCCAGGCGGCCGGCGGCATCGTCGCCTTCATCGACGCCGAGCACGCCCTCGACCCGGACTACGCCCGGGCGATCGGGGTCGACACCGACGCACTGCTGATCAGCCAGCCCGACACCGGTGAGCAGGCGCTGGAGATCGCCGACATGCTGATCCGTTCCGGTGCGCTCGACCTCATCGTCGTCGACTCGGTGGCGGCTCTGGTGCCCCGCGCCGAGATCGAGGGCGAGATGGGCGACAGTCACGTCGGTCTGCAGGCCCGACTGATGAGCCAGGCGCTGCGCAAGATCACCGGTGCGCTCAGCAACTCCGGCACGACCTGCATCTTCATCAACCAGCTGCGCGAGAAGGTCGGCGTGGTCTACGGCTCCCCGGAGGTCACCACCGGTGGTCGTGCGCTGAAGTTCTACGCCTCGGTGCGGCTCGACATCCGCCGGATCGAGACCCTGAAGCAGGGCACCGACGCGGTCGGCAGCCGGGTGCGGGTCAAGGTCGTCAAGAACAAGGTGGCCGCTCCGTTCAAGCAGGCCGAGCTCGACCTCATCTGGGGTCAGGGCTTCAGCCGCGAGGGGGGGCTCATCGACATGGGTGTGGAGCAGGGCTTCGTCCGCAAGTCCGGCGCTTGGTACACCTACGAGGGCGACCAGCTCGGCCAGGGCAAGGAGAACGCCCGCAACTTCCTGCGGGACAACCCCGACCTCGCCGACGAGATCGAGCGGAAGATCAAGGAGAAGCTCGGCATCGGGGTCGTGGCGGCGGCCGAGGCCCCGGCGGCCGCATCGGCTGACTTCTGACCCCGCCGGTGTCGGACGCACCGTTCGACGGCGGGCCGGGCAGTGAGGGCTCCGGGGACGACGTCGTGCCGGCCGGTGACAGTGGTCGCCGGTCCGGTCGGCGGCGCCCCGGGGCCAGCAGTGCCCGCCGCGGTCCCGACTCGTCCGATCCGACCGGGTCGGGCGGGCGTCGGGAGCGCAGCGGTCGCAGTTCGGGGCCCCAGTGGAGTCGCCGCGCTGCCGACCCGGACGAGTCCGGTGACCCGGCCGAGATGGAGGACCCCGAGGCGGTCGCCCGGGGGATCTGCCTGCGGGCGCTGACCGGCACGCCCAAGACCCGTAAGCAACTGGCCGATCTGCTGGCCAAGAAGGACGTGCCGGACGAGGCCGCGGCCGCGGTGCTCGACCGGTTCACCGAGGTCGGGCTCATCGACGACGCCGCCTTCGCAGCCGCCTGGGTCTCCACCCGGCAGTCCGGTCGTGGGCTGGCCCGGCGGGCGCTCAGCGCAGAGCTGCGGGCCAAGGGGGTCGATGGGGAGGTGGCTGCGGCTGCCGTCGCGGAGGTCGACCCGCAGGACGAGTGGGACTCCGCCCGGCGGCTGGTCGAGCGGAAGCTCCCCTCGATGCGCCGGCTCGACCGGGTCACCGCGGAGCGGCGCCTGATCGGCATGCTGGCCCGCAAGGGCTACGGCGGCGGGCTGGCCGGCTACGTGGTGCGCGAGGCCCTCGACGGCCGCGACGACGACGAGTTCGCCGACGGCTCGGCCAGTACAGCGGCTGCTGGGCCTGCTGGGCCGGGAGACCAGTCCCCGCTCATCGAGGCGTCCAGTGATCCGGACCCGGAGCTCGTCGCACCGGTGCCGTGGTCACGCGAGCGCTCGGCGGCCCGTGCTGCTGCCCGCGCTCGCGCCGCCGGTGGCGAGGCGGACATGGGCGGTGAGGTGGGGGAGGGGCTCGCCCGGCCGATCGGCCGGTTGCGGCCGTCACCGGGCTCTGTGTCGGTCGACGACCTGCCCTGAGCACTGGGCGAGGTGCTCACCCGCCCGCTCTCGGAGAACGCCGATCAGCCGATGCGAGAAGTCTCGCATCGGCTGATCTGCGTTATCCGACCCTTGGTCCCGCCGGGGGCAGGGTGGACCGGTCGGCGACCCGCGGGCAGGCGGGACGACGATCAGCGGCCCGGGCGGCCGCTCAGCGGTTCAACCAGGCGGAGATGTCGATGGCCACGCCGTCGGCGGCCTCCTCGTCCGGCATCAGCCAACGCCGGCTGCGCTCCTGCCCGGCCCGCAGCCACAGCTCGATCGCGGTGTCGAACTGGGACATGGTGACCTCCTTGCCCGCCACCGAGCTGGACGGCCCCAGGAAGGTCACGTCGGACTCCTGGCCACCGGCGTACAGCAGCACCACCCGGCAGCGCGAGCGACGGTGCCGGGCCGGGGGCACGGCCTCTCGGACGATCGCCGAGTCCGCTCCGGAGGCGGCGGCGAACCGGCGGGCGCTGGCACGCAGCTTGCTCACGAAGATCTGGGTGGTGGTGGCCAGGTCGTCGTCCTCGTCGAGTTCCAGGTGCATGTGGCGCGGAGCGGCGGCAGTCGAGGTCACACCTCCACTCTCGGCAGGGAGCAACGGCACCGTCACCGGCTGAAAGTGCCAAGTCGCGCCCCGGACTCCGGCAGTCGGCCCGGCAGCCGGGGGTGCTGGGGCGGATGTGACGGCCTGGAGCGGGCGGGTTCCCACTCGCCCCACAGGGCCGAGGTCCCAGGCGCACGCGGGCCGGCTGCTGCGGGTGTCCTCAGCACTCGGCCCCGGCGTCCAGGGTGGACGCCGGGGCCGAGTGCGGACCAGCGGGCTGCGCGGTCCCTCGTCGAGCCGCCTAGCTCAGGCCGCGCCGCCTCCGCCGCCCATCTGGTCGGCAGGCGCAGCGGTCACCGCCTTGCGGCCGGCGCGGTTGGTACGGCGCTCGGTGTACCGGGCCAGCATGGAGAGCAGCACGTTGATCAGGATGTAGATCAGGCCGGCCGCCACGTAGAGCTGGAAGGTGTACCGGTCGCCGAAGAGGGAGTTGAAGTACTCCACGAGCCCGCGCGCCTGCCGGAGCAGCTCCAGGTAGCTGATGATGAAGCCCAGCGACGTGTCCTTCAGCAGCACCACGAGCTGGGCGACCAGCACGGGGAGCATCCGCCGGGTCGCCTGCGGCAACAGGATCAGTGTCATGACCTGCGACTTGCGCAGCCCGAGGCCGAACCCGGCCTCGTGCTGGCCTCTGTCGATGGACAGGATGCCGGCGCGGAAGATCTCGGCCAGCACGGCCATGTTGTAGAGGACGAGGCCGCCGGTCAGTGCGGTGAACGTGCTCAGCCGCACGCCGTACTTCGGGAGGACGAAGTACAGCGCGAAGATCACGACCAGCAGCGGGATCGCACGGAAGAACTCGATGACCGCGGACACCGGGACGCGGATGAAGCGGTGGTCGGACAACCGCCCCACCGCCAGCAGCAGCCCCAGCAGCGTGGCGAGGACCATGGCGACCGCCGCGACCTGCAGGGTGCGCACCAGGGCGCGGCCCAGCGCTTGCGGGACCCCGCTGGCGGGGTCGAACAGGATCGCCCAGCGCTCGGGCTCCAGCTGGCCGTTCCCACCCAGCCGGAGCAGCACGAAGCCGATGATCGCGAGGACGAGCACTGCACCGATCGCGCTGCCGACCCGTGCGCGGGCGCGGGCACGGGGCCCCTGGACGTCGAAGAGCACTGGTGTGGTCATCGGAGGATCGCCACCCGTCGTTCGATGCGGTGCACGGCCAGCGCCGACGGCAGCGTGATCAGCATGTAGCCCACCACGACCCCGACGAGGATGGCAGTCAGGTCACCGGCGCTGGCGTTGACCAGCCGTGGGAGCAGGGAGCTCAGTTCGCTCACCGAGAAGCCGGCCGCGATCGAGGTGTTCTTCACCATCGCGATCAGCACGTTGCCCAACGGCGGGACGACGGTGCGGAACGCCTGGGGGAGGACCACCTCGCGCAGTGACTGACCGAAGGTCAGGCCCAGGGCGCGGGCCGCCTCGGCCTGGCCGGGCGAGACGGAGTTGATCCCCGAGCGCAGCGCCTCGCAGACGAAGGCAGCGGTGTAGAGGCCGACCGAGAGCACCGCACCCGTGAAGAAGTCGATCACGAAGTCGATCTGCGGCAGCCCGAAGATCATGAAGAAGAAGACCACCGTGAGCGGGGTGTTCCGGAAGGTCTCCACGTAGAACGTGGCCAGTCCGCGCAGCGGAGCGATCGGGCTGACCCGCATCGCGGCCAGCACCGTGCCGAGGACCAGGGCCACCAGGCAGGCGAGCAAGGACAGGCTCAGCGTCGTGAGGAAGGCGTCCCAGAACAGGTCGAAGTTGTCGATCAGGAACTGCACCACGCCTCCTCTCAGGGCGAGCGGCGGCGAGGCGCCGGCGAGCGGGGTGGACCCGCCGCCGGCGCCTCGCCGGGGTCAACAGGGTCAGTAACGGTCGACCGAGGGCGGCTCGGGAGCGTCCGTGCCGGTGATGGCGCCGGCGGTGCGGTCCCAGGCCTCGGCCCACGAGCCGTCCTCGAAGGACGCCTCGAGGGTGTCGTTGATGAAGCTGCGGAACTCGTCGTCGCCCTTGGTGATGCCGATGCCGTAGGGCTCCTCGGTGAACGGGTTGCCCACCAGCTCGAACTCGTCGGGCGCGCCGGCGACCAGGCCGGTGAGGATGACGTTGTCAGTGGTGACCGCGTCGACCTGGCCGTTGCGCAGCGCGTCGGCGCACTTGGAGTACACGTCGAACAGCGTCAGCGTCGCCTCGGGGTAGTTGGTGCGGATCTCCTCCGCGGGCGTCGAGCCCTCGACCGAGCACACGTTCTGTCCGGCGAGGTCGTCCGGGCCCTCGATGCCGAGCGGGTTGCCGGCGGCGACCATGATGTCCTGGCCGGCCTCGTAGTACGGGCCGGCGAAGTCGATGAGCTCCTTGCGCGCGTCGTTGATCGTGTAGGTGGCCACGACCATGTCGACATCGCCGTTCTGGATGAACGACTCACGGTTGGCCGAGACCGTCTCCACCCACTCGATGTCGTCGGTGGCGATGCCCAGCTCGGCGGCGATCAGCTCGGCGATCTCGACGTCGAAGCCCTCGGGGACGCCGTCGGGCCCGGCCAGGCCGAACCCGGGCTGGTCGAACTTCGTGCCGACGGTGATCGTCCCGGACTCCGCGAGCTCGGCCATCGTCGTGCCCTCGTCGAAGGAGACGTCCTCGGCGACCTCGGCGCCGCCACCGGCGGCGTCCTCGGTGGTCTCGCCGGCGTCGCTGGAACAACCGGCCAGGACGACGCCGGTGGCCGCGATCGCGGCGGCGTAGCGGGTGATGCGCATGGAGGGTCCTCTCGTGGATGTGCGGGTGGTCAGTGGTTCAAGATCTTGGAGAGGAAGTCCTTGGCCCGGTCGGAGCTCGGGTTGGTGAAGAACTCCTCCGGGGTCGCGGACTCGACGATGCGGCCGCCGTCCATGAAGACGACGCGGTTGGCCGCCCGGCGGGCGAAGCCCATCTCGTGGGTGACCACGATCATGGTCATCCCGTCCTGGGCGAGCCCGACCATCACCTCGAGGACCTCGTTGATCATCTCCGGGTCCAGGGCCGAGGTCGGCTCGTCGAAGAGCATGACCTTCGGGTCCATCGCCAGCGCCCGGGCGATCGCCACGCGCTGCTGCTGGCCGCCGGAGAGCTGAGCGGGCACCTTGTCGGCCTGGGCCCCGACGCCGACCCGGTCGAGCAGCTCACGGGCCCGCTTCTCGGCGTCGGCCTTGGACTGCTTGCGGACCTTGATCGGCCCCAGCGTCACGTTCTCCAGCACCGTCTTGTGGGCGAAGAGGTTGAAGCTCTGGAACACCATGCCGACGTCGGCGCGCAGCCGGGCCAGCTCCTTGCCCTCCTCGGGCAGGCGCTCGCCGTCGATGGTGATCTCACCGTTCTCGATCGACTCGAGGCGGTTGATCGTGCGGCACAGCGTCGACTTGCCCGAACCCGACGGTCCGATGACGACGACCACCTCGCCGCGGTCGACCGTCAGGTCGATGTCCTGCAGGACGTGCAGTTCGCCGAACCACTTGTCGACGCCGGACATGCGGACGAGAGGGTCTCCGGTCGGGCGTTCGGTCACAGCGGGTGACCCTAGGTGGCTCGCACCCCAGGAACGTCGCGAAGGCATCACGAAGCTGTAACGAAGCTCCGGAGGAGCCCGCAGTTCACCCGGTCGGGGTCCGGCCGGTCACCAACCGGAGTCGTCGCCGTGCACCGGGTACGGCGCCCGTCCCCGTACGATCCCGGTGGTGAACGGCAAGACCTACCTCGTGCGCACCTACGGCTGTCAGATGAACGTGCACGACTCCGAGCGCCTCTCCGGCCTGCTCGAGTCGGCCGGGTACACGGCAGCCCCCGACGGCACCGACGCAGACGTCGTCGTCCTCAACACCTGCGCCGTCCGGGAGAACGCCGACAACCGGCTCTACGGCAACCTCGGGCACCTGCGCCCGGTCAAGGACGCCCGCCCCGGCATGCAGATCGCCGTCGGCGGCTGCCTGGCGCAGAAGGACCGCGGCGAGATCGTCAAGCGCGCGCCCTGGGTCGACGTCGTCTTCGGCACCCACAACGTCGGCTCGCTGCCGGTGCTGCTGGAGCGGGCGCGGCACAACGCCGAGGCGCAGGTGGAGATCGTCGAGTCGCTGGAGGTCTTCCCCTCCACCCTGCCGGCCAAGCGGGACTCCGCGTACTCCGGCTGGGTGTCGATCAGCGTCGGGTGCAACAACACCTGCACGTTCTGCATCGTCCCGGCGCTGCGCGGCAAGGAGAAGGACCGCCGTCCGGGCGAGATCCTGGCCGAGGTGCAGGCCCTGGTCGACCAGGGCGTGCTCGAGGTGACCCTGCTCGGGCAGAACGTGAACGCCTACGGTGTCGAGTTCCGCGAGCGCGGCGCCTTCGCCGACCTGCTGCGCGCGACGGGGCGGATCGAGGGCCTGGAGCGGGTCCGCTTCACCAGCCCGCACCCGCGGGAGTTCACCGACGACGTCATCGCCGCGATGGCCGAGACGCCGGTGGTCTGCCACCAGCTGCACATGCCGCTGCAGAGCGGGTCGGACGACGTGCTGCGCCGGATGCGCCGCGGCTACCGGCAGGACCGCTACCTCGGGATCATCGACCGGGTGCGGGCCGCGATGCCCGACGCCGCGATCACCACGGACATCATCGTCGGCTTCCCGGGTGAGACCGAGGCGGACTTCCAGCAGACCCTCGACGTCGTCCGGCAGGCCCGCTTCTCCAGCGCCTTCACCTTCCAGTACTCCAAGCGGCCGGGCACCCCGGCCGCGGAGATGGACGGGCAGCTGCCCAAGGAGGTCGTCCAGGAGCGCTACCTGCGACTGACCGCCCTGCAGGAGGAGATCAGCTGGGCCGAGAACCGGGCGCTCGTCGGCCGGCCGGTCGAGCTGCTGGTCGCGGCAGGCGAGGGGAGCAAGGACGCCGCCCGCGGCCGGCTCTCCGGTCGGGCCCGTGACGGCCGGCTGGTGCACTTCACCGCCCTCGACGGCGTCCGGGCCGGGGATGTCGTGGAGACGGTCGTGACCGCTGCGAAGCCGCACTTCCTGGTCGCCGACGGCGAGCTGGTCTCCCACCGGCGCACCCGGGCCGGGGACGCCAGCGAGGCCGGCACCCGCCCGACCACCCCGGGCGTGCTGCTCGGCATGCCGCAGATCGGCCTGCCCCCCGTCGTGCCGGACCCCGCGCCCGCCTGCGCCCCGGCCTGACGACAGCGAGGGCCCGCCACCCACCGGGGTGACGGGCCCACGCTGGGCCCCCCTTGAGAGGCTGATCCCGAGCGTCCGGGGGATGAGGAGGACGGAGTCCTTCCTCAGGCTCGGTGAGAGCTGTTGAACGCCCGGGTGAAGTGCTCGGCGGCGTCGCGCTGCGCCCGCTCGGCCTTGTCGAGCACGGCGGCGGCGCCGAAGAACTCGTGCATCACGCCCTCGACGTGCCGGTGCGTGGTGGACACCCCCGCGGACTCCAGGTCCTGGGCGAACTGCTGCCCCTGGCTGCGCAGCACGTCCCGCTCGGCGGTGACGACCAGGGTGGGCGGCATGCTGGCCCGCTGCGCGGGGGTCCAGTCCAGCAGTGCGATGCGTGGGTCGGTCGCCGCCTCCGGCGTGCCCTGGAAGGCGTGCATCGCCATCCAGGACAGCAGTGGGCGGTCCAGTGGACGGGCGTCGGCGGCGTCGGTCATCGACTCGCCGAACTGCTCGGCCGTGGTCAGCGGGTAGACGCAGACCTGGGCCAGCGGCACGGGCTGGTCGTTGGCGGCCAGGGTGAGCGAGGTGGCCGCAGCCATGGTGCCGCCGACGGACTCACCGCCGATGGCCATCCGGGTCGGGTCCCCACCCAGCTGCTGGGCGTTCTCCCGCACCCAGGTCCACGCGGTCAGGACGTCGTCGTGCGACGCCGGGAAGACCGCCTCCGGTGCCCGGCGGTAGTCAGGCGAGACGATGATCGCGTTCGTCTTGTTCGACAGCCCGCGGCACGATGCGTCGTAGGTGTCGATGTCGAACAGCACCCAGCCGCCGCCGTGCAGCCACATGATGATCGGCACCGGGCCGACCCCCGGGTCGCTCGGGGTGTAGACCCGCAGGGTCTGCTCGCCGCCGGCGCCGTCCGGGATCCTCAGGTCCTCCACCGAACCGACCGGCTCCGGGCCCTCGATCCCGCGGTCGGCCATCACCTTCCGGACGGCGGCGTCCGGGCCGGGCTGCTTGCGGGCCTCGCCGGGCGTGAGGATCTCGAACGGCAGCGGGCCGAGGGACGAGTGCGCGTCGACGATCGCCTGCGCCTGCGGGTCGAGCAGGCCACTGGCGTCGGTGACCAGCTCCTTCTGCCGGCCGGACAGCACGTCGCGGACGTGGTCCAGCGGCTTGGCCAGCATCCCGGCGATCTTCTCCGCGATCCCCTCGGCGGGGGCGTGCGGATGCGGCCGGGTGGGCGCCATCCGCTTGTTGGTGAGGAACTGCTCCCCGAGCTCGGCCATCCGCTGCGGCCCGGCCTTGGCCCGGAACTCCGGCAGCTCCTCGTCCTCCTCGTCGTGGACGTGGTGCCGGACGACCTCCATCAGGTCGGTGAGCGCCTGCTCGAACTCCGGCTGGCCCGGCTCGGTGCGCCCGAGGGTGACCAGGAGTTCCTTGATCTGCTGGTGCTCGTGCTCGGCGTCGTCGTGCTCGTCGGTCATCCCGATCTCCGGCCAGATCGGGTACAGCACGACCTCCTCGGAGAAGGCGTGCGCGGCCAGTTCGAAGGAGATCTGGTCGACCAGCACCCGGCGGTTGCCGCGGCCGGCCTCCAGGTGCTGGAACTGCCGCTCGACGACCGCGTGGTCGTCGGCGATCAGGTGGTCGATGTCGCCGGGCTGGGTGCGGTAGGACAAGGCCACGCGGGCCTCCTCACGAGGTGGGGGTGCCGACGAGTCGGACGCCGGCCTCGGCTCTCCACCACCTACCCGCGGGCCCCGCTGGTACACGATCGGCGGCCGGGAGAACGTCGAGGGCCCGTCCGGTGACGGACGGGCCCTCGATGGTGCGTTCCCCGGTGGCTCAGCGGCGGCCGGCGGACTTCTCGGCCTCGGCCAGCCACTCGCGGCGGGTGGCCAGGTTGGCCTCGGCCTCGCCGATCCGCTTGGCGTTGCCGGCGGCCTGCGCCTTGGCCAGCTGGTCCTCGGCCTTGGTCACCGCCGCCCGCATCGAGGTCAGCAGCGGGTTCTCCGGCTGGACCCGGGGGCGGGCGAACTCGCTCGCGCCGCGGAACTTCTCCTCGACGGTGCGCATCCGGTCCTCGAGGTCGCGCATGGCGCCGCGGGGCACGTGCCCGATGGCGTCGTAGCGCTCCTGGATCTTGCGCAGTGCGTTCTGGTTGCCCTTGTTGGCCGGGTCGAGCTTCTCCGCCTCGGCGAGCAGCTCCTCCTTGGCCTTCTGGTTGGCCAGCTCGTCACTGCTGCGCGCCTGGTCGTTGGCGGTGCGGGCGGCGAAGAACACGTCCTGGGCGGCGCGGAACTTCTTCCACAGGTCGTCGTCGGTGTCCCGGCCGACCCGCGGCACCGCCTTCCAGCGGTCCATCAGCCCGCGCATCGCCGCGCTGGTGGGGCCCCACTCGGTGGAGGTGGACAGCCGCTCGGCCTCGGCGATCAGCTCGCTCTTGGCCGCCCGCGACTCACCCCGCTGCTTGTCCAGCTCGGCGAAGTGGGCGCCACGGCGGCGGCCGAAGGCGTCCCGCGCGGCCGCGAAGCGCTGCCACAGCGCCTCGTCGGTCTTGCGGTCGATGCCCTTGATCGTCTTCCACTCCTCGACGATCGCCTTGAGCCGGTCACCGGCGGCCTTCCACTGCGTGGAGTCCGCGGCGATCTGCTCCGCCTCGGCGGCGAGCGCCTCCTTGCGCTGGACCTGCACGGCTCGCTGTGCCGCCTTCTCGGCGCGGTTCGCCGCGACGGCGGTGTCGGCCATGCTGACCATCGCCCGGGCGCGGGCGGAGAGGCTGTCGAGGTCGCCGACCGCCTGGGCGAGCGGGATGGAGTCGGCGAGCTCCTGGGCCTTGGTGCGGATCTCGCCCGGGTTGCCGGTGTGCGCGGCCAGCCGCGCCTCGAGCAGGGTGACCTCGGTGGCCAGGTCGTCGAAGCGGCGGCCGTAGTGGGCCAGGCCCTCGGCCGGCGCGCCGGCCTGCCAGGAGCCGACGGTGCGCTCGCCGGTGGCGGTGCGCACGTAGACCGTGCCCTCCTCGTCGACCCGGCCCCAGGCGGACGGGTCGGAGGCGGGCATGGCCGGGACCACGGTCGGGACGTCGGCGGGCGCCGGGCTGCTGGTGGTGCTGGACGGCGCGGGGGACGGGGTCGGCCGGGGGGTGGCCGCAGAGTCGTCGCCGGTCGGTGCGTCGGTGGCGGCGAGGTCGGTGGGGACGTCGGCAGTGGCGACGTCGGTGGTCGGGTCGGCGACCGCGGCATCGGCCGGGGCGGCGGCGGCCGGGGTGCCCGCCTCGGGGGTGACGGCCGCGGAGGCGGTGTCATCGGGCTGCGGAGCCGGGGGCTCTGCAGCTCCGGGTCCGTCGACGACGGGGCCGCTGCCGTCGGGCTGCGCGTCCGCCGGGACGGCGGCGCCCGGGGTCGCGGCCAGTGGCCCCTCGTCGGCCGACGTCACCTCGACGACCGCATCCTCAGGGCGCTCCTCGGGGGCGGCGGTGGCCTGCTGGGTCCGGTCTCCGGTGTTCTCCGTGCTCGACACGTGAGCAGTCTCCCACGATGCATCCGCGACACTCCCTGGCGTGAGACCTCCTCCTCCGGTGACCGTGGCCTTCTGTCCGCAGTCACCGCTGTTGCTCACCGCGGTCGCCGGTGCCCCGAGCTACGCGCTGTCGGTGTTGCGCGCCGCCGTCTCCACCGCCGTGCAGACCGTCCTGGAGCACCAGCCGGAGGTGGTGGTGGTCGTGGGGGAGGGCGCCGACGGCCTCCGGTTCGGTCCCGGGGACGCCGGTGACCTGCGTGGGTTCGGCATCGACCTGGAGGTCCCGTTCGCCGGCCGGGTGCGCCCCGGCGGGCACCGCGTCCCGCTGCCGCACCTGGTGGCCGCCTGGCTGCTGGACCGCGCAGGGCACACCGGCGGCCGGCTCGGGGTGGGGCCGGCCGACCTCGCCGCTGCGCTGGCGGACCTGCCCGGTGCCGTGGGGGTGCTCGCGATGGGGGACGGGTCGGCCCGGCGCACCGAGAAGGCACCCGGTGCGTTCGACGCCGCTGCCGGCCCGTTCGACGCCGCGGTCGCCGCTGCGCTGCGGACCGGGGACACCACCGCCCTGGCCGCCCTGGACCCCGCCGCGGCACGGCGACTGCTCGCCGCCGGGACCCCGGTGTGGCGGGCGGTCGGCGCTGCGCTGACCGGACGCGTCGTCACCGCCGAGCTGCACCACGACGACGCCCCGTTCGGCGTCGGCTATCCCGTCGCCACCTGGCAGGCCCGGTGAGCGCCGTGGACGACGGCAGGCCGCCGGTCATCGCCGTCGTCGGGCCGACCGCCACCGGCAAGACCGCGCTGGCCGTCGCGCTGGCGCACCGGCTGGCCCGGTCCGGCGGCGGGGGTGAGGTGGTCAACGCCGACTCCATGCAGCTCTACCGGGGGATGGACATCGGCACCGCCAAGCCGACCGAGGCCGAACGCGACGGCGTGCCGCACCACCTGCTGGACCTGTGGCACGTGCGGGAGCCGGCCTCGGTGGCCGAGTACCGGCAGCGCGCCCGCGCCGAGGTCGACCGGCTCCGCGCCGCGGGCGTCGTCCCGCTGCTGGTCGGGGGCTCCGGGCTGTACGTGCGCGCGGTGCTGGACGAGCTGGACTTCCCCGGCACCGACCCGGTGGTGCGGGCCCGGCTGACCGGCGAGCTGGAGGCCCAGGGCGCGGCGGTGCTGCACGCCCGGCTGGCGGCGCTGGACCCGGCCGCCGCGACCGCGATCCTGCCCAGCAACAGCCGGCGGGTGGTCCGGGCACTGGAGGTGATCGAGCTCACCGGGCAGCCGTTCACCGCGACGCTGCCCGCCCCGCGACTGCACTACCCGGCGATCACGGTCGGCCTGGACCGGGCGCCCGACGAGCTGGACGACCGGGTGGCCCGCCGGGTCGACGCGATGTGGGCCGCCGGCTTCGTCGAGGAGGTCGCTGCGCTCGCCGACGACGGGTTGCGCGACGGGCCGACCGCGTCCCGCGCCCTGGGGTACGCACAGGTGCTCCAGCAGTTCGACGGGGTGCTCACCGCACAGGAGGCGCGCGAGCGGACGGTCACCACCACCCGACGGTTCGTCCGCCGGCAGCGGTCCTGGTTCCGCCGCGACGCCGGCACGGTCTGGTTCGACGCGGCCCGGCCGGACCTGCTCGACGTCGTCCTCGCCCTGGTCACCGACCGTACGATCGACCGGTGATCGACAGCTCCGGCCCACGGGTCCTCCTCGGCCACGGCACCGAGAACGACTTCGTCGTCCTGCCCGACCCCGACGGGGACGTGTGGCCGGAGGGGCGCCTGGACGCCGACCTGGTGCGCCGGCTCTGCGACCGCCGCGCGGGTCTGGGCGGGGACGGCGTGCTGCGGGTGGTCCGGAGCCGGCACGTGCCCGACGCCCCCGGCGTGCTCGGCGCGGCGCTGGCCGACTGCGAGTGGTTCATGGACCACCGCAACGCCGACGGCTCGTACGCGGAGATGTGCGGCAACGGCATCCGGCTCTTCCTGCACGTGCTGCTGGCCGAGGGGCTGCTGGACCGGGCGGTGGCCGAGGCCGGCGTCCTGGTCGGCACCCGGGGCGGGCCCCGTCGGGTGGGCGCCCGGCCCGATGGCGGTTACTGGGTCGACATGGGTCCGGCGGTCCCGCTGGGCCGGAGCGAGGCGCGGGTCGCCGGCGTCGCCCACCCGGGGCTCGGGGTGTCGATGGGCAACCCGCACCTGGTCTGCCTGACCGACGTCGAGGTCGACACCCTGGACCTCTCGGTGCTGCCAGAGGTCAACGACGCGATGTTCCCCGAGGGGGTCAACGTCGAGCTGGTGAACGTGCTCCCGCCGGAGGGCGCCTGCGCGCACGTGCGGCTCCGGGTCCACGAGCGCGGCGTGGGGGAGACCCGCTCCTGTGGCACCGGCGCCTGCGCTGCGGCGTTCGCCGCGCTGGACGCCGGCGGACGGGACACCGGGACGGTCCTCGTCGACGTGCCGGGCGGCCGGCTGTCGGTGCAGTTCGACGGGACGACGACGGTGCTCTCCGGCCCGGCCGTCGTCGTCGCCACCGGGACCCTCAGCCGGGGGTGGCTCGCCGGCTGAGGGTCCTGGCTGCGCGGCCGCAGTTCAGGGGCGGTCGGGCTCGTCGGCCCGCGTCTCCGGGTCGTCGGTGGGCGCCTCGGGCTTGTCGCCCGGCCCGACGTTCCCGGTGCCGCGGGGCTCCCCGCGGCCGGTGTCCTGGTCCGCGCCACCGAAGACGTTGCGCGGCGGGTCGAGGCCGGCGGGGTCGCGGCCTGGGTCGTCGAGCTCCTCGTCAGGGCTGGTCATCGTCGTCCTCTCGAGCGGTGGACCGTGCCCCGCCGCCCTACCCGTCGCCCGGCCGGCCAACCCGTCGGCTGCTCAGCCGGACCGCTCCGGGTCGTTGCCGGCGGTCGGCGCCCGCGCCTCCGGCACCGTCGTCACCCCGCCGGCCGGGGCGTCCGGGCCGTCGGGCAGGTCGCGCATCCGCAGCAGGGGGCTCGCCACCACCCAGCCGGCCGCGAGCAGCTGACCGGCCGCAGCGATCCACAGCGTCGGCAGCACGCCGAGCCAGGTGCCCAGGACGCCGCCGAGCAGCCCGCCCAGCGGCATGGTGCCGAAGACCAGGAAGCGCACCGAGGCGTTCATCCGGCCCAGCAGGGCGGGCGGGCACAGTCGCTGCCGGAAGCTGACCTGGGTGATGTTGTAGACCACCACCGCCCAGCTGAAGCCGAACTGGCCGAGGGGCAGCAGGATCAGCGGGGCGCCGGTGGCGGCCAGCGGCGTGAGCGCGGTGAACGGCACCATCACCATGACCGCCAGCGGGATCGCCCGGCCCTCGCCGACGGTGCGGGCGAAGCGCGCGGCCGTCGCCGCGCCGACCAGGCCGCCCACGGCGCCGGCGGAGAAGACGAGACCCAGCACGCTCTCGGACAGCTCGAGCCGGCGCAGCGCGTAGAGCACCAGCAGGGTCGTGGTGATCGTGGAGAACAGGTTCGACGTGCCGGTGCAGGCGACGATCCGGCGGAGCAGCGGCTGGCGGACGACGAAGGACAGCCCCTCGGCGATCTCGGTGCGCAGCGGCCGCCGGCCGGCCCGGTCGGGGACGGCGTCCGGGCGCTCGACCCGGCTGAGGAAGAACGCGGAGAGCAGGAAGGACGCCGCGTCCAGGGCGATGACCATCGGCGCGCTGAGCACCCGGAGCAGCACGCCGGTGATGCCGGGCCCGGCGACCTGGGCGACGGCCCGGCTGGCCTCCAGCTTGCCGTTGCCGTCGACCAGCTGGTCGCGGTCGACCAGGGCGGGCAGGTAGCTCTGGTAGGCGACGTCGAAGAAGACGGTCGCCGTGCCGGTCGCCGCCGCGACGACGAACAGCTGCCCGAGGGTGAGGACGTCGAGGAGGTACGCGACCGGCAGGGTCGCCAGCACCGCCGCCCGCACCAGGTCGGCGGTGACCAGCACCCGACGGCGCCGCCAGCGGTCGACCCAGGCACCGGCCGGGAGCCCGATGAGCAGGAAGGCGGCGGTCTCCAGGGCGGTCAGGACGCCCATCTCCAGCGGCGTCGCCTCCAGCAGCGAGACCGCCAGCACCGGCAGGGCCAGCAGGGTCACCTGGGTGCCCACTTGACTGACCGTCTCCGCGGCCCACAGCTGACGGAAGTCGTGGTGCCGCAGCAGGCTCCGGTCGCGGGTCACCGGCGCAGCCTCCCGCCACTGATCGGGGGAAGTCAATCACTGAGCCGTGTCGACGTCCTACGCTGCCGGGATGGACGAGCCGGAGGCCGGTGCGGGCGAGGCGGTGGCCGGTGCGGGGGCGCGGCGGTTCGCCGGGGAACGCCGACCGGCCACCGACGCCGAGGCGCGCGCCCTGGCCTCCGCCGTCCGGCTGCGGATCCTGCGGCTGTGCCTGGACGAGGCGCTGACCAACAAGGAGCTCGCCGCCCGGCTGGGCCGCAATCCGGCCACCGTGCTGCACCACGTCCGCACCCTCGTCGACACCGGCTTCCTGGTCGCCGAGAGCGCGCGGCGGGGCGCGCGGGGCGCCCGGGAGGTGCCCTACCGGGCGACCGGGAAGAGCTGGCTGATGGACCTCGAGGGCCGGCCGGCCCCGGCGCGGGACCCGCTGCTGGCGGCCTTCCTGGCCGAGGTCGCCGCAGTGGGGGAGAAGCGGCTGTCCAGCAGCCGGCTGGGTCTGCGGCTGGGCCCACCGGAGCTGGCGGAGTTCCGGGAGCGGCTGTACGGGTTGCTGGACGAGTACGCCACCCGACCGGCGGACCCGGACGCGGAGCGCTGGTCGCTGTACCTCGGGATGCATCCGGAGGCCTGAGGTGTTGTACCGGGCGATGACAACAAGTGATGTGACAAGTCGGTCGCCCCACGAGCAGGGGCGTGCCACGCTGGAGACGATGACGACAGCCCAGAACCGCGCGATCCTCGACCAGGCAGAGGCCCGGGCCGACAAGGCGCGCGCCAGCATGCCCGACACCAAGCCGGCACCGGCCGGTCAGTGGGACGCCGATGACGAGACCACCGGCTCCTACGTCAAGGAGGAGCGCGGCGCACTGCGTCGGGTCGCGGGCCTCGGCACCGAGCTCACCGACGTCACCGAGGTCGAGTACCGGCAGCTCCGCCTCGAGCGGGTCGTCCTGGTCGGCGTCTGGACCGAGGGGACGGCGGCGGACGCGCAGCGCTCGCTGACCGAGCTCGCCGCGCTCGCCGAGACCGCCGGTTCCCAGGTGCTCGACGCGCTGATGCAGCGCCGGGACAAGCCGGACCCGGCCACCTACGTCGGCTCGGGCAAGGCCGCCGAGCTGCGCGAGGTCGTCGCCGCCACCGGCGCGGACACCGTGATCTGCGACGGGGAGCTGGCCCCCGGCCAGCTCAACCAGCTGGAGAAGGTGCTCAAGGTCAAGGTGGTCGACCGGACCGCCCTGATCCTGGACATCTTCGCCCAGCACGCCACCAGCCGAGAGGGCAAGGCCCAGGTCGAGCTGGCCCAGATGCAGTACATGCTGCCCCGGCTGCGTGGCTGGGGTGAGTCGCTGAGCCGGCAGGCCGGTGGCCGGGTCGCCGGCGGTGGCGGCATCGGCACCCGTGGCCCGGGTGAGACGAAGATCGAGACCGACCGGCGCCGGATCCGCTCTCGGGTGAGCAAGCTCCGCAAGGAGATCGCCGGCATGGCGACCGCCCGGACGACGCAGCGCAATTCCCGCGACCGCAACGCGACGCCGAGCGTCGCGATCGCCGGCTACACGAACGCCGGCAAGTCCAGCCTGCTCAACCAGCTCACCGGGGCCGGCGTGCTGGTCCAGGACGCACTGTTCGCCACCCTGGACCCGACGGTCCGCCGCGCGCAGACGCCCGAGGGGCGCGAGTACACGATGACCGACACCGTCGGCTTCGTGCGCCACCTGCCGCACCAGTTGGTCGACGCGTTCCGCTCCACGCTGGAGGAGGTGGCCGACGCCGACCTGCTCGTGCACGTCGTCGACGGTTCCGACTCCGACCCGCTGGGGCAGATCGACGCCGTGCACACGGTGCTCAACGAGATCGACGCGTCCGCCGTCCCGGAGCTGATCGTCGTGAACAAGGTCGACGCCATGACCGAGGAGGACATGCTGGCGCTGCGCCAGGCGCTCCCCGGGGCGATGTGGGTCTCAGCCCGGACGGGCGAGGGCATCGAGGCGCTGCGCGACGTGATCGCCCAGCGGCTCCCGCACCCGCACATCGACGTCGAGGTGCTCGTGCCCTACGACCGGGGTGACCTGGTCGCCCGGGTGCACCGGGACGGCGAGGTCGTCGAGGAGGCGCACGAGGCCGCCGGGACCCGGCTGACCGCGCGCGTCGACGCCGGCCTGGCGGCCCAGCTCGACGGTTTCGCCGCGCCGGCCACCGAGGACTGACCGAGGGCCCCGCTGCCGCTCGCACGCTCGTGCCGGGCTCCTGCAGCGGGGCCAGCGGACAGCCCGGCGGATCACGAGCAGGTCACGGCCCCGGTACCGTGACGCGGTGACCAGGGGATCGGTGGACCGGACGGCGACCGCTGCCGATCGACCGGTCGCACCGGTGGTGGGGGTGGGTCGGCCGCCGTGGTGGCTGCTCCTCCTCGCCGCCCTCGTCACCGTCGGGGTCACCGTCAACCTGCTCAGCCGCGGGTGGCTGGAACGGATGGACCTGCGGGTCTCCGAGGTGACCAGTGTGTGGGCGCTGCGGGACTCGTGGGCCTACTGGCCGATCTGGGTCGTCACCCAGATCGGCGGGCGGGTGACGATCCTGGTCGTGCTGGCCGGGCTGGTCGGTTGGCTGGCCGTGCGCCAGCGGACGCTGGTGCCGCTCGTCCGCGTGGTCGTCGCGTTGGCCCTGCTCACCACCGTGGTCTACGCGTTCAAGTGGGGCACCGGTCGCACGGCCCCGGCCTTCCCCGGGTCGTTCTTCCACGCGGACGGGGCCAGCTACCCCTCGGGGCACGTGGCGAACGCCGTCCTCATGTGGGGGGTGGCCCGGTGGCAGGCCGTCGAGTTCGGCCTGCCCGCGGGCGTGCAGCGGGCCACCTGGCTGCTCGGCGTGCTGGGGCCGGTGGCGACGGGTGTGGCCATGGTGGCCCTGGACTTCCACTGGGTCACCGATGCGGTGGTCGGGCTCTCGGTCGGACTGCTGCTGTTGGGCGTGGTTCACGCACTCGACGCTGTCGCGATGTCACGCTGGGTTCGTGCCAGAGTCGGCCGACCCCAGGCGTAGCCGCGCCCCCCGCCGCAGGACGGCCGGCGCGGTCCTCTGTGCGCCCGTCGGCCTGCTGGTCGCGCTGCTGCCCACCGGGTCGGCGGCCGCCGACGACGTGGCCGCCCCGTACGGCGAGCCGACCACCCGGTGCGAGATCACCGACCCGCGGCTCCCGGAGCTCTCCGGCCTGGCCAGCGCCGGGGAGTCGATGCTCGCGATGAACGACGGCGGCGACCGCGCCGAGGTGCTGGTGCTCGACGGGGCCTGTGCGGTGGGGGAGGTGCGCACGGCGGAGGTCGACCCGTACGACCCCGAGGACCTCGCCCTCGCCGCTGACGGGACCATCTGGCTCGCCGACATCGGGGACAACGCGCAGAGCCGGGAGACGGTGGCGCTGATCGGTCTGCGCCCCGACGGGACCACCGTGCTGACCAGGCTCACCTACCCCGACGGTGCGCACGACGCGGAGGCGCTCCTGCTCGCGCCCGACGGCACCCCGTACCTGGTGACCAAGGAGGTGCTGGGCGCGAGCTCCGTGTACCGCCCCGATGCGCCCCTCGCCGACGGAGCCACCGTGCCGATGAGCAAGGTGGCGGCGCTCGGGTTCACGTTGACCGGCACCCCGGGCGGCCCGGTGGGTCGGGCCGGCCAGTTGCTGGTCACCGGTGGCGCCGTGTCCGCGGACGGCTCGCGGATCGCCCTGCGGACCTACACCGACGCCTATGTCTGGCCGCTGAGCGGCTCGGACGTCGCCGGTGCGTTGGCCGGGCCCCCGGTGCGGGTGCCGTTGCCGGAGGCTCCGCAGGGTGAGGCCATCGCCTTCGCGGCGAACGACCGGGACCTGCTCGTCGCCGGCGAGGGGCTCCCTGCGGTGGTCACCCAGGTGTCGGCCACCGGTGACCTGACGGGGGCGGCCCCGGCGGAGCCCACCGAGGCTGCCGCCGGGTCGCTGGCGACCGCCGGTGGGGTCGAGCCGCTGACCGCCGGTCTCGTCGCCGCGGCCGTGGCCACCGTGCTCGTGTGGGTCGGCGGCAAGCTCCGGCGGCGCCCGGCCTGAGCACGAGCCCGGCGCCGCTGCCCGAGGTCAGACCCGGCGGAGCACGGTGACGACCCGGCCGAGGACCGTCGCGTCGTCGCCCGGGATGGGCTCGTACGCGGCGTTATGTGGCATCAGCCACACGTGCCCGTCGCGCCGCTTGTAGGTCTTCACCGTCGCCTCGCCGTCGATCATCGCGGCGACGATCTCGCCGTTCTCCGCGGTCGGCTGCTGCCGGACGACGACCCAGTCGCCGTCGCAGATCGCCGCGTCGACCATCGAGTCGCCCGCGACCTTCAGCATGAACAGGGTGCCCTCGCCGACCAGCTCGCGGGGGAGGGGGAAGACGTCTTCGACCGCCTGCTCGGCCAGCACCGGACCACCGGCGGCGATCCGGCCGACGAGGGGTACGTACGTGGGTCGGGGGGCGGAGGCGTCGTCGACGCCACTGGCTGCGCCGGACCCGGCCAGTGCCTCGGCCGCGGTCTCGTTCGTCGTCGTCGCGGTGCCGTCGCCGGGGAGGCGCACGTCGAGTGCGCGCGGCCGGTTCGGGTCACGGCGCAGCCAGCCCTTGCGCTGCAGCACCGACAACTGGTGGGCCACGGACGAGGCGGAGGAGAGGCCGACCGCCTCGCCGATCTCGCGGACCGAGGGCGGGTAGCCGCGACGCTCGATCGAGTCACGGATGACCTCGAGCACCCGGCGCTGCCGCTGGGTCAGGCCGTCGCCGTCGGCGGCCCGGTCGGGGAACTCCCGCACCGCCGCACCCGCTCCCGCCGCAGCGGTGGGCGCTGCGCCGTCGGCTGATGCCGTGCCGGACGCTCCACGCCGCGAAGGGCTCTTGCCGCCGCGCGCCTTCGGGCCGTCGACCGCCATGTGTCCTCCTCGTCCGGCTGCCTCGGCAGCAGTCCCCGGTGGCGCCCTGCCGTACCGACGGCCGTGTCGCCACGGCGAGCCGGGACCGCGGACGCCGTCCTCGATCGCCTCGGAACCGTATCGCCTCCGGCCGCTCCGTTCAAACAGGTGTTCGAAGAAGTCGCCGTGTCGGCGTGTTCCTGTCGGTGGCGTGCGGTAGACATCGCCCAGACGTTCCGTTCGAACGCCTGTTCGACCACCCGGTACCCGCGAGACCTCTGGAGCACCCCGATGGCCAGTCCGCAGCTCGAGCTCCCCGTGGCCGCCCCGGCCTCGATGGCGGTCGTGCTCCCGTTCCCGGGGGCGCGTCAGGTGGCGCGCTCGCCCCGGTCCGTGGTGCACGGTCGGCCTGCACCCCTGCCCCGGGCGGCTCGTCCGGCGGCGGGCCGGCGAGGCGCCGGGCAGCCCGACGTGCGCCCTGGTCGACTGGTCGGCGTCGCGGGCGGGGCTGGGGTGGGCGGCGCGGGCTGCGCGAGGCGCACGGGAGCGGTCGGCGGTGCCGTCGCCCCCGGTGCGCAGGCGCCGTTGCGGCTGACCCGGCGCGGGCGGCGAGTGGTCGCCGGGCTGTCCGTCGCCTTCGGGGTGTCCGTCGCCGCGGTGACGTTCGCCGTCGAGTCCGGCGGCCCCGGCGGCGGCCTCGAGCTGGCCGGCTCGACGACGGTCGTCGTCCAGTCCGGGGACACCCTGTGGTCGATCGCCGGCGAGATCGCCCCGGAGGAGGACCGGCGTGCCGTCGTCGACGCGCTCCTCGACGTGAACGGGCTCTCCGACGTCGACCTCGTGCCCGGCCAGGTGCTCGAGCTGCCCTGACCGGCGGCGCACTGGGGCACGCCTCGGTGCGAAGGGCCCGTCAGAGGCCCCGGTGGTTGTGGCGGGAGAGGCTCCGAGGGGCGCCCGGGTCAGATGCGGAAGACGACACGCTCGCCAGGGCTTGCACACCTGTAGGGGTGGTCGTACGGTTCCACCACAACATCTAGTAGTTACAGAGCTGTAAGCCATCCACAGCCGTTCCACACGTTGTCCCCGGCGCATCCACCGGATGTCCCCGGCGCAGTCCACAGCACGGCCATCGGGTCAGGGCCCGGTCACGGTGTCACGACGCCGCGGCGAGACCTCGCGCGACACCTCGGGAAGGAGGAGATCGACATGCGCTGTCCCTTCTGCCACAACCCCGACAGCCGAGTCATCGACTCGCGGGAGACCGACGAGGGGGCGACCACCCGCCGTCGACGCTCCTGCCCGGGCTGCGGCCGCCGCTTCACCACCGTGGAGGAGGCCGTCCTCGCGGTCGTCAAGCGCAGCGGCGTGAGCGAGCCCTTCGCCCGCGGCAAGGTCGTCGCCGGGGTGCGGCGGGCCTGCCAGGGGCGGCCGGTCGACGAGCACCAGCTGGCCCTGCTGGCCCAGCAGGTCGAGGACGCCGTGCGGGCCACCGGCTGCGCCGAGATCCCCAGCCACGAGGTCGGTCTGGCCATCCTCGGTCCGCTGCGCGACCTCGACGAGGTCGCCTACCTGCGCTTCGCCAGCGTCTACCGCAGCTTCTCCTCGGTCGCCGACTTCGAGAAGGAGATCGCCGAGCTGCGCGCCGCACCGGCCCGGAGCACTCCCCGTGCCGGTGACGCGCCAGCCGTCGAGCGCGACGCCGTCGACGGCGACCAGGAGACCTCCGCGACCGAGAGCCCCGCGACCGGGACCACCACCCGCCGGCGAGCCACCGAGCGGCCGCGACCGGCCGACACCGGCAGCGCCGCCGGCCCATGAGAACTGTCCGACCCCTCCGCTAGACAGGTCTCGACGAGGAGACCGCACGACCCGGCTCCGGCACCCGCCGGCTTCCCCAGCCGCTCCGCCCGCACCACTGCACCAGTCAGACCCAGGGAGCCCTCGCACGATGACCGAGACAGCCGACCGCCTCACCACCAGCCGGAACCGCCGCACCGCCAAGGCCCCCAGCCGGGGGAAGGGCCTGAAGGTCAAGCGCGTGTTCACCACCGCGGGCGTGCACCCCTACGACGAGGTCGTGTGGGAGCGCCGCGACGTCGTCATGACCAACTGGCGGGACGGCTCGATCAACTTTGAGCAGCGCGGGGTCGAGTTCCCGGCCGAGTGGAGCATCAACGCCACCAACATCGTCACCACCAAGTACTTCCGGGGCGCGGTCGGCAGCTCGCAGCGCGAGACGAGCCTGCGGCAGCTCATCGACCGGGTCGTCCTGACCTACGGCGCGGCCGGGCGTGAGCACGACTACTTCGCCAGCGAGGGCGACGCCGAGGTCTTCGAGCACGAGCTGACCTGGATGCTGCTGCACCAGGTGTTCAGCTTCAACTCGCCCGTCTGGTTCAACGTGGGCACGGCCTCCCCGCAGCAGGTCAGTGCCTGCTTCATCCTGGCCGTCGACGACACGATGGACTCGATCCTGAACTGGTACCGGGAAGAGGGCCTGATCTTCAAGGGCGGCTCCGGCGCCGGGCTCAACCTCTCCCGCATCCGCTCCTCCAAGGAGCTGCTCTCCTCCGGCGGCACGGCCTCCGGGCCGGTCTCCTTCATGCGCGGGGCCGACGCCTCCGCGGGCACGATCAAGTCCGGTGGCGCCACGCGCCGCGCGGCGAAGATGGTCGTCCTCGACATCGACCACCCCGACATCGAGGAGTTCATCGAGACCAAGGCGCGCGAGGAGGACAAGATCCGCGCGCTGCGGGACGCCGGGTACGACATGGACCTGGGCGGCAAGGACATCACCAGCGTCCAGTACCAGAACGCCAACAACTCCGTCCGGGTCAACGACGAGTTCATGCGCGCGGTCGAGGAGGGCACCGACTTCGGGCTGCGGGCCCGCGGTGACGGCTCGGTGATCGAGACCGTCGACGCCCGTGAGCTGTTCGGCAAGGTCACCAAGGCGGCCTGGGAGTGTGCCGACCCGGGTATCCAGTACGACGACACCATCAACGACTGGCACACCAACCCGGAGACGGGGCGGATCAACGCCTCGAACCCGTGCTCGGAGTACATGAGCCTGGACAACAGCTCGTGCAACCTGGCGTCGCTGAACCTCATGAAGTTCCTCAAGGACGACGGCACCTTCGACTCCAAGAACTTCGTGAAGGCCGTCGAGCTGATCATCACCGCGATGGACATCTCGATCTGCTTCGCCGACTTCCCGACCGCTCCGATCGGTGAGACCACCCGGGCCTACCGCCAGCTGGGCATCGGCTACGCCAACCTGGGCGCGATGCTCATGGCCACCGGCCACGCCTACGACTCCCGGGGCGGGCAGTCGCTGGCCGCCGCCATCACCTCGCTGATGACCGGTACCGCCTACCGTCGCTCGGCCGAGCTGGCCGGGGTCGTCGGTGCCTACGACGGCTACGCCCGCAACGCCGACGCCCATGCCCGGGTCATGCGCAAGCACGCTGCCGCCAACGACGCGATCCGCCCGGTCGGCGCCGACGATGCCGACGTGCTCAAGGCCGCGACCGCCGAGTGGCAGGAGTGCCTGGCGATCGGCACCGAGAACGGCTGGCGCAACGCGCAGGCCTCCGTGCTGGCCCCCACCGGCACGATCGGCTTCATGATGGACTGCGACACGACCGGCATCGAGCCGGACTTCTCGCTGGTCAAGTTCAAGAAGCTGGTCGGCGGCGGCTCCATGCAGATCGTCAACCAGACGGTGCCGCGGGCGCTGAAGAGCCTGGGCTACCAGGACGAGCAGGTCGAGGCGATCGTCGAGTACATCGCCGAGCACGGCCACGTCGTCGACGCCCCGAGCCTGCGCCCGGAGCACTACGAGGTGTTCGACTGCGCGATGGGCGAGCGGTCCATCTCCCCGATGGGCCACGTGCGCATGATGGCCGCGGTGCAGCCGTTCATCTCCGGCGCGATCAGCAAGACGGTGAACATGCCGGAGTCGGCGACCGTCGAGGAGGTCGCGGACATCTACTTCCAGGGCTGGAAGATGGGCATCAAGGCGCTGGCCATCTACCGCGACAACTGCAAGGTCGGCCAGCCGCTGTCCGGTGGCAAGGGCAAGAACGACGGCACCAAGGACGAGGCCCCGGTCGCGGAGGCCGCCCCGGCCACCGCGCTGGCGCACCCGGTGCGCAAGCGGCTGCCGAAGAAGCGGACCAGCGTCACCACGTCGTTCAGCGTCGCCGGTGCCGAGGGCTACATGACCGCCGGGATGTACGAGGACGGCAGCCTGGGTGAGGTCTTCCTCAAGCTCGGCAAGCAGGGCTCGACCCTGGCCGGCGTGATGGACGCCTTCTCGATCGGGATCTCCCTGGCCCTGCAGCACGGGGTGCCGCTGGAGACCTACATCCAGAAGTTCACCAACATGCGGTTCGAGCCGGCCGGCATGACCGACGACCCGGACATCCGGATCGCCCAGTCGGTGATGGACTACATCTTCCGTCGCCTGGCGCTGGACCACCTGCCGGTGGAGAAGCGCGCCAACCTAGGCATCTTCACCGCCGAGGAGCGCTCGGCCCAGGTCGCCGGCTCCTACGGCACCTCGGCCTCGACCCCGGCGGTCGAGGAGGACGACGTCGACCTGGAGCAGCTGCGCGGCTCCGCGCCGATCGAGACCGCCAAGGTGGAGGAGAAGGTCACCCCGGCCGGCCCGACCTCGATCAAGGAGGCCCACTCCTCGGCCGAGCTGCTCGAGCTGGTCACCGGCACCGCCACCGACGCGCCGCTGTGCATGACCTGCGGCACGAAGATGCGCCCCGCCGGCAGCTGCTACGTCTGCGAGGGCTGCGGCTCCACCAGCGGCTGCAGCTGATGACGGCTGTCGCCAATAGTGCGCAGCGTTGTCGCGAGTAGTGCACGCCGTTGTCAGCAATAGTGCGCGCCGTTGTCACGGATAGTGCACGGCCGCTGCTGGCGATGACGTGACGCACACCGGGGGCGGGGTCCAGCAAATGGACCTCGCCCCTTGGCGTTTCACCGCACCACCAATCCGAACGGCGCTGCGCGCCATCACCATGGGAAGGAAGTGCAACGGCCATGACCCCTGCCGTTGACCTCGATGCCCTGCTGTCGGATCTCGATGGCAAGGTCAAGACGGAACTGGCATCCACGCCGACCGTCCAGGACGTCGGTCATGAACTGGACGTGGACGATCTGCCGATCACGGCGCGACGGTGGCTGAAGGTCACGGACGTCGTGGCCGTGGTCGCGGACCTGAAGAACTCCACGAAGTTGGGCACCGGCAAGTGGGCGCAGTCCACGGCCAGCATCTACGAGGCCGCGACCGGCAACGTCGTTTCGATCTTCGACCAGTTCGGCGCGGACTTCCTGGCCATCCAGGGCGACGGCGTCTTCGCCCTGTTTTGGGGCGACAAGCGGGTGCAGCGCGCGCTGTGCGCTGGAATCACGGTCAAGACCTTCAGCCTCGACCTGGTCGCGCGCCTGGAGGACAAGTGGGACAACATCGCCGAGATCGGCACCGGCTACAAGGTCGGTATCGCGAACAGCCGGATCCTGGTCAAGAAGGTGGGGACGCCGCGCAACCCGGCGCAGCAGGAGCCGGTGTGGGCGGGGAAGGCGGTGAACTACGCGACGAAGGCCGCGCAGAGCGCCGACGCCGAAGAGTTGGTGGTGACCGGGTCGATCTGGGACTTGATCGAGAACAACGACTACCTGGCGCTCAGTTGCCCGTGCGGGGACGGGCCGTCGGAGTCGATCTGGGAGGACTTCCAGATCGACCGCCTCCCGGACGGTGATCTCGACGCAGCCGGGCGCGTGCTGGGCGCGACGTGGTGCGTCAACCACGGGGCGGACTACTGCGCGGCGGTGCTCGGGGGGAAGACGACGCGGGACGACGTCAGCGAGGCGCGGCTGGCGCTGGCGAAGACCCACATGCAGAACGCGTGGTGGGCCAAAGCGCAGAGTGAGCGGCAGTCGAGGCTGGCGCGGCAGCGGGGGCTCGCCTCTTGAGGTGGCGCAGGGCTCCGGCTCCGGCGGACTTCCCGCCGGAGCCCATGCCCGAGCCGGTTCCGGTGCCGACCAGTGATCCGGAGCAGGCATGGAAGGTGCTGACCCTGGTCAACGACTGGGTGCGGCACGCGGAAGCCAAGATCGGCGCCACGCTCGCCGCGACCGGGGTGACCGGAGGCGTCCTGTTCACCCTCATCCGCGGTCGCCCGGATCGCAGCCTCACCTTGGAGGTGACCGCGGCGGTGTCCGGGGCGCTGGTGCTCCTGGCGGGTGTGCTGGCCGGGCTGGCCCTGCTCCCGCGGCTGCGCGCCAAGCCGTGGCGGCGGGAACCTCCGACCAGCCCGCTGTACTTCACTCATATCGCCCGGCGGTACCGGGGTGCCCGGGCCGCTGAGTACCCGCAGGTGTTGGCGGCGTTGACCGTCGATGCCGATGCGCTGACTCGCGAGATCGGCTGCCAGGTGCGCGCGAACGCTGGCGTGGCTCACCGCAAGCACCGGCTCACCCATGCGGCGATCCTGAGCCTGATGCTGGGGCTGCTCACGCTGGTGGCCGTCGCCGTGGTGATCGTTCAGCGGTGGTGAGCCGGGTGGGCAGGCGCCAGCGAGGTGCCTGCCCACTTGCTCGCTGGTCAGCGGCTGACGTCGAAGGCGTAGGCGGCGTCGTCGGTTAGCCGGACCCGCGCGCCCACGCCGCTGCCCATGGTGACGGCGTTGCGGTTGACGAGGGCGCCGATCTTGATCATGTGGTCGGCGGACATGTCGGTCGCGGAGCCGGTGCCGATGTAGGTGGCGTAGAGGATGCGGGCGGTGCCGTGGTCGATGCCGTCGTCTGCGTCCTTGAAGGTCGTGAGCCGGTCAAGGGCGTGCGCTGCGCGCTGATCGGCTGGTCGGATAGTGACGCCCATGGTGTTGCGGTGCAGTCGGAGGCCGACCGGGCCGAGCCGGGTGTCGAGCGCGGTGATGGCATCGCGGAGGCGGTCGAGGTGCCAGCCCAGCGCTTGGGCCAGCCGGTCTTCGGACTGCCGTTGTTTGTGGGCGTGCAGCACTTGGGCGAGAACCGCGGCGTCGTCCGTGGCGCTGTCGTCGGGTTCGTCGAGGGCTTGGACGTCGAAAAGTTCGCCCATGGTCATGCCTGCTTCGGTGGCGGCCCGGCGCAGGTCGGCGACGCTGATGCTGCCGTTGACCTCGTTGCGCAGCAGCATGCCGCGGACGGCGGAGTCGCCGAGACCGGACCTGTCTGCGAAGGCCCGGTCGCTGAGGGCTGAGGACAGCAGGCGCTCACGGAGGACGGCGCCGTTGACGGGGACGGTGGCGGTCACGCAGCGACCTCCGGACTCTGCTGGTTCGGGGCCTCCGTGGGGAGTGCGTTGCCGACGAGGGGGAGGAGAGCGACGCCGAGGCTCTGCTGCCAGCGGTCGGCCTTCTTCGCTTCGGCGGGAACGTGGTTGGTGGGGGCGGGCAGGTTCAGTTCCGCCCCGATCCGCCGGAGCGCGTAGGTGACGTGGGCGCGAGATTCGGCGATCAGCAGGTCACCGGGTTCGGCGCCGGTGTGCAGCCGGTAGGTGCGCTGAGCGCGCAGATAGAGGCGGGCGTCTTCGTGCAGAGGCTGGTGATCGAGGCCGATGAGGTGGCCATCGTCGGTGACCTGGTCAAGGCGCAGCGCGTGGATCGGGACTGCTGCACGAGTAGGTGACATCTGATCTGTGGTGCCGAGAGGTGCCGCTGGAA
>NZ_JPMX01000016.1 GCF_000761485.1 Modestobacter caceresii
AGGTCATCCGCCGAGCCGAGACCATCAAGCGGGCGAAGGTTGCCTGACTCGGCACTAGCCGAACCGCAGGGCGAGCACCGCGACGTCGTCGCGGCGGTCGGGGTCGGCGCCGACGGCGTGCAGGCACAGCGCTGCCGGGTCGTCGTCGACCGGGGCGTCGTGGAGTCGCTGGACCAGTTCAGCGATCCCCTGGTCCATGTCCTGGCCGGGCCGTTCGATCAACCCGTCGGTGTAGGCCACCAGCGTCGCCCCGGGCGGGATCTCCACCGCCCGGGACTGCCGCCGGTGCGTCATGTCGACACCGATCAGCATCCCGGTGACCCCGTCCAGCATCTCGACCGTGCCGTCGACGTGGCGCAGCAGGAGCGGCGGGTGCCCGGCGTTGGCCAGCTGCAGGCGCCAGGGCTCCCCGTCGGCGTTGGGCCGCTCGACCCGGCCGTAGACCATCGTCGCCATCGGGGCCACGTGCAGGCCCTGGACCAGTCGGTCGACCCGGCCGAGGATCTCCCCCGGGTCGCCGTCGCCGGCGTCCCAGGCACAGGCCCGCAGCAGACCGCGCAGGTGCCCCATCGCCGCGGCTGCCGCGACGTCGTGCCCGACCACGTCCCCGACGGCCAGACCGATGCTGTCGTCGGGCAGGTGGAGCAGGTCGTAGAAGTCGCCGCCGACGTCGGCGGAGCTCGAGGCGCTGAGGTAGTGGGCCGCCGCCGTGACGCCGGGGATCCCCGGCAGCTGGGGCAGCAGCGAGCGCTGCAGCGTCTCGGCGACGGTGTGCTCCTGCTGGTACAGGCGGACGTTGTCCATCGCCATGGCGGCCCGGCGGGAGAGGTCGCGGGCCAGGTCGACGTCGTCGGCTGCGAACCGCCGGTCCTGGCTCTCGGCCACCAGGGTGAGCGCCCCGAGCGTGCGGCGGCGGGCGACCAGCGGCACAGTGAGCTGGGAGGAGGTGCCCAGCTCGGCCATCACCTCACGCAGCGCCGGGTCGGGGGCGGCTGCGAGCAGGATCTCGTCGGTGATCTCCGGGACCAGGACCGGCTCGCTGGACCGGAGCACCCGCCGGATGGGTGCCGCGTCGGGCAGGTCGGCGATGCGCAACGCGGCGAAGCGGCGCAGCTCCTCGGTCATCCCCCGCCGGTGGGCGGCCGAGGTGCCGGAGACCGAGCCGTGCTCGTCCACCAGGGTGACGAACACCCAGTCGGCGAGCAGTGGGACGCAGAGGGAGGCCAGCCGCTCGAGCAGGTCGTCCATGTCCAAGGTCGCGCTGAGCGTGCTGGTGGCCTCGGCCATCAGCGCCAGCCGGCTCTGTGCCTGCTCGGCCTCGACCCGGGCGGCGTCGGCGGAGGCGTGGGCCTCCTCGGCGTCCTGCCGGGCGGCCCGCTCGGCGGCGAACGCTGCCCGGCGGTCGTCCTCGACCCGGACCCGCTCGGTGACGTCGGTCTGCACGCCCACGAAGCTGACCAGCGAGCCCTCACCGTCGAACACGGGCGTGATCGAGACCTGGTTCCAGAAGGCCGTGCCGTCCTTGCGGTAGTTCAGCAGCGTGGTGGTGATCGGCTGCTCGTCGGCCAGCGCCTGGCGCAGGTCGTCGACCGCCTTCTGCTCGGTGGCCGGGCCCTGCAGGAAGCGGCAGTTGCGGCCGACGCTCTCCTCGTAGCCGTACCCGCTCATCCGGGTGAACGAGGGGTTGACCCACACCAGTGGGTCGTCCTCCTGCCGCGGGTCGGTGATGGTGAAGGCGATGTCGGTGGCGACGACCGCGCGTTCCCGCAGTGCCTGCAGCTGCGTCTCCGGGTCCGTGTCGTCGCCGGGCTCGTCGAGCTCGAGGAAGACCACCAGCGACAGCCGCTGCTCGCTGTCGTTCCGGGACAGCGGGAAGCCGCTCACCCACAGCACCTGGTGGGCGTCGTCGCCGGCGCCGGCGGCGCGCTGGGTGTTCGAGCTGTCCCGGGGGCTGAGCCGGACGGCCTCACCGGCGACCAACCGCCCGGCGGCGACGTCGGACAGCGGGCCGCTGCTCTTCGCCAGTGGTGCACCGGAGAGGTCGGTGAGCCCCGCGGAGGCACCCCAGGTGTCGATGGCGACCGGCAGGCGCACGCTGCCGGCGAGGTCGATGGCTGCGGCGTTGGCGTACGTGACGGTGCCGTCGGTCTGGTCGATGACCAGCACGGCGACCGGGACGTCGGAGAGCACCCCGGGCAGCGCTGCCTGAGCGCTGCGCTGGCTGTCCGTCCCGGAGACCGCTGCCTCGGCGGCCCCGACGACGGACGCCTGCTGGCGGGTCTGCTCGGGCTGGTCGGGGGCGCCGGGCAGGACGTCGGCCAGTGCAGCGGCGGCTTCGCGGGGGACCTGGACCGGTCGCCTGTCGGACGGCACTGCGTGATGTTACGAGAGGGACTTCGATTGCGCACCACAGAGCGCTGCTGGGCGGGAGGGCGTCCCCCGCACGGGTCACCCGGTGCGGTCGGGCCCGTCGCCCTGGGCCTGGGCGAGCCGGGACTGGTGGCGCAGCCACAGCAGCCCGAGCACCGGGAGCAGCAGGGGCACGTACCCGTAGCCCTGCCCGTAGCCGGACCAGACGGTGGCGTCCGGGAAGGCCGCTGGGTCCAGCAGCGACAGCGTGCCGACCACCAGCACGCCGGCGAGTTCGATCGAGCAGGAGACCACGGCAGTGCGCCGGCCGCCGCGGCCACCGCGGGCCAGCCCGATCGTGGCGATCACGTAGACCACCGCGGCGACGGCCGACAGCAGGTAGGCGAGCGGCGCCTCGTCGAACTGGGTCGACAGCTGCACCGCCGCCCGGGCGCCCGCGGCGAGTGCGAACACCCCGTAGAGCGCCACCAGCACCCGCCCGGGGCCGCGGGTCGTCCCCGGGGCGGCGCTCGTCGCCTCCCGGGCCGGCCGGCCCAGCGCGCCGCCGCCGGTCGCCCCACGCTCGTCAGCCACCGGTGACCTCCCAGAGGTCCAGCAGCCGCCACAACATCACGGCGACGGCCAGCGTGGCGACACCGAGCACGGTGCCGGCCCAGCGGGTGGGTTCCGAGCGGGCCCACAGCACACCGGCCACCGGCAGCAGCACGACGCTGATCAGGTAGGCGAGGAAGGTCGGCAGGTCCTCGGGCCGGTCACCGCGGGCGAGCGCGGCCACCGCCACGCCGAGCTGCACCAGCAGCAGCAGCTCCAGCAACGCCGTCCCAGCCAGGTGCGCGGTGCCGATCCGGCGGCGCAGCGCCGTGCTCAGCCCACCGAGCGCGGCGAGCACGACGGCTACGACGGTCGCGGCGACGACGAGCGGGGTGCTCACCGGCGGCAGTCGGTCAGGGTGGGTGGCACGCGCCCATCCTGCCCGGCGGCCGGATCAGCGGTGCAGGGTGGACATGTCCGGGTACCGGTCGCCGGCCGCGGCCCCGGCCGGGGCGGCCTCGTCCAGTGCCCGCAGGTCGTCGTCGGTGAGGACGACGTCGGCGGCGGCCGCGTTCTCCTCCAGGTACCGGACCCGCTTGGTGCCGGGGATCGGCACGACCGTCGGGGCGCCGTCGCGGCCGGACCGGGCCATCACCCAGGCGAGGGCGAGCTGGGTGGCGCTGACGCCCTTGGCCGCCGCGAGCTCGCGGACCCGGTCGACGAGCTCGAGGTTCCGGGCGAAGGCCTCGCCCTGGAAGCGGGGGTTGCGCCGGCGGAAGTCGTCGGGCTCGAGGTCGTCGACGCTGCGGATCTGACCGGAGAGGAACCCGCGGCCGATCGGCGAGTAGGCGACGAAGCCGATGCCCAGGTCCGCGCAGGTGGCCAGCACGCCGTCCTCCTCCGGGTCGCGCGTCCACAGCGAGTACTCCGTCTGCAACGCCGTGACCGGGAGGACGGCGTGCGCCCGGCGGATGGTGTCCGGCGCGGCCTCGGAGATGCCGGCGTGCCGGATCTTCCCCGCCTCCACCAGCTCGGCGAGCGCGCCCCAGGTCTCCTCGATCGGCACCGTGGTGTCGACCCGGTGCTGGTAGTAGAGGTCGATGACGTCGACGCCCAGCCGCTGCAGGGAGGCGTCGCAGGCCCGGTGCACGTACTCGGCGCGGCCGTTGATCCGGATGAAGGAACCGTCCTCGCCGCGCTCGTTGCCGAACTTGGTGGCCAGCACCACCTCGTCGCGGCGGCCGGCGATGGCCTGGCCGACGAGCCGCTCGTTGGTGAAGGGGCCGTACATGTCGGCCGTGTCGAGGAACGTGACGCCGAGGTCGAGGGCCCGCCGGACGGTGCGCTCGGCCTCGGCCTGGTCGCCGGTGCCGTAGAACTCGCTCATCCCCATGCAGCCCAGGCCCTGGGCGGAGACGGTGAGGTCGCGGAGCATGCGTGTCTGCATGGCCCCCTCCTGCCCCGCACCCGGGGTGCGCAACCCGCGCGCCGGTTCCCACTGAGTGGGAGATGCGGCCGATGGGGTCACGAAAGGGTCACGGGACGGTGACATCCGAGCGAGCGGCTGCTTGGTTAGGCACGCCTAAATAAGGCAAGCCTCACCTTCTCGAACGCCTGACCCTGGAGTTCTGCATGCGCACAAAGCCCCGGCCGCTGGCCGGCGCCGCCCTGTCCCTCTCGGCCCTGCTCGCCCTCGCCTCCTGTGCGGACGACGTTGCGACCGAGACCGCCGCCGCGGAGGCCGAGACCGTCACCTTCACCTGGGACCGGAACACCGCCGCGGAGGAGGAGGAGCCTCAGCTCGAGGAGACGACGGTCGAGGTCCCGGTGGACCCCGAGAAGATCGTCGTCTTCGACATGGCCAGCCTGGACACCATCGGTGCGCTGGGCGGCGAGGTCGCGGGCGCGCCGCTCGACTTCGTGCCCGAGTACCTGCAGGACAGCCTGGCCGACGACGCCTTCGACGCCGGCACGCTGTACGAGGCCGATCTCGTCGAGATCGAGGCCCAGCAGCCCGACCTCATCGTGATCGGAGGCCGGTCCTCGGCGTTGTACGACGACCTGAGCGAGATCGCGCCGACCGTCGACCTGGGCATGCGCGGGTCCTTCACCGACACCCTGGAGCGCAACACGACCTTCCTGGGCGAGGTCCTCGGCGACGAGGACGAGGCGGCCGCCGCGGTCGCCGAGATCGAGGCGGGCATCGCGGAGGCCCAGCAGGTCACCGCAGCGGCCGGTACGGGCCTGGGGCTGATGGTCTCGGGTGGCCGGCTCAGCGCGATGGCCCCCGCCGGGGAGGACGCGAGCGGGCGCGGCGCGCGCGGCGGCCTGATCTACGACACCTTCGGCGTGGAGCCCGTGGTGGAGGACATCGAGGCGGCCACGCACGGCGAGCCGGTCTCCTTCGAGTTCCTGCTCGAGACGGACCCCGACCACCTCTGGGTCGTCGACCGGGACGCCGCCACCAGCGCCGAGGGCGCCCAGGCGGCCGCCCAGGTGCTCGACAACGAGATCGTCCAGCAGACGACGGCCTTCCAGGAGGACCAGGTCCACTACCTGGACCCGACGGCCTGGTACGTCGTGTTCGGCGGCATCGAGACCGCCCAGATCATGATCGACGACGTCCTGCAGATCGCCGACTGACCGTGTTCGCCTCGATCGAGCCAGCTGCCGGCCCCCGTTGACAGCGCTCGACACCACCCCGAGGAGCACCTCCGTCCCGGCGCGGCCGCGCCGCACCTGGGTGGGGGTGCTCATCGGCGTCCTCCTCGTCGCCCTGGCGCTCACCGGCCTGTTCGTCGGCGTCTCCGACGTGACCCCGGGCTCGCTCTCCCGCGGCGGCGCGGGCGGGGATGCCGCCTTCCTGCTGGTCGCCAGCCGGATCCCGCGCACGCTCGCGGCGGTCCTGGTCGGTGCCTCGCTGGGCATCGCCGGCCTGATCATGCAGATGCTGGTGCGCAACAAGTTCGTGGAGCCGGGCACCACGGGCGTCAGCGAGTTCGCGACGCTGGGCATGCTCGTCACGATGGTCTTCCTCCCCGGCCTGGCCGTCGTCGGGAAGATGGGCGTGGCCGCGGTCTTCGGCCTCTTCGGCACCTGGGTCTTCCTGCGGGTGGTACGGGTCGTGCCGGTGCGCCAGCTGGTGCTCGTGCCGCTGGTCGGCATCATGCTCGGCGGTGTCGTCGGCGCCGTCACGACGTTCTCCGCCTACCGCCTCGACCTCCTGCAGTCCCTCGGGCAGTGGTCGCAGGGCAGTTTCGCCACGGTCATGCAGGGGCGGTACGAGTTCCTCTGGATCGCCGGGCTCATGGTCGGGATCGCCTGGTTCGCGGCCGACCGGTTCAGCGTGGTCGGCCTCGGTGAGGAGTTCGCCACCAACCTCGGGCTGGACCACCGGCGGGTCGTCGCGGTCGGCATGGTGGTCATCGCGGTGATCACGGCCGCGGTCCTCGTCACGGCGGGCATGGTCCCGTTCCTGGGTCTCGTCGTCCCGAACGTGGTCAGCCTGATCATCGGGGACAACGTGCGCCGGGCGATCCCGTGGGTCGCGGGCCTCGGGGCCGTGTTCGTCCTCGCCTGCGACCTGATCGCCCGCGTCGTGCGCTTCCCCTACGAGATCCCGCTGTCGGTCATCGTCGGCATCGTCGGTGCGGCGCTGTTCCTCTGGCTGCTGCTGCGGAGGCGGAGCCGTGCTCACTGACCCCACGTCCACCGAGTCCGGTGCGCTGCCCAGCGCGGGCCTGCACCGCTCCCGGCTCGCCGCCTCCTGGGCGAGCCCGCGGTCCCGGCTCACCGTGCTCGGCGCGGTCGTCCTGGCACTGACCGCCGGCTACCTCTTCACCGACGTCCCCGGGTCGCTCGCCTTCGCGCTGAGGGTCCGCGGCCTCACGGTGATCGCGATGCTCGTCGTCGCGACGGCGGTCGGCGTCTCCACGGTGGTGTTCCACACCATCACCCAGAACCGCATCCTCACCCCCTCGATCATGGGGTTCGACGCGTTCTACGTGCTGATCTCCACCGTCATCGTCTTCTTCTCCGGGTCAGCGGCGTTCCTGGCGTTCGACCAGTTCGCGCTGTGGCTGATCCAGGTCGTGGTGATGGTCGGGTTCAGCGTGCTGCTGTTCACCTGGCTGTTCGGGGGCAAGCGGCGCTCGATCCACCTCATGCTGCTGGTCGGGATCGTGCTGGGCACGTTCTTCCGCAGCGTCACCGAGTGGATGCAGCGCATGCTCGACCCGCTGGACTTCCAGGTGCTGTCCGATGCGATGTTCGCCTCCCTCACCCGGCCCGACGAGGCCCTCCTGGCGCTCACCGCCGGCCTCGTCGTGCTCGGCTGCGCCCTCGTCGCGCCGCTGCTGCGCACCCTCGACGTCCTCACGCTGGGCGAGCCGGCCGCCGTCGGCCTGGGGGTGGACCACAAGCGGGTGGTGATGGTCCTCTTCGTCGGCGTCTCGGTGATGATCGCCGCCTCGACGGCCCTGGTGGGGCCGATCCTCTTCTTCGGCCTCATCGTCGCCAACCTCGCCTACTCCTACGCGGGGTCGTTCCGCCACGTGTGGACGCTGCCCGCCGCCGTGCTCATCGGCATGACCTGCCTGCTGGGCGGCCAGCTGGTCCTCGAGCGGCTGTTCGGCTTCGGCGGCACCCTGTCCACGGTCATCGACTTCGCCGGTGGCCTGTTCTTCCTGTACCTCGTCCTGCGGAAGGGGGCGCGGTGATCGCGCTCGAGAACGTCACCAAGCGCTACGGCCGCCAGGCAGTGGTCGACGACGTGTCCATCACCTTCGGCGGCGAGGGCGTCACGGCGCTGATCGGCCCCAACGGTGCCGGGAAGTCGACCCTCTTCGGCCTCGTGGGCCGCCTGCTCCAGCCGGATGAGGGCCGGATCACCGTGGACGGGATGGACGTCGCGTCGACGCCGTCCAGCGAGCTCGCCAAGGTCCTCGCGGTGCTGCGCCAGGACAACCACGTCGCGGCGCGGCTGACCGTGCACGACCTCGTGGAGTTCGGCCGCTTCCCGCACTCGCGGGGGCGCCTCACGCTGCACGATCGCGAGCACATCGAGGACGCGATCGGCTACCTCGACCTCGGCCCCTACCGGAACCGGTTCCTCGACGAGCTCTCCGGCGGGCAGCGCCAGCGCGCCTTCGTCGCGATGGTGCTCGCGCAGGACACCGAGTACGTCCTGCTCGACGAGCCACTGAACAACCTCGACCTGCGGCACATGGCCGAGATCATGAGGCTGATCCGTCGGATGGCCGACGAGCTCGGCAAGCGGGTGGTCGTCGTGCTGCACGACATCAACTTCGCCGCCACCTACGCCGATCGCATCGTCGCCATGCGGAACGGCATCGTGATGGCCGACGCCCCCGCGCGCGAGGTCATGCGCCCCGACGTGCTCGCCGCCGTCTACGACACCCCCGTCGACGTCCGCGAGATCGACGGCAAGCCGGTTGCGCTGTACCACGGCTGAGGCGACCGAGCGGCGGTTCCACGTGGAACCAGTGCGGAAACGTCGGTCGCCTACGGTGGACCGGTGACCAGCGCACCCCGGAGGTTGGCCGGCCACCGCACCCGCCGTGAGGTCGGCGCGGCGTTCAGCAGCCGGTCCTGGCAACGGCCCACAGCGCACGAGCGCGCGGGCATGCAGGACGACGTCGTCCTGGACATGGGCTGGGGCCGGCTGGTGTTCGGCCAGACCTTCGACGACCTCTCCGGCGTGCTCGCCGCGCTGCGGGCCGAGGAGTCCGGGCGGCGGGACATCTGCGTCTACCCCTGGGACCCGCAGGTGCTCGTCGGGATGGCCCCGGACGAGCTGTTCATCGACCCCTCCTTCGTCTACCGGCTGCCGCTGCACCGCTACCGGCCCCGGGAAGAGGTCATCCGCGGCGTCTTCGTGCGCACCGTGACCTCCGCGGCCGAGATGGAGCGGATCAACGAGCTGTACTCCCGCGCAGGCATGGTCATCGGGGACGCCGCCACGATGTGGCGCAACCACCGCACCCGCACCTTCACCTACCTGGTCGCCGAGGACACGCGCACCGGGCAGGTGATCGGCACGGTCACCGGCGTCGACCACCAGCTGGCGTTCGGCGACCCCGACGGTGGGGCCAGCCTGTGGTGCCTGGCCGTCGACGCGCAGGACGCCCCGGCCGGCGCCGGTGAGGCGCTGGTGCGGGTGCTGGCCGAGCGCTACGCGGCGCGGGGCCGGGCGCACCTGGACCTCTCGGTCATGCACGACAACCGCGCGGCGATCGCGCTGTACCGGAAGCTGGGCTTCTCCCGGATCTCCGCGGTCTGCGTCAAGCGCAAGAACCCGATCAACACCCCGCTGTTCGCAGCTCCCCCGCCCGGGCTGAACGAGCTCAACCCCTACGCGCGGGTCATCGCCGACGAGGCGCTGCGCCGCGGGATCCGGGTGGAGGTCACCGACGCCGAGTTCGGCGAGCTGCGGCTGGCGCTGGGCGGGCGATCGGTGCTGACCCGGGAGTCGCTGTCGGAGTTCACCTCCGCGGTGGCGATGAGCCGGTGCGACGACAAGCGGGTGACCCGCCGGATCATGGACCGGGCCGGCGTCCGGGTGCCCCGCGGGGCCGTGGTGGCCGACGGCGCGGACGCGGGCGCCCGGCAGCTGCTGGCCGACTGCGGCGCCGTGGTGGTCAAGCCCGCCCGCGGCGAGCAGGGCAAGGGCATCACCGTGGGCGTCCGCGACGAGCCGGCGCTGGAGCGGGCCCTCGCGCTGGCCGTGCAGTACTGCCCCGACGTCCTGGTCGAGGAGCTCGTCGCCGGCGACGACCTGCGGGTCGTGGTGATCGACCACCGGGTGGTCGCCGCCGCGCTCCGCCGGCCGGCCGAGGTGGTCGGCGACGGCCGGCAGGACGTGGCCGCGCTGGTCCGGGAGACCAGCCGCCGCCGGCAGCGGGCCACCGGCGGGGAGTCGAGCATCCCGCTGGACGACGCCACCGCGGAGGTCGTGGCCGACGCCGGGCACACCCTGGACGACGTCCTGCCCCGGGGCGAGCGGCTGCGGGTGCGGCGGACGGCGAACCTGCACACCGGCGGCACGATCGACGACGTCACCGACCGGCTGCACCCCGACATCGCGGCGGCGGCCGTGCGGGCCAGCCGGGCCATCGGCATCCCGGTGACCGGGCTGGACTTCATGGTCCCGGACGTCGCGGGCCCCGAGCACGTGTTCATCGAGGCCAACGAGCGGCCCGGGCTGGCCAACCACGAGCCGCAGCCGACCGTGGCCCGCTTCGTCGACCTGCTGTTCCCCGAGACGCGCGGGGCGAGCCGCTGATCGGCTACGTCGCCGCCGCCCTCGGCGGGGTGCTCGGTGCGCTGGCCCGCTGGGGTGTGGCCGAGGCGTTCCCCTCCCCCGTCGGGGGCTGGCCGTGGGCCACGCTGCTGGTCAACCTCACCGGGTGTGCGCTGATCGGCGCCCTGCTCGCCCTCCTGCTGGCCCGGCACCCGGACTCCCCGTGGCTCCGGCCGTTCCTGGCCACCGGGGTGCTCGGTGGGTACACGACGTTCTCCACCTTCGCGGTCGAGACCGTACGGCTGGTCGAGGACGGCGCCGTCGCCCTCGCCGGCGGCTACGTGCTGGTCTCGGTCGTCGGGGGCGTGCTGGCGGTGGCCGCCGGGCTGACCGCCGGTCGTGCGGTGGTGAGCCGGCCGTGACGGCGCTGTGGGTGGCGTTGGGAGCGCTGGCCGGTGCGCCGCTGCGGCTGCTCGCCGACCGGGTGGCCACCGCCCGCCGGGGCCCGGGCAGCGTGCTGGGGACGCTCACGGTCAACGTGCTGGGCAGCGCCGTCCTCGGCGTGCTGCTGGGCCGGTCCGACGTCTCCCCCGCCGTCCTGGCGCTGGTGGGCACCGGCTTCTGCGGCACCCTCACGACCTTCTCCACCTTCGGCTGGGACGTCGTCCGGCTGGTGGAGGAGCGCGCCGTCCTGCGGTCGCTGGGCTACGTCACCGGCTCCCTGCTGCTCGGCCTGGGCGCCGCAGCAGCCGGTTTCCTGCTCTCCCGCTGAGCCGCGATGCGCGCCTGGTGGGCCCCGTCACCTAGGGTCGGGGCGGGATGAGTGGATCAACGCGCACCGGAGGAGACCAGGTGGAGGCCGACAGCCCGGTGGTGGTGGTGGCGAACCGCCTGCCCGTCGACCAGGTGACCGACCCCGACGGGACGACGCGCTACCAGCGCAGCCCCGGCGGCCTGGTCACCGCGCTCGAGCCCTTCGTCGCCGGTCGCGGCGGCGCCTGGGTCGGCTGGTCGGGCGCTGCGGGCGATGCCCCCGAGCCCTTCGAGTCCGGCGGCATGTCGCTGGTGCCGGTGCCGCTGTCCGAGGAGGAGGTGGACCGCTACTACGAGGGGTTCTCCAACGCCTCGCTGTGGCCGCTCTACCACGACGTCGTCGAGAAGCCGGAGTACCACCGCAAGTGGTGGGACGCCTACGTCCAGGTCAACAAGCGGTTCGCCGACCGGGCCGCCGAGGTGGCTGCCGAGGGCGCGATCGTCTGGGTGCACGACTACCAGCTGCAGCTGGTGCCGGCGATGCTGCGGCAGCAGCGGCCCGACCTGACCATCGGCTTCTTCCTGCACATCCCGTTCCCGCCCTACGAGCTGTTCACCCAGCTGCCGTGGCGCTCGGCGATCATCGAGGGTCTGCTCGGCGCCGACCTGATCGGCTTCCAGCAGCCGTCGGCGGCCAGCAACTTCGTCAACCTCGCCCGGCGGCTGCACGACCTCCCGTGCAAGGGCAACACCGTCTCCTACGAGGGCCGCACGGTCACCGCCAAGGCGTTCCCGATCTCCATCGACGTGTCCGCCTTCGACGAGCTGGCCCGCACCCCGGAGGTGCTGGCCCGGGCGGCGGAGATCCGCGAGGAGCTGGGCCAGCCGGACAAGATCGTGCTCGGCGTCGACCGGCTCGACTACACCAAGGGCATCGGGGTGCGCCTGGAGGCGTTCGAGGAGCTGCTCGAGGACGGCGCCCTGGAGGCCCCCTCGACGGTCCTGGTGCAGGTGGCCACCCCCAGCCGTGAGCGGGTCGAGCACTACGTGACCATGCGCGAGACGATCGAGCAGCAGGTCGGGCACATCAACGGCGTCTACGGCTCGATGGCCGGGCCGGCCGTGCACTACTTCAACCAGTCGATGCCCCGCGAGGAGCTGGCCGCGATGTACCGCGCGGCCGACGTCATGCTGGTCACGCCCTACCGCGACGGGATGAACCTGGTCGCCAAGGAGTACGTCGCCGCCCGGGGTGACAACGGCGGTGTGCTGGTGCTGAGCGAGTTCGCCGGGGCCGCCGCCGAGCTCAAGCAGGCGCTGCTGGTCAACCCGCACGACATCGCCGGGGTGAAGGCGCAGCTGCTGCGCGCGCTGCGGATGGAGCCGGCCGAGAGCGCCAAGCGGATGAAGGCGATGCGCCGGTACGTCACCAAGCACGACCTCGACCACTGGGCGAACTCGTTCTTCGAGTCGCTGCAGGCGCAGGCATGACGACCGCCCTCGACCAGGCGCTGGACGAGCTGGCCGGACGCCGTCCGCTGCTGCTGGCCAGCGACTACGACGGCGTGCTGGCCCGGCTGCGGGACGACCCGGCCGCGGCGGTGCCCGAGCCCGGTGTCGGCGAGCTGCTCGCCCGGCTGGCGACCGTCGACGGGGTGACCGTCGCGCTGGTGAGCGGCCGCGGGGTGGCCGACCTGCAGGCGACCAGCGGGCTGACCGGCCCGTTCCGCTGGGTGGGCAGTCATGGCGCGGAGTTCGACGGGCCGCTGACCGGCGACCTCGCCGTCCGGCGTGACCAGCTCGCCGCGGCGCTCGCCCCGCTGGTCGAGGCCGTCCCCGGTGCCCGGCTGGAGCAGAAGCCGGCCGGTGCCGCGGTGCACGTGCGCACCGTCGCCGACCGTGCGGCGGCCGACCAGCTGCTCGCCGACGTCGCCGCCGGCCCGGGAGCCGACCCTGCGCTCACCGCCAAGCCGGGCAAGGACGTGCTGGAGCTGGCGGTCACCGACGCCGACAAGGGGTCGGCCTTGCTCCGGCTGCGCGAGGAGCTGGGCGCCCAGGGGGCGCTGTACCTCGGCGACGACGTCACCGACGAGGACGGCTTCCGTGCCCTGGCGCCGGACGGCGTGACGATCAAGGTCGGGGACGGCGACACCGCCGCCGCCCACCGGGTGCCCGACCTGGACGGTGTGCGCGCCGTCCTCGAGCGGTTGGCTGCGGCCCTGCGCGCCTGAACCGGTCGCCCCACCGGCCTCACCAGGCCCTTCTCCTCCTCTGCTCCCCCACTGTGACCGTCGGCCCCCGGGTCGGCGGTCACAGTCGTCTCCGGGGCTGCCGATTCGTCACATCACGCCGTGGTCTCACGTTCTGACCAGGTCGGACGCTGATCCGCGGCCATTGTCGACATGGGCATGAAACACCATTTCGGACCCATGGAATGGCAATCCAGAAAAGGCGGGCGCCCGCCCGGAATTCACCTTCAGGTGGACCGGTGGGCGCCGATGAAGCCATCGCTGTGCGGGGCAGGCCCCACGGCGCACCAAGGGGAAGAGGCAGGCGTGGAAGGTCTGGACGACATCGTCGAGGAGTTCCTCGTGGAGAGCCACGAGAACCTCGACCAGCTGGACCAGGATCTGGTCGCCCTGGAGCAGGACCCCCGTTCACGGGACCGGCTCTCGAGCATCTTCCGGACCATCCACACGATCAAGGGCACCAGCGGCTTCCTGGCCTTCAACCGGCTGGAGGAGGTCGCGCACGTCGGGGAGAACCTGCTGTCCCGGCTGCGGGACGGTGCCCTGGAACTGACGCCCACGCGCACCGACGCACTGCTGCAGATGGTCGACACCATCCGCGCCCTGCTCGCTGCCATCGAGGCATCCGGCGGTGAGGGCTCCGTCGTGGTCGCCGACACCGTCGCCACCCTCAGCGCCGTCCTCGAGGACACCCCCGCGGCGACCGCGCCCGAGCCGGAGACCGCACCGGCCGCGGCCGAGGTGCCCGTCGAGGTCCCGGCGGCGGCAGTCGCGGCCCCCGCCGAGCCCGCTGCAGCCAAGCCGGCCCCCGCCAAGCGCGTCGCGGCCAAGAAGGCACCGGCCAAGAAGGCCGCACCGAAGACCCCGCGCGCCGCCAAGGCCCCCGCGCCGGTCGTCCCGAAGCCGGCCCCGGTGCCGGCCGTCGAGATGCTCCCGCCCGCCCCGGCTCCGGCCGTCGACGTCCCGAAGGAGGTCCCCATGGAGGTCCCGGTGGCCCAAGCCCCCGTCCAAGCCCCCGCCCTGCCCCCGGCCGCGGCCGAGCCCGTCCCGGAGCCCGGTGAGGAGCGCGCCGGTGCACAGCCGGGCCGCCGGGCCGTGGCCGACAGCACCATCCGGGTCGACGTCGACCTGCTCGACGCCCTGATGCTGCTCGTCGGCGAGCTCGTGCTCACCCGCAACCAGATTGTCCAGTACGTCGGCCGGCAGACCGACCAGGACCTGGTCCGGGCCTCCCAGCGGCTGAACCTGATCGCCAGTGAGCTGCAGGAGGGCGTCATGAAGACGCGCATGCAGCCGATCGACCACATCTGGAGCAAGCTCCCCCGCGTCGTCCGCGACCTCGGGCTGCAGTGCGGCAAGTCCGTCCGCCTGGAGATGGAGGGCCGGGAGACCGAGCTGGACAAGACCCTGCTCGAGGCGGTCAAGGACCCGCTGACCCACCTGGTCCGCAACTCGGTCGACCACGGCGTCGAGCCGACCGCGGCCCGCACGGCCGCCGGCAAGCCGGCCGAGGGCGTGCTGACCCTGCGGGCCCGGCACGAGAGCGGCCAGGTCGTGGTCGAGGTCGCCGACGACGGCGCCGGGATCGATCCGGTGAAGATCGGCGCCAAGGCCGTCGAGCGCGGGCTGCTCACCCCGGACGCGCTGTCCCGGATGAGCCCCGCCGACATCCTGCAGCTGGTCTTCCTGCCCGGCTTCTCCACTGCCGCCGCGGTCACCAACGTCTCCGGCCGCGGCGTCGGGATGGACGTGGTCAAGACCAACATCGAGTCCATCGGCGGCACGATCGAGGTCGAGTCGGTGCCCGGGCGCGGCACCTGCACCCGGCTCCGGATCCCGCTGACCCTGGCGATCGTCCCGGCACTGACCATCGAGTGCGCCGGCGAC
Organism: Modestobacter caceresii; assembly: GCF_000761485.1. Taxonomy (GTDB): domain Bacteria; phylum Actinomycetota; class Actinomycetes; order Mycobacteriales; family Geodermatophilaceae; genus Modestobacter; species Modestobacter caceresii. The sequence goes on from NZ_JPMX01000016.1 coordinate 15,052, forward strand.
CGCTACGCCATCCCGCAGATCAGCCTGCAGGAGCTCGTCGCCCTGGACGCCGAGAAGGCCGCCGCCGCCGTCGAGGAGGTCGGGGGGGCGTCGGTCTACCGGCTCCGTGGCGAGCTGCTCCCCCTGGTGCACCTCGCCGACGTCCTGGGCCTGCCCTCCGACCGGCACGACGGCCACGTCGTCATCGCGGTGCTCCGCTCGGAGGGACGCCGGTTCGGGCTGGTCGTCGACCGGGTCATCAACACCGAGGAGATCGTCGTCAAGGCCGTCGGTGGCCAGATGAAGGCCATCGGGCTGTACTCCGGGGCCACCGTGCTCGGGGACGGCGCGGTCGCGCTCATCCTCGACGTCCAGGCGCTCGCCCGCCGGGCGCTGCGCGCCGAGACCGCCGAGCGCCAGGAGGCCCGGGCGGCCGCCAGCGTCACCATCGCCGTCCAGGAGCGGCAGCGGATGCTGCTCGCCGCCATCGGCGGCGGCCGGCGGGTCGCCATCCCGCTGGACACCGTCACCCGGCTGGAGCAGGTGCGCAGCGAGACCGTCGAGCGCGTGGGCTCCCGCGAGGTGGTCCAGTACCGCGGCGCGATCCTGCCGATCGTCCGGCTCGACCGGCACCTGGGCGCGTTCGGCGACACCGAGCGGGAGACGCTGGAGGTCATCGTCTACGCCGACCACGGGCGCAGCGTGGCGATCGTGGTCGAGGAGATCCTCGACATCGTCGACGGCGAGGCCTCGGTGCACAGCGACATCGACGACCTCGGCCTGCTCGGTTCGGCCGTCATCGGCGACCGCGTCACCGAGCTGCTCGACGTCCGGGCGGCCATCCTCGCCGCCGACCCGGCCTTCTACACGGCGCCCCCCGTCGGGCTCCCCTCCCCCGACGCCTTCGACTTCGACGGCGCCGGCTCCCCCGCCCCCCTGATGGAGGTCTGACATGAGCACCGCGACCGAAGCCTGGACCGTGCCGGCGACCAGTCAGCTCGCCACCTTCTGGCTGGACGGCGACCTCTACGGCGTCGAGGTCGAGCACGTCCAGGAGGTGCTGCGCAGCCAGAGCATCACCCGGGTGCCGCTGGCACCGCCGGCCGTCGCCGGGCTGATCAACCTGCGCGGCCAGGTCGTCACCGCGATCGAGCTGCGGGAGCGGCTCGGCCGGCCGGCCCGCCCGGAGGGTGAGCAGCCCGTCGTGATCGTCGTCCGGCTGCACGGCGAGGCGGTCAGCCTGCTGGTCGACAGCATCGCCGACGTCGTGGACGTCGACGTCCGCGACTTCGAGGCCCCGCCGGACACGCTCGACGGTGCGGCCCGCGAGCTGATCCGGGGTGCCTACAAGCTCTCCGGCCAGCTGCTCCTCGCCCTCGACGTGAACCGCGCCGTCGGCACCTGATCCCCTCCCCCGCTGCTTCCCTCCGCTCCGCAGGTGCGCGAGGGGAGCAGCGGGGACCGATCGCCCTGAACCAACAGCCCCCCACCCGATCCGCTCCCCCTACCTGGAGACAGTCCATGAGCACCACAGCTCTTCCCCCTCGGCGGCTCGGGTGGTTCGCCGACCGACCGATCGGCGTCAAGATCGGGGCGGTCGTCGCCCTGCTCGCCCTCGTGGTCCTCGGCACGAACGCGCTGGCGATCGGCCGGATCAACGACATGCGCGACGGCCAGCAGGCCATCTACACCGAGAACCTCAAGCCGCTGAACTCCCTGTCGGCGGTGCAGCGGGCCACCGCGGCGCACCGCGCCCGCGTCCTGGAGTACGCCTTCTCCGACGTGGCCCGGCAGCAGGAGCTGATCGGTCAGATGGAGGAGAAGCAGGCCGACGTGGAGGCCGCCCTGGCCGAGTACCAGCCGTACGTCGTCGACCAGGCCGCGATGGACAAGTACCTGGACGCTCGGGCGTCGCTGCTCCAGCTGCTGACCACCACCGCCTTCCCGACGGGCGCCACGGGCAACATCGTCGGCTACGCCCAGCTGGTACGCGAGACGATGCAGCCGCTCTTCGACGACATCGCCGACGGGCTGGAGGAGGAGGGCATCGCCCAGTCCGAGCAGGCGGCGGGGCGCAACGCCGCAGCCGCCGACGAGGCGAGCAGCTCCATCACGCTGCTGCTGACCGTCTCGATCGTCTCGATCGTCGTCGCGGCCGGGCTGGCCTTCCTGGTCATCCGCCGGATCCTCGCCACGGTCGGCTCCGTGCAGCGCTCCGTGCAGGCGATGGCCGACGGTGACCTGACCGTGCTGCCCGAGGCGCGCGACCGGGACGAGGTCGGCCAGATGGCCGAGTCGCTCGCCGCCGCGCAGACCAACCTCCGCTCGGTGATGGCCTCCGTCGTCGCCTCGTCCGATGCGGTCGCGGCCGCCTCGGAGGAGCTGTCGGCGTCCTCGGCGCAGATCTCCGCCTCGGCGGAGGAGACCTCGG
>NZ_JPMX01000017.1 GCF_000761485.1 Modestobacter caceresii
TCGAGCTCCATCGGGGGCAGGGGTCGACAACCCGGCCGGCGGTCGAGGTGCTGGCCGGCGAGCTGGTGCTCACCAGCTCGGTGGAGACCGCCGCCGGCTGGGTCCTCGGGGTCCTCGCCCTGAGCCTCGCCGTCCTCGCCGGCCTGACCGCCTTCGCCGCCTGGAGCCGCACCGTGATGGACGACGGCGGAGCGCTGGACCCCCTGCGGCCGGTGCTCGCCGGCGCGGCGGCGCTCCTCGGCGTCGCGGCGGTGCTGGCACTGGCGCTGCCCGCGGCGGACGTCCCGGACCGGGTGGTGACCGACCCGCTGACCGGGCTGGAGGTCGTCGTGGAGCAGGAGGGGCCGCAGGCGCTGTTGGAGCGACCCGGGCTGGCCCTGCTGGGCGGGCTGCTGCTGGCCGGCGCGCTCGTGCTGTCCGCCGTCGTCGCGCCGTCGTTGCGGCCCCGGCTCGCCGCCGTCGGCGGTCTGCTCGCCGTCGCCGTCTTCCTGCTGGACAGCGCGCTGACCGGGCTCCGCGATGCCTGGTCCAGTCCCGACCTGGAGTGGACCGTGCCGGGCGCCGGCCTGCTGGTGCTGGCCCTCGGCGCGGTGGGGCTCACGCTGCTGGCCTGGCGCGGGCGGCGCGGTTCCCCCGCTCAGGGGTGACGTGGGCCACCCTCGCGCCCCTAGAGTCGAGGTCGTGGCAGCCGAGCGCATTCGAGTCGTGATCGCCAAGCCGGGCCTCGACGGCCATGACCGGGGCGCCAAGATCGTGGCCCGGGCGCTCCGCGACGCCGGCATGGAGGTCGTCTACACCGGGCTGCACCAGACGCCCGAGCAGATCGTGGACACCGTCGTCCAGGAGGACGCCGACGCGGTCGGGCTCTCGGTGCTCTCCGGCGCGCACATGACGCTGTTCCGGCGGCTCGCCGAGCTGCTCCGCGAGCGGGACGTCGACGACGTCGTCGTCTTCGGGGGCGGGATCATCCCCGACGCCGACCTGCCCGAGCTGGCCCAGCTCGGGGTGGCCCGGGTGTTCACCCCGGGCGCGAGCACCGAGGAGATCGTGGGCTGGGTCCGGGAGCACGTGGGCGTCTCCGCCGAGGCCTGACCGCCTCGTCCGGTGCCCGCCCAGCGGAAGAGACGGGTGAGACGTCCCCCTCGGTCGGAGGGCACCTGACGCGGGCACCCCGGGGGCGGGCTACGGTCCTTGCTCGTGGATCTCTTCGAGTACCAGGCTCGTGACCTGTTGGCCTCGCACGGCGTGCCCGTGCTCCCCGGCGGCGTAGCCGAGACGCCCGAGGAGGCGGAGGCGATCGCCCGCGAGATCTCCGCCCCGGTCGTCGTGAAGGCGCAGGTGAAGGTCGGCGGCCGCGGGAAGGCCGGCGGCGTGAAGCTGGCCGACGACCCTGAGGCCGCCAAGGCGCGGGCCCAGGACATCCTCGGGCTGGACATCAAGGGGCACATCACCCACCGGGTGATGGTCGCCCAGGCCAGCGACATCGCCGAGGAGTACTACTTCTCCTACCTGCTCGACCGTTCCAACCGCACCTTCCTCGCCATGGCCTCGGTCGAGGGCGGCGTCGAGATCGAGACGCTCGCCGTCGAGCGCCCGGAGGCACTGGCCCGGGTCCCCGTCGACGCCTCGATCGGTGTCGACGCCCAGAAGGCCGCCGAGATCGTCGACGCCGCCGGCTTCCCGGCCGAGGTCCGCGACCAGGTGATCGCCATCGCCGTCCAGCTGTGGGACGTCTTCAGCAAGGAGGACGCCACCCTGGTCGAGATCAACCCGCTGGCCAAGGCGCCCGACGGCACCGTGCTCGCCCTGGACGCCAAGGTCACCCTGGACGAGAACGCCGCCTTCCGGCACGGCGAGCACGACGCCCTCGAGGACTCCGCCGCCGCCGACCCGCTGGAGGCCGCGGCCAAGGAGAAGGGCCTCAACTACGTCAAGCTGGACGGCCAGGTGGGCATCATCGGCAACGGTGCCGGCCTGGTCATGAGCACGCTGGACGTCGTCGCCTACGCCGGTGAGGAGTTCGGCGGCGTCCGACCGGCCAACTTCCTGGACATCGGCGGTGGCGCCTCCGCCCAGGTGATGGCCGACGGGCTGGGCGTCATCCTGTCCGACCCGGCCGTGAAGAGCGTCTTCGTCAACGTCTTCGGCGGGATCACCGCCTGCGACGCCGTGGCCGACGGCATCGTCTCGGCGCTGGGCCTGCTCGGCGACGAGGCCACCAAGCCGCTGGTCGTGCGGCTGGACGGCAACAACGTGGAGGAGGGCCGGCGGATCCTCGCCGAGGCCGCCCACCCCCTGGTGACCGTGGTCGACACCATGGACGGCGCCGCCCGCCGCGCCGCCGAGCTCGCCGCCTCCTAACCGTCTTCTGGCCTCGTCCAGAGGCTCGCCCCGAGCTCGCGAGGGGTGAGGAGGACGAGGTCCTTCTACTGAACAGGACACAGCAGAGATGTCGATCTTCCTCACCGAGAACAGCAAGGTCATCGTCCAGGGCATCACCGGATCCGAGGGCCGCAAGCACACTGCGCGGATGCTCGCCTCCGGCACCGCCGTCGTCGGTGGCGTGAACCCCAGCAAGGCCGGCCAGTCGGTCGACTTCGACGGCACGACCGTCCCCGTCTTCGGCTCCGTCGCCGACGCGATGAAGGAGACCGGGGCCGACGTCACCGTCGTCTTCGTGCCGCCGAAGTTCGCCAAGGACGCCGTCCTCGAGGCCGTCGACGCCCAGATCGGGATGGCCGTGGTCATCACCGAGGGCATCCCGGTGCACGACTCGACCTACTTCTGGGCGCACGCCCAGGGCGGCTCCACCCGGATCATCGGCCCGAACTGCCCCGGGCTGATCAGCCCCGGGCGGTCCAACGCCGGCATCATCCCGGCCAACATCACCCAGGCCGGCAAGATCGGGCTGGTCAGCAAGTCCGGCACGCTGACCTACCAGATGATGTACGAGCTCCGGGACATCGGCTTCTCCACCGCCGTCGGCATCGGCGGTGACCCGGTCATCGGGACGACGCACATCGACTGCCTCCAGGCGTTCCAGGACGACCCGGAGACCGAGGCGATCGTGATGATCGGCGAGATCGGCGGCGACGCCGAGGAGCGGGCCGCGGACTTCATCAAGGCCAACGTGACCAAGCCGGTCGTCGGCTACGTCGCCGGCTTCACCGCCCCCGAGGGGAAGACGATGGGCCACGCCGGCGCCATCGTCTCCGGCTCGGCCGGCACGGCCGCTGCCAAGCAGGAGGCCCTCGAGGCCGCCGGTGTGAAGGTCGGCAAGACCCCGTCGGAGGCCGCCCGCCTCATGCGGGAGATCGTCGGCGGCTGACGAAGGACCCCGTCCTCCCCGGGACGGGGCCGAACTGCACCGCTGCTGCCCGGCCTCTCTCCGGAGGGTGCCGGGCAGCGGCGTGCCCGGGGTGCCCGTCGGCGCCGGGACGGCGGAGACTCGCGGGTGCTCGCCCGTACCCGACCGTCCACGCACGAGGAGCCCACGATGACGTCGAGTGGTCCCGAGCCGGCCTGGGCGCCACCGCCCCCGCCAGCGGGCGGACCCGCGGCCGGCCGCGGGTCCGCCCGGAGTCGACTGACGACGATGGACCTCCTGGTGGCCGGGGGAGCCCTCCTCTACCTGCTCGTCGGTCTCCTCCCGTGGGCCTCGGTCACCTTCGACTTCGCCGGCCGGATCACGGCCAGCGGGTACGAGTTCTCCGCACTGGTCGTGCTGAGCGCGCTGTTGCTGCTCGGCGCGGGAGCGTGGGCGGTGCTCCCCGCCGTCCGCCCGGCCCGGGCCGGCTTCCTGCGCGCCGCACCGGCCGTCGTCCTGGCCGCGCTCGCGCTGCTGTGCACGCTCATCGCGTGGCTGCGGAGCCTCGACTACGGCTTCCAGTTCCCCGCGCTGCTGGGCGTCCTCGTCGCCGCCGCCGTGACCGTGCTGGCCGCGGCGTCCCTGCTGCCCGAGCTCCGCGCGTGGTCCGGCCGGCAGGCCGGCCCGGCCGGGGCGCCCACCGGGAGCCGGCCGGGTGCGAGCCAGCCGCTGCAGCACGGAGGGCCGCTGGGCGGACCGCCCCAGTACGGCCGACCGCAGTACGGACAGCCGACGGGCTGGGGACAGCCGCCGTACGGACAGCCGCACCACGGGCAGCCGCGGTACGGGCAGCCTGCCGAGCCCTGGCAGCCGCCGGTCGGCCCCGACCGACCACGGCCTGCAGCTGACCGCTGACCCCCTGCCACGGCCGGGACCGTGACTTGAGTCGCCCCGGCGCGTGCGCCGGGCCAGGCCCCGTGTGCCTTGCGACAGTGGAGGGGTGACCTCCGTGCGGACGCGCCTGCCCTCCGTCGGGTCGGGGGAGCGTCGCACCAGGTTGACCGGTGTCCTGGCCGTGGCCGCAGCGCTGGCCGTGTCGGTCCTGGGACTGGCCGGCCTGACCCTCGCCGTCGTCGTCGTCCAGACCCTGGACCCCGACGGTGGGCTGCCGCTGACGGCCTCCGCGCGGGTGGCCGGTCAGCTGTGGCTGCTCGGGCAGGGCGCAGAGCTCCAGCTGTCCTCGGGCCCGTTGCGGCTCGCGCCGCTGGCGGTGACCGCGGGGATCGCCTGGGGGATCAGCCGGGCAGCAGGGTCGGTGGCGGCTCTCCGGCGGTCGCGCACCGCAGGGGGAGCGGCGGTGGTGCTGGCGGTCGTCGTCGCCGTCCACGTCGCCCTCACCGCCGGCCTGGCGCTGGTCGTCGACGCCCCGGGTGCCTCCGTCGCCCTGCCACGTGCGGTGCTGGGAGCCGGCGTCGTCGCGCTCGTCGCCGGCGGGCTGGGAGTGTTGCGCGACTCGGGCCTGGGCGCGGAGCTCGTCGACCGGTTCCCCGGTCCCGGCCGGGTGGTCCTGCGCGCGGTCGCCGCCGGGACCCTGGCGCTGGCCGCCTGCTGCACCGCGGTGGTCGCGGTGGCCCTCGTGCACGACGTGGCCGGGCTCGGCCGGGTCATCACCGGCCTCGGTGGCGCCGGTGCCGGAGCCGCCGGGCAGGTGGGGCTGAGCCTGCTGCTGCTGCCCAACGCCGTGGCCGCGGTGATGGGCCTCGCCGCCGGCCCCGGCTTCCTGGTGGGCGCCGGGACGTTCGTGTCCACCAGTGGGGTGACGCTGGGCAGCGTGCCCGCACTGCCGCTGCTCGCCGCGCTGCCCGACACGCAGGCGGTGCCGCTGCTGGCCTTCCTCTCCCAGGCCCTGCCCGCGGTGGCGGGCCTGGTCACGGGTGCGGTGGTCGGTCGTCGACTCGGGGACGACGACGGCGGCACGGTGATCGCTGCGCTGTGGGGCGTGGTCGCCGGGCTCGGTGTCGGGGTGTGCGCCGGGCTGTGGGTGCTGGTCGCCGGGGGTCGGCTCGGCGACGCGGCGCTGGCCGAGGTGGGTGCGCCGGCGCTCGCCACGGGGCTGGCGATCGCCGCCCAGGCGGCCCTCGCTGCGGCCGTGGCCGCCGCCGTCAGCCGCTGGCGCTCGCGGGGCTGACCCCGGCCGCGGTCGGCCCCGCCGGAGGTGACGGCTAGGGTTGGCGAACGTGTCCGCCGACGCGACCGCCGTCCCGCGGTCTGGCCCTGATCGGGCCCGCGTCGTGGTCCTGCTGTCCGGGGCCGGCACGCTGTGCGCCGCGCTGCTGGCCGCCACCGCCGCGCCGGGGTACCCCGCCGAGGTCGTCGCCGTCGGCTCCGACCGCGCCGACGCCCCCGGGCTGGCGCACGCGCGCAACGCCGGCGTCCCCACCTTCGTCCTCGCCCTGCGCGACGCCCCCGACCGGGCCGGCTGGGACGCTGCGCTGGCCGCGGAGCTGGCCCGCCACCGGCCGGACTGGGTCGTCTGCGCCGGCTTCATGAAGCTGCTGGGCCCCGCCGTCCTGGGTGCGTTCGGTGGCCGGGTGGTCAACACCCACCCGGCGCTGCTGCCGGCCTTCCCCGGCGCCCACGCCGTCCGGGACGCCCTGGCCGCCGGCGTCCCCACCACCGGCGCGACCGTCCACCTCGTCGACTCGGGCGTCGACACCGGCCCGGTGCTCGCCCAGCGCCCGGTGCCGGTGCTGCCCGGGGACGACGAGGAGCGCCTGCACGAACGGATCAAGGACGTGGAGCGGGAGCTCCTGGTGCAGACCCTGGCCGGCCTCGTGGTCCAGGCCGCCGGACTGCCCCCCACCGACGCACCGACACAGGAGAGCACCCGATGAGCGACCGCACCCCCGTCCGCCGCGCCCTGCTGGGGGTCTACGACAAGAACGGCGTCGAGGAGCTGGCCCGTGGGCTGGTCGACGCCGGGGTGGAGCTGGTCAGCACCGGCGCCACCGCGGCCCGGATCGCCGCCGCAGGTCTGCCGGTCACCCCCGTCGAGCAGGTCACCGGCTTCCCCGAGTGCCTGGACGGTCGGGTGAAGACACTGCACCCGGCGGTGCACGCCGGGATCCTCGCCGACCGGCGCCGGCCCGAGCACGTCGCCCAGCTCGACGAACTGGGCATCGCCGCCTTCGACCTGGTCGTGGTGAACCTCTACCCGTTCAGCGACACGGTGGCCTCGGGCGCCTCGCCCGACGAGTGCATCGAGCAGATCGACATCGGCGGCCCGGCGATGGTGCGCGCGGCGGCGAAGAACCACCCCTCGGTCGCGGTCGTCGTCGACCCGGGCCGCTACGACGAGGTGGTCGAGGCGGTCGGGGCCGGCGGGTTCACCCTGGCGCAGCGCCGGGAGCTGGCGGCCGAGGCGTTCCGGCACACCGCCGCCTACGACGTCGCCGTCGCCTCGTGGATGGGCAACGTGCTCGCCCCGGACGACGCGAGCGGCTTCCCCGAGTGGGTCGGCGGGAGCTGGGAGCGCGCCGACGTCCTCCGCTACGGCGAGAACCCGCACCAGGGCGCGGCTCTGTACCGCAGCGGGCAGTCGGGGCTGGCCGACGCCGAGCAGCTGCACGGCAAGCAGATGTCCTACAACAACTACGTCGACACCGACGCCGCCTGGCGGGCCGCGCACGACCACGCCGACCCGTGCGTGGCGATCATCAAGCACGCCAACCCCTGCGGGATCGCCGTCGGCGCCGACATCGCCGCCGCGCACCGCAAGGCGCACGCCTGCGACCCGGTCTCGGCCTTCGGCGGCGTGATCGCCGCCAACCGTGAGGTCGACCTGACCCTGGCCGAGCAGATCTCCGAGGTCTTCACCGAGGTCGTCGTCGCCCCGTCGTTCACCGAGGACGCCCTCGGCGTGCTGACCGCGAAGAAGAACATCCGGCTGCTGCGCATGCCAGAGGCTCCTCGGTTGTCGGTGGAGCTGCGCGCGATCAGCGGCGGGCTGCTGCTGCAGACCGCCGACCGGATCGACGCCCCGGGCGACGACCCCACCAGCTGGACGCTGGCCGCCGGTGCACCGCTGGACGCCGCCGGGCTGGACGACCTGGTGTTCGCCTGGCGGTCGGTGCGCGCGGTGAAGAGCAACGCCATCCTGCTCGCCGCCGACAAGGCCACCGTCGGGGTCGGCATGGGGCAGGTCAACCGGGTCGACTCCGCCCGGCTCGCGGTGGCCCGGGCGGGGGAGCGCGCGACCGGCTCGGTCGCCGCCTCCGACGCGTTCTTCCCCTTCGCCGACGGGCTGCAGGTGCTGCTGGACGCCGGTGTGCGGGCCGTGGTGCAGCCGGGCGGGTCGGTGCGGGACGAGGAGGTCGTCGCCGCCGCGCAGGCCGCCGGGGTGACGCTCTACCTCACCGGCACCCGCCACTTCGCGCATTGAGGCCGGATCCGCAGCCCCCGGAGCCGGACACGGTCTGGGAGGACGAGGACCTCGCGGGCGTCGACTGGGACTGGGCGCGGTTGGAGCGCGTGACGTTCATCGACTGCCGCTTCGACGACGCCTCGATGGCGGAGCTGGTCACCAGCCGGTGCGTGTTCGAGCGTTGCGTCCTCACCGGCGCCGCGCTGTCGGGCTCCAGGCACGAGGGGACGGCGTTCCTCTCCTGCCGGTTCGACCGGGCGAAGCTGTCCAACGTCACCTGGACCGGCTGCAAGCTGACCGGCTCGCAGTTCCCCGGTGCCACGCTGCGGCCGATGACCTCGGAGGAGTCCGACTGGTCCTACGTGTCGCTGCGGGGTGTCGACCTGTCCGGCGTCGACCTGGCCGGCCAGAAGCTGACCGAGGCCGACCTCACCGACACCGACCTGACCGACGCCGACCTGACCCGGGCCGACCTCCGGCGGGCGCGGCTGCAGTCCACCCTGCTGCGCGGGGCGGACCTGCGCGGAGCCGAGACCGACGGCGTCAACTGGCGGGGGTTCGACCCCACCGGCGTGCGCCTGGACCTGGTGCAGGCGGTGCTGTTCACCCGCTCCCACGGCGCCCTGGTGGCCGACTGAGACCTGCGGTCGGCCGGGGGCGTCGCCCCACCGGACGGCTGGTCGGTCAGCGGCCGGTCACGTCGAGCCCCGGGGGCGGGCGCATCGGGCAGACTGCACCACGTGGCAGCGACGACTCTCGACGGCAAGGCGACCGCGGCGACGATCCGGGCGGAGCTGACCGAGCGGGTGGCCGCCCTGGCCGCTGCCGGGCGGCGGCCGGGCCTCGGCACCCTGCTGGTCGGCGACGACCCGGGCAGCCGCTGGTACGTCGGGGCCAAGCACTCCGACTGCGCCCAGGTCGGCATCGCCAGCATCCAGCGGGAGCTGCCGGCCACCGCCGACCTCGCCGAGGTGCTCGCCGTCGTCGACGAGCTCAACGCCGACCCCGCCTGCACCGGCTACATCGTGCAGCTGCCCCTGCCGCGCGGCATCGACGAGAGCGTCGTGCTCGAGCGGATCGACCCGGCGAAGGACGCCGACGGCCTCCACCCGGTCAACCTCGGCCGGCTCGTGCTCGGCGTCCCCGGGGCGCTGCCCTGCACGCCGGTCGGGATCGTCGAGCTGCTCCGCCGCTTCGACGTCCCGCTGGCCGGTGCGGAGGTCGTCGTGGTCGGGCGCGGCATCACCGTCGGCCGCCCGCTGGGCCTGCTGCTCACCCGGCGCACCGAGAACGCGACCGTGACCCTGTGCCACACCGGCACCCGGGACCTGGCCGCGCACACCCGCGCGGCCGACGTCGTCGTCGCGGCGGCCGGCGTCCCGGGGCTGATCACCGCCGACATGGTCAAGCCCGGGGCGGCCGTGCTGGACGTGGGGGTCAGCCGGGTCGACGGCAAGATCGCCGGCGACGTCGCCGCGGACGTGCGGGAGGTGGCCGGCTTCGTGGCCCCCAACCCCGGTGGCGTCGGCCCGATGACCCGGGCGATGCTGCTGGCCAACGTCGTCCTCGCCGCCGAGCAGGCGGCCGGGCTCGAGGTGCTGACGGCATGAGCCGGCGCGCCGGCGGGCCGGCGCCCGACCGGTCGCCGCTCTACCTGCGCCGACCGCTGCTGGCCGGCTTCCTCCGGCAGTGGCCGCTGCTGACCGTCATCGTCATCGCCGGGGTGGGCCTGCTGCTCGTCGCCGGTGACCGGTGGCGTCAAGGGCTGGTCGTGATGGGGCTCGCCCTGGTCACCGCGGCCGCGCTGCGGTTGCTGCTCCCGTTGCGTCGCACCGGCTTCCTCGCCGTCCGCAGCCAGCGCGTCGACGTCGCCCTGACGGGGTGCGCCGGCGTCGCGCTGGTGGCCATGGCACTGAACATCCCGCCGACCTGACCGGCCCGGAGCGGCCCCCGCATGGCCGGACGACGCCGCCCGGGGCTAGGTTGGCGGGCATGGCAGATCGGGCCCGGAACGGCAAGGTGACCGTGGTAGGTGCCGGCTTCTACGGCTCGACGACTGCGTTGCGGCTGGCGGAGTACGACCTGTTCGAGACGGTCGTGCTCACCGACATCGTGGAGGGCAAGCCCGAGGGGCTGGCGCTGGACATCAACCAGTCGCGCCCGATCGAGGGCTTCGAGACCCAGGTCGTGGGGGTCGGCGGCGGCTCGTACGCGGGCACCGAGAACTCCGACGTCGTGGTCATCACCGCAGGGCTGCCGCGCAAGCCCGGCATGAGCCGGATGGACCTCATCGAGACCAACGCCGGCATCGTCCGCCAGGTCGCCGAGAACGTCGCGCAGACCTCTCCGGACGCCGTGGTCATCGTCGTGTCCAACCCGCTGGACGAGATGACCGCGCTGGCGCAGCTGGCCACCGGCTTCCCGAAGGCCCGCGTCATGGGCCAGGCCGGGATGCTGGACACCGCGCGGTTCAGCAACAACGTCGCCGAGGAGCTCGGCGTCCCGGTCGGCTCGGTGCGCACCCTGACCCTCGGTTCGCACGGCGACACGATGGTCCCGGTGCCCTCCCGTTGCACCGTCGACGGCAAGCCGCTGGCCGACGTGCTGGCCGCCGACCGGATCGCCCACCTGGTCGACCGCACCCGCAACGGCGGGGCCGAGGTCGTGGCCTTGCTGAAGACCGGCTCCGCCTACTACGCGCCGTCGGCCGCAGCCGCCCGGATGGCCCGCGCCGTGATCGAGGACAGCGGCGCCGTGATGCCGGTGTGCGCCTGGGTCGACGGCGAGTACGGGATCTCCGGGGTCTACCTGGGGGTCGAGGCCGAGATCGGCCGGGAAGGTGTCCGGAAGGTCGTCGAAGGCGACCTCTCCGACAGTGAGCTGGCCGGCCTGCGCGAGGCCGCCGAGGCGGTACGCGCCAAGCAGGCCGACGTAGCCGACCTCTGAGGGAAGGACCCCGCTGCCCTCCACCGCTCGCACGCGCGCGGTGGGGCCCTGCAGCGGGGCCATGAGCGCACAAAGGAGAACGACGTGAGCAAGATCAAGGTCGAGGGCAAGGTCGTCGAGCTCGACGGCGACGAGATGACCCGGATCATCTGGCAGTTCATCAAGGACCAGCTGATCCTCCCGTACCTGGACGTCGACCTGGAGTACTACGACCTCGGGATGGAGAACCGCGACGCGACCGACGACCAGGTCACGGTCGACGCGGCGAACGCCATCAAGCAGCACGGCGTGGGCGTCAAGTGCGCCACCATCACCCCGGACGAGGCGCGGGTCGAGGAGTTCGGCCTGAAGAAGATGTGGCGCTCCCCGAACGGGACGATCCGCAACATCCTCGGCGGCGTCATCTTCCGCGAGCCGATCATCATGCAGAACGTGCCGCGGCTGGTGCCGGGCTGGACGAAGCCGATCATCATCGGCCGTCACGCCTACGGCGACCAGTACCGCGCCACCGACTTCACGTTCCCCTCCGCGGGCACCCTGAAGGTCGTCTTCACCCCCGAGGACGGCGGCGAGCCGATCGAGCGCGAGGTCTTCCAGGCCCCCGGCGCCGGCGTCTCGCTGTCGATGTACAACCTCGACGACTCGATCCGCGACTTCGCCCGGGCCTCGCTGAACTACGGGCTCAACCGCGGCTACCCGGTCTACCTCTCGACGAAGAACACGATCCTGAAGGCCTACGACGGCCGGTTCAAGGACATCTTCGAGGAGGTCTTCCAGGCCGAGTTCAAGGAGCAGTTCGACGCGGCCGGGATCACCTACGAGCACCGGCTGATCGACGACATGGTCGCCGCCTCCCTCAAGTGGGAGGGCGGCTACGTCTGGGCCTGCAAGAACTACGACGGTGACGTGCAGTCCGACACCGTGGCCCAGGGCTTCGGCTCGCTCGGCCTGATGACGTCGGTGCTGGCCACTCCGGACGGCAAGACCGTCGAGGCCGAGGCCGCGCACGGCACGGTCACCCGGCACTTCCGCCAGCACCAGCAGGGCAAGGAGACCTCGACGAACCCGATCGCGTCGATCTTCGCCTGGACCCGGGGCCTGGCCCACCGCGGCGTGCTCGACGGCACCCCCGAGGTGACCCGGTTCGCCGAGACCCTCGAGCGGGTCTGCATCGAGACCGTCGAGAGCGGTCAGATGACCAAGGACCTGGCGCTGCTGATCTCCAAGGACGCCCCGTGGCTGACCACCCAGGACTTCCTGGCGGCCATCGACAGCAACCTGCAGAAGGCCATGGCCTGACGACAGCTGTCGTAGCAATGGCCTGACGACAGCAGTCGTAAGCAAGGGCCTGACGACAGCTGTCGTAGCGCAGAACGGCCCCCGTGACCTCCGGTCACGGGGGCCGTTCTGCGTCGTGGGGCGGTGCCGAGATCGGGCTGCTGGTTGCCTCGATCCCTTCGAGGCAGCCACCAACCCGAGGTGATCACCGCCCTGTGGACGACCCCCACGCCGGGCAGGCTGGTCGGGGCAGGCTGCCCCGGTGCCGATTCCCCCGTACCGCCCTGCGGTGTTCCACGGGCGGGTCTTCCGTGGCAGCTGGGCGATCGAGGTCGGCCTGCTGACCCGGGCGCAGCTGCGGAGCTCGGCATGGCGCCGGCTGCGCCAGGACGTCTACGCCGACGCGACGCTGCCCGACACCCACCGGCTGCACGCCCGTGGCGCGGCGCTGCGGATGCCCCGGGGCGCCGTCCTGGGTGGGCGGAGCGCTGCGGACCTCCTCGGGGTGCGTGACGTGGCGGGCGCGGGCGACCCGGTCGAGGTGGTGGTCCCGCTGGGCACCCGGTGGGACCCGGAGCCGGGGATCGTCGTCCGGGCGGCGCACCTCGACGGTGCCGTGTTGACCCGCGGGGACTTCCTCCGCTGGACGACCGGCCTGCGGACGGCGGTCGACCTGGCCCGGTTCGCGCCGCCGGAGGAGGCGGTCGTCCTGCTCGACCAGCTCGTGCACGCGCGGGTCGTCGACCTCGCCGAGGTCCGGGCGGCGGTGAGCGCACTGCCCACGTGCCGCGGGTCGGCTCGGGCCCGCCGGGCAGCAGCGGCGGCGGACGGGCGGGCGGAGTCGCCCCAGGAGACCAGGGTGCGGCTGCTGCTGGCTGCGCACGGGCTGCCCGCACCGGTGGCGCAGTTCGAGGTGCGCGCCGGTGGGCGCTTCCTGGCCCGCGTGGACTTCGGCTGGCCCGAGCACCGGGTGGCGCTGGAGTACGACGGGGTCTGGCACGACGGACCCGGTCAGTTCGTGCGGGACCGGCAGCGGCTCAGTGCACTCGCGGCCGCGGGCTGGCGCGTGCTGGTCGTCACCGCGGCCGATCTGCACTCCCCGGAGCTGCTGATCACCCGGCTGCGCGCGGCCCTGCGGTGATCACCTCGGACTGGTGGCTGCCTCGACCACGGCGAGGCAGCCATCAGCCCGATCTCGGCGGGCGCGGACGCTCAGGCGCCGAAGAGCTGGGTCCACCACGGGCCGCCGGAGCCGGTGGCGACGCCGACACCCAACGTGCGCAGTTGGCAGTTCAGGATGTTCTGCCGGTGCCCGGGGCTGGACATCCAGGCGGCCATCACCGCAGCTGCGTCCGGCTGGCCGGACGCGATGTTCTCCGCCCGGGCGTACCCGATCCCCGCCGCGCGGGCGCGGGCGAAGGGATCGAGGCCCTCGGGCGTGACGTGGGAGAAGTAGTCGCGGTCCCGCATGTCGGCGCTGTGCGCCCGGGCCACCGCGGCCAGGCCGGCGTCGGCGCTCACGGCGGCACAGCCGGCAGCGGCCCGCTCGGCGTTCACCAGCGCGAGCACCTGGCCCTCCGGTCCGGGCGCCGCCGCCGGTGCGGCAGGCGCCGGAGGAGCAGGTGCGGCGCGGGCCGGAGGAGGCGGTGCGGCGGGGGCCGGAGGAGGCGGTGCGGCGGGGGCCGGGGGAGGCGGTGCGGCGCGGGCCGGGGGAGCC
>NZ_JPMX01000018.1 GCF_000761485.1 Modestobacter caceresii
CGGCGGGCGACCGGACCGTCCGGTCCGCTCCTCCACGGGCCCGGTGCCGGGCCCGTCGGACGCCTCGCTCACGTCGTGGCCGCTCCGATCGTCTGCTCGACGGCCGCGAGGGCCGCAGGGATGCCCGAGGGATCGGTACCGCCACCCTGCGCCACGTCGGCCTTGCCACCACCGCGACCACCCACGGCCGGCGCCGCAGCCCGCAGCAGGTCGTTCGCCGACAGGCCCCGCTGCTGCGCCGCCGGGTTGACGGTGGCCACCAGGGCAACCTTGCCGTCCGCGGCGGAGGCGAGCAACACGGCCGCCGCCCGCTCACCGAGCCGGCCGCGCACGTCCAGGGCGAGACTGCGCAGGTCGCCACCGGACAGCCCGGCCGGTGCGCCGGTCACGACGGCCACCCCGCCGAGGTCGCGGGCACCGGCCGCCAGGTCCCCGGCGGCGGCCAGGGTCTGCCGGGCGCGCAGGTCGGCCAGCTCCTTGTCGGCCTCCCGCAGCCGCTCGAGCATGCCGCTCACCCGGTCGGCGATCCCGTCCTGGGGGGTCTTCAGCAGGTCGGCGAGCTGGCGGACCAGGTCACGCTCCCGCGCCAGGTACCGGAAGCCCTCCAAGCCCACGGCGGCCTCCACCCGGCGGGCCCCGGAGCCGACCGAGCTCTCCCCGGTCAGCGCGAGGGTGCCGATCTGGGCGCTGCCGTGGACGTGGGTGCCACCGCAGAGCTCGCGGGACCACTCACCACCGATCTCCACGACGCGGACCTGCTCGCCGTAGGTCTCCCCGAACAGCGCGAGCGCACCGAACTCCCGCGCCTCCGGGAGCGTCATGTAGAGCGCGCGGACCCCGTGGTCGGCCCGGACGGCGGCGTTGGCGACGTCCTCGACGTCGATCCGCTGCTGCGCGGACAGTGCCCCCTGCCAGGCGAAGTCCAGTCGCAGGTAGCCCGGCCGGTTGTACGACCCGGACTGCAGTGCCTGCGGGCCCAGCACCTGGCGCAGCGCCGCGTGCACCACGTGCGTGCCGGAGTGCGCCTGGCAGGCCGAGAGCCGCCACTCGCGGTCGACCTGGGCGGTGAGCTCGGTGCCGGCCCGCAGCTCTCCCTCGAGCACCCGCACCTGGTGGGCGACCAGGCCCTTGACCGGGCGCTGGACGTCGATGACCTCGGCCCGGCCGCCGTCCCAGGTCAGCTCGCCGGCGTCGGCGACCTGACCACCGGACTCGGCGTAGAAGGGCGTCCGGTCCAGCACGACCCGGGTGACCGAGCCTGCGCCGACGACCGGCTCGCCGTCGGTGTCCTCCTCGTCGACCACGCCGAGCACCCGGGAGTCGGTGCGCAGGGTGTCGTAGGCCCGCCAGTCGGTGGGCCCGTGCTCACCCAGCAGCCGCCGGTAGGCCAGCACGTCGACGGCGCCGGTGCGCTTGGCGCGGGCGTCGGCGCGCGCCCGGTCCCGCTGCTCCTTCATCAGGGCGCGGAAGCCCTCCTCGTCGACCCGGACGCCCTGCTCGGCGGCCATCTCCAGGGTCACGTCGATCGGGAAGCCGTAGGTGTCGTGCAGCGAGAAGGCCTGCTCCCCCGACAGGGCCGGGGTACCGGACTTCCTGGCCTGGCCGACGGCGGTGTCGAACAGCGCCGTGCCGGCGGTCAGGGTGCGCCGGAACGCCTCCTCCTCGGCGTAGGCGATCCCGGAGATGCGGGCGAAGTCGGTGGCCAGCTCGGGGTAGCTGGGGCTCATCGCGTCGCGGGAGACCGGCAGCAGCTCCGGCAGCGTGGCCTCCTCGACCCCGAGCAGCTTCATCGAGCGGACCGCCCGGCGCAGCAGCCGGCGCAGGATGTAGCCCCGCCCCTCGTTGCCCGGGGTCACCCCGTCGCCGATGAGCATCAGGCCGCTGCGCACGTGGTCGGCGACCACGCGCAGCCGGACGTCGGCCTCGTGGTCGGCGCCGTAGCGCACGCCGGCGAGCTCCGCGGCCCGGTGCAGCACCGGGGCGACCTGGTCGATCTCGTACATGTTGTCGACGCCCTGCAGCAGGAAGGCCACCCGCTCCAAGCCCATGCCGGTGTCGATGTTCTTCTTCGGCAGCTCGCCGAGGATCGGGAACTCCTTGCCCTCCCCCGGGCCCCGCTCGTACTGCATGAAGACCAGGTTCCAGATCTCCAGGAACCGATCGCCGGTGGGATCGGCCTCCGGCCCGCCGTCGGGGCCGTACTCCGGCCCGCGGTCGTAGTGGATCTCCGAGCAGGGCCCGGCCGGGCCGGCCGCACCGGTGGACCAGTAGTTGTCGTCCTTGCCGCGGCGCTGGATGCGCTCGGCCGGGACGTAGGCCCGCCAGGCGTCGAACGCCTCGTCGTCGTCCAGGTAGACCGTCGGCCAGATCCGCTCGGCGTCCAGCCCCAGCCCGCCGTCCTCGACCCGGCCCGTCACCAGCTCCCAGGCGAACTGGATCGCCTCGGCCTTGAAGTAGTCGCCGAAGGAGAAGTTGCCGTTCATCTGGAAGAACGTGCCGTGCCGGGTGGTCTTGCCCACCTCCTCGATGTCGAGGGTGCGCACGCACTTCTGCACGCTGGTCGCGCGCGGGTACGGCGCCGGCTCACGGCCGGTCAGGTACGGGATGAAGGGCACCATCCCGGCCACCGTGAACAGCAGCGAGGGGTCGGGCGACACCAGCGAGGCGCTCGGGACGACGGTGTGCCCCCGCCTCTCGAAGTGCTCCAGGAAGCGGCGGCGGATCTCGGCGGTCTGCATGCGGGTGGTCTCGGTCCTTCAGCGCGGGACGGGCGCAGGGGCGGCGCCCGGAGGGGAGGTGGTTCAGCTGTCCGCGGCGTGGGCGCCGCGGCGGGGCAGCGCGTCGGGCAGGGAGACCTGACCGCTGTCGGGCAGCGGGGCGTCGAGCCCCGTGCCGGCACGCAGCTCGTCCTCCCGGAGCGCGGCGGCGGCGCGGACGTCGGCGCCGAAGTCGCCGATCGCGTCGGCCAGCTCGCGCAGGCCCTCGGCCAGCTGGCCGGCAATCCCCTGCGGGGTGAGCTTCTCCGCGGTCTTCGTCAGCTTGCGGACGACGAGGGCACCGATGGTGATCCCCATGGCCAGCCAGAACAGCCGGCGCATCAGGCGGCCCGCCGGGCTGCGCGCCGGTTGCGACGGTCCTCACGGGCGGTGCGCTGGGCGTCGGCGACGGCCTGGCCCTCCCGCTTCTTGCGGGCGGCGCTGCGGACCCCGTAGCTGAAGGCGGCGACCTTGATCAGCGGGCTGCCGAGGGTGGCGGCGAAGACGCTGGTGAGGGCGGCGACGTTGCTGGAGACGTTCGCGGCGTTGCCGGTGATGTCGTCGACCCGCTCGAGGTTGGCGTTGACGTGGGTGACCGTCGTCGACGCCTGGCTCAGGATCGGCTGGCTCTGCTCGCGGACCTGACGGATGGTCAGCGTCGTCTCGTCCAGCGTCCGCCCCAGCTTGAGCAGCGGCACCGCCACCAGGATGACGAGCAGCACCAACGCGCCGGCGGCGATGAGCCCGGCGATCTCTCCTGCGGACACTCGAGGGTCCCCTTCGTCGTCTCGTGCACGTTCCCGGTGGAGGTCCACCGGTCGGGTCACCCTAGCCGCCGCCACCGACGACGCCCGCTCGTGCGGCTCAGCTGCGACGGCGGACGATCGCCCGCAACTTGGCCAGCCGGGCCCCGATCTGCGCCTCCACCCCGCGCCCGGTCGGCCGGTAGTAGTCGCGGCCGACCAGCGCGTCGGGCGGGTACTGCTGCGGCACGACGCCGTCGGGGTGGGCGTGCGGGTAGACGTAGGTCCCGCCGTGCCCGAGCTTCTTCGCCCCCGCGTAGTGCGCGTCGCGCAGCCCGGGCGGCACCGGCCCGGCCAGCCCGGCGCGCACGTCGGCGACCGACTCCCCCATCGCCGTGGTGATCGCGTTGGACTTCGGTGCGGTGGCCAGGTGGACGACGGCGTGCGCCAGCGGGAAGTGCCCCTCCGGCATGCCGATGAAGGCGACCGCGTCGGCGGCGGCGACCGCGGTGAGCAGCGCGGTCGGGTCGGCCATGCCGATGTCCTCGCTGGCCGAGATGACCAGCCGGCGGGCGATGAAGCGGGGGTCCTCCCCCGCCTCCACCATCCGCGCCAGGAAGTGCAGCGCCGCGTCGACGTCGCTGCCCCGGATGCTCTTGATCAGCGCGCTGGCGATGTCGTAGTGCTGGTCGCCGGAGCGGTCGTAGCGCACCGCGGCCTGGGCGACCGCCGTCTCCAGGGTGGCCAGGTCCAGGACGTCGGAGCCGGCCGCCCGGGCCGCTCCGGCCCCGCTCTCCAGCGCGGTCAGCGCCTTGCGGGCGTCACCGCCGGCCACCCGCAGCAGGTGCTCCTCGGCCTCGGCGGTCAGCGTCACCGCGCCGTCCAGCCCGCGCTCGCTGGTCAGCGCCCGGCGCAGCACCGTGCGCACGTCCTCGTCGTCCAGTGACTGCAGCGCCAGCACCAGGCTGCGCGACAGCAGCGGGCTGACCACGGAGAAGAACGGGTTCTCGGTGGTCGCGGCGATCAGGCTCACGATCCGGTCCTCGACCGCGGACAGCAGGGAGTCCTGCTGGGTCTTGGAGAAGCGGTGCACCTCGTCGATGAACAGCACGGTGCGCCGGCCGGCGTGGGTGAGCTCGCGCTTGGCGTCCGCGATGACCGCGCGCACCTCCTTGACCCCGGAGTCCAGCGCCGACAGCTGGACGAAGGAGCGCTGGGTGGCCAGCGAGATGACGTGCGCCAGCGTCGTCTTCCCGGTGCCCGGTGGGCCGTAGAGCACCAGGGACATCGGCTCGTCGGCCTCGACCAGCCGGCGCAACGGGGCGCGCGGGCCGAGCAGGTGCTGCTGGCCGACCACCTCGTCCAGCGACTGCGGCCGCATCCGGACCGCCAGCGGGGCGCCCGGGTCGACCGGCGGCGGGCCGTCGGCGGGCTCGGGGTCGAACAGGGAGGTCACGATTGCGAAGCTACCTGGGGGGCACGACCGTCCCATGGAGCAGCGACGCATCGGGAACCGGACCGTCAGCGCGGTGGGGCTGGGGGCGATGCCCCTGTCCACGAAGGACCCTCGCCCGTCACCGGACGAGGCCGCGGCCGTGGTCCACGCCGCGCTGGACGCCGGCGTCACGCTGATCGACACCGCCGACGCCTACGCCCACGACGAGGCAGAGTTCGGCCACAACGAGGAGCTGGTCGCCCGGGCGCTGGCGTCCTACGGCTCCCCGGGCGACGTGCTCGTGGCGACCAAGGGCGGGCACACCCGCCGCGGCGCCGAGTGGGAGCTGGACGGTTCGCCGGCCTACCTGCGCCGGGCCTGCGAGGCCTCGCTGCGCCGGCTGGGCGTCGAGGCGATCGGGCTCTACCAGTTCCACCGGCCCGACCCGACGACGCCGTGGGAGGAGTCGATGGGTGCGCTCCGCGAGCTCGTGGACGACGGGCTGGTGCAGCTGGCCGGGATCTCCAACGCCGACGTCGACCAGATCGACGCGGCCCGGGCGATCGTCGGCGACGCGCTGGTCAGCGTGCAGAACCAGTTCTCCCCCGGCTGGCGGTCCTCGGCCGGGGAGCTCGCGCACTGCGCGCAGCACGGGCTGGCGTTCCTGCCGTGGAGCCCGTTCGGCGGGGTGTCGGCCGCCAAGTCGCTGGGCTCGACGGCCGCGGAGTTCGCCGCCGTCGCCGACGAGCTGGGCACCTCGGTGTACCGGGTGACGCTGGCCTGGCACCTGGCCCAGGCCGACGTCGTCGTCCCCATCCCCGGCGCCTCCCGGACGGAGTCCATCACCGACTCCGCGGCCGCCGCCGCCCTGCACCTGGCCCCTGAACACCTGGCCCGCCTGAACGCCGCCTGACCCTCCACCTCAGGTTGAGACCCTCCACCTCAGCTTGAGGCCCTGTTGATCATCGGCGTCTGGCTGCCGCACTCGGCGTGTCGACCAGCCAGATGCCGATGATCAACCCAAGGATCGGGTGTCGGCACGACGTCGTCCACAGCGCCTCGGCGCGTCCACAGATCGGCTTCGGCCGCTCCCGCGGCGGGCTGGCAGGCCAGACGGTGTGAGCCATGGCGCCGCAGCTCTTCACTACAGCCACTGCACGATCCGCCGGTCTGACCCGGGCGGCGCTGCGTGGGTCGTCCTACGTCCGGTTGGCGCACGGGTTGGTGGTCCGCCTCGACGACGCCCTCGACGAGCGCGAACGTCTCGCGCTCCTGGCCACCGTGCTGCCGCCGGATGCCGCGTTCAGCCACCAGACGGCCGCTGCCCTCCTGGGGGCACAGCTCGCGCCGCCGCCCCACCCGCACGTCGCGTTGACCCCGCGCCGGGTGCTCCCCCAGCACGCCGGCCTGGTGGTCCACGGTCGACGCCTGGCGGCCGAGGACGTGGTCCTGGACCGGGGCCTCCGGGGCACCTCGGGAGCGCAGACGTTCCTCGACGTGGCTGCCGTGCTCCCACCGCAGGAGCTCGTCGCCGTGGGAGACGCCCTGCTCCGCGCCGGCCACCTCGACGCAGCCCGACTCGGGGCGCGGCTCGGCCGCGCCGACCGGGTGCGGGGCGTGGTGCGGGCACGAACCTGTGCACCGCTGTTGAGCCCGCTGGCCCAGTCCCGGCCGGAGAGCGTCATGCGCTACTGGCTGCTCGCCAGCGAGCTGCCCGATCCAGAACCCCAGGTGCCGGTGACCGATCGATGGGGCCGAGAGGTGGCCCACGGCGATCTCGGCTACCGCGAGTGGAAGCTGCTGTTGGAGTACGAGGGACGGCAGCACGCCGACACCGAGCAGTTCGGGCGAGACGTCGACCGGTACTCGCTGATGGCCGCGGACGGCTGGCTGGTGCTCCGGTTCGCGCGGTCGCACCTGCTCCGGCCTCAGGTCGTCGTCGACCGGACCCGCCGCGCCCTGCTCAGCCGCGGCTGGCGCCCCCAGCCACGTTGATCATCGGCGAGTGGCTGCCCGACACGCCGGCACGGGCAGCCATTCGCCGATGATCAACACCAGGGCGGGGAGGTCAGGCCTGCTTCGTCGGGTCGGTCGGGCCGGGGGCACCGGGCTCGCCCGGGGCGGGGTCGGCGTCGGGCTCGACGTCGATGCCGGCCTCCTTGCGCTGGGCCGGGGTGATCGGCGTGGGTGCGCCGGTCAGCGGGTCGAAGCCGGCGCCGGTCTTCGGGAAGGCGATGACCTCACGGATCGAGTCGACGCCGGCCAGCAGCGCCACGGTGCGGTCCCAGCCGATGGCCGCGCCGGCGTGCGGCGGCGGCCCGTAGTCGAAGGCCTCCAGGAACCAGCCGAACTGCGCCCGGGCCTCCTCCTGGGTCATGCCCAGGGTCTGGAACACCCGCTCCTGCAGCGCGGCGTCGGCGATGCGGACCGAACCGCTCATCAGCTCGTTTCCGTTGCACACCAGGTCGTAGGCGTCGGACAGCGCCGCGCCCTTGTCCTCGGCGAACCGCTCCCGCCACTCCGGGGTGGGCGAGGTGAACGGGTGGTGCATGAACGTCCAGTCGCCGTCCTCGGTCTCCTCGAACATCGGGAAGTCGACGACGAACAGGAACGACCACGACCCGGGGGCGATGAGCTCGAGCCGCTTGGCGATCTCGTTGCGCGCGGCCCCGAGCAGCTCCTGGGCCCCGCGGCGGGGGCCGGCGGCGAAGAAGACGCAGTCCCCCGGCTTCGCGCCGACGGCCTCGACCAGGCCGGCCCGCTCGGACTCGGAGATGTTCTTCGACACCGGGCCACCGAGGGTGCCGTCCTCGGCGATGGTCACGTAGGCCAGGCCCTTGTGCCCGCGCGAGCGCGCCCAGTCCTGCCAGGCGTCGAACGCGCGTCGCGGCTGCGACCCACCACCGGGCATCACGATCGCGCCGACGTAGGGCGCCTGGAACACCCGGAACGGGGTCTCGGCGAAGTAGCTGGTCAGCTCGGTCAGCTCGATGCCGAAACGGAGGTCCGGCTTGTCGGAGCCGAACCGGTCCATCGCCTCGCGGTAGGTCATCCGCGGGATCTCCGGCACGGTGTACGAGGCCAGCTCCTGCCACAACGCCCGGATGACGTCCTCGGCGATGGCGAGCACGTCGTCCCGGTCGACGAAGCTCATCTCGAAGTCCAGCTGGGTGAACTCCGGCTGCCGGTCGGCGCGGAAGTCCTCGTCCCGGAAGCAGCGGGCGATCTGGTAGTACCGCTCCAGGCCACCGATCATCAGCAGCTGCTTGAACAGCTGCGGCGACTGCGGCAGGGCGTACCAGTGGCCCGGCTGCAGCCGCACCGGGACGACGAAGTCCCGGGCGCCCTCGGGGGTGGAGCGGGTCAGCGACGGCGTCTCCACCTCGGTGAACCCGTGACCGGCCATCACGCCGCGGGCGATCCGGTTGACCTCGCTGCGCAGCCGCAGCACCGAGGCCGGTCCCTGGCGGCGCAGGTCCAGGTACCGGTGGGCGTACCGGACGTCGTCACCGGCGGCCTGCGCCGTCTCGATCGGGAACGGCAGCGGCGCGGACGCCGAGAGCACTTGCAGCGTGCTGGCGACGACCTCGATCTCCCCGGTGGGCAGGTCGGCGTTCTCGTTGCCGGCCGGACGCCGCTGGACGTCGCCGGTCACGAGCACGCAGTACTCGTTGCGCAGCGCGTGCGCCTCCTCCTCGCGGACGACGACCTGGGCGTAGCCCGAGGCGTCGCGCAGGTCGAGGAAGACGACCCCGCCGTGGTCGCGCCGGCGGGCGACCCAGCCGGCGAGGGTGACCGTGGAACCGGCGTCGGTCGCGCGGAGCGTGCCGGCGTCGTGGGTGCGGAGCAAGGTAGTGCCTCTCTCAGGGGGTGCGGAGTCTCAACAGAGGGTCTCAGCAGGTGCGGGACGGGATGGCGGTCACCAGCGGTCGTGCACGTGGGCGCGGATGCGCTCGTCGTACACGCGCTCGAGGTCGGCGAGCTGGCCGGCGCTGAGTGACGGCAGCGAGGCGGCGGCGACGTTGCCCAGCGCCTGCTGCACGTTGCGCGCGCCCGGGATGACGGTGGTGACACCGGGCTGGTCGATGACCCAGCGCAGCGCGAAGGCGGCGGTGGTGACGTCCGGGCCGGCGATCTCGGTGACCTCGCGGGCGGCGGCGACACCGACCTCGAAGGGCACCCCGGCGAAGGTCTCGCCGACGTCGAAGGCCTCACCGTTGCGGTTGAAGTTCCGGTGGTCGTCGGCGGCGAAGGTGGTGTCGGTGGAGTACTTGCCCGACAGCAGGCCGCTGGCCAGCGGCACCCGGGCGAGGATGCCGACCTCGGCGCGCTGGGCGGCGGGCAGCAGCTGCTCCAGCGGCTTGCGCCGGAAGACGTTGAGGATCACCTGGATCGACTGCACGCCCGGGTGCTGCAGGGCGGTGAGGCCCTCGGCGACGGTCTCGACCGAGACGCCGTAGGCCGCGATCGCCTGCTCCTCGACCAGCGCGTCGAGGGTCTCGTAGACCCGCTCGTCGGAGTAGACGGCCGGGGGCGGGCAGTGCAGCTGCACCAGGTCCAGGGTGTCGACGCCGAGGTTGCGCCGGCTCCGGTCGATCCAGGCCCGCAGGTTCTCCGGGGTGTAGGTCTCGGCGGCGAACGGGTCGGCGCGACGGCCGGCCTTGGTGGCCACGAAGGGGCGCTCGCCGCGGGCGGCCAGCGCCTTGCGGATGCGCTCCTCGGAGCGGCCGTCGCCGTAGACGTCGGCGGTGTCCAGCAGGGTGACGCCGGCGTCCAGCGCAGCGTCGAGGACCGCGGCGGCGTCGTCCTCGGACACGTTCCCCCAGTCACCGCCCAGCTGCCAGGTGCCGAGGCCGACGACGGAGACGTCGGCGCCGGTCCGGCCCAGGGGGCGGGTCTCGAGCGGGGTGTTGGCGGACTCGGCGATGCCGTCGGTGACTGTCACGCACCCACCGTCGCACGCACCCGGTCGAACAGCTCGGCCAGGGGGACGGCGACCTGCTCGTGCGATCGCAGGTCGCGCAGCTGCGCGACGCCCTCGGCGAGATCCCGGTCGCCGAGCACCACCGCGTGCGAGGCACCCGACCGGTCGGCGGCCTTCATCGCGCCCTTGAGCCCGCGGTCGCCGTAGACGGTGTCGGCGGAGACCCCGGCCTCCCGCAGCTGGCCGACCAGCTTCACGGCGAGCCGCTTGGCCTCCGCGCCGAGCGGGACGACGAACGCCTGCACGCCGGCCGACGTGGCGATGTCCAGCCCCTCGGCCTGCACCGCCAGCAGCGTGCGGTCCACCCCGACGGCGTAGCCGATGCCGGAGAGGTCCGGCCCGCCGAGGGACGCCGACAGCCCGTCGTAGCGGCCGCCGCCGCCGATCGCCGACTGCGAGCCGAGCCCGGAGTGGACCAGCTCGAACGTCGTCTTCGTGTAGTAGTCCAGCCCGCGCACCAGCCGCGGGGCCTCGGTCCAGGCCACACCGAGGTCGGTGAGGTGCTCGCGGACGGCGTCGTAGTGCGCCTTGGTGGAGTCGGAGAGGTGGTCGACCATCAGCGGGGCGTCGTCCAGCTGGGCCTGCACCTCAGGGCGCTTGTCGTCGAGCACCCGCAGCGGGTTGATCTCCGCCCGGCGCCGGGTGTCGGAGTCCAGGTCCAGCTTGGCGAGGAAGTCGACCAGCAGCTCGCGGTACTGCGGGCGACAGGTGGCGTCACCCAGTGAGGTCAGCTGCAGCTCGAAGTCGCGCAGGCCCAGGTCGCGGAACCCCTGCACGGCCAGCGCCACGACCTCGGCGTCCAGCGCCGGGTCGTCGACGCCGAGGGCCTCGCAGTCGACCTGGGTGAAGTGCCGGTAGCGGCCGGCCTGGGGGCGCTCGTAGCGGAACGCCGACCCGACCGCCCACAGCTTCACCGGCAGGGCGCCGGCGTAGAGCCGGTGCTCGATGAACGACCGCATGAGCCCGGCGGTGAGCTCGGGCCGCAGCGTCAGCGACCGGCCACCGCGGTCGGTGAACGTGTACATCTCCTTGGAGACGACGTCGGTGGACTCCCCCACCCCGCGGGAGAAGACGGCGGTGTCCTCGAACGTCGGCGTCTCGATGTAGCCGTAGCCCGCTCGCCGCAGCGGCGCGGTGAGGGTGTCGCGGACGGCGAGGAACTGCGCCGAGTCCGGGGGCAGCGTGTCGAACGTGCCCTTGGGAGCCCGCATGGGCTCGCTCATCAGAGACCTCGTCCCTTCGGTGCACTCGCGGCTTCCGCGAGGTACGGGTTGGTGGCGCGCTCGCGCCCGATCGTGGTGGCCGGCCCGTGCCCGGGGAGGACGACGGTCTCGTCGTCCAGCGGCAGGACGACGTCGCGCAGCGAGCCGAGCATGTCCTCCCAGGACCCGCCGGGGAGGTCGACCCGGCCCACCGAACCGGCGAACAGCACGTCACCGGCGAGCAGGCCGGGGGCCTCTCCCAGGTCGAGGGAGAAGACCACCGAGCCGCGGGTGTGGCCCGGCGCGTGCCGCACGGTCAGGTCGACCCCGGCCAGCGAGATCGTCGCCCCGTCGGCCAGCGGGAGGACGTCGGCGGGGTCCGGGAGCTGCACGCCGGTGATCAGCGGGGCGAGCTGAGGACCGTGCCAGCGCGCCGGGTCCGACAGCATGCCGGTGTCCTCGGGGTGCAGGTAGGCGGGGATGTCGTAGCCGGAGCAGACCGGCAGCACGGAGAAGGTGTGGTCGAGGTGGCCGTGGGTGAGCACGACCGCGACCGGCTTGAGCCCGTCGTCGGCCAGCATCCGGGCCAGCGGTTCGACCGCGTCCATCCCCGGGTCGACGACGATGCACTCCTGCCCGGCCCCGGGGGCGACGGCGTAGCAGTTGGTGCCGAACGCGCCGGCGGGGAAGGAGCGGATGAGCACCCGTGCAGGTTACGCGGGCGACATCCGCCCAGCTGGCGCTGCCAGGGTCCGGACAGGGAACCCCCCTACACTCCGCACTCGACACACGCCGTGGTGTGGGCGCGCGGCCCCGGTCGCGGCCGCCCCCGGCGCAGCGCAGAGCCCGAGGAGCCGAGAAGAGTGCCGACCAACAAGCAGCGTCGTGAGGCTGCGCAGCGACGGCTGCAGCGCCAGCTCGAGCGGCGCGAGGAGCTCGCCCAGAAGCGCCGGCGCAACACGCTGATCGGGGTGACCGTCCTCGCCGTCGTCGCCGTGGTCGCCGCGCTGTTCCTCATCACCGGCCTGGGCGACGACGAGGAGCCCGACACCGCCGCCGCCCCCGGGACCACCGCTGCCCCGGTGGTGGACGGCAGCGACGGGACCTGCGACTTCATCCCGGACACCTCCGGCAGCGACACCCTCACCGACGTCGGCATCCCGCCGGCCGAGGTGCCGACGACCGGCACCACGGGCCTGACGCTGGCCACCTCCGCCGGCGACATCGGGCTGACCCTGGACCAGGAGAACGCGCCCTGTGCCGCGGCGAGCATGGTCTACCTGGCGCAGCAGGGCTTCTTCGAGGGGACGCCCTGCCACCGGCTGACCAGCGGCGGGCTGAGCGTGCTGCAGTGCGGTGACCCCAGCGGCACCGGCACCGGCGGCCCGACCTACGACTTCCCGACCCAGGTGACCGGCGCGGAGACCTACCCGCGCGGCACGCTCGCGATGGCCAACGCCGGGCAGGGCACCGACGCCAGCCAGTTCTTCCTGGTCTACGCCGACAGCCAGCTGCAGCCGGACTACACCGTCGTCGGCACCATCGACGAGGCCGGGCTGGCGACGCTGGACGCGATCGCGGCCGCCGGCATCGAGGGCGGCGCCACCGACGGTGCACCGGCGCAGCCGGTGACGATCGAGTCGGCCACCGTCCAGCAGTAGCGCACGCGGCAGGAGGGCCCGGTCTCCACCTGGAGGCCGGGCCCTCCTGCGTCCGCGGCCACACACTGGGGCGATGGACGCCGACCCGTACGCGGGTTTCCCCCCGGGCTTCTTCGACCGGAACGACGACGGCCCGGACGCGCGCTTCTACGACCGGCCCAGGCTGGTCACCCACATCGACGAGGCGGCGATCGCCGCGGTCGGGGACCTCTACGCCGAGCTGGGCATCGACGGGTCGGCGCCCCGGCCGACCCGCGTGCTGGACCTGATGTCCTCCTGGGTGTCGCACTTCCGCACCCCGCCGGCCGACCTGGTCGTGCTGGGCATGAACGCCGACGAGCTCACGGCGAACCCCGCGGCCTCCACGCGCCTGGTGCACGACCTGAACGCCGACCCGACCGTCCCGCTGCCCGACGACGACGTCGACGCGGTGGTGTGCTGCGTGTCGATCGACTACCTCACCCGGCCGGTCGAGGTGCTGGCCGAGATGGGCCGGGTGCTGCGTCCGGGCGGGGTGCTCGCGGTGACCTTCTCCAACCGGTGCTTCCCCACCAAGGCCGTCCGCGGATGGCTGGCCACCGACGACGAGCAGCACGGCGCCGTCATCGCGGAGCTGGTACGCCGCAGCGGAGGCTACGGAGAGCCCACCGTCGAGCTGCGCACCGCACCGGGCGTCGGCGATCCGCTGTACGCGGTCGTCGCCACCCGCTGCTGACGGAGGCGTGGGGCAGCGGGTCCCTCGTCAGGCGGTGACGCGCTCCACGTCGAAGACGCCGTCGACGTTGCGCACCGTCTGCAGCACCGCGCCCAGGTGCGCCGGGTCCGCCAGCTCGAAGGTGAACCGGCTGATCGCCACCCGGTCCCGGCTGGTCTGCACCGAGGCGGACAGGATGTTGACCCGCTCGTCGGCCAGCGCCCGGGTGACGTCGGAGAGCAGCCGGTGCCGGTCCAGCGCCTCGACCTGGATCGCGACCAGGAACACCGCCCCGGGCTGGGAGGCCCAGTCGACCTCGACCAGCCGCTCGGGCTTGGCCTGCAGGTCCGCGGCGTTGGTGCAGTCGGTGCGGTGCACGCTGACCCCGCCACCGCGGGTCACGAAGCCGAGGATGTCGTCGCCGGGCACCGGGGTGCAGCACTTGGCGAGCTTGGCCCACACGTCGGTCATGCCGTGCACGACGATCCCCGGGTCACCGCTGGCGGTGCGGGCGACGGTGCGCTTGGTCGGGATCGCGGTCTCGGCGATGTCCTCGGCCGCGCCCTCTGAGCCGCCGAGCGCGGTGAGCAGCTTCTCGACGAGCGAGTGCGCGGAGACCTGGTTCTCCCCCACCGCCGCGTACAGCGCGCTGACGTCGGGGTAGTGCAGGTCGGCGGCGAGGGTGGCCAGCGACTCCCCACCCAGCAGGCGCTGCAGCGGCAGGCCGGCCTTGCGCATCGCCTTGGTCAGCGCGTCCTTGCCGGCCTCGACGGCGTCCTCGCGACGCTCCTTGGTGAACCACTGGCGGATCTTGGTGCGGGCCCGGGAGCTGCCGACGAAGGAGAGCCAGTCCTGGGAGGGGGCGGCGCTCGGCGAGCGGGAGGTGAAGACCTCCACGACGTCGCCGTTGGACAGCCGGCTGTCCAGGGAGACCAGGTTGCCGTTGACCCGGGCGCCGATGCACCGGTGACCGACCTCGGTGTGCACCGCGTAGGCGAAGTCGACCGGCGTCGACTCCCCCGGCAGGCTGATCACGTCGCCCTTGGGCGTGAAGACGAAGACCTCCTGCGGACCGAGGTCGTAGCGCAGCGTCTCCAGGAACTCGCCGGGCTCCTGCGCCTCGCGCTGCCAGTCGAGCAGCTGGCGGAGCCAGAGCATGTCGTCGCCCGGCGCGCCCGGGGCCGGGGTGAGGTCGGCCTTGCCGCCGGCGGCCTTGGCCTTCTCCTTGTACTTCCAGTGCGCCGCGATCCCGTACTCCGCGGTGCGGTGCATGTCGTGCGTGCGGATCTGCAGCTCGACCGGCTTGCCCTGCGGACCGATCACCGTCGTGTGCAGCGACTGGTACATGTTGAACTTCGGCATCGCCACGAAGTCCTTGAACCGGCCGGGCACCGGCTGCCAGTGCGCGTGCATGATGCCCAGCGCCGCGTACACGTCGCGGACGGACTCGACCAGGATCCGGATGCCGACCAGGTCCCAGATGTCGGTGAAGTCCCGGCCGCGGACGATCATCTTCTGGTAGATCGAGTAGTAGTGCTTGGGCCGGCCGGTGACGGCGGCCTCGATCTTGGCCGCCTTCAGCTGCTCGGTGACCGCCGAGGTGACCTCGGCCAGGTAGGTGTCCCGGGACGGCGCACGCTCGGCCACCAGCCGCACGATCTCGTCGTACCGCTTGGGGTACAGCGTGGCGAACGCGAGGTCCTCGAGCTCCCACTTGATCGTGTTCATGCCCAGCCGGTGGGCCAGCGGGGCGAGGATCTCCAGCGTCTCGCGCGCCTTCTTCTCCTGCTTCTCCGGCGGGAGGAAGCGCAGCGTGCGCATGTTGTGCAGCCGGTCGGCGAGCTTGATGACCAGCACCCGCGGGTCGCGGGACATCGCCACGATCATCTTGCGGATCGTCTCGGCCTGGGCACCGTCGCCGAACTTGACCTTGTCGATCTTGGTGACGCCGTCGACCAGGTGCGCCACCTGGGGACCGAAGTCGGCGGTGATCGACTCCAGCGTGGTGCCGGTGTCCTCGACCGTGTCGTGCAGCAGCGCGGCGACCAGCGTCGTCGTGTCCATCCCCAGCCCGGCCAGCACGGTGGCGACGGCGAGCGGATGGGTGATGTAGGGGTCACCGCTCTTGCGTCTCTGCTCGGCGTGCGCCTCCTCGGCGACGTCGTAGGCCCGCTGCAGCAGGGCGAGGTCGGCCTTCGGGTGGCTCTGCCGGTGCAGCACCGACAGCGGCTCCAGCACCGGGCGGATGCCGGTGGAGCGCTGCCCGGCGACGATCCGCCGGGCCAGCCGGTCGCGGACCCGGCGACGGGGCGCGGTATCGGCCTCCCCGCCCGGCTCGGGGGCCACGTCGTCGGGACGACGGACGGCGGGCCGCTCGGGCAGCGCCACCCGTGGCGGCGCCTCCTCGACGGCGGGCGCGCCGGACGTCTGCGGTGCGACGACGTCAGAGGCCACGGGTGCTCCTGCACTGTTGAGGAGGTGGACCCTTCCCATGCTAGCCGCGCGCCGCCGGGTCTCGCGCCCCGCGCTCACCCGGGGTGGGGGCCGTCGGCTCAGACCCGCCAGAGCGCGTGCACCGGGTGCGGCGCGATGCGCTCCCGCCCGCCGAGCGCCAAGAGCTCCACGACGACGGCGACCGCGGTCACCACCCCGCCGAGCTGTTCCACCAGGGCGATCGCGGCCTGCAGCGTGCCCCCGGTGGCCAGCACGTCGTCGACGAGCAGCACCCGCTGACCGGGCCTGATCGAGTCGGTGTGCAGCTCCAGGGTCGCCGATCCGTACTCCAGCGCGTAGTCCGCGGTGACGACCTCGCGGGGCAGCTTGCCGGCCTTGCGCACCGGGAGGACGCCGGTCCCGGCGTCCAGGGCGACGGCGGCCGCGAGCAGGAACCCGCGCGCCTCGATCCCGGCGACGACGTCGAAGCCCGGCCCGCCGTCGGCCCCGCCCAGCGCAGCCGCCCGTGGGTCGACGTCGGCGGGCTCGGTGAGCGCGTCGACGACCCGCCGGAACGCCCCGGCATCGGCGAAGACCGGTGTCAGGTCGCGGAACAGCACCCCGGGCTCGGGGAAGTCGGGCACGTCCACCGAGAAGGTGGCGATCAGCTCGTCGATCGGCAGCTCGCCGTCCCGGAGGGTGCTCATCGCCGCTTCCGACCGGCCGGACGCTGTCCCGGCCGGGCCGGCCGCTGACCGGGCCGGGGCGTGGTCGTCCCGCCCCGGACGCCGGGCCGCACCGAGGCCGGCGACTCGATCGGCACGTCCGCCGTCGGCTGTTCGGGCAGGGCCTCGTCCCGCTCGGCGAGCGCCACCGCGGACCGACGGGTGGCCCCGCTCCCCCGCCGGGCCGTCGCCACGGGGGCATCGACCCGGGCGCCGCCCTGACGGGCCTCGGCCGACCGGCGGGCCAGCACCCGCCGGCGCAGCGCCTGCTGCTCGGGCCGGCGCTCCTCGAGCTCGGCGAGCACCGGGGTGGCCAGGAAGATCGAGCTGTAGGTGCCGGCCGCCAGGCCGACGAAGAGCACCAGGGCGAGGTCCTTCAGCGTCCCCGCCCCGAGCAGCCCGGCACCGACGAACAGCAGCCCGGCCACCGGCAGCAACGCGATGACCGAGGTGTTGATCGAGCGCATCAGCGTCTGGTTGACCGCCAGGTTCGCGGCCTCGCCGTAGGTCGACCGGGCGTTCTTCTCCAGGTCCTTGGTGTTCTCGTCGACCTTGTCGAACACCACGACGGTGTCGTACAGCGAGAAGCCCAGGATGGTGAGCAACCCGATGACCGTCGACGGCGAGACCTCGAACCCGACCAGCGCGTAGATGCCGGCGGTCACGACGATGTCGTGCAGCAGCGCGACGATCGCAGCGATCGCCATCGTCGGCCGGAACCGCACGGCGAGGAAGGCGACCACCGCGACCAGGAAGACGGCGAGCGCGATGAGCGCCTGGTTGGTGACGTCGCCACCCCAGTCCGCGCTCACCGACTGCTGGCTGACCTGGGACTGGTCGACGCCGGCGGCGTCGGCGACCGCGGCCACGACGGCGGTCTCGGTCTCGTCGTCCAGGGCGCTGGTGCGCAGCAGCACGGAGTCACCGCCGACCACCTGGGCGCTGGAGACCTGGGCCCCGGCGTCCTCGGCGGCCTGCCGGACGTCGCTGAGCTCGGCGCTGGTGGCCGCGACCCGCACGCTGTTGCCGCCGGCGAACTCGATGCCGAAGTTGAACCCGCGGAAGACCATCGCCGCGACGCACAACAGCATCACGACGGCGGTCACCCGGAACCAGAAGCGCCGCCGGCCGACGACGTCCAGGCCGGCCTCGCCGTTGTAGAGGCGGTGGGCCAGCGACGCCCGCGGCCGTCCCGGGGCAGCGACCGGGGCCGTCCCCTCGGCCGGGAGCCCGGCGTCGGCGAGCGCCTGGTCACCGGTGCTGTCCCCGGCCGCCTCGTCGCGTACCTCGGCGTCGTCGACCTCCTCGTCCGCCGTCGCGTCCACCCGCTCGTCGGCCGGGACGGCCACCCGCTCGTCGGCCGGGACGGCCGGCGCCTCGTCGGCGCTCTGCGCCGGGACGCCGGCGGCGGTCGCGCCCGTGTGCGCCGGCATCGGCGCCTCCTCGGGGGTGAGACCGTCGGGGACGGCGCTGTCGGCACCGGCCCGGTCGCGGGGGGTCATCGGTTGCTCCCGTTCGTGCTGCTGCCGGTGGCGGCGCCGACCAGCTCGCGGTCGCCCAGCGGCGGCCCGGCGGGGCGCCGGCTGTGGTCGACCTGGCCGAGCCCGGAGAAACGGTTGCTCCCGAAGCCCTTGACCCGGCTGAGCACCGCCATGAGCGGATGGGTGAAGAGGAAGACGACGATCAGGTCGAGCACCGTGGACAGGCCGAGGGTGAACGCGAAGCCCTTCACGTCGCCGATGGCCAGCCAGTAGAGGATGGCGGCGGCGAGGAAGCTAACCGCATCGGCGGACAGGATCGTCCGGCGGGCCCGCACCCAGGCACGTGGCGTGGCACTGCGCAGGCTGCGCCCCTCGCGCACCTCGTCCTTGAGCCGTTCGAAGTAGACGACGAACGAGTCGGCGGTGATGCCGATGGACACGATGAACCCGGCGATCCCGGCGAGGCTCAGCGCCAAGCCGATCTCCCGGCTGAGCAGCACCAGACAGGCGTAGATCACGACGGCCGACAGCACCAGGCTGGCGATCATGACCAGGCCGAGCAGTCGGTAGTAGAGCAGCGCGTAGACGAACACCAGCGCGACGCCGATCGCACCGGCGATGAGCCCGGCCCGCAGTTGCTCGCTGCCCAGCTCGGTGGTGATGGACTGCGCCGTCGCCTCGCTGAACGTCAGCGGCAGGGCGCCGTACCGCAGCTGGTTGGCCAGCTCGGTGGCGGCCGCCTGGTCGAAGCTGCCGGTGATCTGGGTGGTGCCCCCGGCGATGGCCGAGTTGATCGTCGGCGCCGAGACGACCCGTCCGTCCAGCGTGATCGCCACGTTGTTGCCGACGTTGGCGGTCGTGTACTCCGCCCACGCGGCGGAGCCCGCCGACGTGAAGTCCAGGTTGACGACCCACTCGCCGGTGGCGACGTCGGTGCCGGACGTGGCGTCTGCGACGTCGGTGCCCTCGATGACGGCCGGCCCGAGCAGGAACTTCGCGGCCCCGTCGTCGGAACAGGCAGCGATGAAGGAGTCGGGCTGGTCGACCTCGGTGGTCGTGGTGTCGCAGGTGAGCGTCGCGTACTCGGCGACCGCCTCCTCCTGGGTGACGGCCGGTGCGTCCGGGTCGGCGACGGCCGGCTCTGTGGCGGCGGGGTCCGTGGCGGCCGGGTCGGCCGCCGGGTCCGTCGCCGCCGGGTCGGTCGCCTCGGGGTCAGTCGCCGGGTCCGTCGCCGCCGGGTCGGTGGCCGCCGGGTCCGTGGCCGCCGGGTCGGTCGCCTCCGGGTCGGTCGCCTCCGGGTCGGCCGCGGCTGCCGGCTCCGGACCGCCGAGGACCGGCCGGAAGCGCAGCTGCGCGGTGGCGCCCAGCTCGCGGGCCCGCTCGCCGTCGTCGCCCGGCACCGAGATGACGATGTTGCTGTCGCCCTCGGTGACGACCTCGGCCTCGGCCACGCCCAGGCCGTTGACCCGCTGCTCGATGATCTGGCGGGCGAGCTCGAGGTCCTCCTGGTCCGGGGCCTGGCCGTCCGGCGTGCGGGCGGCGAGGGTCACCGTCGTCCCGCCCTGCAGGTCGAGTCCGAGCTGGGGGGTGCGCTGGTCGCCGGTCAGGAAGACCAGGGCGTACAGCCCCGCGACGATCGCGAGGAACGCCGCGAAGTAGCGGCGGGCGGGGAGCTGGCGGGCGGCCATGCGTCGACCCGGCTCAGCGGGTGCGGTCGGTGGGGTCGCCGTCGCCGTCGATGGTGCCGGTCGCCCCCTCGGGCGGGACGGCGCCGGACGCCGGCTGGCGGACCTCCATGACCGCCGGGCGGGCCACGGTGATGACGACCCCCGGGGCGATCTCCAGGCCGACGGTGCCCTCGCCGAGCGAGGCGACCGTGCCGTGGATGCCGCTGGTCAGCATGACCGGGGTGCCCACGGTCAGCGAGGCCTGCAGCGCCTGCGCGTTCGCCTGCATCTTCTTGCGCTGCCGGGCGGGCAGCACGATCAGCAGGCCGAAGGCCAGGACGAGCAGGATCAACGGGAAGAACTGTTCCACGACGGGTGAGCCTCTCTACCGCAGCGAGTCGCGCGGTGGGTGCGGCCCGGGATCGGGCCGCTCGGGTACATCGGCGCCGGCGCACGCCCACCTGCGCAGGGAGTGGCTCCGGGGCGGGGCGCCCCGGCCGCAGCCGGGTTGCGCGCCAGCGCGGAGGAGTCTAGGCGTCGAACAGGGTCTGTGACGACGCCCCGTCCGACGGCGGGTCGGCTGCGCCCCCGCCGAGTGAGACGCCACCGCGGGGCACCGGGTGACCCAGGTGCCGGAAGGCCGCCTCCGTGGCGACCCGGCCGCGGGGCGTGCGCGCGAGCAGCCCGGCGCGCACCAGGAAGGGCTCGCAGACCTCCTCGACGGTGTGCGGCTCCTCCCCCACGGCGACCGCGAGGGTGGCCACCCCGACCGGGCCGCCGCCGAACTTGGTCACCAGCGCGTCGAGCACCGAGCGGTCCAGCCGGTCCAGGCCCAGGTCGTCGACGTCGTAGAGCGCCAGCGCGGCCCGGGCCACCTCGAGCGTGACCCGCCCGTCGGCACGCACCTCGGCGTAGTCGCGCACCCGGCGCAGCAACCGGTTGGCGATCCGCGGGGTGCCGCGGGACCGCCCGGCGATCTCCAGCGACCCCTCCGGGGACAGCTCCACCCCGAGCAGGTCGGCGCTGCGGGCCAGCACCCGCTGCAGGTCGGCGACCTCGTAGAACTCCATCTGCCCGACGAAGCCGAACCGGTCGCGCAGCGGTCCGGTGAGCAGCCCGGCCCGGGTGGTGGCGCCGACCAGGGTGAACGGGTGGATCTCCAGCGGGATGGCCGTGGCGCCCGGCCCCTTGCCGACGACGACGTCGACCCGGAAGTCCTCCATCGCCATGTAGAGCAGTTCCTCGGCCGGCCGGGCGATGCGGTGGATCTCGTCGATGAACAGCACGTCACCGGGGCCGAGGTTGGAGAGCATCGCGGCCAGGTCGCCGGAGCGTTCGATCGCCGGCCCGCTGGTGATCTTCACCGCGGTGCCGAGCTCGGAGCCGATGATCAGGGCCAGGCTGGTCTTGCCCAGCCCGGGCGGGCCGGAGAGCAGCACGTGGTCCGGTGGCCGGCCACGGCGCTTCGCGCCCTCCAGCACGAGGTCCAGCTGGCGGGCGACCTTCGGCTGGCCGATGAAGTCGGCCAGCGAGTGCGGGCGCAGCGCGGTCTCGACGACCCGCTCCTCGTCGCCGGCCCGGGGGTCGACGGGGTCGTCGGGGAACCGCCCCGGCCCGGCGTCGGCGGCGGACAGCCCGCGGTCGAACGGGCCGCTC
This sequence comes from Modestobacter caceresii, assembly GCF_000761485.1. Taxonomy (GTDB): domain Bacteria; phylum Actinomycetota; class Actinomycetes; order Mycobacteriales; family Geodermatophilaceae; genus Modestobacter; species Modestobacter caceresii. The sequence continues at coordinate 21,438 of NZ_JPMX01000018.1, forward strand.
ACGACCGCCCCAGGATCTGCAGCGCCTGGCGGAGGAGGACCGCGACCTGGACGCCGCCGGCCAGCTGCTGCTCCTCGGCCACCGGTTCGAGGGCGGTGAGCGCGGTCTCTGCCTCCCGGCTCGTCCAGCCCAGTCCGACCAGGGCCGCGGTGAGCTGGTCGCGCCACGGGGCCACCGGGGCGACCGCGCCGAGACCGGCCGCCGGCGGGCCGTCCAGCGAGGTGTCCGAGGCCGTCGTCCCCAGCCGGTCGCGGAGCTCCAGCACCAGCCGCTCGGCGCCCTTCTTGCCGATCCCGGGCACCTGCATCAGCGCCTTGAGGTCGCCCATGGACACCGCGCGGCGCACCTCGCGGGGCGGGTGGATCGCCAGCACCGCCTGGGCGAGCCGCGGGCCCACGCCGTTGGCGGTCTGGAGCAGTTCGAACAGCTGCCGCTCGTCGTCATCGGCGAAGCCGTAGAGGGTCAACGAGTCCTCGCGGACCACCAGGCTGGTCGACAGCCGGGCCTGCTCCCCCACCGCCAGCCGGGCGATCGTGCCGGGGGTGCACTGCACCGACAGGCCCACGCCGCCGACCTCGACGACGGCTCCATCGGGGGAGACCGCGGCGACCCGGCCGTTCACCGAGGCGATCATCGCGCGGACACGCCCGTCCAGCGGGGCAGGGTCGCCGGGCGGACCGGCGCACCGATGCCGCCGGCCAGCGCCGCGACCCGCAGTCGCTGCTGCGCCGGCCCGCGCCACACGTGGCAGACGGCCAAGGCAAGGGCATCGGCGGCGTCGGCGGGCTTGGGCGCGGTGGCGAGCCCCAGGACGCGGGTGACCATCAGGGTGACCTGGTCCTTGTCCGCCCGGCCGTTGCCGGAGATGGCGGCCTTGACCTCGCTGGGGGTGTGCCAGGCGACCGGCACGTCGGCCTGCGCCGCGGCCAGCGCGGCGACACCCGCGGCCTGCGCGGTGCCGGTCGCCGTCCCCTTGTTGTTCTGGGTGAACACCCGCTCGATCGCGACCGCGGTCGGCCGGTGCTCACGGAGCAGCGCGGTCACGGCGGTGTGCACCTCCAGCAGACGCAGTTCCAGGTCGAGGTCGGGCGAGGTGCGGACGACGCCGACCCCCAGGGCCACCGGCCGGGCACCGGGGCGCCCCTCGACCACGCCCCAGCCGCACCGGGTGAGCCCCGGGTCGATGCCGAGCACCCGCATGAGGACCTCCACCAGCCGACGCGAACACCTGTTCGAACCACGCTAACCGCCGAGGTCGAACGCACCCACCTCCGACACGCCATCGGCCCCGCTGCAGGGGCCCGCGCTGAGCCTGCGAAGCGTGGGGGGCAGCGGGGTCCTTACGCGATGGACTCCATGACCTCGTCGGAGACGTCGTAGTTCGCGTACACGTTCTGCACGTCGTCGAGGTCCTCGAGGGCGTCGATGAGCCGGAAGACCTTGCCCGCGCCGTCGGCGTCCAGCTCGACCTGCACGCTGGGCAGGAAGCCCATGTCCGCGGAGTCGTAGTCGATCCCGGCGTCCTGCAGGGCGGTGCGCACGGCGACCAGGTCGGAGGGCTCGCAGACCACCTCGAAGGTGTCGCCCAGGTCGCGGACCTCCTCCGCGCCGGCGTCCAGCACGGCCATCAGCACGTCGTCCTCGGTGGTGCCGGTCGCGGGGACCACGACGACGCCCTTGCGGGAGAACAGGTAGGAGACCGAGCCGGGGTCGGCCATGTTGCCCCCGTTGCGGGTCATCGCGGTGCGCACCTCCATCGCCGACCGGTTCTTGTTGTCGGTGAGGCACTCGATCAACACGGCGACGCCGCCGGCGGCGTAGCCCTCGTAGGTGATGCCCTGGTAGTCGACCCCACCGGCCTCGAGGCCACCGCCGCGCTTGACCGCGCGGTCGATGTTGTCGTTGGGCACCGAGCTCTTCTTCGCCTTCTGCACGGCGTCGTAGAGCGTCGGGTTGCCCGACAGGTCAGCGCCACCGGTGCGCGCGGCGACCTCGATGTTCTTGATCAGCTTGGCGAAGAGCTTGCCGCGCTTGGCATCGATGCCGGCCTTCTTGTGCTTGGTCGTCGCCCACTTGGAATGCCCGCTCACGCCGTTCTCCCCTCACTGCCCGCGTCCGCTCCGGCGCCGGCACTGCTCGCATGGTCTCGTGCCCTCATCGCCGTCGCCTCCCGCACCAGCTCCACGAACAGCGCGTGCACCCGGCTGTCGCCGGTCAGCTCGGGGTGGAAGCTGGTGGCCACCAGCCGGCCCTGACGGACGGCGACGATCTTACCGTCGGCCGGTCCGCCCTCCACCCGGCCGAGCACCTCGACGTCCGGGCCGGCCGCCTCGACCCACGGCGCCCGGATGAAGACGGCGTGCACCGGCGGCCCCGGGACCCCGGCCAGCTGCACCGCGGTCTCGAAGGAGTCGACCTGCCGGCCGAAGGCGTTGCGGCGCACCGTCACGTCCAGACCGCCGATGGTCACCTGGTCGGCCGGGGCGTCCAGCACCGTGTCGGCCAGCAGGATCATCCCGGCGCACGACCCGTAGGCGGGGAGCCCGGCGCGGACGGCGTCCCGCAACGGCTGCAGCATGCCGAACCGCTCGGCGAGCTTGCCCATCGTGGTGGACTCCCCACCCGGCAGGACCAGCCCGTCGACCTCGGCCAGCTCACCGGGCCGGCGCACCGGCCGCGCCCGGGCCCCGGTCGCCCGCAGGGCGGCGAGGTGCTCGCGGACGTCGCCCTGCAGCGCGAGCACCCCGATCGTCGGCGGGGTCACCAGCCGCGCTTGGCGTACTGCTCGCTCTCCGGCAGCGTGCTCACGTTGATGCCGACCATGGCCTCACCGAGCCCGCGGGAGACCTTGGCGATCACCGACGGGTCGTCGAAGAAGGTGGTGGCCTGCACGATCGCGGCAGCGCGCTGGGCCGGGTCACCGGACTTGAAGATGCCCGAGCCGACGAAGACGCCCTGGGCGCCCAGCTGCATCATCATCGCCGCGTCGGCCGGGGTGGCGATGCCGCCGGCGGTGAACAGGACGACGGGCAGCGCGCCGGTGCGGGCGACCTCGACCACCAGGTCGTACGGGGCCCGCAGCTCCTTGGCGGCGACGAACAGCTCGGTCTCGTCCAAGGTGCCCAGCCGCTTGATGCCGGCCCGGATCGCCCGCATGTGCCGGGTGGCCTCGACCACGTTGCCGGTGCCGGCCTCGCCCTTGGAGCGGATCATCGCCGCGCCCTCGGAGATCCGCCGCAGCGCCTCGCCCAGGTCGGTGGCGCCGCAGACGAAGGGCACGGTGAACGCGCGCTTGACGATGTGGTGGGCCTCGTCGGCCGGGGTGAGCACCTCGGACTCGTCGACGTAGTCGACGCCGAGCGCCTGCAGCACCTGGGCCTCGACGAAGTGGCCGATCCGGGCCTTGGCCATCACCGGGATGGAGACCGCGCCGATGATCCCCTCGATCATGTCGGGGTCGCTCATCCGGGCGATGCCGCCCTCGACGCGGATGTCGGCGGGCACCCGCTCCAGGGCCATCACCGCGACCGCGCCGGCGTCCTCGGCGATCTTGGCCTGCTCGGGGGTGACGACGTCCATGATGACGCCGCCCTTCAGCTGCTCGGCCATCCCGCGCTTGACGCGTTCGGTGCCGGTGCCGGTGGGCTCGCTGTTGTTCAGGGACACGCTGCTGCCTCGCAGGTCGTCGGGCCGGGGACCGGCGGGAGGGGACGTCCCAGCGTACGGCGGGTCAGCCGGCGGACCGCGCGGTGCCGGTGAGCACTGCGTCCAGGCCGTCGTCGATGTCGAAGTACCGGGGCAGCGGCCGGTCGGCGTGCAGCCGCAGCACCCGGGCCAGCCGGCCCCGGCGCAACGTCCGGGTGTCCCGGACGGCGTCGTTGTAGAACCGCCGGGCCAGCCCCACCCGCATGCCGGCGTCCTGCAGCTCCGGGGGCAGCACCCCGGTGGGGACCCGGCGGAGCCACCGGCCCAGCAGGTTCTCGGCGGCCTCCCGGTCCCCGGCCGACGGCGCCCGGGCCCCGGCCGCCGCGGTGGCCAGGGCGGCGGCGAGCTCGGGACCGAGGTCCTCGGCGTGCTCCCGGGCCAGCGCTGCCGCCAGCTCGGCCCGCCGCAGCAGACCGGCGTCGAGAACCTCCCGCGCCCGGCGGACCCGCCCGGCCAGCCGGCGCAGCCGGGTGAGCGTCCAGCCGGCCCAGCCGAGCACCAGGACCACCAGCAGACCGGCGGCGAGGAGCAGCCAGGTCGCGGTGGTCATGGGGTCCGAGGCTAGCGGCGCGCCCGCCTGCGGAAGGGCCCCGACGGCCCGGGTCCGCCGGTGGCGTCGGGCACGTTCCCCAGCAGCGCGTCGTCGTCGGCGGCGGAGGCGGTGACCCCGGTGCCACCCGGCGGAGCGACGGTCTCGTAGACGGCGAGGATCCGCCGGGCGACCACCGCCCAGTCGTAGTCGGCCACGGCCCGCCGGCCGGCTGCCTGCAGCTCGGCCCGGCGGGCCGGGTCGGCCAGCAGGCCACCGAGCGCCGCGGCCAGCGCGGCGGCGTCCCCGCGCTTGACCAGCACACCGGCGGTGCCGTCCTCCAGGACCCGGGCGAAGGCGTCCAGGTCGCTGGCGACCACCGGTGCGCCGGCCCCCATCGCCTCCAGCAGGATCACGCCGAAGGACTCCCCCAGCAGGTTCGGGGCGCAGTAGACGTCGACCGAGCGGAGGAAGGCCGCCTTGGCCGACTCGTCCAGCTCCCCGAGCACCGTGACGTGCGGGCGCAGCTCGTCGGCCACCAGCTCGTCCAGCTCGTCGGGGTCGCCGCGGCCGGCGATGAGCAGGCGGGCCCGCGGGTGCTCGGCGACCACCGTCCGCATCGCCCCCAGCAGTACCGGCAGGCCCTTGCGCGGCTCGTCGTAGCGGCCGAGGAAGCCGATCGTCGGGGCATCGGTGCCCCGGGCATGGCCGGGCAGCGTCGGCCCGTCGGCGAAGGCCGCCACGTGCACCCCGTTCGGGATGACCACCGCGTCCCCGCCCAGGTGCTCCACCTGGACGCGGCGGGCGAAGTCAGAGACCGCGATCCGGCCGCTGATCCGCTCCAGCCACGGGCGGGCCACCGGGCCCAGGGCGGCCAACACCTTGGACCGGGTGGTCGCCGCGTGGAAGGTTGCCACGATCGGGCCGTCGGCGATCACGCAGACGAGCAGGGAGAGCGAGACAGACGCCGGCTCGTGCACGTGGACGACGTCGAAGTGCCCCTCCCGCAGCCAGCGCCGGGCCCGGGCCGCCGCGACCGGGCCGAAGGAGACGCTGGCCATCGAGCCGTTGTACGGGACCGGCACCGCCCGGCCGGCCCAGGTGACGTGCTCGGCCGGCAGGTTCTCCTCGTGCTCGGCGGGGGTGAGGACCTCCACGGAGTGGCCGAGGGCTCGGAGTGTCTCCGCCAGGTCGCGCACGTGGTACTGGACGCCGCCGGGGACGTCCCACGAGTAGGGGCAGACCAGGCCGATCCGCATCAGCCCACCTCCGCCGGTGGCGCGGACACGGCCGGGAGGGCGGGCGCGCGCCCCTCGGGGCCCACCTCGGGCCAGACCCGGCCGAGCACGTGCCAGTCCTCGGGGCGCTCGGCGATGGTCGTGGCGAAGGCGTCGGCGACCTGCTGGGTCGCCCCGCTCACCCGGTCCCGCAGCCGACCGGGCCCGTCCAGCGGGACCGGCGGGTGGACGACGAACTGCCACCCCGTGCCGTCGAACTGGCAGACGGCGGGCAGCAGGGTGGCCCCGGTCTGGGCCGCGACCAGCGCCGGACCGCCGGGCATCGTCGTCCGGCGGCCGAAGAAGGTGACCGGCACACCGCTGCCGGAGAGGTCGCGGTCCATCAGCAGGCACGCGGTCCCGCCGTCGGCCAGCCACTCCCGCAGCACCGTCGAGCTGGGGCGCTCGCCGCCGGTGAGCGGCACGACCCGCATGCCCAGCCGTTCCCGGAAGGCGACGAACCGGCGGTACAGCGACTCCGGCCGCAGCCGCTCGGCGACGGTCAGGAAAGGGCCGCCGAGCCAGGCGATGAGCCACACCCCGGCGGCGTCCCAGTTCCCGCTGTGCGGCAGGGCCAGGACGATGCCGCGGCCCTCCGCACGGGCGCGCTCCAGGTGTTCCCTACCGCGGATCGCCGAGCCGGTGAGGATCCGCTCGGTGGAGAGCGTCGGCAGGCGGAAGGCCTCCTGCCAGTACCGGGCGTAGGACTGCATCGCCCGGCGGGTGAGGGCGTCGAGCGCGGCGTCGTCGAGGCTGCCGCCGGTGACGACGTCCAGGTTCGCCCGCAGCTGCCGGGCGCCCCGCCCGCCCCGGCGCACGGCGAGCGCGCCTGCCGCGGCGGAGCCGGCCCGGGCCACCGGCTCGGGCAGCAGCCGGACGACCCGCCAGCCGGCTGCGTACCCGGCGTCGGTGAGCCGGGCGAGCAGGTCGACGCGGCGGCTCACGGCGTGGGGCGCCCGGACGCCTCGTCGGGCGAGGACGTCGGCAGCTGCAGGCCGCGGGACTCCCGGCGGACCGCCGCGAAGCGCTGTGCGACCGTCACCGCGCTGCCGGCCAGCAGCACCCAGAGGGCGACGTGGACCGCGTACGGGATGCCCAGGCCGGTGAAACCGGTGCCGACCAGCACCAGGATCAGCCGCTCGGTGCGCTCGACGACGCCGACGTCGGCCGACAGCCCGACGCCCTCGGCGCGCGCCTTGACGTAGGAGGTGAGCACCCCGAGCACCAGGCACAGCAGGGCGAGCAGCACCAGCAGCCGGTTGTCCCCCGCCCCGGAGTACCACCAGACCAGCCCGCCGAAGATGGCGGCGTCGGCGGCCCGGTCACCGGTGGAGTCCAGCACCGCGCCGAACACCGAACCGCCCCCGCGGGCGCGGGCCAGAGCGCCGTCGAGCATGTCCAGCAGCACGAAGACGGTGACGGCCAGCGCGCCCCAGAAGAGCTGGCCGTTCCCGATCAGGAAGACCGCGGAGACCACCGCGCCGAGGGTGCCGGTGAGGGTGACCGCGTCGGCGGTGACCCCGGCCCGGACCAGGCCGCGCACCACCGGCGCCCAGAACCGGGCGACGGCCGGCCGCAGGTTGACGCCGAGCACTCAGGCCACCGTCGGCTGCGGTGCGGGACCGGTCGGCTGACCTGCGTCCGGCCAGGCACCGGCCAGCAGGGCGCGCGTCTCGGCCAGCACCTGCGGCAGCACCCGGGTCAGCCCGATCACCGGCATGAAGTTGGTGTCCCCGCCCCAGCGCGGCACGGCGTGCTGGTGCAGGTGGTCGGCGATCCCGGCGCCGGCCACCGATCCCTGGTTCATGCCGACGTTGAAGCCGTGCGCGCCGCTGACCGACCGCACCACGCGCATCGCCGTCTGGGTGAAGGCGCCGAGCTCGGCGACCTCGGCGATGGTCAGGTCGGTGTAGTCGGGGACGTGCCGGTACGGCACGACCATCAGGTGGCCGGCGTTGTACGGGTAGAGGTTGAGGACGGCGAAGACCGTCTCGCCCCGGGCCACGATCAGCCCGTCCTCGTCCGACATCGCCGGGATCAGGCAGAACGGGCAGTCGTGGTCGCCGCTCGGCTTGTTCTCCCCGCGGATGTAGGCCATCCGGTAGGGCGTCCACAGGTGCTCGAAGCCGGACGTCGGTCCGTCGTCGTCGTTGCGCACCGGCACCCGGTAGGCAGCCGCCCCCTCGTTCACGTCCCCGCCCATGTCCTCGCTCATCCGGCCACCATCGGGGTCTCCGCGGTCGGGTCGGTGTTGTGCCGCCCCTCGACCCAGGCGGCGACCTGGGCCACCGCCTCGGCGACCGGGACGCCGTTGCGCTGCGAGCCGTCCCGGTAGCGGAACGAGACCGCCCCGGCCTCGGCGTCGGTGGCCCCGGCGATCAGCACGAAGGGCACCTTCTGCTTGCTGGCGGTGCGGATCTTCTTCTGCATCCGGTCGTCGGAGTCGTCGACCTCCACCCGGATGCCGCGCTGACGCAGCTGCAGGGCGACGTCGGTCAGGTACGGCACCTGCTCGTCGGTGATCGGGATGCCGACCACCTGGACCGGGGCCAGCCAGGCCGGGAAGGCGCCGGCGTAGTGCTCGGTCAGCACCCCGAAGAACCGCTCGATGGACCCGAACAGCGCCCGGTGCAGCATCACCGGCCGCTGCCGGGACCCGTCGGCGGCGGTGTACTCCAGGCCGAAGCGCTCCGGCAGGTTGAAGTCGACCTGGATGGTCGACATCTGCCAGGTGCGCCCGATCGCGTCCCTGGCCTGGACGGAGATCTTCGGGCCGTAGAACGCGGCGCCACCCGGGTCGGGGAACAGCTCCAGCCCGGAGTCCACCGCGGCCTGCCGGAGCGCCTCGGTGGCGCGCTCCCAGCCCTCGTCGGTGCCCACCGACTTCTCCGGGTTCCGGGTGGACAGCTCCAGGTAGAAGTCGCTCAGCCCGTAGTCCGACAGCAGCCCCAGCACGAAGTCGAGCAGCCCACGGAGCTCCCCGGCCATCTGCTCGGGGGTGCAGTAGATGTGCGCGTCGTCCTGGGTGAACCCGCGGGCGCGGGTGAGCCCGTGGACGACGCCGGACTTCTCGTAGCGGTAGACGGTGCCGAACTCGAACAGCCGGAGCGGGAGCTCGCGGTAGGAGCGGCCGCGGGAGTCGAACACCAGGTTGTGCATCGGGCAGTTCATCGGCTTGAGGTAGTAGTCCTGCCCCTGCCGCCGGACGTTGCCGTCGCTGTCCCGCTCCTCGTCCAGCTGCATCGCCGGGTACATGCCCTCGGCGTACCAGTCCAGGTGGCCGGAGGTCTCGAACAGCTGACCCTTGGTGATGTGCGGGGTGTTGACGAAGGAGTAGCCGGCCTCCTCGTGGCGACGCTGGCTGTACTTCTCCAGCTCCCGCCGGATGATCCCGCCCTTGGGGTGGAAGACCGCCAGACCGGAGCCCACCTCGTCGGGGAAGCTGAACAGGTCCAGCTCGGAGCCCAGCCGGCGGTGGTCGCGCCGCTCGGCCTCGGCGATCTGCTCCAGGTACGCCTTGTGCGCGTCCTTGCTCTCCCACGCGGTGCCGTAGACCCGCTGCAGCTGCGGGTTCTTCTCACTCCCCCGCCAGTAGGCGGCGGCGCTGCGGGTGAGGGAGAACGCCGGGATGGTGGAGGTGCGGGGCAGGTGCGGGCCACGGCAGAGGTCGGTCCACAGCCGGTCGCCGGTGCGCGGGTCGAGGTTGTCGTACATGGTCAGCTGCGCGCCGCCCACCTCGACGTCGGCGCCCTCGGCGACCTCCTCGCCGGCCCCGTCCTGGCCGGCACCGCCCTTGAGCCCGATGAGCTCGAGCTTGTACGGCTCGTGCGCCAGCTCGGCCCGGGCCTCGTCGTCGCCGATCTCCCGGCGGCTGAAGTTCTGCCCCTGCTTCACGATCGCCTGCATGCGCTTCTCCAGCGCCTGCAGGTCCTCCGGGGTGAACGGGCGCTCGGGGTCGAAGTCGTAGTAGAACCCGTTCTCCACCGGCGGGCCGATGCCCAGCCGGGTGCCGGGGAACAGGTCCTGCACGGCCTGGGCCAGCACGTGGGCGGTCGAGTGCCGGATCACCGCGCGACCGTCGGCGCTGGCGGCGGGCACCGGCTCGACCTCAGCGTCGGCGTCCGGGGTCCAGCCGAGGTCCTTGAAGTCACCGGAGGCCAGCTCGCGGACGACGACCGCGCCGTCCGGGCCCTTCAGCGGCACCCCGGCGTCCTTGAGCGCCTGCAGGGCCGTCGTCCCGGCCGGCACCCGGATCGCAGCGACGGCGGTGGGCGAGGGCGGGGTGGACACGAGAGCTCCCGGGGGTCAGGCACGGTCCCGGCCGGTCGGCCGGGCCTGTCGAGACTAGTGCGCCGGGACGACGCCCCGGGTCAGCCGGGGACGATCGCGAGCCCCGCGGCGACCGCGCCCCGCGCGTCGAGCACCGCACCGATCCGTGCGGCGCTCTCCGGGTCGGCGGGCACCAGCCGGACGGCGTCGTCCCCGACCTCGATCCGCACCGGCACCGCCTCGGCCACCGACACGGCGAACCGGCCGTCCTCGCCCCGGGTGAAGGTGAACCGGGCGATCACCGAGTCCTCGGTGTCGTACCCGCGGGTGGCGTGCTCGGCGAGGTGGTTGCCCAGGCCGTAGGCCGCCCACTCCCCGTCGACCTGCTCGAACGGCTGGACGACGTGGGCGTGGTGGCCGAGGACCAGGTCGACGTCCGGGGAGGCGAGCAGCGTGCGCACCGCCTGCTCCTGCGCCGCCGTCGGCTCGTGGTCGTACTCGGCGCAGCAGTGCACGCTGGCCACCACGACCTCCGCGCCGGCGGCCCGGGCGGCGGCCGCATCGGCCAGCACGGCGCTGACGTCGGGCACCGCGAAGGTGTCGACGGCGAAGGGGGCGTCCGACGGGAGCGGGACCCCGTTGAGCGAGAACGTCGTGGACACGTGCCCGACGCGCACTCCCCCGACGTCGACGACCACCGGCTGCTCGCTCTCCGCCGCGCTGCGGTACGTGCCGGTGTGTGCGATCCCCGCGGCGTCGAGGGCGTCCAGCGTGCGGACCAGCCCGTCGAAGCCGTCGTCCAGCGAGTGGTTGGAGGCGGTGGAGCACAGGTCGTACCCGGCGCCGGCGAGGGCGTCGACGATCTCGGGCTGGGCGGCGAAGGACGGGTAGCCCGAGTAGGGCCCACCCACCGGTGCCACGGGTGTCTCCAGGTGGCAGATCGCCAGGTCGGCGGCCTGCAGCACCGGCGCGATCGGGGCGAAGACCGCCGAGAAGTCCCAGCTGCCGTCGGGCTGGCGGGCACCCGAGGTGAGCGCGCGGCCCTGGTGCACCAGCACGTCGCCGGTGGCGACCAGGGTGAAGGAGTCGGGGGCCGGTGGAGCCTCGGGCGTCGCTCCCGACGACGGCGCCGGGCTGCCGGGCTCGGCGACCGGGGTGGAGGTCGGCTCGTCGGTGCCGCAGCCGGCCAGCAGGACCACCAGCAGCGCCGCGAGCAGCGCCGGCGCAGCTCTCCTGGTCACGGTCGCCGAGGTTAGCGACCGCCGGCACCGGGGCCGATCCGGACACCTCAGACATCCCATGGTTCGGGAGGTTAAGCCGCGGCCGCGGTGATTGCGGGCCAGGCGGTGTCCTCGTCGTAGCGGGTTCTGGTCTTGAGGCAGCCGTGGAGGATGCCGACGAGTCGGTTGCCGAGTTGTCGGAGGGCAGCGTGGTGTCCGGTGCCGCGGGCGCGGATCGCGTCGTAGTAGGCGCGGGCGCCGGGTGAGAGGGTGTTGGGTATTTGATCGGCTACTTGTCGGAGTCGAGGTCTTCGGCCAGTC
>NZ_JPMX01000019.1 GCF_000761485.1 Modestobacter caceresii
GGCGCCGACGGGCTCCGCTGGCTGCTCGCCGTGCTCGGCGAGCGCGGCGGATCCGCCGACGCGCTGGCCGGCCTGCTGGCGGTCGCGCTCGGCTCGGTGGCCGGTGGGTCCTCCGCCACGAGCAGGGCCGGCCGGGCGCTCGCCGACCTGCGGTTGGACCCCGCGGACCCCGACGGCGCCGTCGACGTGGTGGCCGTGGGGATGGGGGTCGTGCTGCGCACCCTGGCCGGTCCGGTCGGGGGAGGCGCCTCGCGGCTGACTGCGTCCTGGGCGAGCCAGTTCCTGGCCCGCGAGGCCGCCCAGGGGGTCGGGTCGGCGGCCCGGGTCGGTCCGACGACACCCGACCCGGTGGCGGCCGCACTGGCCGTGCTGCGGAGCGGCGGCGACCGGGGGTCGGCGGGTCGGCTGCTCGGCGAGCCGGCGGCCTGGACGACGCTGCTGAGCCGCCCCTGGCCGGCCGGGACGGCGGACCTGGCCGCCGTGGTCTCGCTCGCCGCCGCGGGTCCGGGTGCGTCGGCCGCGGTCGAGGCGGGGCTGCGGGCACTGGGGAGGGGCCTGGCCCCGGACGCGCCGGACCGGGTGCTGGTCGACCAGGGGACGCTCACCGGGATCGGCACTGCGGTGGGCGGCCTGGTGGCCGGGCAGCCCGGCGTCCTCGTGCCGCTGCTCGACGCCGCCGTGCGGGACGGCGGAGCCGACGGCGACCTCGGTGCGTCGACCGACACCGACCTGCGCGGACTGGCGCACCTGTTCGCCGACGAGGCCCGGAGCGAGCCGGTGGTCAGTGCGGTGCACGCCGCGCTGCGAGCCGGGGAGGCGGGCGTGCCGGCGTCGTCGGCCGCAGCGCTCGTCGGTGCCACCGTGGCGGTCCAGGAGCACGGGCAGCGGCTCCGCCATGCGCTCGCGTACAGCCAGGCCCAGGGGGAAGCCGTCGACCGGCAGCTGTTGTGGACGGTCGGGGTGACCCTGCCCAGCGCACCGCTCCGCGGGTCACGGGGGGAGCTCGTCGGCGACGTCCTGGACGCGGCAGCGGGCCTGGTCGGCGCCGACGGCGTGGTGCGGATCGGTCCGGACACCGGCCGGGTCCGTACGGCTGAGGACGCCGAGCGGACGGCGGTCGAGCTGCTGACCGCGGAGGCGCTCCCCCCGGGAACGGTCGGGGCGGCCGCCCGGACCGGTTTCGACCAGGTGGCCGCCGCGCTCGGCCGGCCGGGCCCACCGGCCCCCTCGCCGCTGGACCTGCTCGACGACGTGCCCGACCCGGACGACAGGAACCGGTGGCGCCTGCGCAGGCACCCGAACGGGGTCACCCGATGGTGACGTTCAGCAGATCAGTCACTGCAGAGCGTAACGACACAACGAAGATCATCAACCCGTTCGTGTTCGATATTGCGCGTGTGGGTGACCGCTTGCAGTCTCTCCATTGCGGTCTGTGCCGGACGACGCTCTGCCCCCGCGTGGGCGGCTACCGCGACCCCGAGTCCTTCCGCGCCCTCAGGAGACGTCATGACCGGCACCACCTCGCTCGCCACCGCCCGCCCCTCCGCCGCCGACCGTGGCTGGCGCTGGAACCGCGGCTGGCGCTGGAACCGCTGACCCGGCCGTCTGGCTGAGGGGCGGTCGTGACGAGCCGGCTGCCCCAACGGGTGAGGTGGCTGCCCGGAAGTGGCCACCGCTGTTAACGTCTGTCGACCACGCCAATTGACAGACGGGCTGACGTTGGCCGAGCAGCCGGCCCCCCCGCAGTGGGGGGCAGCAGTGATCCGGCGCCCCGAGATGATCGTCGCCGTCGCGCTCTCGGTGGCGGCGGTGCTCGGTGCGCTGACGCTCCCGCATGCCTGGACCACCCCGTCGGTGTGGGCCGTCCTGGCCCTCTTCCTCGCCTTCCTGCTCACCGAGGCGTCCCAGTTGGAGCTGGAGTTCCGGCGCCAGACCTTCGCGGTCTCGCCCTCCGAGCTGGTGCTGGTCATCGCGCTCGTCGAGGTCGGAGGCGTCTGGGCCGTCATCGCCCGCGTGGCCGCCGTGGCCATCGTGCTGGTCCGTCAGTCGCTCCCGCTGACCAAGGCCGCCTACAACATCGGCCTGACCGTCGCCGAGGTGTGCACGGCCCTGCTGGTGCTGTCTTGGCTCCCGCCGCTCGACCTCGACGACCCGCTGAGCTGGTTGTCCCTGGTCCTGGCGCTGCTGGCGGCGACGGTCGTCGGCATCCTGATGACCTGTCTGGCCATCTGGTTGTCCGGGGGCTTCCCGGGCTGGGGGCTGCTGCTCAGCGCGATACCGGCCTTCGCCGTGGCCCCGCTGAGCGTGGTCGTCGGTGTCGTCGCCCTCCTGCTGACCCGTGAGACGGCGTGGGGCTGGGTGCTGATCGGCCCCCTCGTCCTGGGGGCTGTGGCGATGTTCCGGCAGTCCTCGCACGCCATCCGGGAACGGCGGACCGTCCAGCAGGTCTACGACTTCGCCCGGCGCGTGGAGCTGGTGACCCCGGACGAGGCGGGGACCCGGGAGATCGTGAGCGCGGTCCGCGAGCTGCTCAACGCCGACCGGGTGGCGCTGTGGCTGCCGCCCTACCTCGACGAGGGTCCGCAACTCGTCGTCGACGCCGCCGATGGCGAGCTCGCCTGGTACGACGGTCCCGGCGATCCCGACGACCTGATCCGGCAGCGTGCCCTGGCTCCCGATGCCTCGGGGCCGGTCCTCCTCTGGGCGGCCCGGGCGGAGCCCCGGGAGCTCGCTGCCCTGGCCCGTCGCCACGCCCGCGAGGTGCTCGGCGCTCCGGTGGTCACCGCAGCCGGTGAGCCCGGGTACCTCGAGGTCTGTGACCGGCGCAGCGACGTGGTCACCTTCGCCGACGGGGACCGCAGTGCGCTCGAGTCGATGTTGACCCACGTCAACGCTGCGATCCGGCAGCAGCAGCTGCTCAGCCAGATCCGGCACGACGGCGACCACGACCGGCTGACCGGGCTGCCGAACCGGCAGCGGCTGGGTGGGGAGATCGACGCGCTGCTGCTGGCCGAGCCGGCCACCGCCCGGGCCGGGCTGGTGCTGGCGGCCCTGGACGGCTACACCGACGTCACCGACACCCTCGGGCACGCCGCCAGCGACGAACTGCTCCTGGTCACCGCCGGCCTGCTCCGCGAGCACGCGCCGCCGCAGGCCGTCGTCGCCCGGATGGAGGGCGGTCAGTTCGCCGTCCTGCTGCCGGGCCTGTCCCTGGCTGCCACCGAGCGAGCCGCCCGTCGGCTGCGGGAGGCCGCCTCCACCCGGGCCCGGGTCGCCGGGCTGGACCTGGAGGTCGCGCTGACGATCGGGGTGGCTGCGGCGCCCGTGCACGGGTCGGAGTCCGGCACGCTGATCCAGCGGGCGGACGTCGCACTGCTCGCGGCACAGGGCTCCGGGGGAGTGGCGACCTACCACCCCGTCCTGGACCAGCAGAGCCTGCGCCGCCTGCAACTGGGCGCGGAGCTGGAGACCGCGATGGCCGACGGGCAGATCTCGGTCGTCTTCCAGCCGATCGTGGACACCCGCACCGCGGACATCGTCTCGGTGGAGACCCTCGTGCGCTGGGCGCACCCGCGCTACGGGGACATCTCGCCCGACGACTTCATCAGCCTGGCCGAGCAGATCGGCCGGATCGGGCTGCTGACCGACCACGTCCTCGACCGTGCGCTGGACCGCTGCCGGCGGTGGCTGGACCAGGACATCGCCCTGTCGGTGGCGGTCAACCTCTCGGCCCACTGCCTCGCCGAGCCGGACATCGTCGACCGTGTCCGCCGGGCACTGCGCCACCACGGGGTGCCGGGTGAGCTGCTGACCCTCGAGCTGACCGAGGGCAGCGTCGTCGACGACACGGTGCGCAACAGCACCGTGCTGGCCGACCTGCACGCGCTCGGTCTGCGGTTGTCCATGGACGACTTCGGCACCGGCTACTCGTCGCTGTCCCAGCTGCGGCTGCTGCCGATCGACGAGCTGAAGATCGACAAGTCCTTCGTGCTGGGCATGTCGACGAGCCAGAACGAGTCCTTCATCGCCCGGTCGATCGTCGAGCTCGCGCACAACCTGGGGTTGCGCGTGGTGGCCGAGGGGGTCGAGGACGAGGTGACCCGGGACCTGCTGACCCAGATGGGCTGCGACAAGCTGCAGGGCTTCCTGGTCAGCCGCCCGTTGCCGGAGGACCGGCTCGAGGGGTGGCTGCTGGCGCGCACCGGGGTCCGCGCCGCCGCGCCGGGGGCCACCCACCGGCGGCTGTTCGTCCGCACCTGAGAGAGGACCTCCCTGCCCCCCACCGCTCGCAGGCTCGCGGCGGGCCCCTGCAGGGAGGCCGAAAGGCATCAGGTACAGTTCTCCACGGCTCTTCGGAGCAGGCCCCTTTAGCTCAGTCGGCAGAGCGTCTCCATGGTAAGGAGAAGGTCTACGGTTCGATTCCGTAAAGGGGCTCGTACGATCGAATGCCGACCACCGGTCCAGTCGGAAGACCGGGCCGCGCGGTCGCCTGGCGGTGTAGCTCAGCCTGGTAGAGCAAGCGGCTCATAATCGCTGTGTCACCGGTTCAAGTCCGGTCACCGCTACCCCAGACGGACCCCGGGAACGGGGTCCGTCGTCGTGTTCGGCATCCGTCGGGCACGGGCACCACCCGAGAAGCGTCGAGGGACTCTCGACCACCGACAAGGCGAGGATGCGCTCATGGCAGCCACCGACGTTCGTCCGAAGATCACCCTGGCCTGCCAGGAGTGCAAGAACCGCAACTACATCACCCGCAAGAACCGGCGGAACGACCCCGACCGGATCGAGCTGAAGAAGTACTGCCCGACCGACCGCAAGCACACGGTCCACCGCGAGACGCGCTGACCGCAGCGGTCGCGAGGAGAGGGCGGGAGCATGGCGCTGGACGCAGGACTGGTCGGGCGCAGCTACCCGCCCTCTGCCGTGTACGAGGTCGGGCGCGAGAAGATCGCGGAGTTCGCCACGGCGCTGGCCGACCCTGACCCGGTCTACCGCGACCCGGCCGCGGCCCGCGCCGCCGGTCACCCCGACGTCATCGCCCCGCCGACCTTCGCCATCGTGCTGTCCCTCGGTGCGGGCAACGTCGTCGTCGAGGACCCCGAGGTGGGGCTCGACTACAGCCGGGTCGTGCACGGCGAGCAGCGGTTCACCCACCACCGCCCGATCCGGGCCGGCGACCGACTGGTCGCCACCGCCACCATCGACGCGGTGAAGACGGTGGCCGGCAACGACATGCTGACCACCCGCGTCGACCTGGCCACCGAGGACGGCGAGCCGGTGTGCACGACCCGCTCGATGCTCGTCGCCCGGGGCACGGCGTGAGCCCGCGACCGACCGACGTCGAGGTCGGCACCGAACTGCCCGAGCAGACCTCCCGGGTCACCCGCGCCGACCTGGTCCGGTACGCAGGCGCCTCGGGTGACCTCAACGTCATCCACTGGAACGAGCGGGTCGCCCGCGCGGTCGGCCTCCCGGGTGTGATCGCGCACGGGATGCTCACCGCGGGCCTCGCCGTCCGAGCGGTCACCGCCTGGGCCGGCGACCCGGGTGCCGTCGTCGACTACTCGGTGCGCTTCAGCCGGCCGGTCGTGGTGCCCGACGACGACCTCGGTGCCGAGCTGACCGTGCGGGGGCGGGTCGCCGCCCTCCTCGAGGACGGCCGGGTGCGCGTCGACCTCACCGTGACCAGTGGTGGCGACAAGGTCCTGTCCCTGGCCCGCGCCGTCGTCGCGCTGGGCTGATCGGGTCCGCAGGTCTCAGCCTGCGGAGCCCAGGAGCTGCTGCATCCGGCGGACACCCTCGACCAGGTCGTCGTCCCCGAGGGCGTAGGACAGGCGGAGGTACCCCGGCGTGCCGAAGGCCTCGCCCGGGACGACGGCGACCTGGGCCAGTTCCAGCAGCAGCTCGGCCAGCTCGGCGCTGCTGGCGGCCGTGCGCCCGGCGATCGCGCGGCCGAGCAGGGCGGTGACCGACGGGTAGACGTAGAAGGCGCCCTGCGGCTCGGGGCAGGCGATCCCCGGGATCTCCCGGAGCATCCGGACGACAGTCCGGCGGCGGCGGTCGAGGGTGGCCCGCAGCTCCACGACGCTGGACTGGTCACCGCTGAGCGCGGCCACCGCGGCGGCCTGGGCGACGTTCGAGACGTGCCCGGCCGAGTGCGACTGCAGGGCCGTCGCCCCGGCCACCACGTCGGCCGGCCCGATCAGCCAGCCCACCCGCCAGCCGGTCATCGCGTACGCCTTGGCGACGCCGTTGACGACCACGCACCGCGGCTGGACCTCGGGCACCAGGGCGGGCAGCGACGGCGCCGTCGTCCCGTCGTAGGTCAGGTGCTCGTAGATCTCGTCGGTGACCACCCAGAGGCCGGCAGCCAGCGCCCACCGGCCGATCTCGGCCACCTCCTCGCGCGGGTGGACGGCGCCGGTGGGGTTGGCCGGGGAGCAGAACAGCAGCAGCTTCGTCCGCGGGGTGCGAGCCGCCTCGAGCTGTCCGACGGAGACCAGGTAGCCGCTGGCCTCGTCGGCGACCACCGGGACGGGCACGCCGCCGGCCAGCCGGATCGCCTCCGGGTAGGTGGTCCAGTGCGGCGTCGGGAGCAGCACCTCGTCGCCGGGGTCGAGCAGCGCCGCCAGTGCCTGGGCGACCGCCTGCTTGCCCCCGGCGGTGACCAGGACGTCGGTCGGCTGGGCGGTCAGGCCCGAGTCGCGCAGCGTCTTCGCGACGATCGCCTCCCGGAGCTGGGGGAGGCCCCCGACCGGGGTGTACCGGTGCATCGCCGGGTCCCGGGCCGCCCGGACGGCCGCCTCGACGACGTGGTCGGCCGTGGGGGAGTCCGGTTCGCCGGCGGCGAAGCTGATCACGGGCCGCCCGGTGGCCCGCAGCGCCTTGGCGCGGGCGTCGGCGGCCATCGTCGCAGAGGAGGCGATGGCGGCGACCCGCCGGGAGACCCGCCGCTCCGCCGATGGCGCCGGTTCGACGGGCTCGGACCCGGGGGCGGGGGCGGTCGGCATGATCCGATCGTGGCAGACGGACCGGGTGTCCCAGCCCGCTCCGGGTCCCCCGCGGGGGCGCCCCGGCTCCCGTGTTGGCTGCTGGGCGGGCCGGTCCCGTACACTCGACGACCTGGGGCCTGTGGGACCCCGCCACCGGCGTGCCCCGGAGGCCCTCTTCGGGGGGTCACGTCGAGACTGGGGCCGCGTCGCGACGCGGACCCGGCGTTCCCTAGGGGTGTAGCTCAATTGGCAGAGCAGCGGTCTCCAAAACCGCAGGCTGCAGGTTCAAGTCCTGTCACCCCTGCCACGACCTGACGACCGACCGAGAAGAGCCGACCGAAGTGAGCCGGACCGACGTGAGCGAGGCGCTGTGAGCGAGAAGGACGGCGAGCCGAACGGCGAGCAGGTCGACGCCGAGCAGCTCGACGCCGAGACGCCGGGCGTGGAGGACGCGGGAGCGCTCGAGGCCGCCGAGGCCGACGTCGCCGACGAGGCGGAGACCGACGAGGACAAGGTCGTCGCCACCCCCACCCAGCGCCGGTCCCGCACGTCGAGCCGTCCCGCCGGGCGGACGCCGGACACGGGTTCCACCGGGACCCGCACCCGCGCCGCCGCCGAGCGCGAACGCGCCGCCGAACAGCGGAAGAAGCGGGACCTGGGGCGGTTCCTCCGCGAGGTCGTCGCCGAGCTGCGCAAGGTGATCTGGCCCGGTCGCAAGGAGCTGATCACCTACACCACCGTGGTGATCATCTTCGTGGCGGTCATGGTCGCGATCGTCGCCGGCCTGGACCTCCTCTTCGCCCAGGGCGTGCTCGCCGTCTTCGGCTGACCGCCCTCCGCGACTGCACCACACCCGACAAGGAAGAGACCCTGTGACTGACCCCCGCGAGCCCTTCGAGACCGACAGCGCCGTCGAGGGCACCGACCTCGACGACGCGCGTGCGGACGTGCGCGGTAGCGCAGACCTCGAGACGGGCGCCGGCGAGACCGGGTCCGCCGAGGGATCGAGCGACACCGCAGACCAGGACACCGACACCGGTTCCGCCGACGCCGTCCCCGAGGTGGAGTCCGGTGGCCGCGACACCCTCGTCGCCGACCCCCTGGCCGAGCCCGCCCCCGACCACGACCCCGTGGTCGTCGAGGCCCTCGAGACCGCGGCGGCGGAGGACGAGGACCCGGCCGAGGCCCTGCGCTCGACCCTGCGTGGCCAGTTCGGCGACTGGTACGTGATCCACTCCTACGCGGGCTACGAGAACAAGGTGAAGACCAACCTCGAGTCCCGGATCACGTCGCTGGACATGGAGGACTACATCTTCCAGATCGAGGTGCCCACCGAGGAGGTCACCGAGATCAAGAACGGCAAGCGGACGCAGGTCAACCGCAAGAAGCTGCCCGGTTACCTGCTCGTCCGGATGGACCTCAACGACGAGTCCTGGGGTGCGGTCCGCAACACCCCGGGCGTCACCGGCTTCGTCGGGGCCACCTCCAAGCCCTCGCCGCTGAGCATCGACGAGGTCGTCAACCTGCTGGTGCCGGCCACCACCGCCAAGCCGGTCTCCACGACCGAGGCGGCCCCCAGCGCCGGCCCCGCGCCGGAGGTCGAGTTCGAGGTCGGCGAGTCCGTCACCGTCATGGACGGGCCGTTCGCGACGCTGCCGGCGACCATCAACGAGATCAACCCGGAGCAGCAGAAGCTCCAGGTGCTCGTCTCCATCTTCGGCCGCGAGACGCCGGTCGAGCTGTCGTTCACCCAGGTCACCAAGATCTGAGGACCTCCTCGCCCCCCACCCTTCGCAGGCTCAGGGTGGGGCCCTGCGAGGGAGCCGTTCCAGCCAGTCACCACCGTCACGAAGAAGGAAGTCATGCCCCCCAGGAAGCGGTTGACCGCGGTCATCAAGCTCCAGATCAACGCCGGTGCGGCCACCCCCGCGCCGCCCGTGGGCCCCGCCCTCGGTCAGCACGGCGTCAACATCATGGAGTTCTGCAAGGCGTACAACGCCGCGACGGAGGCGCAGCGCGGGAGCGTCATCCCCGTGGAGATCTCGGTCTTCGAGGACCGGTCGTTCACCTTCGTCACCAAGACGCCCCCGGCAGCGCGCATGCTGCTGAAGGCCGCCGGTGTGGAGAAGGGCTCGGGTGAGCCGCACAAGACCAAGGTCGCGACGGTCACCCGCGACCAGGTCCGCGAGATCGCGCAGACCAAGATGGCCGACCTGAACGCCAACGACCTCGAGCAGGCCGAGAAGATCATCGCCGGCACCGCCCGGTCGATGGGCATCACCGTCAAGTGAAGGACGCCGGTGCCTCCCGGCACCGGGGCCGTTCCATCGCTGACCCGGTCAGCACCTCACCTCAGTAGTCGTGGGAGGGCCTCGCCAGGCCCGCACACCACATGACCCCCGTCCCGGGGGAAGGAGAACCACCATGGCGAAGCACGGCAAGAACTACCGCAAGGTCGCCGAGCTGGTCGACGCGGACACGCTCTACAGCCCGCTGCAGGCCGCCGGTCTGGCCAAGCAGACCTCGACCACCAAGTACGACGCCACCGTCGAGGTCGCCATCCGGCTCGGGGTCGACCCGCGCAAGGCCGACCAGATGGTCCGCGGCACGGTCAACCTGCCGCACGGCACCGGCAAGACCGCCCGCGTCATCGTCTTCGCGACCGGCGACAAGGCAGCCGAGGCGGAGGCCGCCGGCGCCGACGTCGTCGGCTCCGACGACCTGATCGAGCAGATCCAGGGCGGCTTCCTGGACTTCGACGCCGCGATCGCCACCCCGGACCAGATGGCCAAGGTCGGTCGCATCGCCCGCATCCTCGGCCCCCGTGGCCTGATGCCGAACCCGAAGACGGGCACGGTGACCCCCGACGTCACCAAGGCCGTCAACGACATCAAGGGCGGGAAGATCAACTTCCGCGTCGACAAGCAGGCCAACCTGCACCTGGTGATCGGCAAGACGTCCTTCGACCAGGCCAAGCTGGTGGAGAACTACGCCGCTGCCCTGGACGAGGTCCTGCGGGCCAAGCCCTCGGCGGCCAAGGGCCGGTACCTGCGGAAGGTCACCGTCTCCACCACCATGGGCCCGGGCATCCCGGTCGACCCGAACCGCACCCGCAACCTCACCGTGGACGAGCCCTCCTCCTGATCGGCGCACCTGTCTGATCGACGGACCCCGTCCCCACGAGGGCCCCGCAGCGCACGTCGCTGCGGGGCCCTCGTGCATCGGGGCCCTCGTGCGTCCGGCCCGCAGTCCCGTGTACTCTTCCTGCTGTTCCCCCCAAGACCGCTGGTCGTCGCACGTCCGCGTGCGATCGAAGGTCCGGAAACGACCGGACGACCCGCGCAGGTGGACGGTTCGACGAACGTGGCACGGCCTGGGCTCAGCGCCCGGACCGTGAACGTCCCTCGCCCCGTGCGCCCTGCGCCGGGGCGTTCCTCGTCTCCGGGCCCGATCGCCCCGGGCGCACGTCGCCGGTGGTCGCCCGACAGACGAGAGGAGGCCCATGCCCACGCAGGCGAAGGCCGCGGTGATCGAGGAGATCACCGAGCGGTTCCAGAAGTCCAGCGCGGCCGTGCTCACCGAGTACCGCGGGCTGACCGTGGCGCAGCTCACCGAGCTGCGTCGTTCCCTCGGTGCGGGCAGCAGCTACGCCGTCGTCAAGAACACCCTGACGAAGCGGGCGGCGGACTCGGTCGGTCACTCGGACCTGGCCCCGCTGCTCAACGGCCCCACCGCGATCGCCTTCATCGAGGGCGACCCGGTCGAGGCCGCCAAGGCCATCCGTGACTTCGCGCGGGCCAACCCGCTGCTGGTCATCAAGGGCGGCGTGGTCGAAGGCCGCACGGTCGACGCTGCCGAGGTCACCCGCCTCGCCGACGTCGAGTCCCGTGAGGTCCTGCTGGCCAAGCTGGCCGGCGCCATGAAGGGCAACCTCACCAAGGCGGCCGGGCTGTTCCAGGCCCCGCTGTCGCAGGTCGCCCGACTGGCCGAGGCCCTCAAGGAGAAGAAGCCGGCCGAGGGCGCTGCTGCCTCGGACGACGCTGCTCCCGCCGACTCTGCTGCTGACACCACCCCCGACACGACCGATGCTGCCGCGGACTCCGCGGCCAGCACCGACTGACCCCCTCAAGGAGACACCATGGCCAAGCTTTCCACTGACGAGCTGCTCGACGCCTTCAAGGAGATGACCCTCCTGGAGCTGTCGGACTTCGTGAAGCAGTTCGAGGAGACCTTCGAGGTCACCGCCGCCGCCCCCGTCGCCGTCGCGGCTGCCGGCGGTGGTGGTGGCGCTGCCGCCACCGAGGCCCCGGTCGAGCAGGACGAGTTCGACGTCATCCTCGAGGCTGCCGGCGACAAGAAGATCCAGGTCATCAAGGAGGTGCGCGGCCTCACGTCCCTCGGCCTCAAGGAGGCCAAGGACCTGGTCGACAACGCACCGAAGCCGGTCCTGGAGAAGGTCGCCAAGGACGCTGCGGAGAAGGCCAAGGCCGCCCTCGAGGGCGCCGGCGCCACCGTCACCGTCAAGTGACCCCCCACCCGGCCGCCACCTCCGTGGCGGCCGGGTAGCACCACCCCGCACTGACGACAGGGGCCGATCCACTCCGGTGGGTCGGCCCCTGTCGTGCGTCCTGGTCGCCGGCGCCTGAGTGGGGTCCGCGGGGTCTTCGTTCACCCACAGGTCGCGGCGTGGCGGTCCCACGTGGGCTGCGGCACTGGCATCATCGGCAGGGCACTCATCCCGCTCACCCCCGATCCGCGGCACCGGGCTCCTGCTGGAGCCCCGTGTCCCCCGGGCCGGGTGGGCGCCGGCCACCCCACGCGGGTGGGTCCCCGACCGCCCCGGCGGCCCGACGTGGACACCGGCGCTGAGCAGGGGTAGGGTCTCCTGTTGCGCTGCCCTCTGACTGCCAGCCCGTCGAGACGGGTCACGAGGGGTGCCCGGGAACGGCTCCGGGTCACCCCGTGTTGACCGTACCGACGGGGCAGGCATCCGCGGTCAGCCTCGCCGACAACGACGACGACCCAGGACGAACTGCACCCACCGCCCGCACGTCGTGAGGTCCTCGAAAGGACGCATCTTGGCAGGCTCTCGCCCCACCAGCACCACCACCACTGATCCCGGCACCACCGCGGTCGACGTCCAGCCCGGTCCCCGTACCGGCGGCACCGACCAGCAGAAGATCCCCGGCGCGCCGCTCCGCGTCTCGTTCGCCAAGATCCGCGAGCCCCTCGAGGTCCCGGACCTGCTCGCCCTGCAGACCGCCTCGTTCGACTGGCTGGTCGGCGCCCCGGAGTGGAAGGCCACCCTCGCCCCCGAGGACCAGGCCAACGCCGTCGGCGGCCTCGCCGAGATCCTCGAGGAGATCTCGCCGATCGAGGACTTCAGCGGCTCGATGTCGCTGTCCTTCTCCAACCCGCGCTTCGAGGACGTCAAGGCGTCCCTCGAGGAGTGCAAGGACAAGGACATGACCTACGCGGCGCCGCTGTTCGTCACCGCCGAGTTCATGAACAACACCACCGGCGAGATCAAGAGCCAGACGGTGTTCATGGGCGACTTCCCGGTCATGACGAGCAAGGGCA
Organism: Modestobacter caceresii; assembly: GCF_000761485.1. Classification (GTDB taxonomy): domain Bacteria; phylum Actinomycetota; class Actinomycetes; order Mycobacteriales; family Geodermatophilaceae; genus Modestobacter; species Modestobacter caceresii. The sequence continues at coordinate 12,573 of NZ_JPMX01000019.1, forward strand.
CGTTCGTCATCAACGGGACCGAGCGCGTCGTCGTCTCCCAGCTGGTCCGCAGCCCCGGCGTCTACTTCGACAAGAGCCTGGACAAGACGTCGGACAAGGACGTCTACAGCGCCAAGGTCATCCCCAGCCGCGGTGCGTGGCTGGAGTTCGACGTCGACAAGCGCGACACCGTCGGCGTCCGGATCGACCGCAAGCGCCGCCAGCCGGTCAGCGTCCTGCTCAAGGCCCTCGGCTGGACCGAGGACCGGATCCGCGAGCACTTCCAGTGGTCGCCCACCATGCTGGCCACCCTGGAGAAGGACCACCTCGCCGGCCAGGACGAGGCGCTGCTGGACATCTACCGCAAGCTGCGCCCGGGCGAGCCGCCGACGCGTGAGTCGGCGCAGGCGCTGCTGGAGAACCTCTTCTTCAACCCGAAGCGCTACGACCTGGCGAAGGTCGGCCGCTACAAGGTCAACAAGAAGCTGGGTGTCGACGTGCCCAAGGGCACCTCGACGCTGACCGAGGACGACATCGTCGCCACCATCGAGTACGTCGTGCGTCTGCACGCCGGCGAGCCCGACCACGGCGTCGACGACATCGACCACTTCGGCAACCGTCGCCTGCGCACGGTCGGCGAGCTGATCCAGAACCAGATCCGGGTCGGCCTCTCCCGCATGGAGCGCGTGGTCCGCGAGCGGATGACGACCCAGGACGTCGAGGCGATCACGCCGCAGACGCTGATCAACATCCGGCCGGTCGTCGCCTCCATCAAGGAGTTCTTCGGCACCAGCCAGCTCTCGCAGTTCATGGACCAGACCAACCCGCTCGCGGGCCTGACCCACAAGCGCCGCCTGTCGGCGCTGGGCCCGGGTGGTCTGTCCCGTGAGCGTGCGGGCATGGAGGTCCGCGACGTGCACCCGAGCCACTACGGCCGGATGTGCCCGATCGAGACCCCTGAGGGCCCGAACATCGGCCTGATCGGCTCGCTGTCCTCGTTCGGCCGGGTGAACCCGTTCGGCTTCATCGAGACGCCGTACCGCAAGGTCGAGAACGGCACCGTCACCGACCAGATCGACTACCTGACCGCTGACGAGGAGGACCGCTTCGTCGTCGCCCAGGCCAACTCGCCGCTGGACGCGACGGGCCGGTTCGCCGAGGACCTGGTCCTGGTCCGCACCAAGGGCGGGGAGACCACCGACCTCGCCCCGGAGAACGTCGACTACATGGACGTCTCGCCGCGGCAGATGACCTCGGTCGCGACGGCGATGATCCCGTTCCTCGAGCACGACGACGCCAACCGCGCCCTGATGGGCGCGAACATGCAGCGTCAGGCGGTCCCGCTGCTGCGCAGCGAGGCCCCGCTGGTCGGCACGGGCATGGAGCTGCGTGCCGCCGTCGACGCCGGTGACGTCGTGGTGGCCGAGAAGGCCGGTGTGGTCGAGGACTCCACCGCCGACTACGTCACCGTGATGGCCGACGACGGGACCCGGCAGACCTACCGGCTGCTGAAGTTCCAGCGCTCGAACCAGGGCACCTCGATCAACCAGAGCCCGGTGGTCGAAGAGGGCCAGCGGGTCGAGGTGGGCCAGGTCATCGCCGACGGCCCGTGCACCGACGAGGGCGAGATGGCGCTGGGCAAGAACCTGCTCGTCGCCTTCATGCCCTGGGAGGGTCACAACTACGAGGACGCGATCATCCTGTCGCAGCGCCTCGTGCAGGACGACGTCCTGTCCTCGATCCACATCGAGGAGTTCGAGGTCGACGCCCGCGACACCAAGCTCGGTGCCGAGGAGATCACCCGGGACATCCCGAACGTCTCCGAGGAGGTCCTCGCCGACCTCGACGAGCGCGGGATCATCCGGATCGGTGCCGAGGTCGTCCCCGGCGACATCCTCGTCGGCAAGGTCACGCCCAAGGGTGAGACGGAGCTGACCCCCGAGGAGCGGCTGCTGCGGGCGATCTTCGGCGAGAAGGCCCGCGAGGTGCGCGACACCAGCCTCAAGGTCAAGCACGGCGAGTCCGGCAAGGTCATCGGCGTCCGGGTCTTCTCCCGCGAGGACGGCGACGAGCTGCCCGCCGGCGTGAACGAGCTCATCCGGGTCTACGTGGCCCAGATGCGCAAGATCAGCGACGGCGACAAGCTGGCCGGCCGCCACGGCAACAAGGGCGTCATCTCCAAGATCCTCCCGCAGGAGGACATGCCGTTCCTCGAGGACGGCACGCCGGTCGACATCGTGCTCAACCCGCTGGGCGTGCCCGGCCGGATGAACGTCGGCCAGGTGCTGGAGACCCACCTCGGGTGGATCGCCAAGACCGGCTGGGAGGTCGAGGGCACCCCGGAGTGGGCGGCCAAGCTGCCGGGCGCTGCGCGTCAGGCCGCGCCGGGCACCCGCACCGCGACGCCGGTCTTCGACGGTGCCAAGGAGGAGGAGATCATCGGCCTGCTGGGCTCGACGGTCCCGAACCGCGACGGCAACCGGATGGTCAAGGAGACCGGCAAGGCGCGGCTGTTCGACGGCCGCTCCGGGGAGCCCTTCCCCGAGCCGATCTCGGTGGGCTACGTCTACATCCTGAAGCTGCTGCACCTGGTCGACGACAAGATCCACGCCCGTTCGACCGGGCCGTACTCGATGATCACGCAGCAGCCGCTGGGTGGTAAGGCGCAGTTCGGTGGTCAGCGCTTCGGTGAGATGGAGTGCTGGGCGATGCAGGCCTACGGCGCGGCCTACGCGCTGCAGGAGCTGCTCACCATCAAGTCCGACGACATCCTCGGCCGCGTCAAGGTGTACGAGGCGATCGTCAAGGGCGAGAACATCCCGGAGCCGGGCATCCCGGAGTCCTTCAAGGTGTTGCTCAAGGAGCTCCAGTCGCTCTGCCTCAACGTGGAGGTCCTCTCCAGCGACGGCAACGCGATCGAGCTGCGCGACACCGACGACGAGGTCTTCCGGGCCGCGGAGGAGCTGGGCATCGACCTCAGCCGTCGCGAGCCGTCGTCCGTCGAAGACGTCTGATCGGCCGCCGGCCGGCCCTGAGCGAGTCAGGGCCGGCCGGCCCCACACCCTCATCGATTAGAAGCGAAGAACTAGCCCCGGAAAGGGGTACATCGAGTGCTCGACGTCAACTTCTTCGACGAACTGCGCATCGGTCTGGCCAGCGGTGACGACATCCGCCAGTGGTCACACGGCGAGGTGAAGAAGCCCGAGACCATCAACTACCGCACTCTCCGTCCGGAGAAGGACGGTTTGTTCTGCGAGAAGATCTTCGGTCCCACCCGGGACTGGGAGTGCTACTGCGGGAAGTACAAGCGCGTCCGCTTCAAGGGCATCATCTGCGAGCGCTGCGGCGTCGAGGTCACTCGCGCCAAGGTGCGTCGTGAGCGGATGGGCCACATCGAGCTGGCCGCGCCGGTCACCCACATCTGGTTCTTCAAGGGCGTCCCCTCGCGCCTGGGCTACCTGCTCGACCTGGCGCCCAAGGACCTCGAGAAGATCATCTACTTCGCTGCCTACATGATCACCTCCGTCGACGACGAGGCGCGTCACCGCGACCTGCCGACCGTCGAGGCCGAGATCAGCGCGGAGAAGTCCAACCTCGAAGGTCGCCGCGACGCCGACGTGGAGGCGCGCCAGCAGAAGCTGGAGGCCGACCTCGCCGAGCTGGAGGCCGAGGGGGCCAAGTCCGACGTGCGCCGCAAGGTGCGCGAGGGCGGCGAGCGCGAGATGCGCCAGCTGCGCGACCGGGCCCAGCGGGAGATCGACCGCCTCGACGAGGTGATGGACACCTTCCGCAAGCTCGAGGTCAAGCAGCTCATCGCCGACGAGGGCCTCTACCGCGAGCTGCGCGACCGCTTCGGTGAGTACTTCGAGGGCGGCATGGGCGCCGCGGCGCTGCAGAAGCTGCTCGCCGGCTTCGACCTCGACGCCGAGGCCGTCTCGCTGCGCGAGACCATCCGCAGCGGCAAGGGCCAGCGCAAGCTGCGGGCGCTCAAGCGGCTGAAGGTCGTCGCGGCGTTCCAGCAGACCCAGAACTCGCCCATGGGCATGGTCCTGGACTGCGTGCCGGTGATCCCGCCGGACCTGCGCCCGATGGTGCAGCTGGACGGTGGCCGCTTCGCGACCAGCGACATGAACGACCTGTACCGCCGGGTGATCAACCGGAACAACCGGCTCAAGCGACTGCTCGACCTGGGCGCGCCGGAGATCATCGTCAACAACGAGAAGCGGATGCTCCAGGAGTCCGTGGACGCGCTGTTCGACAACGGTCGTCGTGGCCGTCCCGTCACCGGCCCGGGCAACCGTCCGCTGAAGTCCCTGAGCGACCTGCTCAAGGGCAAGCAGGGCCGGTTCCGGCAGAACCTGCTGGGCAAGCGCGTCGACTACTCCGGCCGTTCGGTCATCGTCGTCGGCCCCCAGCTCAAGCTGCACCAGTGCGGTCTGCCCAAGCAGATGGCGCTGGAGCTGTTCAAGCCCTTCGTGATGAAGCGGCTGGTCGACCTCAACCACGCGCAGAACATCAAGTCCGCCAAGCGGATGGTGGAGCGTGCGCGGCCGGTTGTGTGGGACGTCCTGGAAGAGGTCATCACCGAGCACCCGGTGCTGCTGAACCGGGCGCCGACGCTGCACCGTCTGGGCATCCAGGCCTTCGAGCCCCAGCTGGTCGAGGGCAAGGCCATCCAGATCCACCCGCTCGTCTGCACCGCGTTCAACGCGGACTTCGACGGTGACCAGATGGCGGTGCACCTGCCGCTGTCGGCCGAGGCGCAGGCCGAGGCCCGCATCCTCATGCTCTCCAGCAACAACATCCTGAGCCCGGCCGATGGTCGTCCGATCACCGCGCCGACCCAGGACATGGTGCTGGGCCTCTACCACCTGACCTCCCTCTCCGGGTCGGTCGAGGTGCCCGAGGGCGAGCGGCCCAAGTCGTACTCGACGACGGCCGAGGCGGTCATGGCCTTCGACAAGGGCGTGCTCGGGCTGCAGGAGCGGGTCCTCATCCGCCTCGACGAGGTGTTCGGCGTCGACAGCGGCCCGAACGACCCGTGGGAGGCCCCCGAGGGCTGGGAGCCCGGCCGGCCGGCCGTCGTCTCCACCAGCCTGGGCCGGGTCCTCTTCAACGAGGCCCTGCCGGAGGACTACCGGTTCGTCAACTACCAGGTGCCGAAGAAGGCGCTGGGCGCGATCGTCAACGACCTCGCCGAGCGCTACCCGAAGGTGCAGGTGGCGGCGACGCTGGACGCCCTCAAGTCGGCCGGCTTCCGTTGGGCGACCCGTTCGGGCGTGACGATCGCGATCGACGACGTCGTCACCCCGCCGGTGAAGGCCGCGATCCTGGAGCGGCACGAGGACGAGGCCCGCAAGATCGAGCGTCAGTACGAGCGGGGCGTCATCACCGACGCCGAGCGTCGTTCCGAGCTCATCGAGATCTGGACGCGGGCACGGGCCGAGGTCAGCCAGGCGATGGTCGACAACTTCCCGACCACCAACCCGGTCTGGGTCATGGTCAACTCCGGCGCTCGCGGCAACATGATGCAGATCAGCCAGATCGCCGGCATGCGTGGCCTGGTGGCCAACCCGAAGGGCGAGATCATCCCGCGGCCGATCAAGGCCAACTTCCGGGAGGGTCTGTCCGTGCTGGAGTACTTCATCTCCACGCACGGTGCCCGCAAGGGCCTGGCCGACACCGCGCTGCGGACCGCCGACTCCGGGTACCTCACCCGCCGGCTGGTCGACGTCTCGCAGGACGTCATCATCCGCGAGGAGGACTGCGGCACCGAGCGCGGCGTGATCATGCCGATCGGCACCGTGGTGGACGGCGCGGTCATCCGTGACGCCCACGTGGAGACCAGCGTCTACGCCCGTGCACTGGCCGCTGACGTGGTCGCTGCCGACGGCACCCAGATCGCCCCGGCCGGGGCCGACCTGGGCGACGTGCTGATCGCTCAGCTGGTCGACGCCGGGGTCTCCGAGGTCAAGGTGCGCTGCGTGCTCACCTGCGAGTCGCTGCTGGGCACCTGCGCCACCTGCTACGGCCGGTCGCTGGCCTCCGGCAAGCTCGTGGACGTCGGCGAGGCGGTCGGCATCATCGCCGCCCAGTCGATCGGCGAGCCCGGGACGCAGCTGACGATGCGCACCTTCCACACCGGTGGTGTGGCGGGCGCGGACATCACGCACGGTCTGCCGCGTGTGGTCGAGCTCTTCGAGGCCCGTGTCCCCAAGGGCAAGGCCCCGATCGCCGAGCTGGCCGGCAACGTCCGGATCGAGGACGGCGACCAGTTCCGCAAGCTCACCATCACCCCGGACGACGGGTCCGACGAGGTCGTCTACGACAAGCTGTCGCGTCGCTCGCGGCTGCGGGTCGAGGACGGCGGGCACGTCGAGGTCGGCGAGCAGCTGACCGAGGGTGCGGTCGACCCGCACGAGGTGCTGCGGATCATGGGCCCGCGTGAGGTGCAGCTGCACCTGGTGCGCGAGGTCCAGGAGGTCTACCGCAGCCAGGGTGTGTCGATCCACGACAAGCACATCGAGGTGATCATCCGCCAGATGCTGAAGCGGGTGACCATCATCGACTCGGGCGCGACGGAGTTCCTGCCCGGTGCGCTGGTCGAGCGGACCCTGTTCGAGACGGAGAACCGTCGGGTGGTCGCCGAGGGCGGCGAGCCGGCCTCGGCCCGTCCGGTGCTGATGGGGATCACCAAGGCGTCGCTGGCGACGGAGTCGTGGCTGTCGGCCGCCTCCTTCCAGGAGACGACGAAGGTGCTCACCGACGCCGCCATCCAGGGGAAGAGCGACAGCCTGCTCGGGCTCAAGGAGAACGTGATCATCGGGAAGCTGATCCCGGCCGGTACCGGCATCAGCCGCTACCGGAACATCACGGTCGAGCCCACCGAGGAGGCGCGTGCTGCCGTCTACACCATGGCCGGTTACGACGACGGGCAGTACTACGGCCCGGACGTCTTCGGTCAGGGCACGGGCGAGGCCGTCCGGCTCGAGGAGTACGACTGGCGCTGACGCGCTGAGTGAGTGACAGGAGGGCCCCGGGAGCGCGAGCTCCCGGGGCCCTTCTGTGTCTCACCGGACGTCACGTGACGCAAGGGGCCGGCTTGCCCCGGTCCCGCCGGGCTCAGCCCGCCAGGCGGCGCATCGTCTCGACGGTGCGGAGCCGACCCTCGCGGCTGTCGTCGAGGGGCTGCAGGTTGATCGTGGTCACCCCGGCCGCGGCGAACGCGGCGATCCGTTCGGCCACGTAGGACTCCGGCCCGATCAGCGAGGTCGCTCGCACGAGGTCCTCCGGGACAGCGGCGGCCGCCTCGTCCTTGCGCCCGGCCAGGTACAGCTCCTGGATGGCTTCCGCCTCGGCCTCGTAGCCGTACCGGCGGGCCAGGTCGTTGTAGAAGTTCTTGCCCTTGGCGCCCATGCCGCCGACGTACAACGCGATCCCCGGCCGCACTGCCTCCACCAGGTGCTCGACGTCCTCGCCGATCGCCACCGGGACGCCGACGACGACGTCGAGCTCACCGAGCGACGGGTCCCGCTTGGCCTTGCCCGCCTCGAGCGAGGCGCCCCAGACGTAGGCAGCCCGCTCGGGGTGGAAGAAGATCGGCTCCCACTTCTCCGCGATCTCGGCGGCGAGCTCCACGTTCTTGGACCCGAGCGCGGCGAGCAGCACCGGGATCTGCGGCCGCACCGGGGTGTTGATCAGCTTCAGCGGCTTGCCGAGGCCGGTGCCCTGGTCGGCCGGGAGCGGCACCTGGTACTTCTTGCCGTCGTGCTCCAGCCGCTCGCGGCGCCACACCTGGCGGCAGATCTCGATGATCTCGCGGGTCCGCTGCAGGGGGGCGTCGTAGGGCAGCCCGTGCCAGCCCTCGATGACCTGCGGCCCGGAGGCGCCCAGCCCGAGGGTGAACCTCCCGCCGGAGACGAAGTCCAGACCGGCCGCGGTCATCGCGATCAGTGCCGGCGTGCGGCTGTAGATGGGCAGGATGCCGCTCATCAACTCGACCCGGTCGGTCACGGCCGCCAGGTAGCCCAGCTGGCTGACCGCGTCGAACGTGTACACCTCCGCGCACATCGCGACGTCGAGCCCGGCGGACTCCAGGTCACGGATCTCGTCCGCGGTCTGCTTGAAGTCACCGGCGTAGCTGGCCTGGATCCCGATGCGCACGCGCCCTCCTCGGCGTCCGTGGCACCCTCGTCGGTGCCACTGCCGCGACGGTAACGGCCCGGCGGGGGAGTGGGCCCCCGGGGCGCTCAGAGGGCGCGGACGGTGCCGATCACGTGCGTGACGACCCGTACGCCGTCGACGTCGGCCGGCACGCGGGCGCCGGCGCCCGGCTCGGTCAGGTCGACCCGGACGACGTAGTCGGCGGCCTGCCGCGCCAGCCCGACCGCGGCGACGCCGGGGTCGGCGGCGAAGCGGGAGGCCAGCGCGTCCTTGGCTGCGCGGGCGGAGGCGCGGTCGGTCATGCCCCCATGGTGCCCTCCGCTGCCGGATCAGGACAGCGCAACGCCCGCCGAGGTCCTCCTCCCGGGGTCGATCAGCCCGCGAACCACTCCACGTCGAGCTCGCGCAGCACCGTGGCCAGCGGGTTGGCGAAGGTGACGCCGCCACCGGCGCTGCCGCCCGTCGTCGACCCGGCGAACAGCAGACCCAGCGGTGCGCGGTCGCGGCTGCGCCAGATCACCGACCCGCTGTCGCCCCCGGCGCTGAACCCCCCGCTGACGCCCTCGATCTCCACCTGGTCGTCGAAGGTGTGCACGGCGTCGTCGAACTGCACCCCGACGCCGTCGACCTCGACGGCGGTGATCCGCCCGCGGGTGTGGCCCGTCGTGCGCCCCACCTTCTCCACCAGCTCGTCGGGGTCGGTGTCGTCCGCGGCGGCGACCACGGCGGAGAGCGGGCCGCCGGGGTAGCCGGCGGGGTTCGTCGTCATGCCGGGGTCCAGGGCAGCGACCGCGGCGTCGACCAGGTTCCCCGGCTCGAGGCGGAACCGGATGAAGGCGGCCAGACTGCCGATCCGGTCGGTGTCGAGGCCCCCGTCGGCGACACCCGGCTGGAACACCGGGTCGCCCGTCACGCCCGCGTCGCTGTTGGCCAGCACGTGGTTGTTGCTGAGCACGAGCAGCTCTTCCGTACCGCGGCGCCGGACGAACCCACCGAGGGTGCCGGCGGTGACGTCGCGATGGCCGACGGACGCCCCGGGCCGCAACGGACGCCCCCGCCGCCGCAGCTCATCGGGGGTGGGGGAGGTCAGCGGCCGGACCGGGCCGATGACCCGGACGTCCACCTCGTCCCGGGCGCCGGCGTCCAACCCGCCCAGCACGACGTCGGCGTCGGCCTGCTCGATCAGCCGGATCGCCAGGTGCACCTGACCTCTGGCGACCGGGGTCAGGCCCAGGGCCACCCCGCTCCACCGGGAAGGGCCGTCGACGGAGCTGGCCGCGACGCTGGACGGTGGCACCTCGCTCAGCCGCTTGGACAGCCGGGCCTTCAGTTCGCGGGCGTTGTCGGGGAGCACGGCGTACCTCCGAGCGGCAGGCGCACCACGGACGAGGTGCGGGATGTGAGCGGTTCGCCACAGACGGTAGGGCGGGAGTCCGACAGAAGCGACGTGACGACGGACGACGACGCGCGCCGGGACCCCTGCCCGCCGCCGTCCGGTTCCGGTACGTTCCCCGCACGACCCCTCGGGCAGCTGCGTGCAGCGCCCGGGAACATGCCCGAGGCAACGGCAGTTGGTGCAGGACAGACCGGCTGAACCGGTGCGCAGCCCACATGTCGACCCGGCTTTGACCGGTCAGGCAGGGCCGGGTACTGTGGTCAGCTGTGCCCAGGATGACTGGGCCTGCTCCCGCAAGCGGTGCACCTGCGCGTCCATCGGTCCTCGGATCGACCGGATGCCGGGGGCCACTCCCGTCACCGACGGGGTCCACTGCAAGGTGGTGTGGCCGGCGCCGAGTCGCGAGGGGCAACGAGTCCGGTTCGATCAACTGGCCGGTTCTCGCGGAGGGCGACACGCCCGAGCGCGGGGGTCGGAGGGTGGGTCGCGGGCAGACTCGGTAGGGCCGGGCCACCGGGCACACCACAGGCAGTGCACCACATCCACAGCACGACCCAGCGCAGGCAGGAGATCCAGGCCACCCATGCCCACGATCCAGCAGCTGGTCCGCAAGGGCCGCGAGGACAAGGTCGAGAAGACCAAGACCCCGGCGTTGAAGGGATCCCCTCAGCGCCGCGGCGTGTGCACGCGCGTCTACACGACGACGCCGAAGAAGCCGAACTCGGCGCTGCGCAAGGTCGCTCGCGTGCGCCTCACCAGCGGTGTCGAGGTGACCGCCTACATCCCGGGCGTCGGCCACAACCTGCAGGAGCACTCGATGGTGCTCGTGCGTGGCGGCCGGGTGAAGGACCTGCCCGGCGTCCGCTACAAGATCATCCGTGGTTCGCTGGACACCCAGGGTGTCCGCGGCCGCAAGCAGGCTCGCAGCCGGTACGGCGCGAAGAAGGAGAAGAGCTAATGCCGCGCAAGGGCCCCGCGCCGAAGCGTCCGCTCATCGCCGACCCGGTGTACCAGTCGCCGCTGGTCACCCAGCTGGTGAACAAAGTGCTCGTGGACGGCAAGCGCTCTGTCGCCGAGGCGATCGTCTACGGCGCCCTCGAGGGCGTCCGGGCGAAGAACGACACCGACCCGGTCGTCACACTCAAGCGCGCGCTGGACAACGTGAAGCCCGCCCTCGAGGTGCGCAGCCGCCGCGTCGGTGGTGCGACCTACCAGGTGCCGATCGAGGTCCGCCCCTCCCGCAGCACGACCCTCGGCCTGCGCTGGCTCATCCAGTACAGCCGAGCGCGTCGCGAGAAGACGATGACCGAGCGCCTCATGAACGAGCTGCTGGACGCCAGCAACGGCCTCGGTGCCGCGGTCAAGCGCCGCGAGGACACGCACAAGATGGCCGAGTCGAACAAGGCCTTCGCGCACTACCGCTGGTGACGCCAGTCCATCAGCAGCCGCTGCCCGCGGTGGAACCGGGCGACCCCCGGACACCGCGCACGGACGAGAACGAAGAGGAGTGACGTAATGGCCCAGAACGAGGCCCAACTCGCCAAGACCCGCAACATCGGGATCATGGCGCACATCGACGCCGGCAAGACGACGACGACCGAGCGGATCCTCTTCTACACCGGTATCAACTACAAGATCGGTGAAGTCCACGACGGCGCGGCCACGATGGACTGGATGGAGCAGGAGCAGGAGCGCGGCATCACCATCACGTCCGCCGCGACGAAGTGCTCCTGGAACGACCACGACATCAACATCATCGACACCCCGGGTCACGTCGACTTCACCGTCGAGGTGGAGCGGTCGCTGCGGGTGCTCGACGGTGCGGTCGCCGTCTACGACGGTGTCGCCGGCGTGGAGCCGCAGACCGAGCAGGTCTGGCGCCAGGCCGAGAAGTACAGCGTCCCGCGCATGTGCTTCGTGAACAAGCTCGACCGCACCGGCGCCGACTTCTTCCGCTGCGTCGACATGATGGTGGAGCGGCTCAACGCCAACGCGCTGGTGCTGCAGCTGCCGATCGGTGCCGAGGCCGACTTCATCGGCGTCGTCGACCTGGTCCAGATGAAGGCCCTGACCTGGCGCGGTGAGACCAAGATGGGCGAGGACTACGCCATCGAGGACATCCCCGCCGAGCTGGCCGACCAGGCTGCGGAGTACCGCGAGAAGCTCCTCGAGAACATCGCGGACTTCGACGACTCGCTGATGGAGGACTACCTCGCCGGCGAGGAGATCGCCGTCGACCGGCTCAAGGCAGCCATCCGCAAGGCCACCATCGCCGGCCAGGTGAACCCGGTCCTGACCGGTACGGCCTTCAAGAACAAGGGCGTGCAGCCCCTGCTCGACGCGGTCGTCGACTACCTGCCCAGCCCGCTGGACGTCGAGGCCATCGTCGGCACCGCGCTCGACGGCGAGACCGAGGTCCTGCGGCACGCCGACGAGAACGAGCCCTTCTCCGCGCTGGCCTTCAAGATCCAGACGGACCAGCACCTCGGCAAGCTCACCTACATCCGGGTCTACTCCGGCAAGCTCGACGCGGGTTCCCCGGTGCTCAACAGCACCAAGGACCGCAAGGAGCGGGTCGGCAAGATCTACCAGATGCACGCCAACAAGCGCGAAGAGCGCCAGGGCGTGGGCGCCGGCGAGATCGTCGCCGTCAACGGCATGAAGCAGACCACGACGGGTGACACGCTCTGCGACCCGCAGAAGCCGGTCATCCTCGAGTCGATGACCTTCCCGGCGCCGGTCATCTCGGTCGCCATCGAGCCGAAGACGAAGAGCGACCAGGAGAAGCTGGGCACGGCCATCCAGAAGCTGGCCGAGGAGGACCCGACGTTCCAGGTCCGCCTCGACGAGGAGACCGGTCAGACGGTCATCTCCGGCATGGGTGAGCTGCACCTGGAGATCCTGGTCGACCGCATGCGGCGTGAGTTCAACGTCGAGGCCAACGTCGGCAAGCCGCAGGTGGCCTACCGTGAGACGATCCGCAAGGCCGTCGAGCGCTACGACTACACGCACAAGAAGCAGACGGGTGGCTCCGGCCAGTTCGCGAAGGTGCAGATCGCCCTCGAGCCGCTGGAGATGAGCGGCGACTCGGCGACCTACGAGTTCGAGAACAAGGTCACGGGTGGGCGCATCCCGCGGGAGTACATCCCGTCGGTCGACGCCGGCATGCAGGACGCCATGCAGTACGGCATCCTCGCCGGCTACCCCATGGTCGGCGTCAAGGCGTCGCTCCTGGACGGCCAGTACCACGAGGTCGACTCCTCGGAGATGGCCTTCAAGATCGCCGGATCGATCGCCTTCAAGGAGGCCGCCCGCAAGGCCAGCCCGGCCCTGCTGGAGCCGATGATGGCGGTCGAGGTCGTCACCCCGGAAGAGAACATGGGCGACGTCATCGGCGACCTGAACTCCCGCCGCGGGACCATCCAGGCGATGGAGGAGCGTTCCGGCGCTCGCGTCGTCCGGGCCCTGGTGCCGCTGTCGGAGATGTTCGGCTACGTGGGCGACCTGCGCAGCCGCACTCAGGGGCGGGCGAGCTACACCATGGTGTTCGACACCTACGCCGAGGTCCCGGCCAACGTCGCCAAGGAGATCATCGCCAAGGCGACCGGCGAGTAACCGGACGGCGGTCCACCCGCCGGCCACCGCGAGCGTGAGCTCGCACCCCAGACACGCGAACGACTGCGAAGAATCGACGAGAGGAACCCAGTGGCCAAGGCCAAGTTCGAGCGGACCAAGCCGCACGTCAACATCGGCACCATCGGGCACATCGACCACGGCAAGACGACGCTGACCGCGGCGATCACCAAGGTGCTGCACGACAAGTTCCCGAACCTCAACGAGGCGTCCGCGTTCGACATGATCGACAAGGCGCCCGAGGAGAAGGCTCGCGGCATCACGATCTCGATCGCCCACGTCGAGTACCAGACCGAGAACCGGCACTACGCGCACGTCGACTGCCCCGGGCACGCCGACTACATCAAGAACATGATCACCGGTGCCGCGCAGATGGACGGCGCCATCCTGGTGGTCGCCGCCACCGACGGCCCGATGCCGCAGACCAAGGAGCACGTGCTCCTGGCCCGCCAGGTCGGCGTCCCCTACATCGTGGTGGCGCTGAACAAGGCCGACATGGTCGACGACGAGGAGATCCTCGAGCTCGTCGAGCTGGAGGTCCGCGAGCTGCTGTCCGAGTACGAGTTCCCGGGCGACGACGTCCCCGTGGTCCGCGTCTCGGCGCTGAAGGCCCTCGAGGGCGACGCCGAGTGGGGCGACAAGCTCATGGAGCTCATGAACGCCGTCGACACGGCGATCCCCGAGCCCGAGCGTGAGATCGACAAGCCGTTCCTCATGCCCGTCGAGGACGTCTTCACGATCACCGGCCGTGGCACGGTCGTCACCGGCCGCGTCGAGCGCGGCATCGTCAAGGTCTCCGAGGAGATCGAGATCGTCGGCATCCGCCCGAACTCGACCAAGACGACCGTCACCGGCGTCGAGATGTTCCGCAAGCTGCTCGACCAGGGCCAGGCCGGGGACAACGTCGGCCTGCTGCTGCGCGGCATCAAGCGCGAGGACGTCGAGCGTGGCCAGGTCGTCGTGAAGCCGGGTTCCATCACCCCGCACACGAACTTCGAGGGCTCGGTCTACATCCTCTCGAAGGACGAGGGTGGTCGGCACACGCCGTTCTTCAACAACTACCGTCCGCAGTTCTACTTCCGGACGACGGACGTCACCGGCGTCGTCACGCTGCCTGCGGGCACCGAGATGGTCATGCCGGGTGACAACACCGAGATGTCGGTGGAGCTGATCCAGCCCATCGCCATGGAGGAAGGCCTGCGCTTCGCGATCCGCGAGGGTGGCCGCACCGTCGGCGCCGGCCGGGTCGTCAAGATCAACCAGTGACACCTCGACGGGCGGCGGCCGGTTCGGCCGCCGCCCGTCAACCGGGTCGGGAGACCCGACCCCGGGTCAGCAGACCCACTTGTACTTTCACAACCGATCGGCAGGAGCGAAGACAACCGATGGCGGGACAGAAGATCCGCATCCGGCTGAAGGCCTACGACCACGAGGCCATCGATGCCTCGGCTCGGCGCATCGTGGACACGGTGACGAAGACCGGAGCGCGCGTCGTCGGCCCGGTGCCGCTGCCGACGGAGAAGAACGTGTACTGCGTCATCCGCTCGCCGCACAAGTACAAGGACTCGCGCGAGCACTTCGAGATGCGTACGCACAAGCGGCTCATCGACATCCTCGACCCGACGCCGAAGACGGTCGACGCGCTGATGCGCATCGACCTGCCGGCCTCGGTCGACGTCAACATCCAGTAAGGGCTGTCCCAGACATGGCGAGCACATTCCGTGGTCTCCTCGGCGAGAAGCTGGGGATGACCCAGGTATTCGACGAGAACAACCGCATCGTGCCGGTGACCGTCATCAAGGCGGGCCCGTGCGTGGTCACCCAGGTGCGCACCCCTGAGAAGGACGGCTACTCCGCCGTCCAGCTCGGTTTCGGTGCGATCGACCCCCGCAAGGTGAACAAGCCCGAGGGCGGGCACTTCGCCAAGGCAGGCGTCACCCCGCGACGGCACCTGGTCGAGCTGCGCACCGAGGACGCCGCCGACTACTCGGTCGGGCAGGAGCTGACCGCCGAGGTCTTCTCCGACGTGGCCAAGGTCGACGTCATCGGCACCAGCAAGGGCAAGGGCACCGCCGGCGTCATGAAGCGTCACGGCTTCAAGGGCCTCGGCGCCGGCCACGGCACCCACCGCAAGCACCGCGCCCCCGGCTCGATCGGCGGGGCCTCCACCCCGGGTCGTGTCTTCAAGGGCGTCCGCATGGCCGGGCGCATGGGCGCGGTCACCACGACCACGCTCTCGCTGAAGGTCCACCAGGTCGACACGGAGAAGGGCCTGGTCCTGATCAAGGGCGCTGTCCCCGGTCCGCGCGGCGGGCTCCTGCTCGTCCGTTCCGCGGTCAAGGGCGGCCCCGTAGGGAGTGACGCGAAGTGACCGTATCGACATCGGCAGGTCCGGTCGGCACCCGGTCCGACCGCCAGGTCGACGTCCGGACGCCGGCGGGGGAGACCTCCGGCAGCGTCACGCTGCCCGGCGAGCTGTTCGACGCCCCGGCCAACGTCTCGCTGCTGCACCAGGTCGTCGTGGCCCAGCTGGCCGCGGCCCGCCAGGGCACGCACTCGACCAAGACGCGTGCCCAGGTCAGCGGTACCGGCGCCAAGCCGTACCGCCAGAAGGGCACCGGCCGTGCCCGTCAGGGTTCGCTGCGTTCGCCGCAGTTCACCGGCGGTGGCATCTCGCACGGTCCGCAGCCGCGGAACTACGAGCAGAAGACGCCCAAGAAGATGAAGGCCGCCGCCCTGCGCGGTGCCCTCTCCGACCGGGCTCGTGACGGCCGCGTGCACGTCGTCTCCGCGTTCGTCGACGGCGACGCGCCCTCGACCAAGGCCGCGCTCAAGGTCCTGGACGCGATCAGCACCGCCAAGCGCGTGCTGGTCGTCCTCGACCGCGACGACGTCCTCAACTGGGTCAGCCTGCGCAACGTGCCGCGGGTGCACCTGATCGAGGCCGGTCAGCTGAACACCTACGACGTGCTGGTGTCCGACGAGGTCGTCTTCACCGAGACCGCGCTCACCGAGTACGTCACCGGCCCGGCCCGGGGCGGCAAGGGCGCGGCCTCCTCGGCCGAGCTCCCCGACCTGGAGACCCACGAGATCGACGGCGACGTGCCCTCGATCGCGCCGGCCACCACGACCGAGACGTCCGAGGAGAAGGCATGAGCGTCCGCGACCCCCGGGACGTGCTGCTGTCCCCGGTCATCTCGGAGAAGAGCTACGGGCTGCTGGACGAGAACAAGTACACGTTCATCGTCCGGCCCGACGCGAACAAGACCCAGATCAAGATCGCTGTGCAGCAGGTCTTCAACGTGAAGGTCCTCGCCGTCAACACGATCAACCGCCAGGGGAAGAGGAAGCGCTCCAAGGGCGCTGTGATGGGGAAGCGCAAGGACACCAAGCGCGCCATCGTCTCCGTTGCCCCCGGTGACCGCATCGAGCTCTTCGGTGGACCCGGCGCCTGAGCGCCGGTGACCACCGATCGGACCAGAGAGAACAGACAGGGACTCTGAGGAACCATGGCCATCCGTAAGTACAAGCCGACGACGCCGGGCCGCCGCGGCTCGTCCGTCGCCGACTTCGCCGAGGTCACCCGCGACCATCCCGAGAAGTCGCTGGTCCGACCGCTGCACGGTCGTGGCGGGCGCAACGTCCACGGTCGTGTGACTGCTCGTCACCAGGGCGGTGGGCACAAGCGCGCCTACCGCCTCATCGACTTCCGCCGGGCCGACAAGGACGGTGTGCCGGCCAAGGTCGCGCACATCGAGTACGACCCGAACCGCACCTCGCGCATCGCGCTGCTGCACTTCGCCGACGGGGAGAAGCGCTACATCATCGCCCCGGCGAAGCTGAAGCAGGGCGACACGGTCGAGTGCGGCCCGGCGGCCGACATCAAGCCGGGCAACAACCTGCCGCTGCGCAACATCCCGGTCGGCACGGTCATCCACGCCATCGAGCTGCGGCCCGGTGGCGGGGCCAAGATCGCCCGCTCGGCCGGCACCAGCGTCCAGCTGGTCGCCCGTGAGGGTCGTTTCGCCCAGCTGCGGATGCCCTCGGGCGAGATCCGCAACGTCGACGTCCGCTGCCGCGCCACCATCGGCGAGGTCGGCAACGCCGAGCAGTCGAACATCAACTGGGGCAAGGCCGGCCGGATGCGGTGGAAGGGCAAGCGCCCGACCGTCCGTGGTGTCGCCATGAACCCGGTGGACCACCCGCACGGTGGTGGTGAGGGCAAGACCTCCGGTGGCCGGCACCCGGTCAACCCGAAGGGCAAGCCGGAGGGCCGGACGCGCAAGCGCAAGGCCAGTGATGCCCTGATCGTGCGCCGCCGGCGCACCAACAAGAAGCGCTGAGCGGGTAGAGGAGTCCGACAGACATGCCACGCAGCCTCAAGAAGGGCCCGTTCGTCGACGACCACCTGCTCGCCAAGGTGGACGTCCAGAACGACAAGGGCACCAAGAACGTCATCCGCACCTGGTCGCGGCGTTCGACGATCATCCCCGACATGCTCGGGCACACGATCGCCGTGCACGACGGCCGCAAGCACGTCCCGGTGTTCGTCACCGAGGCGATGGTCGGGCACAAGCTCGGCGAGTTCGCGCCCACGCGCACCTTCCGTGGGCACGTCAAGGACGACCGCCGGTCGCGGCGCGGCTGAGCGACGACCAGGTAGAGAAGAGACCCAGATGACTTCCCAGTTGGGACAGGAGATGCCGGTCGCCCGGGCCACGGCCCGGTTCGTCAGCGTCACCCCCATGAAGGCCCGCCGGGTGGTGGACATGATCCGCTACCTGCCGACCGACGAGGCCCTGGCACTGCTGCGCTTCACCCCGCAGACCGCCAGCGAGCCGGTGGCCAAGGTCGTCGCCAGCGCGGTCGCCAACGCCGAGCACAACCTGCAGTTGGACCCCGCAGCGCTGGTCGTCAGCGCCGCGTTCGTCGACGAGGGCCCCACGCTCAAGCGGATCCGTCCGCGTGCGCAGGGCCGGGCGTTCCGCATCAACAAGCGGACCAGCCACATCACCGTCGAGGTGACCGAGGTGAGCTCGAGCGCTGAGCTGGCACTGCGGTCGCGCAAGGCACGTCGGGAGACCGGGCAGTCTGGCCCGGCCACCCAGCAGCAGAAGAGCAACACGAGGGGAGGGACCCGCTAGTGGGTCAGAAGGTCAACCCGCACGGGTTCCGGCTCGGCATCACCACCGACTACAAGTCCCGGTGGTACGCGGACAAGCTGTACGCCGACTACGTCAAGGAAGACGTGGCCATCCGGAAGCTCATGGGCAAGGGCATGGAGCGCGCCGGTATCTCGAAGGTGGAGATCGAGCGCACCCGTGACCGGGTCCGAGTGGACATCCACACCGCCCGGCCGGGCATCGTCATCGGTCGCCGTGGTGCGGAGGCCGACCGCATCCGCGGTGAGCTGGAGAAGCTCACCGGCAAGCAGGTGCAGCTGAACATCCTCGAGGTGAAGAACCCCGAGTCCGACGCGCAGCTGGTCGCCCAGGGTGTCGCCGAGCAGCTCTCCAGCCGGGTCAGCTTCCGTCGTGCCATGCGCAAGGCGATGCAGTCCGCGCAGCGCAGCCCGCAGGTCAAGGGCATCCGGGTGCAGTGCTCGGGTCGCCTCGGCGGCACCGAGATGAGCCGTTCGGAGTTCTATCGCGAAGGCCGCGTGCCGCTGCACACGCTCCGGGCGAACATCGACTACGGCATCTACGAGGCCCGCACGACCTTCGGCCGCATCGGTGTGAAGGTCTGGATTTACAAGGGCGACGCCAGCGGTTCGCGCGCGGAGCGGGAGGCCCTCGAGGCCCTCGCGCAGCGTCAGCAGCGCCGTGAGCGCGCCCAGCGTCCCCAGCGGCGGTCCGGCTCGTCCGGCACCACTGCCGGGGGCACCGAGGCAGGCCGCGCTGCGGCTGACGCCCCGGTCTCCACCGAGCAGCCGGCCGAGGCTCCCGCGGACGCCACCAGCGCCGTCGCCGTCGTCTCGGGTGAGGCTGCTCCCGCGCAGAGCATCGGCGAGGCCGCTGGTGCCGAGGGCACCGCGGCCGCGAAGGCCGCCGGCGCCGAGAACACGGAGGGCTGACCAGTGCTCATCCCACGTCGGGTCAAGCACCGCAAGCAGCACCACCCCGACCGCACCGGGCGGGCCAAGGGCGGCACCGCGATCAACTTCGGTGACTTCGCGATCCAGGCTCTCGAGCCCGCGTACGTGACCAACCGGCAGATCGAGTCCGCTCGTATCGCCATGACGCGTCACATCAAGCGTGGCGGCAAGGTGTGGATCTCGATCTACCCCGACCGCCCGCTGACGAAGAAGCCGGCCGAGACCCGCATGGGTTCCGGCAAGGGCTCGCCCGAGTGGTGGGTGGCGAACGTCAAGCCCGGTCGGATCATGTTCGAGCTGTCGGGTGTCGCCGAGCCGGTGGCCCGCGAGGCCATGCGCCGCGCGATCCACAAGCTCCCCATGAAGTGCCGCTTCATCACTCGCGAAGGAGAGGTGTGATGGCCGCCGGCCTCACTGCGCCTGAGCTGCGCGAGCTGTCCGCCGACGAGCTGGCCACCCGGCTGCGCGAGTCGCGCGAAGAGCTGTTCAACCTGCGGTTCCAGGTGGCCACCGGCCAGCTGGACAACAACCGGCGACTGCAGACCGTCCGCCGCGACATCGCCCGGATCTACACGATCATGCGCGAGCGCGAGCTCGGTCTCTCGGTCGCCCCGAACGAGGGTGTCGCATGAGCGAGGTCACCAACACCGCCGATACCTCGACCGGCCCCGGCCTGGCCGGGCGTGGCTACCGCAAGGTCCGTGAGGGCCTGGTCGTCAGCGACAAGATGGACAAGACCATCGTCGTCGAGGTCGAGGACCGCGTGAAGCACGGGCTGTACGGCAAGGTTCTGCGTCGCACCAGCAAGCTGAAGGCGCACGACGAGCAGAACACCGCCGGCATCGGCGACCGGGTGCAGATCATGGAGACGCGCCCCACCTCCGCCACCAAGCGGTGGCGTCTGGTGACGGTCGTGGAGAAGGCCAAGTAAGAAGTCGACAACCGGCCTCTCGGGGTCGGTGAGCAGGGAGTACCCTGGACGACTGGTGCGCTCTTCGGAGCTCGCCGCATCCCGGTACCCGTGCACGGACGCACCGGCGGCGCTCGCTGCCGGTGCGTCCGCACGTGGGTGCCGGACAGCCGGTTCACCGATCCGGTCCGGCTGTCGCCACTCAGATTCAGGAGCAGGAAGTGATCCAGCAGGAGTCGCGGCTCAGGGTCGCCGACAACACCGGGGCCAAGGAGATCTTGTGCATCCGCGTGCTCGGTGGCTCGGGGCGTCGCTACGCGGGCATCGGTGACGTCATCGTCGCCACCGTTAAGGACGCGCTGCCGGGCGCAGGCGTCAAGAAGGGCGATGTGGTCAAGGCCGTCATCGTCCGCACGGTCAAGGAGCGCCGTCGTCCGGACGGCTCCTACATCCGCTTCGACGAGAACGCCGCGGTGATCATCCGCGACAGCGGCGACCCGCGCGGCACGCGCATCTTCGGCCCCGTCGGCCGGGAGCTGCGCGACAAGCGCTTCATGCGGATCATCTCGCTCGCTCCGGAGGTGTTGTGATCATGGCTCAGCCGACGAGCGGGAAGACCCCGTCGATGAAGGTCAAGAAGGGCGACTCCGTCGTCGTCCTGGCCGGCAAGGACAAGGGTGCCAAGGGCCGCGTCATCGCGGCCTTCCCCCGGACCCAGAAGGTCCTGGTGGAGGGCATCGGCCGGGTGAAGAAGCACACCCGGATCAGCACCACCCAGCGCGGTGCCCAGCAGGGCGGGATCGTCACGCAGGAGGCCGCCATCCACGTGAGCAACGTGATGGTGATCGACTCCGAGGACAAGCCGACCCGGGTCGGTTACCGCAAGGACGAGGAAGGCCGCAACATCCGGGTCTCGCGGCGCACCGGTAAGGACCTCTGATCACCATGAGCGCACCCACCCGTGAGCTGCCCCGCATGCTGGCCCGGTACCGCGAGGAGATCGCGCCGGCCCTCCAGTCCGAGTTCGGCTACCCCAACGTCATGCAGATCCCCGGTCTCGTGAAGATCGTGGTCAACATGGGCGTCGGCGAGGCCACCCGTGACGCCAAGTTGATGGACGGCGCGGTCCGCGACCTCACCGCCATCACCGGCCAGAAGCCCGCCGTCGTGCGGGCCCGGAAGTCGATCGCGCAGTTCAAGCTGCGCGAGGGCATGCCGATCGGCGCGAAGGTGACCCTCCGCGGCGACCGCATGTGGGAGTTCCTGGACCGGCTGCTGTCGCTGGCCCTGCCCCGCATCCGTGACTTCCGTGGCCTGAACCCCAAGCAGTTCGACGGCCACGGCAACTACACGTTCGGTCTGACCGAGCAGTCGATGTTCCGCGAGATCGACGTCGACAAGATCGACCGGCCCCGCGGCATGGACATCACCCTGGTGACCACCGCCACCACCGACGAGGAGGGCCGGGAGCTGCTGTCGCTGCTCGGGTTCCCCTTCGCCGGCCAGACCGTCGTGAACGCCACCCGCTGACGCGGTCTGCGTAGAAGGTAGGAGACCAAGAGATGGCCAAGAAGGCCCTTGTCAACAAGGCGGCTCGCACGCCGAAGTTCGCCGTCCGCGGCTACACCCGTTGCCAGCGGTGCGGCCGGCCGCACGCGGTCTTCCGCAAGTTCGGCCTGTGCCGGATCTGCCTGCGGGAGATGGCGCACGCGGGCGAGCTGCCCGGCGTGACCAAGTCGAGCTGGTAACAGACGCAGTACGGCCCGCCCCGCACGGGGCGGGCCACTCGCTCCCGGGTACGCCCCGGAGCACCACCCACGTCGCCGAGAGGCCCGCGCACGACAGCGTGCGGAACCGCGGTGAGAGAGGCACGACGCACCCATGACGATGACCGACCCGATCGCGGACATGCTCACGCGGATCCGCAACGCCAACCAGGCGTACCACGACGCCGCGGCCATGCCGTCGTCGAAGCTCAAGACGAAGGTCGCCGCGATCCTCCAGCAGGAGGGCTACATCGGCGGCTGGACCGTCAACGACGTCGAGGTCGAGGGCCACGTCCGCAAGGAGCTCGTGGTCTCCCTCAAGTACGGCCCGAACCGCGAGCGCAGCATCGCCGGTGTCCGTCGGGTGTCCAAGCCCGGCCTGCGTGTCTACGCGAAGTCGACTGCCCTGCCCAAGGTCCTGGGCGGCCTCGGGGTGGCGATCATCTCCACCTCCACCGGGCTGCTGACCGACAAGCAGGCGAACAAGAAGGGCGTGGGTGGGGAAGTCCTCGCCTACGTCTGGTAAGAGGAGCGAGCAGACATGTCACGGATCGGACGACTCCCGATTCCGGTGCCGAGCGGGGTTGACGTCGCCATCGACGGGCGAACGGTCAACGTCTCAGGCCCGAAGGGGAAGCTCAGCCACACGCTGGCAGCTCCCATCACCGTCGAGCACGGTGAGAACGGCGCGCTGCTGGTGCAGCGTCCCAACGACGAGCGCGAGAGCCGGGCCCTGCACGGCCTGTCCCGCTCGCTCATCGCCAACATGATCACCGGCGTCACCCAGGGGTACGAGAAGACCCTGGAGATCGTCGGCGTCGGCTACCGCGTGCAGGCCCGTGGGTCGGACCTCGAGTTCGCCCTCGGCTTCAGCCACCCGGTGCTGGTGAAGGCCCCCGAGGGGATCTCCTTCACCGTCGAGGCCCCCACCCGCCTGCGGGTGAGCGGCATCGACAAGCAGCAGGTCGGCGAGGTCTCCGCCAAGATCCGCAAGATCCGCAAGCCCGACCCGTACAAGGGCAAGGGCGTGCGGTACCAGGGCGAGGTCGTCAAGCGCAAGGTCGGGAAGACGGGCAAGTGATGGCACAGGCAGCCAAGACCGAGAAGGGTGTCCGGGTGCACAAGCCCGTCGGCACCGATGTCAGCACCGCGCGCCGCGTCTCGCGGCTGCGCCGGCACAACCGCCTGCGCAAGCGGGTGGGTGGCACGCCGGAGCGCCCGCGTCTGGTCGTCAAGCGCAGCTCCCGGCACATCCACGTCCAGGTCGTCGACGACACCGTGGGCCGTACCCTGGCCAGTGCGTCGACCATGGACGCCAGCCTGAAGGGCGCGGAGGGCGACAAGTCCGCCCTCGCCCGGCAGGTCGGTGCCCTGGTCGCCGAGCGCGCCAAGGCCGCCGGCATCGCCGCCGTCGTCTTCGACCGTGGCGGCAACCGGTACGCCGGGCGCATCGCCGCCCTGGCGGACGGCGCCCGCGAAGGCGGGCTGGACTTCTGATGAGCACCATCACTGAGCAGATCGAGAGGGACGTCTGATGCCAGGACCACAGCGACGCGGCGGTGGCGCCGGCGGGACGGGTGGCCCCGGCGGTGCCGGCGGCGGCAACGACCGTCGTGACCGCCGTGACGGCGGCCGCGGCCCCGGTGGCGGTACCGCCGAGAAGAGCCAGTTCATCGAGCGCGTGGTGGCCATCAACCGCGTGTCGAAGGTCGTCAAGGGCGGTCGGCGCTTCAGCTTCACCGCGCTGGTCATCGTGGGCGACGGCAACGGCACCGTGGGTGTCGGCTACGGCAAGGCCAAGGAGGTGCCCGCGGCGATCGCCAAGGGCGTCGAGGAGGCCAAGAAGCACTTCTACAAGGTGCCCCGCATCGCCAGCACCATCCCGCACCCGGTGCAGGGTGAGGCGGCTGCTGGTGTCGTGCTGCTGAAGCCGGCCAGCCCCGGTACCGGTGTCATCGCCGGTGGTCCGGTGCGCGCCGTGCTCGAGTGCGCCGGCATCCACGACATCCTGTCCAAGAGCCTCGGGTCCTCGAACCCGATCAACATCGTCCACGCGACCATGCAGGCGCTGAAGGACCTCGTCCGTCCCGAGGAGATCGCGGCTCGCCGCGGTCTGCCCCTGGAGGACGTCGCCCCGGCCGCCATGCTGCGTGCGCGGGCCGGTCAGGGGGTCTGAGATGGCTCAGCTGAAGGTCACCCAGGTCAAGTCGGCCATCGGCACCAAGCCGAACCAGCGCGAGACGTTGCGTTCGCTCGGGCTGAAGCGGATCAACGACTCGGTCGTCCAGGAGGACCGTCCCGAGATCCGCGGGATGGTCGCGACGGTGCCGCACCTGGTCGCCGTCGAAGAGATCGTCTGAGCTTCGGGCGAGAAGGAATACAGACATGACTCTCAAGGTCCACCACCTGCGTCCGGCCCCCGGCGCTCACACCAAGAAGACCCGCGTGGGTCGTGGTGAGGGCTCCAAGGGCAAGACGGCCGGTCGCGGCACCAAGGGCTCCGGCGCTCGCGTGCAGGTCTCTGCCCGCTTCGAGGGTGGTCAGACCCCCCTCTTCATGCGGCTGCCGAAGCTCTCGGGCTTCAAGAACAACAACAAGGTCGTCTTCCAGGTCGTGAACCTGGACCGGATCGCCTCCCTGTTCCCGCAGGGCGGCACGATCGACCCGGAGACGCTGGCCGACGCCGGCGCCATCCGTCGCGGTCAGCCGGTCAAGGTCCTCGGCACGGGCGAGCTCGGCGGGGTGAAGGTCGACGTGCAGGCGCACGCCTTCTCCAAGTCCGCCGAGGA
Organism: Modestobacter caceresii; assembly: GCF_000761485.1. Taxonomy (GTDB): domain Bacteria; phylum Actinomycetota; class Actinomycetes; order Mycobacteriales; family Geodermatophilaceae; genus Modestobacter; species Modestobacter caceresii. The sequence continues at coordinate 37,303 of NZ_JPMX01000019.1, forward strand.
GAAGATCGGCGCTGCCGGGGGCAGCACCACCCAGATCTGACGAAGGACCCCTCTGCCCCCCGCCGTGAGCGCGCTCGCGGCGGGGGACGCAGGGGGGCTTTTGTCTGTCCGGCCGCCGGCCGGAGCGCCACCTGACCGTCGTCCGCGCGACTGGGCCCACCCCTCCGGGTGGGCGGGTCGCCGGAGCCACGGCCTGACGTTGATAGCCTCATAGGACCTACTCGGGGAGGGCACGTGCTGCAGGCGTTCGCCGCGGCGTTCCGGACGCCAGATCTCCGGCGCAAGCTGCTGTTCTCCCTGGCGCTGATCGCCGTCTACCGGCTGGGTGCCAGCATCCCCGGCCCAGGGGTCTCGACCGAGGCGATCAACAGATGTCTGGACCTGGCTGCGGCCTCCGACCAGCGGGACGTCTACTCGCTGGTCAACCTGTTCTCCGGCGGAGCGCTGCTCCGGCTGTCGGTCTTCGCGCTGGGCATCATGCCGTACATCACGGCGAGCATCATCGTCCAGCTGCTGGTCGTGGTCATCCCGCGGTTCGAGCAGTTGAAGAAGGAAGGGCAGTCGGGTCAGGCGAAACTGACCCAGTACACCCGCTACCTGACGATCGCCCTCGCCGTCCTGCAGAGCACCGGGATCATCGCCCTGGCCCGTAGCGGCCAGCTGTTCCCCAACTGCCCGCAGGACATCATCCCGTCGGACTCCGTCTGGACGACGGTCATCCTCGTCATCACGCTGACCGCCGGCACGGCCGTGATCATGTGGCTGGGCGAGCTCCTCACCGAGAAGGGGATCGGCAACGGCATGTCCGTGCTGATCTTCACCTCGATCGCCGCCCGGATCCCCGCCGAGGGCGGCGCGATCCTGCAGACCCGCGGTGCCTTCATCTTCACCGTCGTGTGCATCTTCGCCCTGGTCGTCATCGCCTCGGTGGTCTACGTCGAGCAGGCGCAGCGCCGCATCCCGGTGCAGTACGCCAAGCGGATGGTCGGACGCCGGATGTACGGCGGCACGTCGACCTACCTGCCGCTGAAGGTGAACCAGGCCGGCGTCATCCCGGTCATCTTCGCCTCCTCGTTGCTGTACCTGCCGCAGTTGCTCAGCCAGCTGCAGAGCGACTCGAGCGGCCCGGTCCGCCGGTTCTTCGAGAACTACGTGATCAACCAGAGCAGCCCGGTGCACATCGCCATCTACTTCGGGCTGATCATCTTCTTCACGTACTTCTACGTGTCGATCACGTTCAACCCCGAAGAGCGCGCCGACGACATGAAGCGCTACGGCGGCTTCATCCCGGGCATCCGCCCCGGTCGGCCCACTGCGGAGTACCTGCAGTACGTGCTGTCCCGGATCACCCTGCCGGGGTCCATCTACCTCGGGTTGGTGGCAGTGTTGCCCAACCTGTTCCTCTCGATCACCCAAGAGGGACAGAACCAGAACTTCCCGTTCGGCGGGACCGCGGTGCTGATCATGGTGGGAGTGGGCTTGGAGACGGTGAAGCAGATCGAGACGCAGTTGAACCAGCGCAGCTACGAAGGGTTCCTCCGCTAGTGCGCGTCGTGCTGCTGGGCCCTCCCGGAGCTGGCAAGGGGACCCAGGCCCAGATCATCGCCGAGCGGCTCGGTGTGCCCGCGATCTCGACGGGCGACATCTTCCGGGCCAACGTCAGTGGTCAGACCGAACTGGGCCGACAGGCCAAGGCCTACATGGACTCCGGTGACCTGGTGCCCGACGAGATCACCGTCGCGATGGTCTCCGACCGCCTGGCCGAGTCCGATGCGAAGGCCGGCTTCCTGCTCGACGGCTTCCCGCGCACCATCGCCCAGGCCGAGCAGCTGCGTGACTCCCTCGCGGAGATGGGCCACGCGCTGGACAGGTGCCTGGAGCTCGTCGTCGACGAGGACGAGCTCGTGCGCCGGCTCTCCGGGCGCCGGATGCTGGTGGACGGTGAGTGGGTCCAGCGGGACGACGACAAGCCGGAGACCGTGCGGCACCGTCTCGAGGTCTACCGGGAACAGACGGCGCCGCTGGCCGGGTTCTACGAAGAGGTCGGGCTGCTCAGCCAGATCAACGCCATCGGGGAGGTCGACGAGGTCACCCGGCGCGCCCTGGAGGCCCTCGGTGCCGAGGAAGCGCTGGCCGACGAGCCCGACGACGAGTCCGGTCGCTGAGTCCCCGAGGTCCCGGTGAACGGTGACCGCAGTGCGGCGTGGGCGGCCCGGCTGCCGTTGCTGGCGAAGTGGAGTGGACGCATGATCCAGATCAAGACAGCACACGAGATCGAGCTCATGCGAGCCTCCGGACTGGTCACCGCGGGGGCCCTCAAGGCCGTCCGCGCGGCCGTGCGTCCCGGGGTGACCACCGGCGAGCTCGACGCGATCGCCGAGGACCACATCCGGTCGTGCGGGGCCGTGCCCAACTTCCTCGGGTACCACGGCTTCACCGGCACCATCTGTGCGTCGATCAACGACGAGGTGGTGCACGGCATCCCGAACCCCGACCGGACGCTCGCCGAGGGCGACAACATCTCCATCGACTGTGGCGCCATCCTGCAGGGCTGGCACAGCGACTCCGCGATCACGGTCCCGGTGGGGACACCGTCCGCCGAGGACGCGGCTCTGCTGGAGGTCACCGAGCGGTCGATGTGGGCAGGGCTGGCGAAGGCTGTCGCCGGCGGCCGGCTGACCGACATCAGCCACGCGGTGGAGGAGTCGATCACCGCGCACGAGCACCCCTACGGGATCGTCGACCACTACGGCGGTCACGGCATCGGCACGGAGATGCACCAGGACCCGCACGTGCTGAACTACGGGCGTGCGGGGCGTGGGCCCAAGCTCGTCCCCGGCCTGGCACTGGCCATCGAGCCGATGGTCACCATCGGTGACCCGGCCACCGTGGAGCTGGACGACGGCTGGACCGTGGTCACCAAGGACGGCTCACGGGCCGCGCACTTCGAGCACAGCGTCGCCATCACGCCAGAGGGCCCGTGGGTCCTCACGGCCGAGGACGGCGGCGTTGCCGGCCTCGCGCCGTTCGGGGTCACGCCCCGCTCCTGACCGGCTCCCTCCGGACGCTCTCTGCGCGCGAGCAGAGGGTGCTGGGGGGCGAGAGGGGTCCGTCACCCTGGCCCGGGTTGGAGCCCTGGTGCTGTGGGGAGTACAGTGGCCGATGGCGTTCGCGCCGTCCGTCGTCGTGCTGTGGCCGTACGCCGAGGGACGCCCTCAGCGAGATCGCCCGTTCCACTGTGCCCGACACGTCGAGTGCAGCCAGCAAGGAATCCCGCACCACCGCCCTGTCGCTCCGGCATGGGCGCATGCAGATCCGATCGAACGAGGAGGCCGTGTAGGCGTGGCTAAGAAGGACGGGGCCATCGAGGTCGAGGGTCGTGTCGTCGAGCCGCTGCCCAACGCGATGTTCCGGGTCGAACTGCAGAACGGGCACCGGGTGCTCGCCCACATCAGCGGCAAGATGCGGCAGCACTACATCCGGATCCTGCCCGAGGACCGCGTCGTCGTGGAGCTCTCGCCCTACGACCTGACGCGCGGCCGCATCGTCTACCGCTACAAGTAACCCGCTGCCGGTCCGGGTCCCCACGGGGTCCGGGGGTCGGCGCACGATCTACAGGAATGAGGGCGGCACCGGTGAAGGTCCAGCCGTCGGTGAAGAAGATCTGTGACAAGTGCAAGGTGATCCGCCGGCACGGCCGGGTCATGGTCATCTGCGAGAACGCCCGGCACAAGCAGCGCCAGGGCTGAGGGAGTACCAGACAATGGCACGACTTGCTGGCGTCGACCTTCCCCGCGAGAAGCGGATGGAGATCGCGCTCACCTACATCTACGGGATCGGGCCGACCTCGGCCAAGGCGACCCTGGCCGCAACGGGCGTCAGCCCGGACCTGCGCGCCAAGGACCTGACCGACGAGGACCTGCTCAAGCTGCGCGACTACATCGACGAGCACTTCCGCGTCGAGGGTGACCTGCGCCGTGAGGTGGCCGCCGACATCCGCCGCAAGGTGGAGATCGGTTGCTACCAGGGTCTGCGGCACCGCCGCGGCCTGCCGGTGCACGGTCAGCGCACCAAGACGAACGCGCGCTCGAGCAAGGGCCCGCGCAAGACCATCGCGGGCAAGAAGAAGGCCCGCTGATCTCAGCACGTCGGCGCACCGTCGCGGGTCCGTAGGGCCGGACCGGCGGTGCGCCTGAGCACGACCGCCCCCTCGGCTAGGACCGGGTGGGCGACCAGGCCACGAACACAGACTCAGACCGGAGAGAGATGCCTCCCAGGGCTCGCGCGGCAGCTGGCACCAAGAAGGTGCGCCGCAAGGAGAAGAAGAACGTCGCCCATGGTGCGGCGCACATCAAGAGCACCTTCAACAACACGATCGTGTCGATCACCGACCCCACGGGCAACGTGATCAGCTGGGCCTCGGCCGGGCACGTCGGGTTCAAGGGCTCCCGCAAGTCCACGCCGTTCGCGGCGCAGATGGCTGCGGAGAACGCCGCACGCAAGGCGCAGGAGCACGGCATGCGCAAGGTCGACGTCTTCGTGAAGGGCCCGGGCTCCGGTCGGGAGACCGCGATCCGCTCGCTGCAGGCCACCGGCCTCGAAGTGGGTCAGATCCAGGACGTGACGCCTCAGCCGCACAACGGCTGCCGCCCCAAGAAGCGCCGCCGGGTCTGACCGGTCACTGACGAGACGAACTAGGAGTACCTGACGTGGCCCGTTACACCGGAGCCGACTGCCGTCTGTGCAGGCGCGAGAAGATGAAGCTGTTCCTCAAGGGCAGCAAGTGCGAGTCCGCGAAGTGCCCGATCGAGATCCGGCCCTACCCGCCGGGCGAGCACGGCCGCGGTCGCAGCAAGGACAGCGAGTACCTGCTCCAGCTGCGCGAGAAGCAGAAGGCCCGCCGCATCTACGGCGTGCTGGAGAAGCAGTTCCGCGGTTACTACGAAGAGGCGAACAAGAAGTCGGGCAAGACCGGTGAGGTCCTGCTGCAGATCCTCGAGTCCCGCCTCGACAACGTGGTCTACCGGGCCGGCTTCGCCGAGTCCCGTGACATGGCCCGCCAGCTGGTGCGCCACGGTCACATCAAGGTCAACGGTCGCAAGGTCGACATCCCGTCCTACCGGGTGAGCGCCAACGACATCCTCGAGGTGGCTGCGAAGTCCGCCGAGATGGTGCCGTTCCAGCTCGCCCAGGCCAAGGCCGGCTCTCGTCCCGTGCCGCCGTGGCTGGAGGTCATCTCCTCGCAGCTGAAGGTGTTGGTCCACAACATCCCGGCGCGCCAGGTGATCGACACCCCGGTCCAGGAGCAGCTGATCGTCGAGCTCTACTCGAAGTGATCGGCCGGTAGGACAGCACGACTGCAGGACCAGCACGACGGCGGGACGGGCGGACCGATGTCCGTCCCGCCGGCACCACCCCCTCACGGCGTCATATGGCGGGTGCCGGAGGACCTGAAGGAGAACCATGCTCATCGCACAGCGTCCGACCCTCGCCGAGGAGACCATCGACGCCCAGCGCTCGCGGTTCGTCATCGAGCCGCTCGAGCCGGGTTTCGGTTACACCCTCGGCAACTCGCTGCGTCGCACCCTGCTGTCCTCGATCCCCGGCGCTGCTGTCACCAGCATCCGGATCGAGGGCACCCTGCACGAGTTCACCACCGTGCCGGGGGTCAAGGAGGACGTCACCGAGATCATCCTGAACCTCAAGGGCCTCGTGGTCAGCTCCGACTCCGACGAGCCGGTGACCATGTACCTGCGCAAGCAGGGTCCTGGTGAGGTCACGGCGGCGGACATCGCCCCGCCGGCCGGCGTCGAGGTGCACAACCCCGACCTGCACATCGCCACGCTGAACGCGAAGGGCCGGCTGGAGATCGAGCTGGTCGTCGAGCGCGGTCGCGGCTACGTGCCGGCCACTCAGAACAAGCAGCCAGGCCAGGAGATCGGCCGCATCCCCGTCGACTCCATCTACTCGCCGGTGCTGAAGGTGACCTACGCGGTCGAGGCGACCCGTGTCGAGCAGCGCACCGACTTCGACCGGCTCGTGGTCGACGTCGAGACGAAGCCGTCGATGGAGCCCCGGGACGCGATCGCCAGCGCCGGCTCGACCCTGGTCGAGCTGTTCGGCCTGCTGCGTGAGCTGAACGTCGACGCGGAGGGCATCGAGGTCGGGCCCAGCCCGGCCGAGGCCGCCGACATCGCCAACTTCTCGATGCCCATCGAGGACATGGACCTCACGGTGCGGTCCTACAACTGCCTCAAGCGCGAGGGCGTGCACACCGTCGGTGAGCTCGTCACCCGCTCCGAGGCCGACCTGCTCGACATCCGCAACTTCGGCGCGAAGTCGATCGACGAGGTCAAGCTCAAGCTGGCCGCGATGGGCCTGGCTCTCAAGGACAGCCCCCCCGGGTTCGTCCCCACCTCGGTGGAGAGCTACGACGAGGGCTACGAGACCGACGCCTACCAGGGCGACGCAGCCTTCGGTGACCCCGCCACCTTCGACGAGGGCACCTACCAGGAGACCGAGCAGCTCTGACAGGCTGTTCGTGATCCGGGGCGCGGCCGGTGGGGGAGACCCTGCCGGCCGAGCCCCGCACCGAGCACTGAGCACGGCCATCCCCACGGTGGCCCAGCAGCACGCAGCACTGCGATGTGGACGACGCAGCCGGCACACGCCCCGCCCGGCCGCCTGAGGAAGGACCGACATGCCCACCCCCACCAAGGGCCCCCGTCTCGGCGGCTCTCCCGCGCACGAGCGGCTGATGCTGGCCAACATGGCCACCTCGCTGTTCGAGCACGGGCGGATCACCACCACCGAGGCCAAGGCCAAGCGGCTGCGGCCGCTGGCCGAGAAGCTGGTCACCTTCGCCAAGCGCGGTGACCTGCACGCCCGTCGGCAGGTGCTGACGACGATCCGGGACAAGGACGTCGTGCACCACCTGTTCGCCGAGATCGGCCCGCGCTTCGCCGACCGTCCCGGTGGCTACACGCGCATCGTCAAGGTCGGTCCCCGCAAGGGTGACAACGCGCCGATGGCGATCATCGAGCTGGTCGAGGGCCAGACGGTGGCGCAGCAGGCCGTCGGCGAGGCCGAGCGCGCCCGCGGCACCCGGTTCGCTGCCGGCGCCGGTGCATCCGCCGCCGCCGGTGAGGTGACCGCTGACGCCCCCGAGGTGTCGGACGGCGACCTGACCGATGATGGCGTCACCACCGGCCCCGGCGGGGACACCAGCCCTGCGGTGACCGGTGGTGAGCCGGACGAGGCCGTGGCTGCCGGTCAGGAGGTCGTCGCCGACGTCTTCAACCCGGACGGCGACCGCCAGGACGACGGCAACGTCACCCCGCAGCCGACGTCCGAGAACCTGGCCGTCGTCGACGACCCGACGCTCAGCCCCGACGTGGCCGCTGCGGCGGCGGCCGAGGTCGAGGCCGCCGAGATCAGTGACGCGGCGACCGCGGGCACCCACGCCCCCGGTGGCGAGCCGGCCACCGACCCCAAGTGAGCTGAGACCGTTCTGGCGGTCTGATCCATGCAGGACATGCGCGCTGACGAGCCCGCCACCGATGCCGGTGGCGGGCTCGTCCGCGTCCGGTTGGCGATCTCCTACGACGGGACGGCGCTGCACGGCTGGGCCCGCCAGCCCGGTCTGCGCACCGTCCAGGGCGAGCTGGAACTGGCGCTGGCCACGGTGCTGCGGGTGGACGTGGACCTGACGGTCGCGGGCCGCACGGACGCCGGCGTGCACGCCACCGGTCAGGTCGCGCACGCCGACCTGCCCGGGGACCTCTTCACCTCCCACCAGGACCGGCTGTTGCGCCGCCTGCGAGGCGTCTTGTCCCCGGACATCGCCGTCACCTCGGCGGAGGCGGTCACAGCCGACTTCGACGCCCGGTTCTCCGCGCTGGCCCGGCACTACGTGTACCGCCTCACCGACGCCGACGCCGGCCCCCCGCCGCTGCGCCGGGCCGACACGGTCGGCTGGCCGCGCCGGTTGGACGTCGGTGCGATGCAGGCGGCGGCGCGCCTCCTCCTCGGGCAGCAGGACTTCGCCGCCTTCTGCCGGCGACGCGAGGGGGCGACCACGATCCGGACCCTGCTCGCCCTGGACGTCCAGCGCGACGGCGACCTGGTGGAGATCCGCGCGTCCGCCGACGCCTTCTGCCACTCGATGGTCCGCAGCCTGGTCGGTGCGCTGGGCGCCGTGGGCGAGGGGCGCCGGCCGGCGAAGTGGCCGTCGTCCCTGCTCTCCCGCAGTGAACGGGCCAACGACGTGCCGGTCGCGCCGGCCGGTGGCCTGACGTTGCTGCGGGTCGACTACCCGGACGACGCGGGCCTCGCGGCCCGGGCAGTGGTCACCCGGGCGAAGCGCAGTTGACCGGCGCCTGCCGCGCCCGCGAGGCCGTCCGTCGTCAGGACGTCAGGGGAGGGCGGCGACGGCCTCGGTGACCGGGGTGTCGCCGGAGAGCAGCTCGACCACGGCGCCGTCCTTCGGGTCGTCGAGCAGGGCCAGCAGCACGGCGGCGACGTCGTCACGGGGGACCTCGCCGCGGTCCGTGGTGTGCTCGAGCCGGACGCGTCCGGTGCCGGGGTCGTCGGTGAGGCTCCCCGGGCGGATGACCATGGGGGACAGGCCCTCGCGGGACAGCACGTGCTCCTCGGCTGCCAGCTTGGCCCGCAGGTAGGCGACGAACACCTCGTCCATGTCCTCGGGGGCGCCGTCCCCGGCCACCATCTCGACGCCGATCGACGAGACCAGCAGGTAGGGGCGGACGCCGGCCGCGACCGCTGCCTCGGCCAGCAGCACGGCGGCGCCGCGGTCGACGGAGTCCTTGCGCTCGATGCCGCTGTCCGGGCCACCGCCGGCGGCGAAGACCACGGCATCGGCGCCGGAGACGACGGCGGCGAGGTCCTCCACCGAGGCCTGCTCCAGGTCCAGCACCACCGGCTGTACCCCGTCGGACTCCAGGTCGGCCTGGTGGTCGGGGTTGCGGACGATGCCGACGGCGGTGTCCCCCCGCTGGCTCAGCAACCGGCCGAGGCGGCGGGCGATCTTCCCGTGGGCTCCTGCTGTGACGACGCGCATGGTGCGGCCCTACCCGCTGTGTGTGGTCCCCACGCAGGTCGGCCGCGTGGGGAACGGCTCACTCCCGGCCGGGTGCGGCCCGGGCGCGGGCGAGGTCGGCGGGGGTGTCGCAGTCGGTCCACGGCGCCGGCCGGCCGGGCAGCGCGGCCGGCCGATGGCGGCTGACGGACAGCTCGGACAGCACGGTCCGCAGTGGCGTGTGCGGGCGGGGGTCACGGACGGCGGCGCGGAGTGCCGCGGTCCGCCAGACGCCCAGGAGGAGCTGGTCGCGGCCGGTGTCGTCGACGACCAGCACGCCGTCGTCGACGAGTCGCCGGCGCAGTGCGGTCACCAGGTCCCGGGTGAGGAAGGGCAGGTCGGCGGCGAGGACGGCGACCACCTCGGCGTCGCCGACCGCGGCGAGCCCGGCGGCGAGCGCCGGGACCGGCCCCCCGCCCGGAGGCACCTCCCGGACGAGCACGACGCCCTCGGGGACGGGCTGCGGGGGCCCGACGACGACGACCGGATCGGCGTCCCGGGCGGCGTCCACGACGGTGGCGAGCATCGTGCGCCCGCCGACGTCGAGCTGCGGCTTGGGCTGCCCGCCGAGCCGGGCTGCCCGGCCGCCGGCCAGCACGACGGCCGCGAAGCGCGGGAGCGGGGTCATGCTCGGAACGGTAGGGCGCGACCGGTGAGTACCGTCAGCCGCGTGGGACGAGTCACCAGCCGCACTCCGGTGCTGCGCATCCGCGGCGCCGTGCACACCCGACGGCCCGACACGGTCGCCTCCGAGGAGCCCCTGGAGATCCGGCTCGGCGGCACGCCGCTGGCGGTGACGATGCGGACCCCGGGCGACGACTTCGACCTGGTGCACGGCTTCCTGACCACCGAGGGCGTGATCGCCTCGGCGGCCGACATCGCTGGGCTGCGGTACTGCAACTCCGTGGACGACGAGGGCCGCAACACCTACAACGTCGTGGACGTCGACCTGGCGCCCGGCGTGCAGGCCCCGGACACCGCGCTGGACCGGAACTTCTACACGACCAGTTCCTGCGGTGTCTGCGGCAAGGCCAGTATCGACGCCATCCGCACGAAGACCGCCTACGACGTCGCCGCCGACGACACCCGCCTCACCCTGGCGACCCTGCTGGCGCTGCCGGACCGGCTGCGCGCCGCCCAGCAGGTGTTCGACAAGACCGGCGGGCTGCACGCGGCCGGGTTGTTCTCCGCCGGCGGCGAGCTGGTCGCGCTGCGGGAGGACGTCGGCCGGCACAACGCCGTGGACAAGGTGGTCGGCGACGCGGTGCGGGAGGGCCGGGTGCCGCTGGCCGGGCACGTGCTGATGGTCAGCGGCCGGTCGTCCTTCGAGCTGACCCAGAAGGCGGCGATGGCTGCCCTGCCGGTGCTGGCCGCGGTGTCGGCGCCCAGCTCGCTGGCGGTGGAGCTGGCCCAGGAGGTGGGCATCACCCTGATCGGCTTCCTCCGCGGCGACGGCTGCAACGTCTACACCCACCCCGAACGCCTCGTCCTGCCCGGCTAGGCACACAGAGCCGGGCACGGACGCAGTAGGGACGGACTGGGCCGGGCACGAGCACCGACCAGCCGGGCACGAACAGAGCCGGGCACGAGTACGGACCCCCGTCCGGAGGACGGTCCGTGAGCGCAGCGCGGGGCCGGAGGCTCCCGCTGCGATCGCGGGAAGCGGCTCAGTTCAGCTGGGGGACGGCTCCTGGCCGCGCTGCGGCGCGGCAGCGTCGCCAGGAGCATGGTCGCCACCGCGGAGCTGGCTGACCACGTGCGGCAGCAGCGGGCCCAGCACGGCGAGACCGTCCCGGACGCCACCGGTCGAGCCGGGCAGGTTGACGATCAAGGTGCGTCCGGCGGTGCCGGCGACGCCGCGGGACAGCACCGAGGTGGGCACCTTGCCCTCCCCGTACCGGCGCACCGCCTCGGCGATGCCGGGGGCCTCCCGCTCGAGCACCGCGCGGGTGGCCTCCGGCGTGACGTCGGTCGGTGAGAGCCCGGTGCCGCCGGTGGTCAGGACGACGTCGGCCCCGCCCGCCACGGCCTCCCGCAGCACCTCGGTCAGCGCCGCGACGTCGTCCGGGCGCACGTGCGGACCCTCGACGGTGAAGCCGAGCCCCCGCAGCCCCTCGGCGAGCGCCTGGCCGGAGCGGTCCTCGTAGACCCCGGCCGAGGCGCGGTTGGAGGCGGTGAGCACGACGGCCCGGGCGTCGGCCGGCAGGTCGGCGCTCATCGGGTCCAGTCGCCCTTCTTGCCACCGGACTTGGCGAGCAGCCGGACGTCGGTGATGCAGGCGCGCGGGTCGACCGCCTTCACCATGTCGATGACGGTGAGCCCGGCGACGGCGACGGAGGTGAGCGCCTCCATCTCCACGCCGGTGCGGTCGGCGGTGCGGGCGGTGGCGGTGATCTCCACGGCGTCGTCGGTGACGTCGAGGTCGACCGTCACGCCGTGCAGTGCGATGGGGTGGCACAGCGGGATCAGGTCGGGGGTGCGCTTGGCCCCGGCGATCCCGGCGATCCGGGCCACCGCGATGGCGTCGCCCTTGGGCACGCCCGTGCCGCGCAGCAGGGCGACCACCTCGGGGCTGACCAGCACCCGGCCGGCGGCGGTGGCGACCCGTGCGGTGACCGGCTTCGCGGTCACGTCGACCATCCGTGCCGCGCCGGACTCGTCGACGTGGGTGAGTCGTGCCGGGCCCTCGGGTGAGGTGGTCACTGGAGTGCTCCTTCGATCAGGACGACGGTGACCTGGGCGCCCGCGGGCAGGTCGGTGACGTCCTCGGGGACGACGACGAGGCAGTTGGCGCGGGCGAGGTGGGCGACCAGGTGCGAGCCGGGCCCGCCGACCTGGTCGACGACCTCCCCGTCGAACCGCCCGCGCAGGAACTGCCGGCGGCCGGCGGGGGAGCGCAGCGGAGCGGTGAGCCGGGCGGTGGTGCGCAGCCGGTCGGGGGAGGCGTGGCCGAGCGCCCGGCGCAGGGCGGGGCGGACGAACACCTCGAAGGAGACGAAGGAGCTCACCGGGTTGCCGGGCAGCGTGATGACCGGGACGCCGTCGACGGTGCCGGCACCCTGCGGACCTCCCGGCTGCATGGCGACCTTGCCGAACTCGACCGTGCCCAGCCCGGCGAAGGCGTCCTTGACGACCTCGTACGCACCGGCGCTGACCCCGCCGCTGGTGACCAGCAGGTCGGCGTCCGGCAGCTCGGCGCGGACCGTGGCGAGGAACTGCTCGACGTCGTCGGGCACGAAGTGCAGCGTGCGCGCCTCGCCACCGGCCTCGGTGACGGCGGCGGCCAGCAGCACGGAGTTGGACTCGTAGATCTGGCCCGGTCGCAGCGGGCGGCCGGGTTCGACCAGCTCGCTGCCGGTGGAGAGCACCAGCACCCGGGGACGGCGCCGCACCGGCACGGTGTCGTACCCGACCGCGGCCGCGAGCCCCAGCTGGGCCGCGCCGAGCGCGGTGCCGGCGGGCATGGCCAGCTCGCCGGCCCGGATGTCCTCACCGGCGTGCCGCAGATGGGTGCCGGCCGAGGGGGCGGAGGTGATGGTGACGACGTCGGTGCCGGCGTCGGTGCGCTCGACCGGGACGATCACGTCCGCACCGTCGGGCACCGGGGCGCCGGTCATGATGCGGTGCACCGTGCCCGGCAGCAGCGGTGGCACGTCGGTGCGCCCGGCCGGCAGGTCGGCGGCGACGGGCAGCCGGACGGGGGCCTCCGCGGTGGCCGCCCCCACCTCGGCGTGCCGTGCGGCGTAGCCGTCCATGGCGGAGTTGTCGAAGCCCGGAAGGGCCACCCGCGCCGTCAGGTCGCGGGCGAGCACCCGTCCGGCGGCCGCGGCGAGCGGGACGTCCTCGACCGGCAGCGGGGCGAGCAGCCCGGCGACCGCTGCCTGGTGTTCCTCGACCGTGCGCACGGTCCCATCCTCACCGATGCCGCTCCAGCGGGTGGCGGCGCGGGCCGGGACCGTGCCGGGACCGGTCGTGCACAGCCGGTGATCGCACGACGCAGGGTGAGCGGGCAGGCTGGGACGGTCACCGACGCCGCCCGGCAGGCAGGCCGGGGCCGGCGCGGCACCACGTGCACGACGAGGAGGAAGCGTGCCAGTTCCGGAGGGTCCCGCGGTCGTCGTCGGCCAGGTGGGTCGCGACCTCGTCCTGGAGGTGGACCGGTTGCCGCGCGGTGGGCGGAGCGCCGACGTCCGCCGCCGCCGGGAGCTGCTGGGTGGGAAGGGAGCGAACCAGGCCGTCGCGATGGCGCAGCTGGGCTGGCCGGTCGCCCTGGTCGGGGTGCTCGGCGACGACCCGCCCGGCGACCTGGTCCTGGCCCAGGCGGTCAGCGACGGTCTGTGGGTCTCCGGGGTGGTCCGCCGCCGGGGCGCCGAGACCGCTCTGCTGGTCGACCTGGTGGAGGCCGGTGGCACGCGGCGGCTGCTGGAGGACGTCCCGGAGCCGACGCTGCTGACCGCGGCCGACGTCGATGCGGCTGCCCGGTCGTTCGCGCGGGCGTCCGCCGTCGTGCTCCAGCTGCAGCAGCCGGGGGCCGCCGTCCGCGCCGCCCTGGCGCGGGCCCCGCGGGGCGCGTTGACGGTCGCCGACGGCGCCCCGCCGGACCCGGAGACCCGGGAGGCGCTGCTGGGCCGGGTGCGGGTCCTGCGGGCCGACCTGGTCGAGGCCGGGCTGTGGGTGGACGGCGAGCTGGACGGGCTGGGTGACGTGCGCGCCGCAGCCCGCCAGCTGTGCGCAGCAGGCCCCAGGGTGGTCTGCCTGTCGGCCGGGGAGGACGGCGACCTCACGGTGTGGCGGGAGCCCGGCGGCCGGGTGCGCGAGGAGCTGGTGCCGCTGCTCGGCCAGGACCCGGTCGACCCGACGGGCGCCGGTGACAGCGTGGTGGCGGCGTTCGCCGTCGCGCTGTTGCGTGGCGCCGACCCGGGGGCAGCCGCCTGGCAGGCGGGAGCCGCGGCGGCCCCGACCGTGGGCAGGCTCGGCGGCCGACCCGCGCTGGACCCCGAGGAGGTCACGCGCCTCGCCGTGGAGTGCCGGGAGCGCGGCGGTGCGGGCCGCTGACGCGCCGCGCTAGCGTTGCCGGGACGTAGCGGCGGACGAGAGGTGGCGCAGGGTGACCGAGATCGACCGGATGCTGGCGGCGAACGAGGCCTGGCTGGATGAGTTCCCCGGCGACCTCCCGGTCGCGCCGGCCCGCGAGGTCGCCGTCGTCGCCTGCATGGACTCCCGCATGCCGCTGTTCGGCATGCTGGGCCTCGACGTCGGTGACGCGCACGTCATCCGCAACGCCGGTGGCGTGGTCACCGAGGACACCCTCCGGTCGCTGGCCATCTCCCAGCACGTGCTCGGCTCCCGTGCGGTCGTGCTCGTGCACCACACCGACTGCGGGCTCAACAAGGCCACCGACCAGGAGGTCGCCGACCTGGTGGAGCGGACCACCGGCCACCGGCCGCCCTGGGTGGCGCGCACCTTCACCGACGTGGACGCCGACGTCCGGGAGTCGATCCGGCTCATCCGGGAGACGCCCTACCTGCTCAGCACCGAGGTGCGGGGCACGGTCTACGACGTCGCGAGCGGCCGGCTCCGCGAGGTGGAGGACCCTGCTGCCCCCCACCTCTCGGAGGCTCGCGGCGGGTCCCTGCAGCAGGGCCAGGAGCAGGGTTCGTAATTGACGCTGGTATCGTTCCCCGTTGGTGCGTGATGCCGGTTGGTGCACACGCGTCCGGGGCGCCGATGTCATCGGGTCCGCCCAAGTCTCCCGTTCTCGGTGAGGCGATCCCACCAGCCACCCGCCCGACGACGACAGGACGAGTGAGCCTCGTGCGCACGTACAGCCCCAAGCCCGGTGACATCACCCGGGCCTGGCACGTCATCGACGCCACCGACGTGGTGCTCGGTCGACTCGCCAGCCAGACCGCGATCCTCCTCCGCGGCAAGCACAAGCCCCAGTTCGCGCCGCACGTCGACGCCGGCGACTTCGTCGTCATCGTCAACGCGGGCAAGGTGGCCCTGACCGGCTCCAAGCGCGACACCAAGGTCGCCTACCGCCACTCCGGCTACCCGGGTGGACTGCGGACGATCAACGTCGGCGACGAGCTGAAGACCCGTCCCGACCGCGTCATCGAGCGCGCCGTCAAGGGGATGCTGCCGCACAACACGCTGGGCCGGCAGATGCTCTCCAAGCTCAAGGTCTACGCCGGGCCCGAGCACCCGCACGCCGCCCAGCAGCCCCAGACCTACGAGATCAAGCAGGTGGCCCAGTGACCAGCGCACTGACCGTGACCGACGCCGACGGGCGTCCCATCCAGACCGTCGGCCGCCGCAAGGAGGCCATCGTCCGGGTGCGCCTGCTCCCCGGCGCCGGTGAGTTCAAGCTCAACGGCCGCACCATCGAGCAGTACTTCCCCAACAAGGTGCACCAGCAGCTCATCCGTGAGCCGTTCGTGATCCTGGAGAAGAACGAGCAGTACGACGTCGTCGGCATCCTGCACGGCGGCGGCGTCAGCGGCCAGGCCGGTGCGCTGCGCCTGGCGATCGCCCGGGCGCTCATCGAGATCGAGCCCGAGGACCGTCCGGCCCTCAAGAAGGCCGGCTTCCTCACCCGTGACCCGCGGGTCACCGAGCGCAAGAAGTACGGCCTGAAGAAGGCCCGCAAGGCGCCTCAGTACTCGAAGCGCTGACGGTACGTCCGTGGGTCGGCTCTTCGGGACCGACGGTGTCCGCGGCCGGGCCAACGCCGAGCTGACGCCGGAACTGGCGCTCTCGGTGGCCCGTGCCGCGGCCAGCGTGCTCGCCGACCGCGACGGGACCTCGCGTCCCGTCGCGGTCGTCGGCCGTGACCCCCGCGCCAGCGGGGAGATGCTCGAGGCTGCGGTCGTCGCCGGCTTGGCGAGCGCCGGTGCCGAGGTGCTGCGCGTCGGCGTCCTGCCGACCCCGGCGATCGCGCACCTGACCGGCCGCACCGACGCCGACCTGGGCGTGATGCTCTCGGCCAGCCACAACCCGATGCCCGACAACGGCATCAAGCTGTTCAGTCGCGGTGGCCACAAGCTGCCCGACGCCGTCGAGGCCGCCATCGAGCGGCGGGTCATGGGCACCGACGACGGCGACCCCCGCGGCGACCACCGCCCGACCGGTGGGGGCATCGGCCGCGTCCGCGACCTGGCCGGCGCCGCGGAGGACTACACCACCCATGTGCTCTCCGCGTTGCGCGAGCCCCTGCGTGACCTGCGCGTCGTCGTCGACTGCGCCCACGGGGCCGCCTACCGCTGTGCGCCGGAGATCTACCGCCGGGCCGGTGCGCAGGTGCACGTCATCGGCGGCGAGCCCGACGGCTGGAACATCAACGACGGCATCGGCTCCACCCACCTGGGGCCGCTGATCGACGCCGTCGCGAAGCACGGTGCCGACATCGGCATCGCCCACGACGGTGACGCCGACCGCTGTCTGGCGGTGACCGCGCAGGGCGACGTCGTCGACGGCGACGCGATCCTGGCCATCTGCGCGCTGGCGCTGCACGAGAGCGGCAACCTGACCGACCAGACGGTCGTCGCCACGGTGATGAGCAACCTCGGCTTCCACCACACCATGCGTGCGGCCGGCATCTCCGTGCAGACGACGGCCGTGGGTGACCGCTACGTCCTGGAGGCGCTGCGCTCGCGGGGGCTCTCCCTCGGCGGCGAACAGAGCGGCCACCTGGTCTTCCTGGACTGGGCGACCACCGGCGACGGGCTGCTCACCGGGCTGGCCCTGATGTCCCGGATGAGCGCCACCGGTGCCTCCCTGGCCGAGCTGGCCTCGGTGGTGCAGCGGTTGCCGCAGACCCTGGTCAACGTCCCCGTGACCGACCGGCTCGCGGTGGCGGAGAGCGACGAGGTCGCACGGGCGGTCAATGCCGTCGAGGCCGAGCTCGGCAGCTCCGGGCGGGTGCTGCTGCGGCCCTCGGGCACCGAGCAGCTGGTGCGCGTGATGGTGGAGGCGCCGACCCAGGAACAGGCCGACACCGTCGCTGCACGGCTCGCGGAGGTCGTGGCCGCCACACGCTGACCCGTCGTCGGCGGCCGGGGGAGCGGGTGTCCCGCGCAGGTGGGACCGGGCCCGCGGTGTCCGATCGGGCTGGACGAGTGTCCGGTGGGACGGCTGGGGCTCGGCTTCCGCGGCGCGGCAGCGAACTGGGAACGAGCCGGTACGCTCGGTCAAATGTGCGGCATCGTGGGGTACGTCGGCCCGCAGGACTCCCTGGAGATCGTCCTGGAGGGCCTGCGCCGACTCGAGTACCGAGGCTATGACTCGGCCGGGGTGGCGGTGCTGGCCGATGGCCGGCTGACCACTGCCAAGAAGGCGGGCAAGGTCGCCAACCTGGAGAAGGAGCTGGCCGAGGAGGCGCTGCCCGCCTCGACCATCGGCATCGGCCACACGCGCTGGGCCACGCACGGCGGGCCCACCGACCGCAACGCGCACCCGCACGTCTCCGCCGACGGCACCGTCGCGGTGATCCACAACGGCATCATCGAGAACTTCGCGCCGCTGCGCGCCGAGTGCGAGGCCACCGGGATCGAGTTCTCGTCCGAGACCGACACCGAGGTCGTCGCCCACCTCCTCGCTGCCGTCTACCGGGAGACGCCGGAGGGCCCTGACCGGTTCGCCGAGGCCATGCGCCAGGTGAGCCGGCGCCTGGAGGGTGCGTTCACCCTGGTCGCCACCCACGTCGCGGAGCCCGACCGGCTGGTCGCCTCGCGACGCAACAGTCCGCTGGTGGTCGGGGTGGGCGACGGGGAGTACTTCTTCGGCTCCGACGTCGCGGCGTTCATCGGGCACACCCGTGTGGCGCTGGACGTGGAGGAGGACCAGGTCGTGCTCCTGGACCGCGAGCACGGGGTCACGGTGACCGACTTCGCCGGCACCGTGGTCGAGCCGGCGACCCGCACCGTCGACTGGGACGCCGCGGCCGCGGAGAAGGGCGGCTACGACTGGTTCATGCTCAAGGAGATCGCCGAGCAGCCCGAGGCAGTGGCCAACACCCTGCTGGGCCGGCTCGGCGAGACCGGTGAGCTGGTGCTCGACGAGGTCAGGCTCTCCGACCAGGAACTCCGCGACGTCGACAAGGTCTTCGTCGTCGCCTGCGGGACGGCCTACCACGCCGGGCTGATCGCCAAGTACGCGATCGAGCACTGGACCCGCGTCCCGGTCGAGGTCGAGCTGGCCAGCGAGTTCCGCTACCGCGACCCGGTGCTGGACCGGAGCACGCTGGTCGTGGTCATCAGCCAGTCCGGCGAGACGATGGACACCCTCATGGCGCTGCGGCACGCCCGGCAGCAGAAGGCCAAGGTCCTGGCGATCTGCAACGCCAACGGGGCGACCATCCCGCGGGAGTCCGACGCCGTCCTGTACACCCACGCCGGGCCGGAGGTCGCCGTCGCCTCGACCAAGGGCTTCCTGACGCAGGTCGTGGCCTGCTACCTGGTGGGGCTCTTCCTGGCCCAGGTGCGCGGGGTCAAGTACGCCGACGAGGTCTCCGCCATCGTCGAGGACCTGCGGGCGCTGCCGGCGCAGGTGACCGAGGTGCTGGCCTCGATGGAGTCGGTCCGGGAGCTCGCCCGTGACCTGGCCACCGCGAACACGATCCTGTTCCTCGGTCGGCACGTCGGCTACCCGGTGGCCCTCGAGGGGGCGCTCAAGCTCAAGGAGCTCGCCTACATCCACGCCGAGGGCTTCGCCGCCGGCGAGCTGAAGCACGGGTCGATCGCGCTGATCGACCAGGGCACCCCGGTCGTGATCGTCGTCCCGTCGCCGCTGAGCCGGGGGTCGGTGCACGGCAAGGTGGTGAGCAACATCCAGGAGGTCCGCGCCCGGGGCGCCCGCACCATCGTGATCGCCGAGGAGGGCGACGACGACGTGCTGCCCTACGCCGACCACCTCATCCGGGTGCCGCGTACCCCGACCCTGCTCGCGCCGGTGGTGACGACCGTGCCGCTGCAGGTGCTGTCCTGCGAGATCGCCGCCACCCGCGGCCTGGACGTGGACCAGCCGCGCAACCTCGCCAAGAGCGTCACCGTCGAGTAGCAGCACCCGACCCGGCGCCCAGCGCCGATCAGGTGACCTGATCACCGGCTGTCCCCCTGCACCAGCGTCGGTGCGGGGGCACAGTCATCGGTGGGGGTGGACGGCGGCGCGGGCACACTGTCCGGGTGATCATCGGGATCGGTGTCGACGTCTGCCCGGTCGAGCGGTTCGCCGCCTCGCTGGCCCGCACCCCTGGGCTGCGGGACCGGCTGTTCACGCCGGCCGAGCAGCGCACCCCGGCGGGCGGTGAGCGCAGCAGCGAGTCCCTGGCGGCCCGCTTCGCCGCCAAGGAGGCGCTGGCCAAGGCGCTGGGCGCCCCGGGGGACCTGCGCTGGCACGACGCCGAGGTGGTCGTCGGGGAGCGGGGGCGTCCGCACCTGGAGGTCCGCGGCACGGTGGCCCGGCGCGCCGCGGAGCTGGGCGTCACCTCCTGGCACGTGTCGCTGAGCCACGACGGGGGCATCGCCTCCGCCATGGTGATCGCCGAGGGGACTGCCACGTGATCGGGCTGCACACCGCTGCGCAGGTCCGGGCTGCGGAGCAGTCCGTCCTGGCCGGGCTCCCGGCGGGGGTGCTCATGCAACGGGCCGCGACCGGGTTGGCGACCGTCTGCCTGGGGTTGCTGGGCCGGGCGCACGGTGTCCGGGTGGTGTTGCTGGTCGGCTCCGGTGACAACGGCGGCGACGCGCTGTTCGCCGGTGCCCTGCTGGCGCAGCGTGGCGCGAGGGTCACTGCCGTCCTGCTCACCCCGGACCGGGCGCACGCCGGAGGACTGGCCGCGTTCCGTCGCGCCGGTGGCCGGGTGGCCGAGGCGGCCGATGCGGGACTGCACCGGGCCGACCTGGTCCTCGACGGGATCGTCGGCCTCGGCAGCGCCGGCGGACTGCGAGAACCGGCCGCCGTGCTGGTCCGGGAGGCGACCGCCGGGCCGGGGCTGCTGGTCGCGGTCGACCTGCCCAGCGGCGTCCTCGCCGACACCGGCGAGGTCCCCGGGGCGGCCTTCCCCGCTCAGCACACGGTCACCTTCGGTGCCGTCAAGCCGGGGCTGGTGGTGGGCGCCGGTCGCCGGCAGGCCGGCACGGTGCACCTGGTCGACATCGGGCTCGGCCCCGTCCTCGCCGAACCGGCGGCCCAGCAGCTGACCGACGCCGACGTCGTCCCGCACCTGGACGCCCCCGCCCCCGACGACGACAAGTACTCCCGCGGCGTGGTCGGCGTCCTGGCCGGTTCGGCGACCTACCCCGGCGCCGGGGTGCTGTGCACCGGTGCGGCGGTGCGGACCCGGCCGGGCCTGGTCCGGTACGCCGGCACCGCTGCGGAGGGCGTGCGGGCCGCCTGGCCGGAGGTCATCGTCACCGCCGGCCGCCCGGGGGACGCCGGACGGGTTCAGGCCTGGGTGGTCGGCCCGGGGATGGGCACCGACGACGACGCCGCCAGCGTGCTCGCCGAGGTGCTGGCCACCGACCTGCCGGTGGTGGTCGACGCCGACGGGCTGACCCTGGTCTCCCAGCGACCGGAGCTGGTGGCGGACCGCACGGCACCCACCGTGCTGACGCCGCACGACCGCGAGTTCGCCCGCCTCTTCGGTGAGGTCGGCACCGACCGGCTGGCCGCTGCGCGCCGGGGTGCGGCGGAGCTGGGCTGCACGGTGCTGCTGAAGGGCGACGCGACCGTCGTCGCCGACGCCGCCGGCACGACCTTCGTCAACGGCACCGGCACCCCGTGGCTGGCGACCGCCGGCACCGGGGACGTGCTCGCCGGCATCCTGGGGGCAGTGCTGGCGACCGGGCTGCCGGCCGCGGAGGCCGCGGCCGTCGCGGCTCACGTGCACGGCCGGGCCGGTCAGCTGGCCGCCGAGCAGGGCCCGCTGATCGCCGGTGACCTGGTCCGCCGGCTGCCCGAGACGCTGGCCCGGCTGCGCGCCGGTGCGGGCTGACCGCGGCGGCCTGGGACAGTGGGCAGCGTGACGCAGGTGCAGCAGGTGCTGGGCAGCCGGGCCGAGGTGGTCGTCGACCTCGACGCGATCGCGGCGAACACCGCCGCGCTGCGCGCGCGGGCCGGCCGGCCGCTGATGGCGGTGGTCAAGGCCGACGGCTACGGGCACGGGCTGGTGCCCGCTGCCCGGGCGGCGCTCGCCGGCGGGGCCGATGCCCTCGGGGTGACGGTGCTGGAGGAGGCGCTCGCACTGCGCGCCGCCGGGGTCACCGCACCCCTGCTGTCCTGGCAGCACGCGCCGGGGGAGGACTACGCCGCGGGGCTGGCCGCCGACGTCGAGCTGTCGGTCAACGCGGAGTGGGCGCTGGCCGAGGTGGTCGACGCCGCCCGGGCCACCGGCCGCACCGCCCGGGTGCAGCTGTTCGCCGACACCGGCCTGTCCCGCGAGGGCGCCACACCCGAGGCCTGGCCCGGGCTCGTGGCCGCGGCGGCGCGTGCCCAGGTCGACGGCGACGTCGTCGTCACCGGGTTGTGGAGCCACCTCGCCCACGCCGACGCCCCCACCCACCCGACCATCGCCCGGCAGGTGCAGGTCTTCGAGGAGGCGGTGGCGCTGGCCCGGCGGGCCGGGCTGACCGACGCCCGCCGTCACCTGGCCAACTCGGCGGCCACCATCGCCCTGCCCGAGACCTGGTACGACATGGTCCGGCCCGGGGTCGCGCTGTACGGCCTGGACCCGCTGGGCGGCGACCCGGGGCAGTACGGGCTCCGCCCGGCGATGACGGTCCAGGCCCGGGTGGCGCTGACCAAGCGGGTGCCGGCCGGGACCGGGGGCTCCTACGGCCACACGTACTCCCCGGAGGGGGAGACGACGCTGGCCCTGGTGCCGGTCGGCTACGCCGACGGGGTGCCCCGCGCCGCCGGGAACCGGGCACCGGTGCTCGCCGCGGGGGCGCAGCGGACCATCGCGGGCCGGGTGTGCATGGACCAGTTCGTCCTCGACGTGGGCGACGACCCGATCGCGCCCGGTGACGCGGTGGTGCTGTGGGGCTCGGGGGCGGACGGCGAGCCGACCGCCCAGCAGTGGGCCGACGCGGTCGACACCATCCACTACGAGCTCGTCACCCGGGTGGGCGGCCGCTTCTCCCGCCGCTACGTGGGAACCGCGGGGATCGCCTGATGGCGCAGCACGGCCACCTCCGCCTGGGCCGCACGGCCGGTCTGGTCGGCGCCGCGGTCGGCCTGGCCGCGGCCGGCACGGCGGTCGGGGTCGCCGTCACCCGGACGGCGACGGCCCGGGTGCGGGCCGGCCAGCTGGCCGGTCAGCGCGGGGAGGACGGCCGCCCCGTCGAGGACGTACCGGTGAACCAGCTGCGCCGGGAGGACCCGCTGGGCTCCGGCCGCCGTGCCGCCGACCGCACGGTGGTGGTGCGGGCCGACGACGGGGTGGCGCTCACGGTCGAGGAGGTCGGCCCGACCGATGCGCCGCTGACCGTCGTCTTCGTGCACGGCTACGCGCTGTCCATGGCCTCCTGGACGTTCCAGCGCAGGGACCTCGGCGAGCAGCTGGCCACCGCCAACGGCCACCGGCCCACCGCGCGCCTGGTCTTCTACGACCAGCGGGGGCACGGCGCCTCCGGCCGCGGTGCCGCCGAGCGTTCGACCATCGACCAGCTGGCCGCGGACCTGGAGTCGGTGCTCACCGCGCGGGTGCCGCGCGGGCCGGTGGTGCTGGTCGGCCACTCGATGGGCGGGATGACGGTGCTCGCCCTGGCCCAGCGCCGGCCGGAGCTGTTCGGGACCCGGGTCGCCGGGGTGGCGCTGGTGTCCACCTCCAGCGGCAACCTCGGCGACCTGGACTTCGGGCTGCCCACGCTGCTGACCCGGGTCCGCGCAACGGTGCTGCCGGTCGCGGTCTGGACCATGCGCCGCAGGCCCGGGCTCGCCGAGGTGACCCGGCGACTGGCCAAGGACGTCGTGTCGGCGGTCACCTGGTCGATGTCGTTCGCCTCCACCGGCGTCGACCCGGCACTGGGGCGCTACGTGGACGCGATGATCGCCGGGACCCCGGTCGACGTGGTCGCCGAGTTCTACCCGGCGATCGCCGGACTGGACGTCAGCGGCGCGATCGAACCGTTGTGTCGGGTGCCGACCGTGGTGCTGACGGGCGACGCGGACAAGCTGATCCCCAAGGCGCACAGCGAGCGGATCCGGACGCGGCTCGAGGAGTCGGGGGAGGGCACGGTCGAGTACGTCGCCGTCCCGGACGCCGGGCACCTGGTGCCGCTGGAGCACCCGGGACAGGTGACCGACGTGCTGGCCGGCCTGATCCGCCGGGTCGCCGCCGGGCAACGCCCCGCCGGCTGACCCCCGGCCGGGCCCCGGTCGTAGGGTGCTGGCGTGGCTGCTCCCCGACCCGACGCGGCCGCCGCCGAGGTGGCGGCGACCGCCGCGGCCGCGCCGGACTGGTCCTCGCTCGCCGAGGTCGCCCGCTCCTGCGTCGCGTGCCCCGAGCTGGCCGCCACCCGGCAGCACGTCGTCGTCGGGGACGTGCCGGTGACGGGTCGGCCGCGGCTGGTGGTCGTGGGGGAGGCGCCGGGCGCCACCGAGGACGAGACCGGCCGGCCGTTCGTGGGCAGGAGCGGCGCGCTGCTGGACCTGTTGCTCGACGAGGCCGGGCTGCCCCGGGCGGAGGTGGCCGTGCTCAACATCGTGAAGTGCCGCCCGCCGGGCAACCGCACCCCGAAGGCCCCCGAGGTCGCCCGGTGCAGCGGCTGGCTGCGCCGCCAGCTCGACCTGCTCGGCGCCGACGTCGTGGTCGCCCTCGGGCTCTCCTCGGCCAAGTGGTTCCTCGGGCCACGCACCGTGCTCGGCCAGGTGCGTGGCCGGGCGCACGACGTCGACGGGCGCGCCGTGTGGGTCACCTACCACCCGTCGGCCGCGATCCGGTTCGGCCCGAACGGTGCCCCGCGAGCCGCGCTCGCCGCCGACCTGCGCGCCGTGGCGGGCTCGCTGTGAGGCGCGCGCACGAGCTGCCCACCGTCGCCGACACCCAGGCCTTCGGCCGCGAGCTGGCCGGGTTGCTCCGGGCCGGTGACCTGGTCGTGCTGGCCGGGCCGCTGGGTGCGGGCAAGACCGCGCTCACCCAGGGGATCGGTGCCGGCCTCGGTGTCCCCGGCCCGGTGACCTCACCGACGTTCGTGCTGGCCCGGGTGCACCGCGGCGGACGGGTCCCGCTGGTGCACGTCGACGCCTACCGGCTGGCCGGCATGGCCGACGTCGACGACCTGGACCTGGACGCCACCACCGACGAGGCGGTCACCGTCGTCGAGTGGGGCCACGGCCTGGTCGAGCAGTTGGCCGACGAGCACCTGGTGGTCGAGCTCGACCGGCGGGACGACGACGTCCGCACCGTCCGGCTGGTGCCCGTCGGCCCGGGCTGGGAGCAGCGGCTCACCGACGCCTGAGCCTCAGCCGGCCCGCTCGACGATCGGGCGCAGGAGCGCCGCCAGTTCGGCCGGCGCGGCCAGGAACGGCGAGTGGCCGGTGTCCAGCCGGAGCACGGTGCCGGCGCGGGAGGACATCGCCTCCTGGGCGGCCACCGGGATGGCCTGGTCCTGCTCGCAGACGACGTAGGTGCTCGGCAGCTCCGTCCAGGCGGCGCGGCTCAGCGGTTGGGTGAGCGCGGCCGTGGACTGCAGCTGCAGTTCGGCCACCGCCTGCTGGGTGAGCTCCGGGGAGACGCCGTTGTAGAACACCGTCTCCGGCGCGGTGGCCCGCACGTGCGTCGGGTGCAGCTCCTGCCAGGACGGGACCTGTCCGCCCAGGCTGCTCACCAGCGAGTCGCCCACGTCGAGCTGGAAGGCGCACAGGTAGACCAGGTGCGCCACGCCCAGCTCGGCGGTGGCCGCCTCGCTGATCGGGATCCCGCCGTAGGAGTGCCCCACCAGGACCACGGGCCCCTCGACCTCGGCGAGCGCGTCCCGGACGGCGGCGGCGTCGGCGGTGAGGTCGCCGAGCGACTGCGGGTCGGTGCCGGAGCTGGGCAGCGCGACACGGACGACGTCGACGCCGGGCAGGTGGTCGACCAGCGGCTGCCAGCACCACGGGGTGTGCCAGGCGCCGTGGACCAGGACCAGGGTGGCGGGCATGCGGGTTCCTCGTCGTCGGGGGAGGTGGGCCCGCGCAGTCGATCAACAGCCTGCCTCGGGCGCAACCGCCCGGCCGCTGCCGACGGCGGGCCGGGGAGCGGCATCTACCCTCGACGGTCGTGCTCGTCCTCGCGCTCGACACCGCCACCCCGACCCTCGTCGTCGGGCTGGCCGAGGTCACGTCGACCCGGGTGGAGGGTGCGCTGCTGCTCCCCGCTCAGCGCACCGTCGAGGTGCTCGCCGAACGGGCCCTCCCGTCGGGGAACCGGCATGCCGAACTGCTCACCCCGGCGATCCGCGAGGTGCTCGCCGAGGGCGGGGTCGAGATGCGTCAGGTGGACTCCTTCGTGGTGGGGCTGGGGCCGGGCCCGTTCACCGGGTTGCGGGTCGGGGTGGTCACCGCCGCCGCCCTGGGTGACGCGATCGGGACGACGGTCTACGGCGTCTGCTCGCTGGACGCCGTCGGCGACGGCGCCCGGTCGGTGGTCACCGACGCGCGGCGCAAGGAGGTCCACTGGGCCACCTACGGCGCTGACGGGGAGCGGCTGACCGGCCCCGGCGTCGACCGGCCGGAGGACGCCCCGGTCACCGACCCGGTCGTCGGGGACGTCCGGTTCACCGAGCGGCTGGGCCGCGAGGTCATCGCCGCTGAGGTCACCACCGCCGGGCTGCTGCGCGCCGCCGTGCCGCTGTTCGACCGGCCGCCGGCACCGCTGGAGCCGCTGTACCTCCGCCGTCCCGACGCGGTGCCGTCGGTGACCCGCAAGCCGGTGAGCCAGTGAGCGTGCGGCTGCGCGACATGACCGTCGCGGACCTGCCCCGGGTGATGGAGCTGGAGGAGGAGCTCTTCGCGCCGGACACCTGGACCGAGTGGATGTACCGGGACGAGCTCGCCCGTCCCGACACCCGGCACTACCTGGTCGCCGTCGATGCCGATGCCGACGCCGACGCCGTGGTCGGCTACGCCGGGCTGATCGCCTATCCCTACGAGGCGCACATCGCCACCATCGGGGTGGCCGGCACGCGGCAGCACGAGGGGATCGGGGCGCTGCTGCTGGACGCGCTGCTCGCCGAGGCGGACGGGCGGCGCACGCCGGTGCTGCTGGAGGTCCGCGAGGACGACGAGGCGACCCAGGCGTTCTACCGCCGGCGCGGGTTCGCCGAGATCGGCCGCCGCCCGAACTACTACCCGCTCAGTGGGAAGGACGCCGTCGTGATGCTGCGAGAGGTGCGGCAATGAGCCAGCCGCTGGTGCTGGGGTTCGAGACCTCGTGCGACGAGACCGGGATCGGGCTGGTGCGCGGGCAGACGTTGCTGTCCGACGCGCTGGCCACGTCCATGGCCGAGCACGAGCGCTTCGGCGGGGTGGTCCCGGAGATCGCCAGCCGGGCGCACCTGGAGGCGATGGTCCCGACCGTGCACCGGTCGCTGGCCGACGCCGGGGTGACCCTGCGCGACGTCGACGCGATCGCCGTCACCGCCGGCCCGGGGCTCACCGGCGCGCTGCTGGTGGGCGTGGCCGCGGCCAAGGCCTACGCGCTGGCCCTCGACGTCCCGCTGTACGGGGTGAACCACCTGGCCGCGCACGTCGCCGTCGACGAGCTGGAGCACGGCCGGCTGGCCGAGCCCGCGATCGCGCTGCTCGTCTCCGGCGGGCACAGCTCCCTGCTGCTGGTGCCCGACCTCGCCCAGGACGTGCAGGAGCTGGGCCGGACGATCGACGACGCCGCGGGGGAGGCCTTCGACAAGGTCGCCCGGGTGCTCGACCTGCCCTTCCCCGGCGGCCCGCCGATCGACCGCGCCGCCCGGGAGGGCGACCCGCGGGCGATCGCCTTCCCGCGCGGGCTCACCGGCCCCCGGGACGCGACCTACGACTTCTCCTTCTCCGGGCTGAAGACGGCGGTGGCCCGGTGGGTGGAGGGCCGGCAGCGGGCCGGGGAGCCGGTGTCGGTCGCCGACGTCTCCGCGTCCTTCCAGGAGGCGGTGGTCGACGTGCTGACCGCCAAGGCGGTGCGGGCCTGCCGCGACCACGGGGTCGACCACCTGGTCATCGGCGGCGGTGTGGCGGCCAACTCGCGGCTGCGCGCCCTGGCCCAGGAGCGCTGCGACGCCGCCGGGATCGTGCTGCGCACCCCGAGCCCGCGGTTGTGCACCGACAACGGTGCGATGGTGGCCGCGCTCGGCTCCCGCCTGGTGGAGGCGGGAGTGCCGGCGGCGCCGATCGACCTGGGCGCCGACAGCTCCATGCCGATCGACCTCATCAGCCGCTGAACCACCGAGATGGCCATCCTGGTGGATCAGGGCGCCGCGCAGACCAGCGCGGTGGGGGCGCCGGCGACGCGGGTGACGACGACGACCGCGCTGTCCTCGCCGGGGCCGCGGAGCTGGCGGGCCAGCGTCTCGGGCTCGATCGGCGACCCCCGCTTCTTCACCACCACCCGGCCGACGCCGCGGGCGCGCAGCAGCGCCTTGAGCTTCTTCAGGTTGAACGGCAGCACGTCGGTCACCCGGTAGGAGCTCACCCACGGGGAGTCCGCGGCCGCGTCGGAGGTCAGGTAGGCGATCGTCGGGTCGACCAGGGTCGCGTCCAGCTCGGTCGCAGCCAGGGCGACCAGCCCGGAGCGGATGACCGCGGGATCGGGTTCGTGCAGCCAGCCGCGCACCGGGCCCGGCTCGGCGTCACCCGGGTCGGTGTCGGCGGTCAGCTCGTGCAGCACGCCGTCCCGGCCGACGACGGTGGCCCGGCGCCAGGTGCGCGACGGCGCCCGCCCCCACAGCAGCGCCTCGACGATCGACCCGCCCAGCGACACCCACTCGGCCTCCACCCCGGCGGGTACCCGGTCGTGGTCCAGCCCGGGTGCCACCTTGACCACGCACGTCGGGGCGGTGTCGAGCAGGGCCTGCACCGTCGACCACGGCGGGGACCAGCGGTCGGGGTCGAGCTGGCGGCGTCCGCCGGCCCGCCGGGCGGGGTCCAGGACGGCGGCGTCGCATGTGGCCACCCGACCCCCGATCGCGGCGGCCACCAGGTCGACCGCGTCCGCCGCGCGGATCTCGACCCCGCGGAGCCCCGCCGCCGCGGCGTTGAGCCGGGTGAGCTCGCGGGCGACCGGGTCCAGGTCGACGGCGACCACGGCGGCGCCGGCCCGGGCCAGCGCGATCGTGTCGGTGCCGGCGGCGCAGCCGAGGTCGACCACCGACCGGGCGCCGTCGGCCAGCAACCGGGCTGCCCGCCGGTCGGCGAGGAGCGGACGGCCGGCCTGCTCCAGCGCGTCGGCGGTGAAGAAGAAACGGTCGGCGTCGGCGCCGAAGGCCGGCCGGGCCCGCTCCCGCTGCCGGGCGATGCCCCAGGCCGGGCCGGCCAGCTCCACTCCCACCTCGGACCGCAGCCGGGTCAGCGCGGTGACGGCGTCGGTGCGGTCGGCCAGCAGCTCCCGCGCGCGGGTCAGCGCGGCCGCGCCGGCCGGGGTCGCGAGCGCCTGCAGCTGGCGCACCGCCTCCGCTGCCTGCCCGTCGGTCTCGTCGTCGTGGGGGTCGCCGGGCACCGGCACAGCGTGGCGCATCGCCGTCCCCACCTGGGCGGGACCCCGGTTGAGCGGCTGGCACTCACATGGGTAGAGTGCCAATCGACACGGGCCGGGCCCCGACCCCCGCGACGGCGAGGTCCAGCCCCCGTGCCACAGCATCAGCACCATCCATTCGAGAGCCCGTCCGACACCGAAGGGGGCGTCACGACGTGACGACCGCTACCAAGGTCAACATCAAGCCGCTCGAGGACCGCGTGGTCGTCCAGGCCAACGAGGCCGAGACCACCACCGCCTCTGGCCTGGTCATCCCGGACACCGCCAAGGAGAAGCCCCAGGAGGGCACCGTCGTCGCAGTCGGCCCCGGCCGCGTCGACGACAACGGCAACCGGGTCCCGCTCGACGTGAACGTCGGCGACGTGGTCATCTACTCGAAGTACGGCGGCACCGAGGTGCGCTACGGCGGCGAGGACTACCTCGTCCTGTCCGCGCGCGACCTGCTCGCCGTCGTGGAGAAGTAGAAGGACCCCCTGGCCCCCCACCCGCTCGCGAGCTCGCGTGCGGGCCCCTGCAGGGGGCCGTGCAACACCACTGAACGACACCGCCCCGGCGACCCGAACCACCGGGTCCCGGGGCGGTCGTCGTCTGCCCCCGTTCTCCTCCGCACCACCTGAGAGAGGTCTGGCATGGCCAAGATCATCCTGTTCGACGAGGACGCCCGTCGCGCCCTCGAGCGTGGCGTCGACAAGCTCGCCGACGCCGTCAAGGTCACCCTCGGCCCCCGTGGCCGCAACGTGGTCATCAACAAGAACTTCGGCGCCCCGACGATCACCAACGACGGCGTGACCATCGCCCGGGAGATCGAGCTCGAGGACCCGTACGAGAACCTCGGCGCCCAGCTCGCCAAGAACGTCGCCACCAAGACCAACGACGTCGCCGGTGACGGCACCACCACCGCCACCGTGCTGGCCCAGGCCCTCGTGCACGAGGGCCTGCGCAACGTCGCCGCCGGGGCCAACCCGATGAGCCTGGGCCGCGGCATGCGCGCCGCCGTCGACGCGGTCTCCGCCGCCCTCGACGCCGTCGCCATCCCCGTCGACGACCGCAAGGCCATCGCCGGGGTCGCCACCGTCTCCGCCCAGGACGCCGAGGTCGGCGAGCTGATCGGCGAGGCGATGGAGCGGGTCGGCAAGGACGGCGTCATCACCGTCGAAGAGGCCAACGGGATGACCACCGACCTCGACGTCACCGAGGGCGTGCAGTTCGACAAGGGCTACCTGTCGCCGTACTTCGTCACCGACAACGAGTCGATGGAGGCCGTCCTCGAGGACGCCCTCGTCCTCATGGTCAGCGGCAAGGTCAGCGCCCTGGCCGACCTGCTGCCGCTGCTGGAGAAGGTGCTGGCGACCGGCAGCCGCCCGCTGCTGATCGTGGCCGAGGACGTCGAGGGCGAGGCGCTGTCCACCCTGGTCGTCAACTCCATCCGCAAGACGGTCAAGGTCGTCGCGGTGAAGTCGCCCTACTTCGGCGACCGGCGCAAGGCGTTCATGACCGACCTCGCCATCGTCACCGGTGGCCAGGTCGTCAGCGAGGACGTCGGCCTGTCCCTGGACGGCGTCGGCCTCGAGGTGCTGGGCACCGCGCGCCGGGTGACCGTCACCAAGGACGACACCACGATCGTCGACGGCGGCGGCACCTCCGGCGCCGTGGCCGACCGGGTCGCCCAGATCCGCAAGGAGATCGAGGCGACCGACTCCGACTGGGACCGCGAGAAGCTGCAGGAGCGGCTGGCCAAGCTGGCCGGCGGCATCGCGGTCATCCGGGTCGGTGCCGCCACCGAGGTGGAGATGAAGGAGCGCAAGCACCGCATCGAGGACGCCATCGCCGCCACTCGCGCTGCGGTGGAGGAGGGCGTCGTCCCCGGTGGTGGCTCCGCACTGGTGCACGCCGCCACGGCGATCGACGACCTGGAGCTGACCGGCGACGAGCTGATCGGCGCCCGGTCGGTGCGCAAGGCGATCGACTCGCCGCTGTCGCTGATCGCCTCCAACGCCGGGTTCGAGGGGCCGGTCGTCGTCGGCCGGGTCCGTGAGCTGGGCATCGGCCAGGGCTTCAACGCCGCCACCGGCGAGTACGGCGACCTGGCCGCCCAGGGCGTCATCGACCCGGTCAAGGTCACCAAGGCGGCGCTCTCGCACGCCGCCTCGATCGCGGCGATGGTGCTCACCACCGACTCCGCGATCGTGGAGAAGCCCGCCGAGCAGGAGTCCGACGGCGCCGGGCACCACACCCACGGGCACTCGCACGGCCACGGGCACAGCCACTGAGCTGAGCGCGACCGGCTGACACCCGCCCCCGTTCCCGTCTGGGAGCGGGGGCGGACCCGTTCGTGGCCGCGGGCGCACCACCCATGAGGGTCAGTCCACCGAGACAGGGGCTCAACGTGCCGTTCGCGCCGTCGATGGGGTGGGGTGCAGGACGTGGAGGTCGGTGAGCGGGCGGTGCCCCGCCCGGATCCGGCGACCCCTGAGGACGCCGTCGAGCTGGCGGCTGCCCTCGACGAACTGGAGGCGCTGTCCCGCTTCGACGTCGACGGCATCGGTGACCGGGCGCAGCAGGCCGAGGACGCCGCCCGCGCGCTGGGCGCACCCGAGCTGGAGCTGCGTGCCCGGCTGGTGCTGGCGGACCTGGCCCGACGGCGCGGCGACGTGGCCGAGGCCGGCCGGATCGCCCGCCAGGTGCAGCGCTGGGCCACCGACGCGGACGCCCGGCACGTGCTGTCCCGCAGCCACTTCCTGCTGGCGGCCGTCCTTCAGGAACTGGGCGACCTCTCGCTCGCCCTGGAGCACGCCGTCCAGTCCGTGCACCTGCTCGGCGACGAGGACCCGCCGGTGCTGCGGATCGACCACCTCGCCCGGATGGCCGACTGCCAGGGCCTGCAGGGTGACGAGGGAGCCCGGGAGCGCTACGCGGAGGTGCTCGGTCTCGCCGAGCAGCTCGGTGACGTGGACCGCCAGTTGCTGATCCTGAACAACTGGGCCTACGTGGAGACGATCGCCGGCCGGTACGAGCGCGCACTGGGGCTGAGCACGCAACTGCAGGCACTCGCCGAACGGCACGGGGTGCCGCTGCACGTCGGACGGCTGGACACCATCGCCCGTGCCCTCTTGGGGCTGGGCCGGCTGGAGGAGGCGGAGCACGCACTGGCGCCGGGAACGGAGTCCGGGGCGCTGGACGCCTCGCCGGACGGGGACGCCGGTGCCGACTTCCTGCTGACCCTGGCCGAGGTGCGCCGTCGCCGAGGGCACGTGGCCGGCGCCCAGGAGGTGCTGGACGAGTGCGTGCGACGGTGCGAGCAGCACGGGCTGACCGCCATCCGGGTGCGCGCCCGGCGGGAGCAGGCCGAGCTGCACGCAGCGGGTGCGGACTACAAGGCGGCGTTCGAGGAACACCAGCTGTACAGCCAGGCGGCGCTGGACCTCCAGTCCGCGCAACGCGACGCCCGGGCCCGGGCGCTGCAGGCGATGTACGAGGCGACCGAGGCGCGGCGGCAGAGCCGGCGCTACCGTGAGCTCTCGCTGCGTGACCCGCTGACCGGCCTGTACAACCGCCGCTTCGTCGACGACCAGCTCCCGCAGCTGCTGGACCGGGCGATCACGACCACCGAGATCGTCTCCGTGGCGCTGGTCGACCTGGACCACTTCAAGCGGGTCAACGACACGTGGTCGCACGACGTCGGCGACCAGGTGCTCCGCGCGGTGGCGGCGGAACTCGAGGTCGCGGCATCGGGCGGCGCCGCGCCGGGTGGCTTCGCCGCGCGGATGGGGGGCGAGGAGTTCCTGCTGGTGCTCGTCGGCGGGGACCTGCCGCGCGCCGTCCGGCAGCTGGACGACCTGCGCCGGGCGGTCGCCGCGCACCCCTGGGCCGAGCTGGCCGACGGCCTCACGCTGACCCTCAGCGCGGGGGTGGCGACCACGGCCGGGGGCGCTTGGACGGCGCTCGCCGACCTGCTCAGCCGCGCCGACGAGCACCTGTACGAGGCCAAGACCCGGGGACGGGACCGCGTCGTCAGCGACCTGGGCTGAGCGGACCCCGGACAGCCGAGAGGGCCGGTCCGACGCGTTCGTCGAACCGGCCCTCTCGGCATCTCGTCAGCGGGGGAGGCCTCCCGCGGACGGATCAGACCGCAGCGGCGATGGCAGCGGGCTCTGCAGCGATCAGCCGCGCTCGCTCCTCCTCGCTCATGCCGCCCCAGACCCCGTAGGGCTCGCGGACCGACAGGGCGTGCTGGAGGCAGGACTCGATGACCGGGCAACGTCCGCAGACGGCCTTGGCGGCGGCCTGGCGGCGCGCACGGGCCGGGCCGCGCTCGCCGTCGGGGTGGAAGAAGAGCGAGGTGCTCTCGCCCCGGCAGGAACCGTGCAGCTGCCAGTCCCAGACCTCGGCCACGGGGTTGGGCAGTCGGCGGATGTCAGCCATTGGACCTCCTCGGCTCAGTGCACCGGGGGGTCTGCCCGGTCGCTTCCGGGCCGATGCCCGCTGCCGACGAGCCGCAAACACGACCGATCGCGTTCGTCGTGCGGGATCGGCCGAGTTGTGCTTCGGCCGCCGCGCGCTCACAGGTCGTCACCCGCGGGGGTGACGGCCACTGTCGCCGCGCTACCCACAGGATCAAGGTGATCACAGTGAGTGCCGACCACCAGGGTGGGGGACACCCCGACACCCGTCCGGGAGACCGGAGGTGCCGGCGCTCCCGGGAGCGAGGGGACCACCTCGCTCCGGCCACCCGCCCGGGCGACGCCCGGTCGGTACGCCGCCGGTTCCGACCGGCGCAGACGGGAGCAGTCGTGATCGAGGACAGGACGCGGGGCAACGGCAGCGGTGGATCCGTCGTCTGGGTGTTCGACGAGCGTCGCCGGGTCCGGGACGACGTCGCCGGCCGGCTGCTCGCCCTGCCCTTCGTCAGCCGCGTCGAGGCCGTCGCCGACCCGACGTCGCTGATGGCCCGGCTGGACAACCGCGTGCCCGACGTCCTGCTCGTCGGCACCCAGCGGGCGACCGACAGTGGGCTGTCC
This sequence comes from Modestobacter caceresii, assembly GCF_000761485.1. Taxonomy (GTDB): domain Bacteria; phylum Actinomycetota; class Actinomycetes; order Mycobacteriales; family Geodermatophilaceae; genus Modestobacter; species Modestobacter caceresii. The sequence goes on from NZ_JPMX01000019.1 coordinate 71,141, forward strand.
GTGGCCACCCAGGTCCTGCGTGCCCACCCGACGCTGCCGGTGCTCATGCTCGGGGCACCGGACGACGCCGAGACCGTGCGCGCCGCGGTGTCCCTCGGCGCCCGCGGGTACCTCCGCTGGGACGCCAGCCCCCTCGAGCTCGGGCTGGGCCTGTCCCGTACCGGCATGCGCCCCGACGGCGGGCGCCTGCCCCACCAGCTGGCCCCTGCGCCGCGCAGCGCCCAGCAGGCGGGCGTGCTCGCCGGCGCACCCGCCGGCTCGGGCTGGGGTGGTGCCAGCCCGCTGGCCGGCCTGGCCCCGACCACGGTGCGCTCCACCGTGCCCGAGACGCCGCAGGTCGCCCTGTCCGCGCGGGAGATGCAGGTGCTCACCGGGATGAGCCAGGGCAAGAGCAACGCCCAGATCGGCCGGGAGCTCTACCTGTCCGAGGACACGATCAAGACCCACGCGCGGCGGCTGTTCCGCAAGCTCGGCGCCAAGGACCGCGCCGAGGCCGTGGCCACCGGCTTCCGCCGCGGGATGATGCACTGAGCTGACCCGGCCAGACGCATCTGAGCGCGGGCCTTGGCCGCCTGACCGACCGGTGAGCCGGGGCGTGCAGCGGCGGAACGGTCGCTGAGGTGGCTCTACCGGACGAGGCCTGGCCGTGCCGGCCGTCGTCCACCGGACGACGGCCAGTCCACGGTGTCGCCTGACGCGGTCCGGGAGGACGTCGGTCCGCCGACGATCGACTCGTGCCTCCCCAGCTGCCCGGCCCGGTCCGTGTCGCCGCCAACGCTCGGCGGGGCCTGTTCAGCAGTGCCGAGCTGACGGCGGCCGGCGTCACCGAGCGGGAGGCCCGCACCGCGGTCCGGTCGGGTGCATGGGTCCGGCTGCGTCGTGGCCTGTTCGTCACCGCGGACGACCTGACGGTGGCGGAGGCAGCCGGGCGGCGCCACGAACTCGACGCCCTGGTCGTGACCACGGCGCTGGCCCGGCCGACTGCGGCGTTGAGCCACGCGACCGCGGCCCGGCTGTGGGGTCTGCCGCTGCCCACCGGCCTGCCCCCGGACGTCCGGCTGACCGACCCCCTCCGTTGGCGCACCGGCCCGGGCTACGTGATGGCGAAGGCGCAGCTCCCGGACGACGAGGTGACCGTCCGCGGCCAGCTCCGGCTCACGACCCCCGCGCGGACCCTGGTCGACACCGCACGGGAGTGGCCGGAGCTGCCGGCGGTCGCGGCGCTGGACGCAGCACCCCTGCGGGGCCTGGTCACCACGGAGCAGTTGCAGGCGACCCTCGATCGGCACCGGTTCGCGCCCCGTGCTCCGCTGGCCGTCCGGGCGGTGGCCGCGGCGGACGGAAGGGCCGAGACGTGGCTGGAGACGAAGGGGCGGCTGCGCTTCCGCGCTGCTGGACTGCCGCCCTACCTGCCGCAGGTGGAGCTGTGGATCGACGGGCGGTTGGTCAAGGTCGTGGACGGTTGGTACGAGGACGCCGCCGTGGCCGTGGAGTTCGACGGCCGGGTCGAGTACGTCCGACCCGCGTACGGAGACCGCCCCGAGGACGTGCTCTTCGACGAGAAGCGACGGGAGGACCTGGTGCGGGCGACCGGGATCCGGTTCGTCCGGCTGGTCGACGAGGACCTCGGCCCGGGCTGGGCGTCGGTGGAGCGGCGAGTGCTCCGCGAGCTCGAGGTCCCGGGCCCGGCCGAGCGGCTCTTCCGTGCAGTGCCGCGCGACGTGGGGCGGGTGCGCGCCTCGCTGGGGTGAGCCGCCTGGCCGACCGGTGGACCGTGTCGCTCAGCGGTTCACCGGTCGATGAGACGGCTCAGCCTCCGGGGTCCCGTCAGTCGTCGCGGGCGTGGCGGCCGCCGATGCCGTGCCGGCCGGTGGGCTCCTCGCGCTCGGCCAGGGCGGCGATCCCGTCGGCGTAGCCGCTGGCGTAGTCCCAGCTGACGTAGTCGTCGGGGTCGGGGTCGAACGGCGGCTCGTGCCGGCCGGTCTGTCCCTCGTCCAGCAGCTGGCGCAGGTTCGCCTGCATCAGCGCCCAGTCGACGTGGTGCTCCTCGTCGCAGTCGGGGCAGTCCACGACGATGCCCTTGACCCCGGTGGGCTCCAGTAGCGTGCGGAAGACCTCCAGCTCGGCCAGGTCGTCGAGCACCCCGGCCCGCTCCTCCATGGTCAGCGGTGGCTGCACCGAGTGGTCACCGGAGCCGAGCTCGCCCCCGAAGTCCGGGTCGCGATCCGGGGTCGCGCCGAATGCGTCGTCCCACGCGTCCACGTGTCCTCCTCGCCGGCCAGGGCCGGCATCCTCGGTCATTGCTGGTCAGCCAGCAGTCGGCCGGGCATGCCCGACCGACGGACCACGGTAGCGGGGCGAGGGACCCCTCCGGTGCTCCGCCTAGCATGTGGGGGGATCCAGTGCGCCTGGCGAGGCGCTCCCACCGAAGAAGTCGAGAGGGTGGCGGCACATGCAGCCCGACGAGCGCATCCCTGAACTGCCGGCCAAGTTCGCCCCGCTGGGGCTGACGTACGACGACGTCCTGCTGGTCCCCGGGGCCTCGGACATCGTGCCCACCGACGTGGAGACCAGCACCCGGCTGACCCGCGGCATCCGGCTGGCCATCCCGTTGGTCTCCTCGGCGATGGACACCGTCACCGAGTCGCGGATGGCGATCGCCATGGCCCGTGCCGGTGGCATCGGGGTCCTGCACCGCAACCTCGCCGCCGAGGACCAGGCCGGCCAGGTCGACCTGGTCAAGCGCTCCGAGGCCGGCATGGTCACCAACCCGGTCACCTGCTCCCCGGACAACACCCTCGCCGAGGTCGACGCGCTGTCGGCCCGCTACCGGATCTCCGGGGCACCGGTCGTGGACGCCGAGGGCGTGCTGGTCGGCATGGTCACCAACCGGGACATGCGCTTCGAGACCGACCAGCACCGGCTGGTGCGCGACGTGATGACGCCGCTGCCACTGGTCACCGCCCCGGTGGGCGTCGACCCGGATCGGGCGCTGGCGCTGCTCAAGCAGCACAAGATCGAGAAGCTGCCGCTGGTGGACGACGGCGGGCGGCTGCGCGGGCTGATCACCGTCAAGGACTTCGTCAAGCGCGACCAGTACCCCAACGCCACGAAGGACGTCGACGGGCGGCTGTCCGTCGGTGCCGCGCTGGGCGTGGGCGAGGACGCCTACAAGCGGGCCGGGTTGCTCGTGGACGCCGGGGTCGACGTGCTCGTCGTCGACACCGCCCACGGCCACCAGCGCGCCGTGCTGGACATGGTCGCCCGGGTGAAGAAGGACTTCGCGAACGTGGGCCACGGCGTGCAGGTGGTCGGGGGCAACATCGCCACCCGGGCCGGCGCGCAGGCGCTGATCGACGCCGGGGTCGACGCGGTCAAGGTCGGCGTCGGGCCGGGTTCGATCTGCACCACCCGCGTGGTGGCCGGGGTCGGCGTCCCGCAGGTCACCGCCATCTACGAGGCCGCGCTCGCCGCCCGCCCGGCCGGGGTCCCGGTCATCGCCGACGGCGGGCTCCAGTACTCCGGTGACATCGTCAAGGCGCTGGTCGCCGGCGCGGACACCGTCATGATCGGCGGCCTGTTCGCCGGGGTCGAGGAGGCCCCGGGGGAGCTGGTCTTCATGAACGGCAAGCAGTACAAGACCTACCGCGGCATGGGCTCCCTCGGCGCGATGCAGAAGCGCGGCAACCAGTCCTTCAGCCGGGACCGCTACTTCGCCGACGACGTCCTCTCCGACGACAAGCTCGTGCCCGAGGGGATCGAGGGGCAGGTGCCCTACCGCGGGCCGCTGTCCGGGGTCGCCCACCAGCTGGTCGGCGGGCTCCGCGCCGGCATGGGCTACGCGGGTGCGGCCACCGTCGCCGACCTGCAGGAGCGCGGCCAGCTGACCCGGATCACCTCCGCGGGGCTCACCGAGAGCCACCCGCACGACATCCAGATGACCGTCGAAGCCCCCAACTACCGAGGCCGCTGACCCCATGCCAGTACGTGACAACGTCGAGATCGGCCTGAACCGCTTCGCCCGCCGGGGCTACGACCTGGACGAGGTGTCGATCGTCCCCTCCCGGCGCACCCGGGACCACGACGACGTCTCCACCGCCTGGCAGATCGACGCCTTCAGGTTCGAGATCCCGCTCGTCACCAGCCCCAGCGACGCGGTGGTCAGCCCGGAGACCGCGGTCGCGGTCGGTGAGGCCGGTGGCCTGGGTGTGCTCAACGCCGAGGGCCTGTGGGCCCGGTACGACGACCCGACCGACGTCTACCGCCGCCTGCGCGACGCCGCCGGGCCCGACAGCGGCCCGCCGACCGCGCTGCTGCAGGAGGTCTACGCCGAGCCGGTGAAGCCGGACCTGATCGCCGCCCGGATCAAGGAGGTGCGGGACGCCGGGGTGACCACGGCGGTGCGCGTCTCCCCGCAGCACACCGTGGCGCTCGCCCCGACCGTGCTCGCCGCCGGGGTCGACCTGCTGGTCATCCAGGGCACGATCGTCTCCGCCGAGCACGTCACCACCGGCGGGGACGCGCTGAACCTCAAGGAGTTCATCGCCGACCTCGATGTCCCGGTGATCGTCGGCGGCGCGGCGGACTACCAGACCGCGCTGCACCTGATGCGCACCGGCGCCGCCGGCGTGATCGTCGGCGTGGGCGCCGACAGCTGGTCCACCGCCGACGCCGTGATGGGCGTCCGGGTGCCGCTGGCCAGCGCGATCGCCGACGCCGCGGCGGCCCGCCGCGACTACCTCGACGAGACCGGTGGCCGGTACGTGCACGTCATCGCCAACGGCCGGATCGAGACCAGCGGCGCCATCGCCCGGGCGCTGGCCTGCGGTGCCGACGCCGTCCAGCTCGGGGAGCCGCTGCGCACCGCCGCGGAGGCGCCGGCCGGCGGCGTGTGGTGGGACTCCGTGGCCGCGCACCCGCGACTGCCCCGCGGCGGCACGTCCGCACCGGCGCAGGCCCGCGGCTCGCTGGAGGAGGTGCTGCTCGGCCCGGCCACCTCCGCCGACGGGCGCACCAACCTCTTCGGTGCTCTGCGCCGCACCATGGCCAAGACCGGCTACCGGGACCTCAAGGAGTTCCAGCGGGTCGACCTGGTGATCGGTGGCAACGGCGACACCGCGGCCGGTCCCGGCCACCTGGTGGGCTGACGCCCCCGATGAGCAGCAGCCCCACCACCAGCAGCCCGGCCACGATGGACTTCCCGACCGTGCTGGTCGTCGACTTCGGTGCCCAGTACGCCCAGCTGATCGCCCGCCGGATCCGGGAGGCCGGGGTCTACTCCGAGCTCGTCGGCTCCGACGTGCCGGTCGCCGAGCTGCTGGCCCGCAAGCCGGCGGCGATCGTGCTCTCCGGCGGGCCCTCCAGCGTCTACGCCGAGGACGCCCCGCAGGTCGACCCGGCCGTCTTCGAGGCGGGGGTGCCGGCCTTCGGCATCTGCTACGGCTTCCAGGCGATGGCCGCCAGCCTCGGCGGCACCGTGGCCCGCACCGGCGACCGGGAGTACGGCGGCACCCCGCTGACCGTGACCACCCCGGGTCAGCTGTTCGGCGAGCTGCCGAACGAGCAGTCGGTGTGGATGAGCCACGGCGACGCGGTCAGCGCCGCACCGCCCGGCTTCACCGTCACCGCCACCAGCACCGGCGCCCCGGTCGCGGCCTTCGAGGACGTCGACCGGCGGCTGGCCGGCGTGCAGTTCCACCCCGAGGTGAAGAACACCCCGCACGGGCAGACGGTGCTCGAGCACTTCCTGTTCGACATCGCCGGCCTGGAGCCGAGCTGGACGATGGCCAACGTCGTCGACGAGCAGGTCGCGTCGATCCGCGCGCAGATCGGCGACCGCCGCGCCATCTGCGGGCTGTCCGGTGGGGTCGACTCCGCGGTGGCCGCGGCGCTGGTCCAGCGGGCCATCGGTGACCGGCTCACCTGCGTCTACGTCGACCACGGGCTGATGCGCGAGGGCGAGACCGAGCAGATCGAACGGGACTTCGTCGCCGTCACCGGAGCCGACCTGCGCGTCGTCGACGCCAGCGAGCAGTTCCTCGCCGCGCTGGCGGGGGTCAGTGACCCGGAGACGAAGCGGAAGATCATCGGCCGGGAGTTCATCCGGGTCTTCGAGCAGGCCGCCCTCGACGTGATCGCCGACGCCAAGGAGCACGGCGAGACCGTCGACTTCCTGGTGCAGGGCACCCTCTACCCCGACGTGGTGGAGTCCGGTGGCGGCACCGGGACGGCGAACATCAAGAGCCACCACAACGTCGGCGGGCTGCCCGAGGACCTGACCTTCACCCTGGTCGAGCCGTTGCGCACGCTGTTCAAGGACGAGGTGCGCGAGGTCGGCCGGCAGCTGGGCCTGCCCGACACCCTGGTGCAGCGCCAGCCCTTCCCCGGCCCGGGCCTCGGCATCCGGATCATCGGTGAGGTCACCCGTGACCGGCTGGACGTGCTGCGTCAGGCCGACGCGATCGCCCGCGAGGAGCTCACCGCGGCGCACCTGGACACCGAGATCTGGCAGTGCCCGGTGGTACTGCTGGCCGACGTCCGCAGCGTGGGCGTGCAGGGCGACGGGCGCACCTACGGACACCCCGTGGTGCTGCGCCCGGTGTCCAGCGAGGACGCGATGACCGCGGACTGGACCCGGCTGCCCTACGACGTGCTGGCGAAGATCTCCACCCGGATCACCAACGAGGTGGCCGAGGTGAACCGGGTCGTGCTCGACGTGACGAGCAAGCCGCCGGGCACCATCGAGTGGGAGTGAGCGGGAGGACCCCGACCGTCACCTCTTCCTGACGCCGCCGGGGATGGTCGGGCGGGGGCGCTCCGGCGCGTCACCTGTTCGGGGGCGCCGAGTGGCGAGGGCCGGCGGCTCATGATCAGGTTGTCGCCGATCTGATCGTCCACGCGAGGAGGTGCCGGAGTGACCGCCGGGGTGTGGCCACTCTGGCCGAGCGCGCTGGCCCTCGTCGCCATGGCAGCGGTGATCGTCTTCGCCGGCATCCGGCTGACCCGCGCCGCCGACGAGCTCGCCGACCGCACCGGACTGGGCGACGCGATCGGTGGCGCCCTGCTGCTCGGTGCGGTCACCTCCCTGCCGGGCATCGTGACCACCGCGACCGGCGCGCTGGAGGGCGATGCCGGGTTCGGCCTGGCCAACCCGATCGGCGGCGTCGCGGTGCAGACGGTCTGGCTGGCCATCGCCGACCTGGTCTACCGCCGGGCGAACCTGGAGCACGCCGCCGCCTCATTGGAGAACGTGCTGCAGGCGCTGCTCCTGGTCGGGATGCTGTCCCTGCCGGTGGTCGCCTACGCCACCCCCACGCTGCAGTGGGGCTGGATCCACCCGGTGACCCTGCTGATCCCGCTGCTCTACGGCTATGGGCTGGTCCTGCTCCGGCGGATGCACGACCACCCCATGTGGCAACCCATCCAGACCTCGGCCACGGTCGAGGACGTCGAACCCGACGGCACCGACGCCTCGACCCGGCGGCTGTGGGGCCGGCTCGCGGCGCTCGCGCTGGTGGTCGGCGTCGCCGGCTGGGTGATCGGCCAGGCCGGGCTGGGTGTCGTCCAGGCGACCGGGCTGCCCAGCGGCGTCGTCGGCTTCACCCTGACCACGGCGGTCACCTCGCTGCCCGAGCTCGTCGTGCTGATCACCGCGGTGCGGATGGGGGCGCTGACCCTGGGCATCGGCAACATCATCGGCGGGAACGTCTTCGACACCCTGATGATCCCGGTGGCCGACGTCGCCTACCTGGAGGGGCCGGTCTACCGCGACGCCGGTGAGATCAGCCTGGTGCTGCTCGGCGGCACGATCCTGATGACCGTCGTGCTGGCGACCGGGCTGGTGATGCGCGAGCGCAAGGGGGTCGGGTTCGAGGGCATCCTGCTGCCGCTGATCTACCTCGGCACCGTGGCCATCGCGGTCGTCACGCGCTGAGTGGCCGGGCCCGGGGGCGTCCCCCGGGCCCGGCCACCGCCGCCCTCAACTCCGGCGGCGGGCCTTGCGCCACTCGTTGACCAGCAGCGCGACCCCGGCGCCGATCAGGATGACCCAGGCGATGCCGTCGCCGAACCAGGCGAGGTCGAGGTCCACCCCGGCCATCAGCAGCACCGCCACCAGGATGAACAGCACCCCGGCCACCAGAGCCCCGGGGTCGATGTCGCGTCGGCGGTCGGAGGAGTCGCCGGGGGAGGCGGTGGAGCTCCCGGTCGTGCTGCCGGTCGTGCCCTGGGGGAACACCTCGGTGTCCCGCCGTCCGTAGGGGTCGTGCTCAGCCACGGGACACCTCCACGTCGCCCAGACCGGAGTGGATCATGATCTCGAACTCCGGGTCGGAGTCCCCGGACCACTCGTCCGTCCCCCGACCGGGGAAGAAGCCGCTCGTCACGCTGTCGCCGAACAGGTCGGTCTCGCCGACCCCCTGGACGACGTCCAGCTCCACGTCGGCGGAGAAGGGCACGATCACCTCGATGTCGCCGATCCCGGAGTCGATCCGGGTGGTGATCGGGGAGTCCAGGTCGTCGAGGTCGACGCCGCGCAGGTCCAGCAGCAGGTCGCCGGCGCCGTTCTCGTAGTCCGACTGCACGGCGGCGGCCGACGCCGGGCGCCAGGTGCGGTCGCCCATCCCGCCGGACGGGACGTCGACGGTGGAGGCGATCGCCAGCGCCACGGAGAGCACCAGGCCGAGCCCGATGAGCCCGCCCTTGGCGCCCCGGCCGATCCCGGTCAGCGCGCCGACCACCAGGCCGACGCCGACGACGAGGAGGGCGATGCCCAGGACGCCGCGGGCACCCAGCTCCACGTCGGTGAACTGGTCCAGCAGCACCGCGATGCCGGCGATGATCAGCAGCGCCGCGACCGTCACGCCGGGCACCGGAGAACGCGGGCCGGTGCGGGCCTGGTCCGGGACGCCGGGCTGGCCGGGCGGCGCCGCGGGGGCGGCCGGCATGAGCAGCCACAGCAGCACGTAGATGATCAGGCCGCTGCCGCCCGCGAGGGTCAGCGCGATGGCGCCCACCCGCCACAGCAGGGCGTCCACCCCGGTGTAGTCGGCCAGGCCGCCGGCGACGCCGCCGATCACCCGGTCCGTGCGGCTGCGGCGCAACGGTGGACGCGCCACCGGCCCCGGTGGCGGCGGAGGCGGCCACGAGCCCGGTGGCTGCTCGGCCGCCGGGGGCGGGGCGGAGGGAGGGAGTGCTGAGGTCATGCCACGAGCCTGCCGACTCCGCTCGCCTTGCGGTATCAGGGAACCCCCTGGACCGACCCTGATCCGCGACGGTCGCCCTGCCTCCGGGTGATCACCGGTGTGCGTGGCGCGGGGACGGTGACACCATCGGTGTCGTGACCACCAGCACCGCGCCGGCGGCCGGGCATCCCGCCCCGGCCGCGGCTCGGCTCCCCGACGGCCGTCCGGCCCGTCCTCCGCTGGCGCGACCGGCCGGCGACCGACTGCTGGCCGGGGTGGTCGCCGGCACCGCCGCGCACCTGCGCCTGGACCCGCTCGTGGTGCGGGTCGTCGTGGTCGGGCTGGCGTTCACCGGGGTCGGCGTCGTCGCCTACGCGCTGCTGTGGCTGACCATGCCGGTCGCCGACCCGTCCGGGGAGGACGACCCGACCGCCGTCATCGGGCAGCGCCCCAGCCGCCGCCAGATGATCCTGCTGGCGCTGCTGTCCTTCGTCGTCTTCGGGCTGGTCTCCCAGCTGCTCACCTTCGGCGGCTACGACGTCGTCCTGCCGCTGGCGCTCGCCGGGATCGGGCTGGCGCTGATCTGGCGGCAGACCGAGACCGACGCCTCGCTCTCCCGACGCACCAGTCGCTGGGGACTGGCCGCCGGCGTCGTCGTCGGCGTGGTCGGTGTGGTGCTGCTGCTGGCCACCACCGGGCAGCTGGCCAACGCCCGCAACGGCTTCACCGCCACCGTGGTGATCCTCGTCGGCCTGACACTGGCGACCGCCCCGCTGTGGCGCCGGCTGCTGGACCAGCGCGCGGCCGAGCGGGCTGCCCGGATCCGCTCCGAGGAGCGCGCCGCGGTCGCCGCCCACCTGCACGACTCGGTGCTGCAGACCCTCGCGCTGATCCAGCGGCACGCGGCCGACCCCACGGTGGTGAACCGGCTGGCCCGCAGCCAGGAGCGGGAGCTGCGGGCCTGGCTGTACGAGCCGACCGTCGCCACCGGCGGCACTTGGGCCGGGTTGGTCGCCCGACTGGTGGCCGAGGTGGAGGCCGACCACGCCGTCACCGTCGAGCCCGTCGTCGTCGGTGACCTGCCCGTCGACGACGCGGTCGCCACCCTCGGCCAGGCCGCCCGGGAGGCGGTCGTCAACGCGGCGAAGCACTCGGGTGCGCCGTCGGTCTCGCTGTACAGCGAGGTGACGCCGGGCTCGGTGACGGTCTTCGTCCGGGACCGCGGGACCGGGTTCGACCCCGCCGCCGTACCGGGCGACCGGCGCGGACTGCGCGACTCGGTGGTGGGGCGGCTGACCCGACTGGGCGGCACGGCAACGGTGCGGTCCGCGCCGGGAGAGGGGACCGAGGTGGAGCTCTGCCTCCCACGTGCACAGATGGAGGCGTCGCTGTGAACCGCACCCGGGTCTTCCTGGTCGACGACCACGCGATGGTCCGCGCCGGCGTGCGCGCCGAGCTGGGCGAGGAGGTCGAGGTGGTCGGCGAGGCAGCCGACGTCCCGACCGCGGTGGCCGGCATCCGGGCCAGCACACCGGACGTCGTCCTGCTCGACGTGCACCTGCCCGGCGGGGGTGGCCACGCCGTCCTCGAGTCGCTGCGCACCGAGCTGCCCGAGACCCGGTGGCTGGCGCTGTCGGTCTCCGACGCCGCCGAGGACGTCATCGCCGTCATCCGGGCCGGGGCCCGCGGGTACGTCACCAAGACGATCTCCGGGGCCGACCTGCGGGACGCCGTCCGCCGGGTCGCCGAGGACGACGTCGTCTTCAGCCCCCGGCTGGCCGGTTTCGTGCTGGACGCCTTCTCCGCCGGGCCCGCCGCACCGGTCCCCGCCGAGGACCCGGCCACCGACCCGGGCCTGGACCTGCTGTCGGCCCGCGAGCGCGAGGTGATGCAACTGCTGGCCCGCGGCTACACCTACCGGGAGATCGGCGGGCGGCTGTTCATCTCGGTGAAGACGGTGGAGTCGCACGCCTCCAACGTGCTGCGCAAGCTGCAGCTGTCCAACCGCAACGAGCTCACCCGCTGGGCGGCCACCAACCGCCTGCTGTGACGCGGTGGCCGGTGGCCGCGGTGCGGTCGGTCGGGCGCCAGGTCAGCCGGTGTGCACCACGTGGAAGGCCTCGGCCAACCGGCCGTCGGGCAGGCCGTGGGCACGCGCGTTCTGCCGCATCCAGCCGGTCAGGAACTCCTGCAACTGGCCCTCGGGCCAGTGCGAGACCTGGCTGACGTGCGAGCGCAGCGCGGCGAGCTTGCGGTCGAGCACGTCGGTGACGTCCACGGCGTGGTCCGAGCGGGGGCCGCCGCCCAGCCACACCTCCGACACCGTCCAGGCGTCCAGGCCCTCGTCGGCCAGCAGCTCGGGGAAGGCGAAGGGGTTGCGGGCGTCGGGGTACACCGCACGCAACGTGGACTCGCCCACGGTCATGTGGTCGGGGTGGCTGGCGCCGATCCGCTCCCAGAAGCGCTCGGGTGAGCTGGTGAGCACCCGCTGCGGCCGCACCTGGCGGATCACCCGGCTGATGTCGCGGCGCAGGTCCAGGGTCGGCTCGAGCCGCCCGTCCGGGTACCCGAGGAACCGGACGTCGGTGACACCCACCGCCGCGGCCGCGGCTCGCTGCTCCTCGCGGCGCAACGGGCCCATCTGGTCGCGCGGGGTCTCGTCGAAGCCCCCGGCGTCCCCGTCGGTCACCATGCAGTAGGTGACCTCCGTGCCCGCCGCCGTCCAGGTGGCGACCGTGCCGGCGCTGCCGAAGTCGACGTCGTCGGGGTGGGCGAGCACGCACAGGACGCGGTCGACGTGCTCGGCGGGGGCAGTGGGGAGCGGCATCACGCGCCGCAGCTTATGGGCACCCTCCAGGGCCCCGGTCGAGCTCACGAGGCCTGGGGGAGGGTGACCCTCCCTCAGAGCCGGCCGCGGCCCTGGCGCAGCAGCATCATCCCGAGTGCGGCGCCGTCCGGACCGAGCGCGGTGCGGAAGCGGGCGAGGACCCGCTGCTCGCGGGACAGCGACAGCCGCATGCCGCCCGAGGCGGTGCGCAGCGCGCCGATCTCCTGGGAGACGGCCAGCCGGCGCTGGACCAGCTCGATGATCTGCGCGTCGCAGGCGTCGATCTCGGCGCGCAGCGCGTCGATGTGCTCGGCCGGGTCGGCAGGGCGCTCGGTGGAGACGCTGGGGGAGAGGGTGCTGCTCATCGGGTCCTCCGGGGCGGGTGTGAGGCCGTCGGACCCGGGACACAGAAAACGCCCCGGGGCCTTGGGCCCGGGGCGTCGTGTGCGGTGGCTGATCAGCCAGCGAGTACGGACACCGGAACCCGGTGGCCGTAGGAAAACTCGCGATGCGTCAGCACGTCGAGGAGTGTGTCACACCACGGACCGCGCGGCCAGGTCACGCCGTCCCCAGGCGACACGCGGGCCCCGGTGGTCGTCGGTGCCCCGGCTTAGAGTGGGCGGGTCATGAGCAGCCCCCAGCACACCCTCCCCGGCACCGCCGCGCTCCCCCGGCACACGTCCGGCCAGATCGGCCGCGAGCTCGACCGGATGCTCGCCGGCCTGAACGGCCCGCAACGCGAGGCCACGGTGCACGAGGGCAGTCCGCTGCTCATCGTCGCCGGCGCGGGGTCGGGCAAGACGCGGGTGCTCACCCACCGCATCGCCTACCTGCTCGGTGCCCGCGGCGTGCAGCCCGGCGAGATCATGGCGATCACCTTCACCAACAAGGCCGCCGGCGAGATGAAGGAGCGCGTCGCCGCCCTCGTCGGCCCGCGGGCCCGGGCGATGTGGGTGTCCACGTTCCACTCGATGTGCGTGCGCATCCTGCGCGCCGAGGCCGGCAAGCTCGGCATGAAGAGCTCGTTCACCATCTACGACCAGGGCGACTCGGTCCGGCTGATGACGATGGTCGCCCGCGACCTGGACCTCGACGCCAAGCGGTATCCCGGTCGCGGCCTGGCCAACCAGGTCTCGAACCTGAAGAACGAGCTCGTGGACGAGGAGTCCTACGCCCCGCAGACGGCACCGGAGAAGGTGCTGAAGGAGGCGTACACGCTCTACCAGCGGCGGCTGCGCGAGGCGCACGCGATGGACTTCGACGACCTGATCATGACCACGGTGCACCTGCTCCAGGCCTTCCCCGACGTGGCCGAGCACTACCGCCGCCGGTTCCGGCACGTCCTGGTCGACGAGTACCAGGACACCAACCACGCCCAGTACGTGCTGGTCCGCGAGCTGGTCGGCACGCACGGTGGCCCGGTGCCACCGGCCGAGCTGTGCGTCGTCGGGGACGCCGACCAGTCGATCTACGCCTTCCGCGGCGCGACGATCCGGAACATCGACGAGTTCGAGCGCGACTACCCCGACGCCACGACCATCGTGCTGGAGCAGAACTACCGCTCCACCCAGCGCATCCTGCGCGCGGCCAACCAGGTGATCGCCCGCAACACCGCCCGCCGGCCGAAGAACCTCTGGTCCGACGCCGGGGACGGCGAGCTGATCGAGGGCTACGTCGCCGACAACGAGCACGACGAGGCTGCCTGGGTCGCCGAGCAGATCGACGCGCTCACCGACGAGGGCAAGGCGCAACCCAAGGACATCGCGGTCTTCTACCGCACCAACAACGCCTCCCGGGTGTTCGAGGAGGTGTTCATCCGGGTCGGCATGCCCTACAAGGTCGTCGGCGGGGTGCGCTTCTACGAGCGCCGGGAGGTCCGGGACGCGGTCGCCTACCTCAAGGTGGTCGCCAACCCGGCCGACGTGGTGAGCCTGCGGCGGGTGCTGAACACCCCCAAGCGGGGCATCGGCGAGCGGGCCGAGGCGTGCGTCGAGCGGTTCGCCGACCGTGAGCGGATCCCGTTCGCCAGCGCGCTGCGCCGGTGCTCGGAGGTCGGTGACCTGGCCACCCGGTCGCTCAAGGCGATCCAGGAGTTCGTCGCGCTGCTGGAGGAGTTCGAGCAGCTCGTCGAGACGGGCTCGGGCCCGGCGGCGCTGCTGGAGAGCGTGCTGGACCGCACCGGCTACCTCGCCGAGCTGGAGGCCAGCACCGACCCGCAGGACGAGGGGCGGGTCGACAACCTCAACGAGCTCATCTCGGTGGCCGCTGAGTTCGAGGCGGCCAACCCCGGCGGCACCGTCACCGAGTTCCTCGAGCAGGTCTCGCTGGTCGCCGACGCCGACCAGATCCCGGTCAGCGGCGACGAGGCCGGCGTGGTCACGCTGATGACCCTGCACACCGCCAAGGGCCTGGAGTTCCCGGTGGTCTTCCTCACCGGCCTGGAGGACGGCGTCTTCCCGCACCTGCGGGCCCTCGGTGACCCGCGGGAGCTGGAGGAGGAGCGGCGGCTGGCCTACGTGGGCATCACCCGGGCGCGGCAGCGGCTGTTCCTCTCCCGGGCGACGGTGCGCACCAGCTGGGGGCAGCCGGCCTACAACCCGCCGTCCCGGTTCCTCGACGAGCTGCCGTCCGACGCCGTCCACTGGGAGCGGATGGAGCCGGCGCCCAGCAAGCCGATGAGCTCCGCCCAGGCCCGGGTCGCCTCGACCGGGTTGTCGACCGGGGGCCTGCGCGGCGGTGCGGGCAACCGGGCCGTGATCAGCGTCGACGTCGGCGACCGGGTCAGTCACGACGCCTTCGGGCTCGGCACGGTGGTCGAGATCAACGGCGCCGGCGACAAGGCGCAGGCCACGGTCGACTTCGGTTCCGGCGGCACCAAGCGGCTCGTGCTGCGCTACGCCCCGCTCGTCAAGCTCTGAGGTCGTCGGCGGCGACCTCGTAGACCAGCTCGAGACCGTCCTCGTCGTCCTCCTGCTCGCCGACCGGCACGAAGCCGTAGGGGAGCGCCAAGGCCCGGGAGGCGGTGTTGGTCGGGCTGATGGTCACCCGGACGGTGCGTACCGCGGGCTCAGCCCGTGCGCGGGTGAGCAACTGCTCGAAGGCGGCCCGGGCATAGCCCTGCCGGCGCCACACGGGTCCCACGGCGTAGCCGATCTCGACCATGCCGTCGCGATCAGGTGCGCCGTGGAACCCCGCCCGCCCGACGGCTGCCCGGCGGGTGGGGTCCCAGATGACCCGGGTGATCCAGCCGGCGTCCTCGGGGTGGGTGGTCAACTGTGCGGCGCGCCGGCGCCACACGGACGCCCAGTCCGGGCCGGCGAAGTACGCGGTCAGCGGCACCGGGCTGAGTTCGTCGGCCGCGGCGAGATCACCGGCGGCCAGAGCGGTGAACACCGCAGCCGGGAGCTGGACCAACCGCACGGACGGACCGGATGGCGGGTTGGCGGAGGTCACCGGGCCAGTCTGCCGGGGGCCACCGGCCTGGGTCAGCCGACGGACAGGCCCCGCTCGGCGAGCCAGTCCTCGGGGTCGATCGGCTTGCCGTTCATCCCACCGCGGTGGATCTCGAAGTGCAGGTGCGGCCCGGTCGACTGGCCCTGGTTGCCGACCTTGGCGATCTGCTCGCCGGCCGAGACGACGTCGCCGGCTGACACGTCGTAGTAGCGCATGTGCCCGTAGATCTGGACGTTCCCGTCGGCGTCCTGGATGTACACGGCGTTGCCGTAGCCCGACGCCGGCCCGGCGCGCAGCACGACCCCGTCGGCCGCGGCGAAGATCGGGGTGCCGAGCGGGGCAGCGAGGTCGAGACCCCAGTGCATGGTGCCCCAGCGCTGGCAGAAGCACGTGGTCAGCCGGCCGGTGGTGGGGACGACGAAGTCCGGCTCGCGGGCCGCCCGGGAGGCGGCGATCTCGCTCAGCCGGGCCTGGGCCTCTGCCTGGCTGATCTCCCCGCGTGCGCCCTCGACGTCCACGCCGCCGGCGAAGCTGGCATCGGCCAGCCCCAGCCCGTAGTCCACTCCGGAGGCCACCGGGGCGGGCTCCGGGTCACCGAGTCCGCCCAGCAGCGAGGTCGCCAGGGCGCCGGCGACGGCGATGGCCAGCAGCGCGGGTGCCCGGCGCCGCGGCGGACGGGGGAACGCCCGTCGCACGACGTCGTCCGGGGGGCGCGCGGGGGTCTCGTCGGAGGCGGCCGCGGCGCGGGCGGCGGTGCTCGGGTCGGCGTCCTGGGTGGCCGCCCACTCGCGGTCCCAGTCCCAGTCGTCGTCGAAGTCGTCGGCCCAGTCGCCGGACGGGCCGGTGGGGGCGACGGCGGGGACGATCGCGGACTGCGTGCGGCCCACGAGTGTTCGTACACGGGACATCGGGCACCTCCCGGGCAGCACGCCGCGGGGAGCCGGGCGTCGTCGAGCACCAGCGGCCGCGCGGAGCGGCGGCTGCTGGCACTGCGGTTCGGTGACGCCGGTGGAAATCCCATCGGTGTCATTCGCGACGCTACGGAGGGGTGGTGGGTGGTTCAACGATCTGACAGCGCGTGTCGACACCACAAACGATGAGTGACGACACCCGCGCTTGGCAGGTGTTGTCGTCGTGGTCAGGCGGCAGCGGCGGGGGTGTCGGCCTCGGAGCTGCGCAGGCCGGCCAGGGTCGCGGCGACCTCGTCGACCACGCCCCGGTGGATCGGCAGCGACATGTGCCCGACGCCCGGCACGAGCACGTTGCGGGCCTGGAGATCGGGGTGCTCGCAACGCCCGGCCGACGACGGCACGACCATCTGGTCCAGGTCGCTGTAGACCGCCGTCACGCGGGTGCGGCACTCCGGCGCCGGGGCGGCGAGCTCCTGGAACAGGTCCGACCCCGGCCGCAGCTGGCGCACCAGGCGGGTGGGCAGGACGTGCGCCCACCGGCTCCCGCCGTGCGGCGTCCCGAGGGTCACCAGCGACTCCACCCGAGCGTCGCCGCCCAGGCGCTGCACGAGGTACCGGGCGACCAGTCCGCCGAGACTGTGGCCGACCACGTGCACCCGGTCGTGCCCGGTCGCCCGGCAGACCTCCTCGATGTGCTGGCCGAGTGCCTCGGCAGCGCTCTGCACGTCGCGCAGCAGCGGGCTGTAGTTCCAGGTGCAGACCTGGGCGAAGCCACGCCGGCGGAGGCTGCGGCGCATCACCGTGAACACCGACCGGTTGTCGATCAGCCCGTGGACCAGCACGACGGGGATCCGGGCGGCGAGGGGGTCGGCGGCGAACAGGGCACGGACGGCGGCGGGCTGCGTGCCGGGGCGGTAGCTCCCGTCGGGGCGCAGCCGCTCGGTGCGGGTGCCCAGCGGGTAGAGCAAGGTGTGTGCCCCCACCCAGGCCAGCTCGGTGAGGCTGCCGGTGAGTGCAGCGGGGGAGACCAGTCGCCGGAGGCCGGTGCGGCGAGGCAGTGTCGGCGTCGGGGGGACGTCGCTCCGTGCTCCAGCGCGCGGGGCGTGCCAGGCTGGTGCGGAGGGCAGAACGGGCTCGTGCACGCCGTTCCCCCTCCCGTCCGCCTCGGCACCGCGCCGGGCGGCGCGACATGAGCAGTGGTGTGCTCGGTTCAGGGGACCGTAATGCCCCGTTGTGTTGAACGTCACACAACTGTCACGCGACACGCGCTCGCGGCCAGAGAGCCCGATCCGGAGGAGAACCCCAGTGCCCGCCCGTGACCGCGACCCCGCCCGCACCGGCGAGCCAGGCCGGCCTGCCGCCGCGCGCGCCTCCGCGGCCCGC